>CAUGTZ010000045.1 GCA_959602645.1 uncultured Collinsella sp. | reverse complement strand
GCAGCAGGGGCTCTCAATGTTTTATGTCCTGCTCATATCGTCTGTGCCGGCACTTTGGGACACTCCTTTGCTAGAAGATCTGGCGTAGGTCTCCGCGGTTGAGGGCTTCGCCGAAGAGGTGCTTGAACACCACGCTGCCGTGCAGACCGTCGTGCTCGAACTCGTTGGTCACCCAGGCATGCGAGTTGCCCACACGGCTGAGCGTATCGAGCTGCAGGCCCGAATCGACGTACATGTCGTCGAAATACACCGCGGCCTGGAGCGGCACCTCGTTGCAGGCCAGGCGTTGCGGGTCGTAGATCTTGTCCCAGCTGGTGTCTTCCATCAGCAGGTCCATGGCGGGTTTAAACGGCTTAAGCTCGGGCATCTGCTCAAACATCCACGGGAACATGGCCTCGCCGGTAAACATGAGCGGGCGCGCGAGGGTGTCGAACTCGGCACGGTGTGCCTTCTCCTCTGCCGCGGCCCAGCGAATGGGCATGGTATCGCCGTCGGCGTAGATGAACTCCTGAAGCGTCCAGTACAGCGGATTCGTGCGCGTGTTGGTGCGCTCGAAGGCACGCATCAAAAAGCTGTCAGATATCGAGACGCCGCAGGTCAGCGTGCCGTCGCCGTCAACAAAAGCGTGATCGATAATCCAATGCATGCGCTCAAAGCTCGGCTTCATGCCAAAGTCGCTGCCCATGAGCTGTAGGCGCTCGACCGTCATCGGCGAGCCGTCGGGCAGCACGGGCTTCTGAGCCTCGAGCGCATCGGCAAGAGCCGCCACGCGCTCGACGTCGGCGGGGTAGCGGTCGTAATACTGCTGTGTCTTGGCAGCCATGCGCGGGAAGGTGTGCGCGTAGACCTCGCTTGCGCTCGCCGGCACGTGGGGGATGCCGCCGCAGGTAAAGCTTGCCGCCACGCCCTCGGGGAAGAGCGACAGATAGCTCAACGTCAAAAAGCCGCCGTAGCTCTGCCCGAGTGTGACCCAGGGCTTGCCGCCAAAGCCCACCAGGCGCAGGTACTCAAAATCGCGCACGATGGAGCTGGCGAGGTGGCGCTTGAGGAAGTCCGCCTGCGAGCGGGCCGCATCGGCGCCGGCTGCCTCGGCGCGATCGCCCAAGGTGGCAATCGTGCGTCCGTCCACGCAGCTACTGCGTCCGGTGCCGCGCTGGTCGGGCAGGACCACGCGGAAGTGCTTGACGGCCTCCTCGATCCAGCCATCGCTTGTGGGTGACAGCGGACGCGGGCTCTCGCCGCCGGGGCCGCCCTGCAAAAACAGAAGCAGCGGCAGATCGTCGTTGATGCGGTCGGGCGCGCAAACCACGCGGTAGAAGAGCTTGATGCTCTCGGGCGCGCCGGCGATTGGTGCCGGCATAGCGCCGCGGCGCATGGTGCTGCCGACGGCCAGGAGCATTGGCTCCAGGCCGCGCCAGTCGAGGGGGACGTCGATGCTGTGGTCCTCGACATACAGGCCGGGGACGTGGTACGAAGTAATGAGGGCCATGTGAGTCTTCCGTTCGTTGCGGTGTTTCGGGTTGACCAATTCTACCGCCGCGGGCGAGGCCATGCGCAAATCGGCTACCATGGTTGCAAACTTCTAGGAGAAAGGGCCGTCCATGTCGGTCGATATAGCCACGTATATCCACGATCTTGCCGTTGCCGCTAAGGCAGCGTCGGCCTCGCTTGCCACGGCGAGCGACGAGCAGCGCCAGGAGGCCGTGCGCGCCATGGCCGCAGCACTGCGCAACGGTATCGACTCCATCGTCGCCGCCAACGAGCTCGATATGTCCGCTGCGCGTGATGCGGGCACCTCGGTCGGATTGCTCGATCGTCTGCTGCTGACGCCCGAGCGCGTCGAGGGCATGGCCGCCGGCCTGGAGAAGCTCGCCGAGCTGCCCGATCCCGTGGGCCGCGTGCTCGATCACCGTGTGCTTGCGAGTGGCGTGGACCTTACGCGCGTGAGTGTGCCGCTGGGCCTGGTTGCCATGGTCTACGAGGCGCGCCCCAACGTGACGGCCGATGCCGCGGGCATCTGCATCCGCACCGGCAACGCCTGCATCCTGCGCGGCGGTTCGCTGGCCTATCACTCGTGCGCCATGATTGCCGAGCTGCTGGCCGATGCGCTTGAGCCCCAGGGTTTCCCGCGCGAGGCCGTCTCGATGATCGAGTCTACCGACCGCGAGGCCACCGGCGAGCTCATGAAGCTCCGCGGTATTGTCGATGTGCTCATTCCGCGTGGCGGTGCGGGCCTGATCCAGCGCTGCGTGCGCGAGTCGCTTGTGCCGGTGATCGAGACGGGCACAGGCAACTGCCACATCTACGTGCATGAATCCGCCGATTTTGACAAGGCGCTCAACATTATCGTCAACGCTAAGACGCAGCGCGTGGGCGTGTGCAATGCCGCCGAGTCGCTGCTGGTCGACCGTGCCGTAGCGGATTCGTTTTTGCCGGCGGTCGTTGCCGTGCTGCACGACCACGGCGTGCTGATTCACGGCGACGAGGCCACGTGCGCCGCATGCGCTGCCGCCGGGCTTGCCGAGGGCGACGACTATGTTGCCGCGACTGAGGAGGACTGGGGCCGCGAGTATCTGGCGCTCGAGATGAGCGTGAAGGTCGTGGCGAACGAGGACGAAGCCATCGCGCACATCAACCGCTACGGCACCATGCACTCCGAGGCCATCGTTGCCGAGGACGAGGATGCCTGCGAGCGCTTCCTGGACGCGGTCGATGCCTCGGCCGTGTATGCCAACGCCAGCACGCGCTTCACCGACGGCGGCGAGTTTGGCCTGGGCGCCGAGATCGGCATCTCGACCCAAAAGCTCCACGCCCGCGGCCCCTTTGCCGCCGAGGCCCTCACTACCTACAAATACAAGCTCCGCGGCACCGGCCAGGTCCGTCCCTAAACCTGTTGCAAACGAAAAACCACCACAAAGGCGCCTGTGAACTGCGCCCCGAAACTTGGACTGAATAAATAGCGACTACGCCGCAAG
>CAUGTZ010000044.1 GCA_959602645.1 uncultured Collinsella sp. | reverse complement strand
ATTCAGTCCAAGTTTCGGGGCGCAGTTCACTGTCCCCTTTGTGGTGGTTTTTGTTAAAGAGTAAGGAGACTGCCATGAAAAGACTCCCCCGCCTTGCGTTAGCCGCCGCGTTATTTGCCGGCGCGCTCGCAGGTATCCCAAGCCTCGCCTTCGCGGAGAACCTGCCCGCCGCTATTGACGGCTCTGTAACCGTCATGCATACCAACGATATCCACGGCAGCTACAAGTACAGCTACAACGCAACCAAGGGCACCGGCACTGTGGGCTTTGACGGACTGGCAGTTCTCTATAGCGCTCAAGGCAGTGCCCCCGATCTTTTGCTCGATGCGGGCGATACCTTCCACGGGCAGTCCTTCGCCACTATGAGCGAGGGCAAAAGCATCGCCGAGCTCATGGACACCTTTTATGCGAACGGCTACGACGCGACCACGCCGGGCAACCACGACTGGAGCTACGGCGCGGACAAGCTCCGCACCATGACCGGCTACAGTACCACCGGCACGCCCTTCGCCATGCTCTGCGCAAACGCGAAGTCTACGAGCGGCGTATGGAGCTCGAGCATCACCAAGACGCTCAACCGCACTTGGGAGAACAGCGAAGATCACTCCACATTTGACTACAAAATCAAGGTCGGCGTCGTGGGCGCCATGGATGGGTCGCTGGGATTCTCACTGCGCGAGGACCTTGTCCAGGACACGTCGTTCTCGGATGCGGCAGCCGCCATCAATGCCGAGGCCAAGCGACTGCGCGAGGATGAGGGCTGCAACGTTATCGTCTGTATCGCGCACGCGCTCAACGCCAAGACCTTTGCTGCAAAGCTCGTTGGGGTCGATGCCCTCATCGCAGGCCACGAGCACATCAACTTAGACGAAAACGTGACGGGGGCCGACGGCAAGCTGGTCCGCGTCGTCGAGGCGGGCAGCGCCTTTGCCGAGGTCGGCCTGCTTTCCATTCCGTACAAGTACGACACGAAGGGCACCGAGACGACCGACGATGACACGGTCACGGTCCCTGCAGACGACAGCGACGAGAAGCTCTACACCGCCAAGGACGTGAACGACCTTTTGGCAGACCCTGACAAGGGGACCTTCTACCAGAGTCAACTCGATGAGGTTCGCGACAACAAAATCAAGCCACTCGACGACGCCTTTGAAATCGAATCGAACAAGGTGCTTGGCACATCCACCGCCAACTATTTTTACGGCGAGGACGCCGTAGGCACGCATGGTTGGGAAATGGTGCGCACCACCGATTTCCGCCCCAGCAGCCCGGACGACATCACCAAGGCCCAGACCATCGGCCACGTGATTTGCGGCTCCTATCTTGCCTTGACGGACGCGGACCCTAACCTGACGGGCGCGGACCTTGCTATTGAGAACGCTGGCGGCATCCGCGGCGGCATCGCGGCGGGAAACGTGACCGCCGGCGACGTCATCGCCATCTCGCCCTACGGCAACACCTTGGAGACCTGGACCATGACCGGCGCGGACTTCCTCGCAGCGCTCGAGCACTCGCTGGAAATTAGCGACGAATGCAATGACAGTTACGAGAAGCAGCAAGCCTACGTCGCAGCCGACCACACCGAGCAGGAAGCCCAGGACATGTACAAGTGGCCCGACGACTCCGGCAGCGTTCTTTCCTTTGGCGGCATCAACGTAACAATCGACTGGACGCAGTCCGAAGGCAAGCGCATCGTGAGTGCCACGCTCACCAAAGACGGCAGCACGCTCGACCCCGCCAAGACCTATACCGTCGCCACCAACAACTACATCATCACCAACACGACCGACTTCCCCACCTTCGCAAACGCCAAGAAACTCACCGAGTGGGGTACGTGCGAGGCAGCGCTGAGGGCACTGATCGGGCAGGACGACTGGGAGCACAAGGTGGCCTCGCTCGCGGGCACCATCAGCTTTGGCTCCGCCGAGAACCCCGCACCCCATCCGACCCCAACGCCTGAGCCCTCACCCAAACCCGGCACGACAACCACACAGGTCACCACCAAGAAGAGCACCACCAAGAAGAGCACCGGCAAGCTTGCCGCAACGGGAGACCGCACGCTGGCCGTGGTCGGTGCATGCCTTATCGGCGGCATCGTCATCATCGTTCTCGGCATTATCTGGAAGCGCCGCCGCTAAGCTATACCGCCGGGCTCTGCAGCCCCGCCGCGCAAACCTTATATCGAGCACAGAAGCCCGTCCGATGTGATCGGACGGGCTTTTTGGTGGGTATCATGGTTGAATGATCATGAGGAGGTTTTCCCTACATGGAATTGTTTGAGCCGATTCTTCATTTCTTTGAGCAACGGTGGGTCCACAACATCATCTGGGCCGTCATCTTGGCGATAGGCACCGCCATCGCCACCAAGGTCGCATCCAAGACCCTGCACCATCTGCTTAACCGAGACGATAACCCGCTTCCGGCATCGAGTATCTTCATCAACATCGCGCGTGCCGTCATCTGGATGATCGGCGGCAGCTTTATCCTCGACAACTGCTTTTGCATTAACGCAAACGCGCTCGTCGCCGCTCTTGGCGTCGGCGGCATCGCCATCTCGTTGGGCTTTCAGGACACGCTCTCGAACCTCATCGGCGGCATGCAGGTGACCTTTATGGGCATCATCAAGCCCGGCGACAATATCGAGGTCGGTGGCGTATCGGGCGTGGTCCAAGACATCACCTGGCGTCATACGACCATCGAGGATGCCTGTGGACAGACCATCATTGTGCCCAACTCCAACATCTCCAAGAACACGCTCGTGCATTTGATGCCCTTTGGGCGCGTGGCCGTGCCCGTTGCCGTAAAGGACACGTCCAAGTGGGCCTCGCTCGACGCACTGGCAGACGAGCTGACCAGCGCCACCAAGGCCGCCGTGCTTCCCATCTCGGGCTTTGACAAGGAGCCCTACGTACTCTTTAGCGAAATCGGCGACTTTGGCATCAAAGGAAAGATCATCTTTATCGTCAGCGACGACAGCACTACTTTCACGGCAGCCGACGCCTGCATCCGCGCCATCGCCCCCATCATCGCCTAAACCACCACAAAGGGGACAGTGAACTGCGCCCCGAAACTTGGACTGAATAAATA
>CAUGTZ010000043.1 GCA_959602645.1 uncultured Collinsella sp. | reverse complement strand
ATAGCGGGTGGGTTGAAGCTGGCCGCTGCGCGCCCAGCAGACTAAAGTCTTGAACTCAAATGGGCTGGACGCCCATAACCATCTGGGAATGCGAACTCAAAAAGGACCGCATCGACGCCACGATGGAAAAGGTCATCGAACAAGTACGCGCCGCCGCACCGCAGTGCTAGGAACGAGCCGTCCACACGCCCCACACAGGCAAGCCACATCCGCGCCACAAACCTTAGAAAACCCTTAAGCCCAAAACCTTTCAAGAGTGTTACTCGATAGCTTTTACCTGCGGTTTCATCGCAACGTCAAACCTCATTAAGCCTTTCTTTAGCGCTTCTTTGCAGCAGCCACGGCATAATACTGCCAACGCACGGGGCCTAGCAGCACACCCCGTGCGCAATCTTTTGGTGGACATCGAGGAGGCCGCATAAGCATGCATTCTTCCAATGCCGTAGCACGGCAGCCATCCCTAAAACATGCAGACCTTTTCTCCTTCCCCCCGACACAGAGAGACGGCCTCCTCGACTCCCCCACCACAAAAGCCAAACGCTCAACCGACCAGAGCCACAACTTGCGAGCATCCTTCGATAAGCTCCAAGCATCCCTAGACAAGGCGTTCCCCGAACAGGCAAGAGCAATCTAAGCCCATCGCGCTTTATACTGATGCCATGCGAAACATGGATCACATAGAATTGCACCGCGGAGGACGCGAGGAAGCGTTTCCCGAGACCGCCGAAGACTGGCCCTATATTGCCGAACGCGCAGAATTCGCTCGCTATCCGGGCAATTCCGTCCCCTGGCACTGGCATTCCGAAGTTGAGCTTTTCTACATGGAGCAGGGAGCGATTGACTATCGAACGCACGCGGCTCATGAGCACGTACGCTTTGAGGAAGGGTCCGCCGGCTTTATCAACGGCGGCGTTTTGCACAGCACGCTGCAATCACCCAATTCGGCGCCAGCCATTCAAATGCTGCATATCTTTCAGCCGTCGATGCTCGGCGATCCCGCGGGACGCCTTCAAAAGCGCTATATCAATCCTTTGCTGCAATGTCGAGGCGTCGATGTGCTCAAATGGTCGCCCACCAACCCCGACGATATGCCCTTTATCGATTTGCTAAAGAGCTCCTTTAACCACGACCTTCAACGGCCGCAGAACGAGATGGCGCTTCGGAATAGCTTGTCAGAGCTCTGGATTCAGATTAACGCCAAGGCCGAACCGCTCTTTTCTTCCGACGGCGCCTCTTGGATGACCAGCCGCGACGTACAGTTCAAGGCAATCCTGGACTTTATCCGCGCAAACTATGCAGCCGCTATAGATGTGCCCCAGATGGCATCTGCAGCCGGCGTAAGCGAAAGAGAGTGTTACCGCATTATCGAAACTTGTGCAGGAACGACCCCGGCGGCATATCTACGCGCATACCGCATAAACCGTGCTTGCGAACTTTTGGCACACACCACGCGAACGGTACAGACAGTCGCGCGCCAATGCGGATTTATAACAGCAAGCCATCTTGGCCAGGTATTTAAAGAACAAATGGGGTGCACTCCTTCGAGCTATCGAGCAGCGAGGCAGAATCTCGATAGCACCAGGCAGAAATCCCGCTAACCCTTCTTCTGTCACTGCATCAAACTTGCAGGCAAACAACAGAGAGGAGCAATCATATGAAGCACTTTGACCATATCGTATTTGACGTTGATGGGACATTGGCAGATACAGAAGAAAGCGTTCTGTCATCGCTTGTCCAGATTGTCCAAGAAGAGACCAGCAAAACGCTTCCCCGACACGAGCTTGACTTTGCCCTCGGCATACCCGGCAAGGATGCCCTTGAGAAACTTGGGATCTACTCGCAGGCAACGTTGGATCGCTGGTGCCAAGTTGCCGCCAGCTTTAAAAGCACTATCAGCGTGTTTCCAGGCTTGCTTGAAGTCATCGCAACACTCGCCGATAGCGGCTGCAAACTTGGCATCGTCTCCTCACGTGCGCGCGACGAATACGCAAAAGAAATTGCACCCCTTGGTTTCGATAAGTATTTTGAGCACATCATCCTTGTCGAAGACACAACCGAACATAAACCCGCACCCGCACCCATGCTCGAATATCTCCGACGTGCGGGCGCGAATCCTGGCAACGTCGTCTACGTTGGCGACACCGTCTACGACGAACAATGCGCAACTTCAGCAGGGGTCAGTTTTGCCCGAGCAGCATGGGGATCACACCAAGATATCCCAAACGCCACCTACAACCTCAAAACCCCCAACGACCTACTAACCCTAACAACCAAATAACCCACGCGTCCCACCCTTTCAGTCCCAACACCACAAGGGCGATTGAGCAGAACGGCTTGGGCGGGTCCCCGTACTTAGTTTCCAAAATCATTCCGCAGCGCGAAGGCTTCTTATTATTTTCCGCCCTAACGCCACAAGGGCGACGACCTCGAGTAGGTCAACCTGGGAGGGACGAGGGCTTAGTTCCCCAATCTTTCCGCAGGGGGCAAAAAGCCTCGCCGCACGAAGTGCGCAGCGAGGCTTTTTGCATGCCCGAGGACGATTGGGGAACTAAGTCCTCGTCCCTCCCCGGGATATGTAGCGAGTCGGAGTACCCTTGCTGTTACTCTGCCTTGCCCACAGAGTTGAGGTTGGTCATGCGGATCTTAACCAGCTCGGTGATCTCACGCATGCCCTCCTTGGCCGGCTTCTTGGGATCGAAGCAGGCAGGGTTCTCGGCCATGTAGGCCATGAAGCCCTTGGTGTAGGCCTGACGCAGCTCGGTGGCGTAGTTAACCTTGCAGATGCCGTTCTTCACAGCCTCGGCAACCTGCTCATCGGGCACTCCGGAGGTGCCGTGCAGAACCAGCGGCACGTCGACGGCGTCGCGAATGGCCTTGACCACGGACTGCTCGATGTGCGGATCGCTCGTGTACACGCCGTGGCTGGTGCCAACGCCAATGGCCAGCGAGGTGCAGCCGGTGCGCTCGACGAACTCCTTGGCCTCGGCAGGATCGGTGTAGGGGCTCTCGCCCTCAACCGCGGGACCGTCGTCCTCCTTGCCGCCAACCTTGCCAAGCTCAGCCTCGACGGGCACGCCCATGGCGCGGCCAGCGTCGGCGACGGACTTGGTCAGGGCGATGTTGTCCTCGAAGGACTCGTGCGAGCCGTCGATCATGACGGAGGTGTAGCCCGTGCGGAAAGCCTGCATGCAGCGGTCATAGCCATCGCCGTGATCGAGGTGCAGGGCGACGGGCACGGAAGCGCGCTCGGCGGCAGCCTTGACCATGCCGTAGAAGTAGTCCAGACCAGCGGTCTTGATGGTGCCCGGGGTGGTCTGCATGATGACGGGGGACTTGGTCTCCTCGGCAGCAGCCAGAACGGCCATAACAAACTCGAGGTTCTCGACGTTGAACGCGCCGACGGCGTAGTGGCCGGCCTGAGCGTCCTTGAGCATCTTTTCGGTGGTAACAAGTGCCATGAGCGTTTGCTCCTCTCCCTCGCCCGCATCTGGACATCGGGCGTACGTGTCCGCAAGGCGTTTTACCTTGCGTTTTGCTGCGCTCATTGTATGAAATTCAGCGGGTATGCATGTGCGAGATATTGAGCCCATGCAGGTCAATACCGTCGTTTTTGAAAAGTAAACGGAAGGAATTTGAGCCGAGCGGACATGTTCGATATTGAATTTTGGGCGTTCAGCGTCTTTCTTTTATAGAAAAGATAAGTAATCGAAAGGTATTTTCTTACTCAAAAAGAAAATGAACGAAAATAGAGTCAACACAATTCCTGCAAATTTGGCCGAGAATGGAGCAGCTATGGCCCATGCAACAACCCGAGCCTTCGCCGATGAGCGTCGTGCCGCCATCATGGAGATGCTCGAGCATAACGCCTCGGTGCAGGTGGCAGAAATTGCCCAAACCTTTGGCGTGTCCTCTGTCACCGCTCGCGCCGACCTGGACGCACTCGCCGAGTCTGGCAAGCTGCGCCGCACGCATGGCGGCGCTGTGTCGCTCCAGAAGCGACTGACCGTATCCACCCAGGATCGCCGTATCAACGTCAATGTCGCCGCCAAGCAGGCCATCGCGCAAAGCGCCATCGAGCTCGTCAATGACGGCGACACGCTGCTCGTCGACTCGGGCACCACGGCGCTCGAGTTTGTCCGGCTCCTCGACCAGCGCGATGGCATCACCGTCATCACGGCCGACATTACCATTGCCGATTACATCGACGAGAGCATGCCCTCGGTCGATGTCGTCATGCTGGGCGGGGCACTGCGCAAAGGTCATCGCTATCTGTACGGACCGCTCACCATGCAGGCGCTCCAAATGGTCCATGCCGACCTTGCCGTCATGTGCCCCGGCGCTTTTGTTCCCGGCTGCGGCTTTACGACCGACTTTCCGCAGATGGCCGAGACCAAAACAGCTATGATCTCCGCCGCCCGTCAAGGCGTTGCCCTCATGGACGCCAGCAAGGTCAACGGACGCGGCATGTACCGCTTTGCCGAGCTAATCGACGTCAACGCCATCGTGATGGACCGTGACCCCGATCACGCCGTCGCCACCTCAATCGCCGAGATCGTCGACAACGCCCGCCCAAATCTCCTCATCGCCGGCGCTTAAACAAAAACCACCACAAAGGTGCCTGTGAACTGCCTCCCATTTCTTGGACATCGGGAAA
>CAUGTZ010000042.1 GCA_959602645.1 uncultured Collinsella sp. | reverse complement strand
AAGCACTTAATGTGCTTTCCGTCTTGCGCAGGACTGTAGAGCAGCAAACTTAACCGCCCCGCCCGGCAGGCGAGCGGACGACAACGACATCTGTCCAACAATTCGTGCGAAACACAATGAAAAACCGTTTGATGTGAGTTAATATAAACAACGTCGTGAATCTGACTCCTGCCACATGCATGACAGGGGTTAAACACAAAAAAGGAGTCAACTATGGTTTCTGAGAAGGCTACCCTCGTTAATCCTCAGGGTCTGCACATGCGTCCGGCTGGTCTGTTCGCCTCCACCATGGGCAAGTACGCCTGTGACGTGACGGTCGTCACCCCCGAGAAGGAGGTCAACGGCAAGTCCCCGATGGCACTTATGGCTGCTGGTATCCCCTGCGGCACCGAGGTCGAGGTCAAGTGCGACGGCGCCGACGAGGCCGAGGCTCTGGCTGCTGCCATCGAGCTCATCAAGAGCGGTCTTGGCGAGTAGAACTCAAACGGGTCGCATGTTGAACAATTAAGTTCATACTTGGGGGCGCAGTGACCTGTATCAAGGTAGCTGCGCTCTTTTGTCATGGATATGGCAAAACGCTTTATCACATGGCACGGAGAGAGGAATGGGAATGTATCAGGGAGTCAACGCATCCGAGGGCATCGGAATCGGCACCGTTATGGTCGCCGTCGATCCCGACTTGACGTTTGAGCCGCACGAGGTTGCTGATTCGGCAGCAGAGAAGGAGCGCTATCGGACCGCTCTTTCGGTCTTCTGTGAGAAGACCCAGGCTCAGGCCGACCACATGAAGGAGACGGTGGGCGAGGCCGAGGCCGAGATCATGAGCGGACACATTGTCCTGGCTCAGGATCCGGGCATGACCGACGCCATCAACGCCGCCATTGACGGCGGCACCTGCGCCGAGCAGGCGCTCATGGACACCTCGACCATGTTCGAGAACATGTTCCTGTCCATGGACGACGAGATGTTCCGTCTGCGCGCGGCCGACATCGCCGACATCCGCACCGGTATTCTGGCTGAGCTGTTGGGCAAGGAGGTCGTCGACCTCTCCGTCCTGCCCGAGAACACCGTCGTTGTCGTGCACGACCTCACGCCGTCCATGACCGCCACGATCGATAAGGCCCACGTTGCCGGTATCGTCACCGAGACTGGTGGCCGCACGTCGCACTCCGCAATCATTGCGCGCGCCCTCGAGATCCCGGCTGTCCTTTCGGTTTCCAACAGCTGCACCGCACTGCGCAACGGCATGACTGTTGTCGTCGACGGTGGCAAGGGTATCGTCGAGGCCGATCCCGATGAGGAGACGCTCGCCGCTTACACTGCCAAGGCCGAGGCTTTCGCTGCCGAGAAGGCGGCTCTCGAGGCCTTCCGCGGCAAGCCGTCCGTGACTGCCGACGGCATCAAGAAGATCATTGCCTGCAACATCGGCAACCCCGATGACGTGCCCAACGCGCTCGATCACGATGCCGAGGCTATCGGCCTGTTCCGTTCCGAGTTCCTGTTCATGGACTCTGCTGAGCTTCCTTCCGAGGAGGAGCAGTTCAACGCCTACCGTAAGGTCGCCAGCGCGCTCAAGGGCGCTCCGGTCATCATCCGCACGCTCGATGTGGGTGGCGACAAGGAGATTCCGTACCTGCACATGGTCAAGGAAGAGAACCCCTTCATGGGCTTCCGCGCCGTGCGTTACTGCCTGGCCAACCCCGACCAGTACAAGGTCCAGCTCCGCGCCCTGCTGCGCGCCAGCGCCTTCGGTGACGTCAAGATTATGATCCCGCTCGTCACCTGCGTCGAGGAAGTCTTGGCTGTCAAGGAGCTCGTCGAGCAGTGCAAGACCGAGCTGACCGAAGAGGGCCGCAAGTTCAACGAGAACATCGAGGTCGGCATCATGGTCGAGACGCCTGCAGCCTCGCTGCTCGCTGACCGCCTGGCCGAGGTCGCCGACTTCTTCTCCATCGGCACCAACGACCTGATCGGCTACACCATGTGCGCCGACCGTGGCAACGACACCATCTCCAACCTGTACCAGGTTTACTATCCCGCCGTGCTCCGCTCGCTCAAGAACATCATCGAGAGCGGCGTGAAGGCCGGCATCATGGTCGGTATGTGCGGCGAGGCCGCTGCCGATCCGTTGCTCGAGCCGCTGCTGATCAGCTGGGGCCTGGAGGAGTTCTCGATGAGCGCTCCGTCCATCCTGCGCGCCCGCAAGACCATCAGCCAGTGGACCAAGGCCGAGTGCGACGAGCTCGCCGAGAAGGCGCTCGCCTGCAACACCGCTGCCGAGGTCAAGGCACTGCTCGAGTCCGCAGCTCGCTAATTTGGTATCAGAGGTAACCGCGTGGTTGGAATGGGCCGGCCACGCGGCCCTCACATATACAGGGGGTACTGTAAATGTTCTACACGCTAACCGCTAACCCGGCTGTCGACATGACGGTTTCGAGCTCTCCGCTCGAGCCCGACGAGAACGTCCGCACCGGCTCGGCCAGCTACACGGCTAACGGCAAGGGCCTCGACGTGTCCTTCGCCTTTAAGAAGATGGGCGTCGACACCGTCGCGCTCGGTTTCTTCGCCGGCTTCACGGGCAAGTTCATCGTCGAGGAGGTCATGAACCTGGGTTGCCTCTGCCGCCCGGTCTGGACCGACGGTATCACGCGCATCAACACCTACGTCAACGATGGCCAGCACGAGTACGGCATCCTGAACCCTGGTGCTCCGATCACGCCGCAGCACCAGGAGGAGCTCTACAACATCCTGGACACCGCGGGCGACCTTGAGTGCCTGATCGTCTCCGGCTCCGTGCCTCCCAAAGCTACGCCCGACTTCCTGGCTCAGGTCATGGAGCACGCTCAGGCCCGTGGCGCCGATGTCGTCCTGGACCTGTCCTCCGACAAGCTCAAGGAGCTCGCTCACAAGAAGCCGCTGCTCATTAAGCCGAACCATCACGAGATGAAGGCTATCTTCGGCGTGCCGGTCGACACCGACGACGAGGTCCGCGTTGCCATGAAGCTGGCTCACGAGGCCGGCGTCCAGAACGTGCTGCTCACCCGTGGTAGCCGCGGTGACGCTTACTTCTCCAACGGCGAGGACATCTGGTATGCCAAGCGTGAGTTCAACATCAAGCTTGTCTCTTCCGTCTGCGCCGGCGACTGCACCCTCGCTGCGTTCCTGCACAAGTGGTACAGGGATCGCGACAACGTCGAGGAGGCCATGAAGCTCGCTATGGCCACCGGCGCCAACGTTGCTGAGTCCGTCGGCATCGGCGACTTTGGTCACGTCGACGAGTACAGCAAGCGCGTTGCTGTCCGCAAGCTCGATCGCAAGTAAGCGAAACGCGACATATTCGTGCGCATGCGGCGCTCCGGTTTCGGCCGGGGCGCCTTTTTTGTTCCGCCATGCTGGAGAGGTGTCCTGCCGTACTTCATCGCTTCCACACCGTTCACCGAGTTGTTGTAGCCTTTTGCCGAAGCGTGGAATATACTTTCATTAACACGTTGCTTCGTGAAAGGAACATTCATGATTTACACGCTTACTGCAAATCCCGCTATTGACTACAACATCTCCTGCGATGGCTTGTCCGCCAACACCGTTACCCGCACCCGTAACGCTGTCTACACCCCCAACGGCAAGGGTCTCAACGTTTCGTTTACGCTCGACCACTACGGCGTCGACACCACGATCCTGGGCTTCTTCGCCGGCTTCTCGGGTGAGTATATCGTTAAGGGCGCCGAGGCCCTGGGCGTGCCCGTCAAGCCCGTGTGGACTGACGGCATCACGCGTGTTAACGTGTTCCTCAACGCCGGTCCCGACACCGAGTACAACATGGTCAACGCCGGTGCCGCCATCAACGAAGCCAACGAGCAGGAGATGTTTGAGCTTATCGATTCGCTCGATGACATGACCTGCCTGGTTATCAGCGGCTCGCTGCCCCCCAACACCTCCGAGGGCTTCCTGGCCGAGGTCCTGCGCCGCGTCAAGGCCATGGGGGCCGAGTTCGTCCTCGACATCTCGAGCCATCAGCTGGCAGACCTCATTGCCATGGAGCCGCTGCTGATCAAGCCCAATGACGACGAGCTGCTCGACATCTTTGGCATTAAGGTGAGCGGTGGCGACGATGAGTCCGTCAAGGGCGCGATGGCCGAGCTGCACGCCAAGGGCGCCAAGAACGTGCTGCTGACCCTTGGTGGCGACGGCGCGTACTTCTCCAACGGCGAGCATATCTGGTTTGCCAACCGCACCTTCGACGTCAAGCTGCTGTCGACGGTGTGCGCCGGCGATTCCTCGCTCGCTGCCTTCCTGTCCGTGTGGCACGACGCCCCCGAGCGCGTCGAGGACGCCCTGCGCCTCTCGATGGCCACCGGCGCCAACGTGGTCGAGTGCCCGGGTCTGGGCGATTTTGCTAAGGTCGATGAGTATCAGAAGGGCATCGCCATCCGTCAGGTCTGCTAACGCAGCGCACGGACCTTGCATCTTTGCTTTGTAGAGCACCCGTCTCGGATTGCCGAGGCGGGTGCTTTTTCATGTTTGTAGTCGATGCCTTGGGATCCAATCGTGCTTGAAGCGCGTTCGCGTGTGCGCCCGCTCTCATTTCTTGCTAGACTTCTTGGAAACCATCAATCGATATGCCCGCAATTGCAGGAGGCCACAGGAATGTGCAATGTTTCGCTCAACGCCACGCAGCCGTCAGGCGCCTCTCTGTACGTGTTGCGAGCCCTCGAGGATGCCGGTCTTGAGGCCTGGTACGTGGGCGGTTGGGTACGTGACGCCCTGATGGGACGTCCCAGCCACGATGTCGACATGTGCTGTAGCGGCCTGTGGCAGGAGTCCAAGGCGGCACTCGAGGCCGCCGGTATTGCCGTAGTTGAGTCGGGCATTAAATTTGGCGGCATTACGGCTATTTGCGATGGCGAGCGCATTGAGGTCACCACCTATCGCCTGGACGGCTTCTATACCGACGGTCGTCATCCTCAGAGTGTGGAGCGCGCCGCTTCGCTTGAGGATGATCTGGCGCGCCGCGACTTTACCGTCAATGCCATGGCGTGGCATCCCGAGCGCGGGCTTGTCGACCGCTACGACGGCCAGGGTGACTTGGAGCGCAAGCTGATTCGCTCTGTCGGCGATCCCAAGCGTCGCTTTAACGAGGATGCCCTGCGCATGTTGCGCGCGGTGCGCTTTGCCTGCCGCCTAGACTTTGTGATTGAGCCCGAGACCAAGTGTGCCCTTGCCGAGTGCGCGCCGCTGCTCGATGCCGTGGCGCGCGAGCGCGTGGGTATTGAGCTTGAGGGCATCCTTTCGACCGGTCACGGGGGAGACGCCATGCTGCGCTACCCCGAGCTCATCTGCGCCGCCGTGCCCGAGTTGGCAGCGGGTCGCGGGTTTGATCAGCGCAGCGTCTATCATGCGTTTAACGTTTACGAGCATATCGCCCGTGTGCTGACGGTGGCGGGGGAGTTGGCGCTGTGCGACGGCTTTACACCCTCAATGAGCCTAATGTGGGCGGCGTTTTTGCACGACGTTTCCAAGCCCGATTGCTTTACGGTCGACCATGCGGGCAGCGGCCACTTTTACGGTCACCCCGAGCTCGGGGCCAAGAAGGCGCGCGCCATCATGGATCGCTTGGCGCTTTCGCACGACTTGGTCCGCGACGTGTGCCTGCTCATTAAGTACCACGACAAGCCGCTGCGCCCCGAGCGCTCCTGCTTGCTCAATATGATGCGCTTGCTTTCGGGCGAGGGCGTCGATACGCCGCGCCTGATGGACGAGCTTATGGACCTTAAGCGTGCCGACACGCTGGGCAAGGCGCCGTCGTGCTTCTATTACGTCGAGACGATCGAAGAGATGCGCTCACTCGCCCATGATTTGTTGGAGGCGGGGGAGCCCTATTCGCTCAAGATGCTTGCTATCAACGGCGGCGACTTGATTCGTGCCGGTGTGAAGCCGGGGCCCGAGCTAGGCCAGCTACTCAACGCCGCCCTCGAAGCCGTTATCGAGGACAACATCCCCAACGATCGCGAAACCCTTTTGGTTCATCTCAACTTGAATTAGCTAATTAGTTGACCTGCGCGTTCCATAACCTGTCGACAATTTTTCGGCAATTTGGAATTTCTTCTTGCGCTGATGTTTTTTGTCCCGTAATATATTTCCTCGCAGCACGGCAGTGCAGATGTCATGTGGCCCGTTCGTCTAGCGGTTTAGGACGCCGCCCTCTCAAGGCGGAGATCACCAGTTCGAATCTGGTACGGGCTACCACTTCTTTTCTGCCGAGGCCTATGGCCCGTTCGTCTAGCGGTTTAGGACGCCGCCCTCTCAAGGCGGAGATCACC
>CAUGTZ010000041.1 GCA_959602645.1 uncultured Collinsella sp. | reverse complement strand
GCGAACGGCGCGTTTGATTGGTGAAACTGGTGAAAATTAGATTGACGCTAACACCCCGACAGGGAGTCCGGCACGCCCAGGGCGGTCCGCGCGATCACTGCTGCGTCGCGCTCGTCGGTCTTGGCCTCGCCGGCGAACAGGCCCGCGGCGCGGCTGGCGGCGAGCCCGGGCAGGTGGGCGACCCCGAGCCCCGCGGCGCGGGCCCGCCTCACGGCGAGGGACCCTATGTTGCGGAACTGGTCGACGACGACGAGCGTGCCGGCGGGCGCGGAGGCGAACAGCGCGTCGAGCTCGGCCTCCCTGTTGCGGACGGGGGCGCTGGTCAGCACCTCCCCGTCGCGGTCGATCAGGCAGGCCCAGTGCGATGACTTGCCGACGTCCAGGCCGAGCACGGCCGCGGGCCTGGTGGATGGCGCTTTCACGGTGGTATCCTTCCGGTAGTCGTTCGACCGGATGGCCTCCCCCTCGGCACTCACATTACCAGCCGCGGCACCTGCCCGGCACTTTCCTATCAGCCGTCGGGGGCGGCGCGTCCCGCGCCGGCAGCACCCAACGGGCCCTCTCGGGGGCAGGGACGTTCGGCCGTGCGCGGGCGCCCGGTCGGCGGCCCGTTCTGGGCGCGCCTCAATCGTAGCCCGAGACGGGCCCGGGCTGACAATTTCGACTGTAATGGACGTTCTTGTTTGACTAGTCGTTTAAGAACGTCCCCAATGACTAGCCAATAAAACGGCGCCCGTCGGCGATGTTGCCGGCGGGCGCCGTTGTCGTGTGGGCGGTTGTGTCGTGGCCGCTGATGAGGCTCGAACTCGTATGCTACAGTGAGTCGATAAAGCGCTGCTGGGCGGCGCGGCCGGCTTCGTCCCACTTAAAGACGCCGGCGTTGTCGAGCACGTGGCCAAACACTACGCCGACTTCCTCGTGCAGGATGCCGATGGCGCTATCCGCCGTAAGCTCGTCGGCGCGGCGGGCATAGACATCCTCGGCCCACGCGGCATGGCTACGGCAGAGGTCGTCGCCCTCGAGCGCGCCGGCAAGGTCGTAGCTGGCATCGACCTTGGCCGCCAGCAGGTGCTCGCGGACAGCGCCGAGCTCGGGAACCAGGCGCGGCGGCAAAATGGCCAAGCCCATGACCTCGATCAGGCCGATGTTTTCCTTCTTAATATGGTGATACTCGGCATGCGGATGGAACACGCCCAGCGGATGCTCGTCGGTTGTGATGTTGCAGCGAAGCGCCAGGTAGGCCTCGTAAGTCTCGCCGCCGGCATTGCCGCGGGAGTCGACGCGGCGGATGACCGGCGTCACGGTGTTGTGCGCCACGCCGTCGGCCGTGTGCGCGATGACGCCCACCGACTCATCGGTCCACTCGCGCCAGGCGAGGATAATCTTCTCGGCGGCGTCGAGCAACTGAGCACGGTCGTGCGAGCGCAGGCGCAGCACCGAAAGCGGCCACTGCAACACGGCGCCCGTAACGCCGTCAAAGCCGGGCACGCTAAACTGCGAGACCTCGGCGGCGTGCATCATGGGGAACTCGTGCGCGCCGCCCTGGAAGTGGTCGTGCGACAGAATCGAGCCGCCCACGATAGGCAGGTCGGCGTTGGAGCCGATGAAGTAATGCGGGAACAGGTCCACAAAGTCGAGCAGGCAGGTCAGGCCCTTGCGGTCGACGTGCATCGGACGATGCTCGGAGCTCATGGCAATGCAGTGCTCGTTAAAGTACGCGTACGGGCTGTACTGGAAGCCCCAGCGCTCGCCGTCGAGCTGGATGGGGATAACGCGCAGATTCTGGCGGGCGGGGTGAGCTCCGCCGTCGGCTGCGGCGGAGCGTCCGGGATAGCCCTCGTTTTCGATGCAGAGCTGGCAGGCGGGATACTTCTCGTCCGTGTTCTTTGCGGCACCTGCCGCGGCGATATCGCGCGGGTCCTTCTCGGGCTTGGACAGGTTGATGGTGATCTCAAGATCGCCCCAGTTGGTGGGGGTGCTCCATTTGATGTTGCGCGCGATGGCGGCACGGCGCACGTAGCCGGCGTCGCAGCACAGGCCGTAGAACCAGTCGGTCGCGGCACGGGGCTCGTTGACGCCCATACGCCCATTGAATTCCTCGTTTACAACCGAAGGCCTCGGCATGAGTGCGCCCATGATGCGCATGGCGATGCGGTCGCGGCCCGACGCCGTGTCCTCGGCGGCGCCATTGGCAACGGCGGCCTCGGAAAGCGCGGCAAGCGTGCCTTCAAGGTCAAAGTCGGGCAGGGTATCGGGGTGCAAGAGCGAGAGTTTCTCAACCTGGAGCGCCCAGGCCATATCGAGTGCGGGACCCGTGGCGCCGATGCACTCCAAAATGGTGTTGTATGCCCAGATCCGGTCGTCCTGGCCGATCATCGATCGGTGGATGGCGTACTCGATCAGGTTCTGCGCGGCCTCTCGCACGTCAGTCATTACAGCCATGCCGCGTAAGCCCCCTTGTCAGAGATGGCGTAGTGACGGGCAGAGCCCTCGCCCAGCCAGCCGTTCATCTTGGCAATGAAGGTGTCGACCAGATCGAGCGGCACGAAGGCCTGGATGGTGCCACCAAAGCCGCCACCGTGGATACGGACGGCGCCGCGGCCGTCGAGCACGTGCTCGGCCAGCGCCAGGGCATACATGGAAGGCTGCTCGGAACCCAGCTTGGCAACAACATTCTGCAGGTACATGGCAGAGCTGGCGCCGGACTCGCGCGTCAGGACCAGGAACTGGTCAATGTCGCCAGCGTTCAGGGCTGCCCAGCGCTTGTCGACCAGGCCGTTCTCGTACCAGTAGTGAACGGCGCGCAGGCAGGCGCGGTCGCCCAGCTTGGCGCGCAGCTCGGGGAGTTTAGCGTCAAAGTCGGCAACGTCGACCTCGCACAGGCGTGCCTTGCCAAACTCGGCGGCGACGTCCTGCATCTCGCGCGGAACGGCGGCGTAGTCGTCGGTAGCTGCCACATGGTCGGCGCCAACCTTAACGAGCACAAGCGCATAACCGTGATCCTCAAAGTTGAGCTCGAGCTTTTGGGTCTTAGGCTGGGCCTGGTCCTCAAAGTCCATGTAGGCAAGGCCGCCCAGGCACACAGCGGCCTGGTCCATCAGACCGCAGGGCTTGCCGTAGTAGTTGTTCTCGGTGCGCTGACTCATCTGGGCGAGCGTGACGGGCTCAATGGCGGGCGCGCCCCAGAGCGTCTCCATGGCACGGCCGTACGCGGCCTCGACGGCGGCAGAGCTGGAAAGGCCGCCGCCCGAGGGGACGGAGCAGGTAAAGGCAAAGTCGAAGCCCTGGGGCTCAACGCCCAGAGCAGCGATTTCGTGGGCCATACCGCGCACGAGGCTTGCGGACGTGCCCTTCTCGGACTCCTGGACATCCAGCGTGTCGAGCGTGATCTCAAACGTAGGATAGCCCTCGTCGGCTACGCGAACCTTGTTGGAATCGGTTGCCACGGCGATGCCGTCAACGGCGACATCGAGCGAGCCGGCGATAACGTGGCCACCCTCGTGGTCGGTGTGGTTGCCGCTGATCTCGGAGCGGCCGGGCGCGTGCACATAGAGCACCTGGCGATCGCCGATGGGGCCAAACTCCTCCTCAAACAGCTTGGTGAGCGTGGCGAGTGTCTTTTCGTCGGGGGTGGTCATGAGGGTCCTTTCCTTGGCGCATACTGACGAGTTTTCCGTCGTAGTGAGTACGTTAACAATTTGAAGCGGCATAAACTCAGCATCTACGATGCCGCACGTTACGGGCTATGTTAACGTACTCATAACACAACACTTATCACTTTTTGAGAATCTGGTAATCGGTAGAAATTCAGCCGTGAACGGTACTGCCGTATGGACTTATAAAGCAGAAGAGATGCAGATAGAAAAAGTAGAGTACGTTAACATGCGTCCGACGATAGCGGGCCTCGGCGCGGGGTGTGTTTCTGCCCGGGCCGGCATTCACGCTATTCAGATCTCTCAAGGGTGAAGGTGATCCTGTGGCAAGGCGCCCGTCCAACGATACCAGTTCGCGTCCGGTCTCCATGGCCGACGTCGCCCGCGCTGCTGGCGTTTCGCAGCAGACGGTTTCGCGCGTCGCCAACGGCTTGCCCAACGTTAACGAACAGACGCGCCGGCGCGTGCAGGCCGCTATGCAAGAGCTTGGCTTTCGTCCGAGTTATGCCGGTCGCTCGCTGCGTGACGGCCGTTACCATTCGGTCGGGCTGTGCGTCAACGATGTCACCAAGTTTGGCAACCTTTCAATGATCGACGGCATCGCCAGTGCTGCTCGCGAGCATAATTGCGCCATCACGCTGGTCGAGATGTCCAAGACCGAGGAGTTTTCGCTTGCCGAGGCCACGCGTCGTATGGCCGCGCTGCCCGTGGACGGTATCATCATCGGCATGAGTCGCATGGCGCCCGATTTTGAGACGTTTGATCCACTGCCGGGCATTGGCACGGTCATCGTTACCATGTACGCGCATCCGCGCGTGACCACGGTCGATTCCGACCATTACGGCTGCTCGCTATTGCTTATGGATCACCTGTTTGAGCTGGGACACGAGCGGATTCGCTATATTGGTGGCCCGTCGTTCTCGGTTGACGAGCAATTTCGTCGCGCCGGTTGGCAGGATGCGCTCGAGCGTAAGCACATTAAGCCGCAGGCGCCGCTCGAGGGCGATTGGTCTGCCAACAGCGGTTACGAGGCCGGCAGATATCTGGCCGAGCACGACCGCACCATGACGGCGATTTACGCGGCAAACGACCAGATGGCAAACGGTGCCATCGCCGCGCTGCGCGATAGCGGCTTGCGCGTGCCCGAGGACGTGAGCGTGGTGGGCGTCGATGATTCGCTCGATGATTTTGTAGCACACAACGAGCTCACGACCGTTCGATTCGACTTGCATCAGCGTGGGCGCGAGGTGTTCGAGCATGCGGTTCCCGAGGCGGGTACGGTGGGCAAAACCGTTGCCATTCGTATTCCCGGCCAGCTCATCATTCGACATAGCACGGCGATACCGCGCTCATAGTTTGTGCTGGTAAACGGCGATTTATCGCATTTCAATAACAATCGGTAAGGATGCCGGCAGATAGCTGTTGGGATGCAGCCGAGTGCTATGATAGACGGGCTCTTTTGTCTATCTAGGAGGCTTTGCCTGATGGAGATCACCAAGGATATCCGCTACGTTGGCGTCGACGATCACGACATTGACCTGTTCGAGGGCCAGTACGATGTGTCCGAAAACGGTATGGCATACAACAGCTACGTTATCTTGGGCGAAAAGATCGCTGTCGCCGATTCGGTCGACGGCGGTTTTGTCGACGAGTGGCTCGGTAACATCGAAGCCGTGCTCGACGGCCGCACGCCCGATTACCTGGTCGTTCACCATATGGAGCCCGATCACTCCGCTGGCATCGCTGCCTTTATGGAGCGCTATCCCCAGGCGCAGATTGTGGCCAGCATGGGCGCCTTCCGCATGATGATCAACTACTTTGGCACCGATTATCCCGAGCGCAAGATGGTCGTCAAAGAGGGCGACGTGCTCGACCTGAGTGGCCACAGCCTAACGTTTGTCGGCGCCCCCAACGTGCACTGGCCCGAGGTGCTCTTCTCCTATGAGGCCACCGACAAGGTGCTCTTTAGTGCCGACGGCTTTGGCAAGTTTGGCGCCAACGACATCGAAGATCCGGAAGGGTGGGCTTGCGAGGCGCGCCGTTACTACTTTGGCATCGTCGGTAAGTTCGGCAAGTTCGTGCAGGCCGTGCTCAAGAAGGCCGCCGATCTGGACATCCAGGTTATCTGTCCGCTCCATGGCCCCGTGCTAACCGAGAACCTGGGCTACTACCTCGACACCTACAACACCTGGTCGAGCTATCAGCCCGAGGACGAGGGAATCACCATTGCCTACGCGAGCGTCTACGGCCACCTGAAGGCCGCCGTCGATGAGCTCGCATCTGCGCTCGAGGCCCGCGGCCAGAAGGTCTCCGTTTTTGACTTGGCTCGCGACGACATGGCCGAGGCCGTTGAGGATGCGTTCCGCTATGACCGTCTGGTACTCGCTTCCATTACCTATCAGGGCGAGATCTTCCCGTTCATGAGCACCTTTATCCACACGCTTGCCGAGCATGCCTACCAGAACCGTACCGTGGCGCTTGTCGAGGCCGGTTCCTGGGCGCCTGCAGCTGCCAAGGTTATGACCAAGGAGCTCGAGGGCATGAAGGACATCACCCTGACGCAGAACAAGGTGACTGTCCTGGGTTCGCTCAACGACGCCTCGCGCGCTCAGATCGAGGCCCTCGCTGACGAGCTCTCCAAGTAACGACACGTTCACTTTTAACGCTCAAACCACCACAAAGGGGACAGTGAACTGCGCCCCGAAACTTGGACTGAATAAATA
>CAUGTZ010000040.1 GCA_959602645.1 uncultured Collinsella sp. | reverse complement strand
AGCCCGTGGGTTATACCCTAAGAGCAAACCACCCTTTTTAAGGGTGGTTCTGATTTTACAGACTTGTAACAGAGCCAAAATATCCCCACATACTTCGCCCAACTAAAGAAATTCTCGACCGTTAACCGGAATCAGCGCCAAATTGTGCATAAAATGCGCTACTGTATTGCAAAACGTTGGCCCGCATTGCATAACCAGCCATAACAGCGGACCGCGTTTGAATGGTTCGATTGGGCTGTCTCGACGTTGCCCGGCCGAATTCACTTTGTCCTATCTCATAAGGAGGATGGCATGGCTGATTCTATGTTCCACCAGCCCGTTATGGGTCGTCGCGCCTTTGTTGGCGGCACCCTCGCTGCGAGCTCCATGGCTTTTCTTGCCGCATGCGGCAAGAAGGGCGGCGACGCTTCCGGTTCTGAGTCCGGTTCGACGCTGAACTTCTACATCAACAACCCGGTCTGCATCGACCCCTACAACGTCCAGGAGGATCAGGGCACTCAGGTCGAGTACCAGCTCTTCGAC
Organism: uncultured Collinsella sp.; assembly: GCA_959602645.1. Classification (GTDB taxonomy): domain Bacteria; phylum Actinomycetota; class Coriobacteriia; order Coriobacteriales; family Coriobacteriaceae; genus Collinsella. The sequence goes on along the minus strand of CAUGTZ010000040.1, from coordinate 6,249 downwards.
GCTCTGACGGAGTACGACCCCGAGAAGGGCGAGATCGTTCCGCTGGCTTGCGAGTCCTTTGAGGCTAACGACGACGCCACCGAGTTCACCTTCAAGATCAAGAAGGCTAAGTTCCACAACGGTGACGACGTTACCTCCAAGTCCTTCAAGCTCGGTTGGGAGCGTCTAGTCAACACCAAGTCGGCCATCGCCACCGAGTATGGTCCTTCCGAGGTCTCCTATCACCTTTCCATGGTTGAGGGCTATGACGATCTGCTTGCCGGCAACGCTACCGAGCTCAGCGGTGTTACTTGCCCCGACGATGAGACCCTCGTCGTCAAGCTGTCTTCCGCTTACGCCGACTTCCCCTTCGTCGCCTCTCACCCGGCTCTGTCCCCGGTTCCCGAGTGCGCCGAGTCCGATGTCAAGAGCTTCTACCTTGCCCCGGTCGGTAACGGCCCGTTCATGATGGACGGTAAGTGGGAGGATGGCCAGGAGATCAACCTCAAGAAGTTTGACGATTACTATGGCGACAAGGCCAAGATCGATGGCATCCACTTCCAGGTCATCAAGGACATGGAGACCGCTTACAAGGAGTTCCAGGCCGGTAACCTCGATGTCTGCGACGTTCCCGTTGCTCAGATCGATGCCGCCAAGAAGGACCGTGGCGAGTCCAAGGACGGTTACACCATGGGTGACGGCGAGCATATGCTGCTCGGTGCCGAGCCTTCCACGTACTATCTGACCTGCAACACCACGGCCGAGCCGTTCAATAACGCCGACCTGCGCAAGGGCATCTCCCTGGCCATCAACCGTGAGGCCATCTGCAAGACCATCTTCAAGGGTACCCGTACCCCCGCCGACGGTATTGTTCCTCCGGGAATCGCCGGCTACAAGGAGGGCGCATGGGAGTTCTGCGCCTATGACGTCGACAAGGCTAACGAGTACCTCGACAAGGTCGCTCCCGCTGGCGCTAACGGCGATCGTGGCATTAGCGTGACCCTTTCCTACAACCAGGACGGTGGTCACAAGGAGATCATGGAGTCCATCATCGGCGACCTCGCCAAGGTTGGCGTTACCGCTGTCTCCGATACCCCTGAGTGGTCTGCCCTGCTCGAGCAGTATCAGAACTTCAACTATCAGTTCGGCCGTCTGGGCTGGATCGCCGATTACCCGATCATGGACAACTTCCTGTACCCGCTGTTCCACTCCGACTCCCTCGGTGGCGACAACCGCTCCGGTTACAGCAACCCCGAGTTCGATGCCAAGGTCGACGAGGCCCGCACCACGGTTGATGACGAGGAGCGCATCGCCAAGATGCGGGAGGCCGACGCCATGGTCGCTGCTGACTGCCCGGTTATCCCGGTGATGTTCTACACGCACACCATCGCTGGCTCTGACCGCGTCAAGCATCTCTATGTTGATCCGCAGAAGCACGCCGATCTGGGTACCGCCGAGCTCGCCTAAGGGTTTTGCAGCTTCCGTGAGGGTCAAGTATTTACGTAGACCTCATGGGAAACATACAGTTCTCCCTAACCTGGGGTAAACTGGCTGATGGTAATTTTGGGATGCCGGTCTGGCGATCGGCATCCCATTTAGGTTAATCCCTAGATAGGGGAGTGGTATGGGTAAGTACATCGTTAAACGTGTGCTTCAGTTCATCCCGGTGTTTTTGGGCGTTACGCTGATTCTGTTCGCCCTCCAGAATATCGTGCCGGGAGATCCGATCAAGCTGATCGGTGGAGACAAGGCTCTGTCCCCCGAGGTGGAGCTTCAGCTTCGCGTTCGCTATCACCTGGTCCAGACGGACGAGGACGGCAACGCGATCCTTGACGAGAACGGCGATCCCGTTCAGACGTCGCTTGTAGACCGTTATCTGTATTACATGAACGGTCTGCTTCATGGCGATCTGGGCAATTCGTACCAGCGCAAGCTGCCGGTTACGGAAATCTTTGCCCAAAAGTATCCGTATACGGTCAAACTTGCCGCGTGCGCCATCGTGCTCGAGGCAATCATGGGTATCGGTGCGGGTATCATTTCGGCGGTTAAGCGTTATTCCTTCTGGGATATTTTGGTAACGCTCACCACGTCGATTCTCGTTGCCGTCCCGGCCTTCTGGCTCGGTATGTTGCTGCAGCTGTTCTTTGGCGTCATTCTCAAGGACGCCACGGGCGGTGCATTCTCCATGCCGATCTCGGGTGCCGGCGGTTCCAGCTCTCAGTATCAGGATTGGATGCACTATGTGCTTCCGACCATTACGCTGGCTTCGGTTTCGACCGCTTATGCCGCCCGCATTATGCGCTCGCAGCTGCTTGACGTCATGAACCAGGATTACATCCGTACGGCAAAGGCCAAGGGTCTCTCCAATCGCGCGATCATTATCAAGCATGCGCTTAAGAATGCACTCATCCCCGTCGTTACCTATATTGGTGTCGACTTCGGCGGCATGCTTTCGGGTGCCATCCTGACCGAGACGGTCTTTAACTGGCCCGGCATCGGCTTCGAGGTCTACCGCGCCATTAGCATGCGCGACTGGCCCATCGTTATGGGCGGCGTTACGCTCATTGTTGTCGTCGTTATGGTGATCAACCTGCTCGTCGACATTAGCTATGCATTCCTCGACCCGCGCATCCGCCTTGGCGGTCCGTCGGATAAGGCCTAAGGGAGGTACGTCTCATGCAGGAAACTGATTCTCAGTCTCAGGAGCAGGCTACCGCCACCAAGGCCGCATCTGCTCCCGCCAAGTCCCGCACGCTGTGGGGCGACGCTTTTAAGCGTCTTCGTAAGAACAAGCTCGCCGTTATCGGTGTCTGCTGGATCATCATCGTTGTTGTGGTCGCCCTGACCGCCGATCTGTGGGCTAAGCCCTGGCTCGGCTCTCCTACGGCTTCTGACTCGACCACCATGGCCGAGACGTCGCTGCTGGCTCCGTGTGCCGAGCACCCGTTTGGCACCGACTCTCTTGGTCGTGACATTCTCGTCCGTGTTATCTACGGTGCACGCGTTTCGCTTTCCGTCGGTATTATGGCCACCGCCATCTCCACGGTGATCGGTCTGGTCATGGGCGCCCTGGCCGGTTTCTATGGCGGCATCTGGGATACGATCATCATGCGCTGTGCGGACATCTTCCTGGCGTTCCCGTACGTGCTGTTCGTTGTTGCCATGATTGCCGTTATCGGTCGTGGTCTTCAGAATGTCTTTATCGCCATCGGCATTCTCGGCTGGCCTTCGATTGCGCGCGTCTTCCGATCCGCGATCCTGACGGTCAAAGAGAACGACTATGTTGACGCCGCTCGCGCTATGGGTGCATCCGATGCGCGTATCGTTATGCGCCATATCTTCCCGAACTCCGTTGCTTCTATCGTGGTCTATGCGACCATGAACATTGGTGGCGCTATTCTGACCGAGTCTGCCCTGTCCTTCCTCGGCATGGGCGTTATCCCGCCTACGCCTTCGTGGGGCTCCATGATTCAGGACGGTCAGCAGTATCTTCTGACTGCTCCCTGGATGATGATCATGCCCGGTCTGGCAATTCTCTCGACGGTGCTCGCCTTCACCCTGCTGGGTGACGGTTTGCGCGACGCCCTCGACGTCAAGATGAAGGACGCATAAGGATGAAGAAGAACAAGAACTATGTGGACCTGAAGGACCAGCCGGTTCCCGAGGGCCAGCATCTGCTCGAGGTCGATGACCTTAAGATGTATTTCCACACCGAAGATGGCGTTGTTCGCGCTGTCGACGGTGTCTCCTACACGCTCGATCGTGGCGAGACCCTCGGTGTCGTCGGTGAGTCCGGCTCCGGTAAGTCCGTGACTGCCATGACCATCATGGGTCTTATCTCGATGCCTCCGGGAAAGATTGAGGGCGGCGACGTTCGCTATCGCGGTCGTTCTATCCTCGAGATGACCGAGGAAGAGATGCAGCACATTCGCGGTAACGATATCGCGATGATCTTCCAGGATCCTATGACCTCCTTGAACCCGGTCTATAAGATCGGCAAGCAGGTGGGCGAGGGCCTTCGTCTGCACCGTGGCTACTCCAAGCAGGAGGCGCTCAAGCGCGCCACCGAGCTTTTGGACCTCGTGGGTATCCCCGAGCCCGAGAAGCGCGTCAATGAGTATCCGCACCAGTTCTCCGGCGGTATGCGTCAGCGCGTCATGATCGCTATGGCTCTTGCCTGCGATCCCGATATCCTGATTGCCGACGAGCCCACGACGGCTCTGGATGTTACCATTCAGGCTCAGATTATCGAGCTCATGCAGGAGATGCAGGAGAAGAACGGCAACGCCATTATTATGATTACCCATGACCTGGGCGTCGTCGCCGATATGGCCGATAAGATTATGGTTATGTACGCCGGCCGTCCCGTCGAGTTCGGTACTGCTGAGGAAATCTTCTACGAGAGCCGCCATCCCTACACCTGGGGTCTTATTCGCTCCATCCCGGAGCAGGCCATCGATGAGAAGAAGCCGCTGACGCCGATTCACGGCAACCCGCCTTCGCTCATGAACCTGCCCGAGGGCTGCGTCTTCTCTCCTCGCTGCCCCTATGCGACGGACAAGTGCCGCAAGCAGCGCCCCGAGCGCGTTGTCACCGAGTCCGGCCACTATTCTGCGTGCCATTATTCCGGTGACCCCGAGTTCCTCAAGAACGCCCCTGAGACGTCCCGCACGCGCAAGGATTCCAAGAAGGGAGGCGAGGCGTAAATGACAGACAATAACGAGCGCACTCCACTGCTGAAGGTCGAGCATCTTTCTAAGGAGTTCCCCGCAGAGTCCGGCATGTTCGCCAAGCGTTTTTCCAAGCGCGTCGTCTCTGCTGTGAATGACATTTCGTTCGAGATTTATCCGGGCGAGACCTTTGGCCTGGTCGGCGAGTCTGGTTGCGGTAAGTCCACCACGGGCCGCACCATCATGCGCCTGACCAAGCCGACGGCAGGTAAGGTGTTCTTCCAGGGCAAAGACGTTGCCGAGATGAGCAAGCATGAGATCAAGGACATGCGTCGTGAGATGCAGTTCATCTTCCAGGACCCCTATGCTTCGCTCAATCCTCGTATGACCATCGGCGAGATCGTCTCCGAGCCCATGACTATTCATGGCGTGGGCACCAAGGAGGAGCGCATTGAGCGTGTCCGTGAGCTGCTGGACGTCGTCGGCCTCAACCCCGAGCACATCAACCGCTATCCGCACGAGTTCTCGGGCGGTCAGCGTCAGCGTGTCGGCATCGCCCGTGCGTTCGCTCTGAAGCCCAAGCTGATCATCTGCGACGAGCCCGTTTCCGCTCTGGATGTTTCCATTCAGGCCCAGGTTCTGAACCTGCTCAAGGAACTTCAGGACAAGTTCGGTACGGCCTATCTCTTCATTGCCCACGACCTGTCCGTCGTGCAGCACATCTCCGATCGCGTTGCCGTTATGTATCTGGGTAAGATGGTCGAGGTTTCGGACTGGAAGACGCTCTATAGCGAGCCTCACCATCCGTACACGCAGTCGCTGCTATCTGCCGTGCCAGTTCCCGATCCGGATATTCAGAAGACCCGCAAGCGCATCATCCTCGCCGGCGATCCGCCGTCGCCGCTGGATCCGCCGACCGGCTGCCGTTTCCACACGCGCTGCCCGATCGCGCAGGGCATCTGCTCCGAGAAGCTTCCTGAGTTTAAGGAAGTTGCCCCGGGCCACTGCTGCGCCTGCCACTTCGCCGAGCCGTTCCCGATCAAGGAATCGCACATCGACCTGTAGTCGGTTGTTCTCGTCCGGGCCCGCCTGGTGTTACTTTTCAGAACGTCCTCGGACATATCGGAAGCCCCGCTGCGCGCTGCGCGCTGCGGGGCTTCCTCCGTCCTGCGGAATGTTCTGAAAAGCAACACCAGGGCGGGCCCTGCGTTAACGCGGCAGAGGGGAGTGAGATTCCTTGATCGCTCACTTAATCTAATGGGAAAGTTAGTGAGGCCGGAGCTTTAGCTCCGGCCTCCCCATATAAGGGCTCGGCAAAGCCGAGCCACTAAATTCTTATCAGCCCCAGAACATGTTTGAGAATTGTGCCTGAAGTACGTATTAGCAGGTCCCGGATCGGTGTTGCCTCCCGGCGCATTCCGCAGGGGGAGCGATATTTTGCAGCACGAAGTGCGTAGCAAAATATCGCTCATGCCCGAGGACGCGCCGGGAGGCAACACCGATCCGGGACCGAACATATAGATCTACCAGCGCATTTACAAATTCGGGTTGATTTTCAATCTCAACGCAACAGCCTGAACGGGTCCCGCGTTTCCGCAGC
>CAUGTZ010000039.1 GCA_959602645.1 uncultured Collinsella sp. | reverse complement strand
ACGCAAAGAAGGCCACTTAATGTGGCCTTCGTCTTGCGCAGGACTGTAGAGCAGGAAACCTTATATCCGGCCCCTCCGTCCGGGGACCGCGCCGTACCAGCTACAGCGTCATGTTTGGATCGGCGTCGACGTCGAACGGCGAGATTTCACCTCGGTCGAATTTGCGGCGAGCGACCTCCGCGATCATGGCTGCGTTATCGGTACAGGCAGACAAGGGCGGCACCGTTACGCGAATCCCCTGACGTCCAAGCTTCTTGATCATCATCTCGCGCAGATGCGGGTTGGCCGAGACGCCGCCACCGATGCAGTATTCCTTGCATCCGGTAGCGTGCAGTGCGTTTTTTGCCTTCTTGTACTGCACGTCAAAGACAGCTGCCTCAAACGAAGCCGCCAGATCGGGCAGGTGAATCGTGCGCCCGGCCTTGGTCTCCTGCTCGATGTAGAGCGTCACCGCCGTCTTGAGGCCCGAAAGCGAGAAGCGGTAGTCTCCCCTGCTGTTAAGCGCGCGAGGAAAATCGATCGCGCGGGGGTTGCCCGTCTCGGCCAGCTTGGAGATGATGGGGCCACCGGGATAGCCCAGACCCAACGCCTTGGCTACCTTGTCGAAGGCCTCGCCCACAGCATCGTCGAGTGTCTCACCAAGTACCTCGTAGTCGCCCCATGCCTTCACGTGCACGAGCATGGTATGACCGCCCGAGACGAGCGTGAAGATAAACGGCGGCCTGAGATCGGGCTGCGCCAGCAGGTTGGCGAACAGATGGCCCTCCAGATGGTTGACGCACACGAGCGGCTTGCCGGCGGCATAGGCAAAGCCCTTGGCGAAGGCGACGCCCACTACCAGAGCACCCACCAGGCCCGGACCCTGCGTCACGCCAACAGCGGCGAGTTCGCTCGGCGCGATGGCTCCACCCTCAAGACCAAGCGATGCTGCGGCATCCTCGAGCGCCGCATCCACGACACTCACAATCACCTCAACGTGTTTGCGCGAGGCGATCTCGGGCACCACGCCGCCAAAGCGGGCGTGAAAATCAATCTGTGTCGACACCTGGTTGGCCAGCATATTGCCATCCGCATCGATAATCGCCACGGCCGTCTCGTCGCAGGAGCTCTCGATAGCGAGCACTAGGCGGCGGCGCTCAATTTCGGCACGCTCCCCCTCGGAGCGCCCAGGCGCAGGCAGCGGCCATACGCGCTGCTCTGCCGCCGTCGGCTCGGGCGAAGCATTATCGACCGGAAGCACCAGGGGCAGCGGAGCCGTCATGACGATGGCGTCCTTGCCGGCACCATAGTAGCCGCGGCGACGGCCAGCCTCGGTAAAGCCCAGAGCGTTATAAAGCGCGGTCGCTCCCTCGTTACCGTCCTCGACCTCGAGCGAAGCCGTAGTGCAGCCGAGCATCTGGGCATCATAGCTCACATGCGACAGCAGCTTGCGGGCAATGCCCTCACGGCGATGTGCCGGGTCGACGGCGACATCCAGAATCTGCACATCACCGTCCACGACCATACCGCCGGCAAGGCCCAGCAGCTTGCCGTCGTCGTGTGCCACCCACCAACTACGCGGCGCAGCGACGTCCTCGCCCAGTTCGGACAGGAACATGCCCGGCGTCCATGCCTCGTGTCCGGCACCTTCAAAGCAGGCAGCCTCCAGCGCGCTTGCGCCCTCGGCATCCGCCGCGCCCATGGGACGGAACTGCAGATGACGACCGGCGAGCTCATCGGCAACACCCGTAATTTCGCTCTGCGCACTCTCGGCAAGACCAAGACGCTTGCGCTCGTTTTCCTCGGCATCCGAAAGGCGCGTGTAAATCGGCAGGACGCGGGCCGGATCGCCGTCACCCGCAGCGTGCGCGAGCAGCAAGCCCTCGCCCGAAGGCCACCACAGGTCGCGCTCCACGCAGCGGGCGGCCTCGTCCTCACCCAGCAGCTTGCCATAGCGCACTAGACCGTCACCGGTCAGCTGAACCTGGCCCCAGTCCGCTGCTTGGCGCCACTCATCGAGCGCCACGGCGGCCTTGACCACGTGTTCGCGCTCAAATTGACGCTCGGGACCCTCATCGACCAGCATATACAGCGCCGGATATACCTCACCGCGCATAGCATCGGCCAAGATACCAAGCTTGCCGCGCACGCCAGCCTTCCACGCCGTCCAAGCGCAAGCGTCGAGCGTCGACACGCCCAGCAGCGGAACATTGGCACCACGCGCGAGGCCCTTGGCAGTGGAGATGCCGATGCGCACACCCGTAAAGGACCCCGGGCCGCGGCCGACCACATAGCAACCAACATCGCTGCGATCCAGACCGGCTTGAGCCAGCACGCCATCAACGGTATTCACGAGCTCAACGTTGGCGTGACGGCGACACATGTGGTCGCCACTCACGAGCTTCGTCTCACCCGTCTGCCCATCAATCCAGCTTGCCGCGCAGGCAAGCATGTCAGTCGAGGTATCGAGCGCCACCACCAGCGCGTTGTCGTTATGCAAGCTCATCTTGTACAGCCTTATCAATCAAATGGGAAAGCTCCATTGCGCGGTCACCGTGCGCCTCAAGCGTTATCGTTCGCACGTCGCTGTCGCCCTCATCACGCCTGAGCGTCACCGAAAGATACTCATCCGTCAGCTCGTCCTGGAATTGTTCGCCCCATTCCAGCAGGCAAGCACCCTCATAGCCCAGCACATCGAAAATGCCCGTATCCTCGAGCTCGTAGGCATGCTCCAGGCGGTATAGATCAAAGTGAAACAGCGGAATACGACCTTGATCGTGAACGGCCATGAGCGCAAACGTAGGACTCGTAACCATATGCCCATCGCCCAGCCCGCGCGAGACGCCCTTGGTAAAGTGAGTTTTGCCCACTCCCAGGCCACCGGTCAGGATGAGCACATCTCCGTCCTCAAGGCACGGTGCAATTAGCTCGCCAAAGTACTCCGTATCGGCAGCGCAAGTCGTTTTGTAAGTACCTACCCCCAGGCGCTCCAGGGACATATATGCTCCTTATTATTCCGAGGCGTCCTCTGGTGCGGGATGTCGCCCCAGATAGTCGCCCAGCATCTTAAAGTCTTCCTCCAGCAGCTCCTGCCACGCTGGATTGCGTAGCGCTGCTGCCGGATGGAAAGTGGGCATCACCACAAAGTGCCCCATCTGATGGAACCTGCCGCGCAGCTTGGTAATGCCGATCTCGGTCTTGAGCACAAAGTGCGTCGCGGGGTTGCCGAGCGTCACAATAATATCGGGCCAGATGCTTCGAATCTGCTCACGCAAAAATGGCGAGCAAGCCAGCACTTCCTCGGGACGCGGATTGCGGTTTCCCGGCGGGCGGCACTTAAGCACGTTGGCAATGTAGACGTCTTCGCGTTTGAGCCCCGCCAGCGACAAAATGCCGTTGAGGTCCTCGCCTGCCGCCCCCACAAAGGGCTCGCCCTGCAAATCCTCATTGCGGCCCGGCGCCTCGCCAATAAACATCACGCGAGCGTGGGGGTTTCCCACGCCAAACACGATGTTATGGCGCGACTGGTAAAGCTGGCAAAGGTGACAATCGCCCAGAACGGCCTCGATCTCCTCGAGTGCGACCTCACGCGGCGCCTGATGGCTATGGCCGGGGATGTGCATGACGCCCATAGCGACTCCTACACGTAGACCTTGTCGAGACGCATACCAAAGCCGCAAGCGACCTCGTAGTTAATCGTGCCGCGTAGGCGCGCCATCTCGTCCATGGTAATCTCGGCATCTCCATCGCGGCCGACAATGATCATCTCGTCACCATACTCGGCCTCGGGAATCTCATGCGCCGGGTTGGACTGAATGGCGACCATAAACTGGTCCATGCAGATATTGCCCACCTGACGCACACGCTCGCCGCGATACAGCACGTCCATACGATTGGAAAGCGTACGCGAAAGGCCATCGGCATAACCGATCGGAAGGGTGCAGATCTGAACGCGCGTGCGCGGTACGCGGTAGGTAAAGCCGTAGCCCACGCCCTCGCCCATCGCAGGATGCGCCACGCGCGTCACACGCGCGTGGACGCTCATGACGGGATCAAGCTGCATCACGCGACCACTCAGCTCACATGGCTGCAGACCATACAAACCGATGCCGGCACGAATCATGTCAAAGTGCATTGAAGAATCGAGCATCGAGGACGGCGTATTGGCACAATGCACGATACCGCATTCAAAACCTGCGTCCTTAATGGCCTGAACGGCCTCGGTAAAACGCTGGCACTGCAGCTTGTAGTCCCAACCCGAAGGTTCATCGGCCGTGGCAAAGTGCGTAAATACGCCGTCGCACTGGATGCCGCGATGGAAACTGATGCCGCGTACAAAGTCGAGCACCTGTGTGTAGTGAACACCGATACGATTCATGCCCGTCTCGATGGCAAGATGGTACTTGCCCACCTTGCCCGCCGCGACGGCGCATTCGCCATACGCAAGAGCAAAATCGGACGTATAGACCGAGGGCATGATATCGAATTCGAGCAATGCAGGAATAGCCTCGATAGGCGGCTCACTTAGAATCAGGACGGGCTTAGTAATCCCGCCCTGACGGAGCCCAACGCCCTCGTTAACCGTCGCCACGGCAAACATGTCGGCACCGGCCGAATACATGATCTTGGCACACTCAACAGCTCCATGACCATAAGCATCGGCCTTGACCACGCAGCACAGGCGCTGACGCGGATTCAACAAGTTCTTATAGGCCCTCGTGTTGCGACGGAGCGCCCCGCGGTCGATCTCGACCCAGGACCAGCGCGTCAAATCGGCTTTATTCATGATTAGTCATCCGACCCTTCGTCCATGATTCCCAGATCTTCGAGCGCATCCTTTGCCGCCAGCTCCATGGCAGGACCGATCAAGTCGATAAGATCGGTCGCGATGACGCTCTTCTCACCATACTCCGTCGCCGCGGCAAAACCGGCGTAGCTGTGAAGTGCGACGGCGTACGAATACAGCAACTCCCAACGATCCATCTCGTCGCGCATGGTGGCAAGCGTGCCGGCCAAAATACCCGCGAGAACATCACCCGAACCGGCAGTTGCCAGAGAAGCCGGACCCGAGAGCGGCAGCAGCACACGCTCAACGCCACAGATAGCCGTCGTCGGCCCCTTGGCAATGACCACCAGATTGTCGGAGCCTGCAGCCCAGACAACCTTCTGCGCGGCCGCAATCGCGGTACCAAGGTCGTTCACCTCGTCACCGGCAACCAGGCGCGAAAGCTCACGATAGTGCGGCGTCATAACCAACGGCTGCTCGCGGCGATACATCTCGGGGTTACTATCAATACCGTCAATGGCAATCTTAGCAAGGCAGTTGAGTGCATCGGCGTCCAAAATTAGCGGTACATCAAGCTCGAGCAAGCCCGAAACCACCTGCATAGCGCCGGCAGACGTCGTCATACCGGGACCGCACAGCACGCAGCTGTACTTCTTTGCGATCTCGCACACCGTCATGCGCGCAGCGGCGCCAAAGGAGCCGCGGGAATCAGACGGAATAGCAAAGACCGGAATCGAAGGAAGTGCCATGCGAATGAGATTGGCGCAGGCGTCAGGAGCCGCGACTGCCACGTAACCAGCACCCGCGCGAGCTGCAGACTTGGCCGCCATAATGGCAGCACCAGGATATTGCGCAGATCCGGCGACAATAAGCACGGAGCCACGGGAATACTTATCGATATTCGATGGTAGCGGAGCAAAGTAATCAACTAAGTCACCGGGCTCGACAATCTCGGCGGCGTGGTCGACATCATCGATGACCTCGTCAAGACGGTCGTAAAGATTGCCGCAGATCAAATCGCCAGCATACTCAGGACCATCAGCGCTATACAGACCAATCTTGGGCGCAATCATCGTCACCGTGCGCTCGGCACGAATGCAGTCGTCATCAACAACGCCCGTCTCTGCATTCAGGCCCGAGGGGACATCAATGGATACGACACAATCGGCGCATTCATTGACCGTAGGAATCCAAATGGAGAACGGCGCACGCAGATTCCCGTGGAAACCGGTACCAAAAATGGCATCGACAACAACATCGGCCTTATCGATCAAAACCTCGAGTTCATCACGCGAGGGGCCGACGCAAACGTGCACATCGCGGCCGGCAGTACGACGAGCAACATGACGTGCCAGAGCAGCAGGAATCTCATCCGGTTCAACCGGAGAAACGATATCCACGTCCACACCCTTATGGCTCAGGATATCGGCGGCAACCCAACCGTCGCCGCCATTATTACCAAAACCGACCAAAACGAGAACCCGATCGGGATTGAGCTTCAAGACCTCGTTAGCGGCAAACTCACCCGCTAGCTCCATAAGCTCGGCCTTCGAAGTCCCTTCGCGTTCGATGATATCCTCGAGACGAACGACTTCTTCGGTACTCAAAACCGGTTTCATCTATGCTCCTAGCGTATCTTGCGAAGCATCGCCCAGGTGCTCCGTCAATGCTGAATTCTGCAGCTGCTCGAGCTCATCTAATACAGAGCGAGCCTCTTTAAATGTCTGCGCAACGCGTTTCTTGGTGCTCACCTTTTCATCTTTTGGCTTAGGCCGAGCATCTTCGGTAATCGCGATGGCATTCGCAACGGCCAAGTCTCCCGTAAGCGTAATGGAAAGAGCGACCTCAACAACGCCCAGTTCTTGAGCGATCTCGAGAGCACGGCCCGAAAGCAGCGCCTTCGGTTTGCCGAGTTTATCACGCGTTACCGAAACATCCTTGCGACCCACGCCTTGACTAAAACCCGTGCCGAGAGCTTTAAGCACCGCCTCGCGCGAAGCAAAGCGGCTCGCATAGTGAGCAGCGGGACGCGATGATGCATCGCAATACGCACGCTCTTCTTCGGTAAACACACGCCGAGCAAACGACGGCGTCTTTTCAAGAATTGATTTCATGCGGGAAATCTCGACGATATCAACGCCGATACCAGCTTCAGCCATGTTCACCTCCATATCGCACAGACTAAGTTATTGTAGCCCGTTCACAGAAGATGCGACAAACGAGGGTTATAAAACACAGCTACTATGTGAGACAAATTGCCCGAGATACAAAAAAGGGGGAGGCCGCGAGGCCTCCCCCTTCTTCAATCTCGATGACGGCTCG
>CAUGTZ010000038.1 GCA_959602645.1 uncultured Collinsella sp. | reverse complement strand
AGCTGCGGGAACGGCCTATTCGCTCAATGTGTTCGGCTGAGATCGGAAATCAACCAAGACGTGCGACCTATATAACATATCGACAAAAAAGACTGCCGGCGCGGGGCGGCGCCGACGGTTGCGAGAGAATATCGATTGTTGGCTGTTAAGCAGCGACGGCCTCGTAGACCGTGGCGCCCGAGAAGCTGTCGTGCAGGCTCTTGCCGCAGATCCAAGGCAGCTCGACGACCTCGCAGACCGTATTGACCAGCTCGGAGCAGTCAGTAAAATGGCCCTTATCGTTGAGGGCCTCGCAATCCTGAACACGCCAATAGCCATCGGTGTGCGTAATGTAGTACTCGTGATCGTTGATCGACACGAAAGCGCGCGTCTTGGAACGCAACAGCTTCAGAAATCCTTCGAAGTCGGTCTCGACGACATCTCCAGCCTGGAACATGATGTTACCTCCTGGCCCGGCGCCACCATGGCGCGTTGATAAACGTTGGTACTCCTTTAGTAAAACCTTTATCAGGGCTTATGCGCGCATCATTTAGGCAAATGGTAAAAACCGCAGGGTAGACGGGATAAAACGTTTAATCATCCCACCGGTTTGTCACATTCTGGCTGAAGTTTTATGCAAACCAACTTTTCCACTTGGTAGCTTGCATTTTTTGGGGCCGACGGCGCGATTACGGTTTTGGTTCGGCGGGTAAGAACGAGGCATCGCAACCAACGTCAGGAGGACACATGGAGACCATCGAGGCGCTCATCCATCGCCGCAGCTGCCGCAAATACAGCGATCGCCCTGTCGAGGCCGAGAAGCTCGCACGCATTATCGAAGCCGGTCAGTATGCGCCGAGCGGCATGGGACGCCAGCCGGTCACGTTCGTCGCCGTCACCGACCCCGCAACCGTCGAGCGCCTCTCGCAGCTCAACGCCCAGGTTATGGGTAGCGAGGGAGATCCCCTCTACGGAGCCAAGACCGTTGTGGTGGTGCTCGTCGACCGCAGCGTGCCCACGCACCTGGAAGACGGCTCGCTCGCCATGGGCAACCTGCTCAACGCTGCCTATGCGCTGGGCGTCGATTCGTGTTGGATCCACCGAGCACACGAGGTCTTTGACTCACCCGAGGGATTGGAACTGCTGGCCAAGTGGGGTCTGCCCGCCGACGGAAGCCTGCGCGGTGTGGGCAACTGCATTCTGGGCTATGCCGAAGACGTGCTTCCCGAGGCCAAGCCTCGCCGCGACAACATCGTGTACGTCAGGTAATTAGTTCCGCCGTTCTAACGAACGACGGCCCCGCTGACGCTGCGCGACCCGCATTCACGCCAATCTGACGTTCAATTTCGAGGGCGCGACCAAAAGGTCAGCGCCCTCTCATTTCACGTCACCTTGGCACAAATGCGGCTCGCTCGCTGTTGGCGACTGACATCGAATGAACCGTTGTTGGCATTCGACACTTGGGCAGCTAAAAAGCCCGTCCCAAATTAGCCACCCCACTCGCAACTTATCTTGCCGATGGGGTTGTCGTCATTTCGTTCGTCTGGGTCGTTTCGGCTTCGCTGCCTTGTTCGTCCTCGTCCTTTTGCGCATCGGCGATGGTGGAGGCCGCCGCAACGATACCACGCTGAGGCGCCACGCCCGTCTGGGCCTGAGCGCCCTCGACAAGCTCCGTGCCGGCATGCGCGAGCTCAGCAGACCCGAACATCGCACTCAGGTCGGCCCCGCCGCCGGCGTAACCAAGTGCCGCGAGCGCGATGGCGATTATCGCGGCAATGACCACGATCGGCACATAACGATGCCAGCCTGCGGGATTGAGGCCGCTACGGCGAGCAGCGCCACGGCTAATGTAGCCGAGCGTTCCGTCGTGCTTGAGCTTTGACCCCACCACACGCTTACGGCCCCACAGCGACGATTCGGCCTGCATGGCCAAGCGAGCGCTTGCCGAAGGATAGCCATATCTAGTGCGTTTGAACGAGCCATCGAAGCCTGAGGCGCTTTTGCCCCACGTCCGCGAAGTCGTGCGGCGGTTGACCGGCGCCGTGGGCTTTCGAGCCCGATTTGGTTTTGAAGTCTCCGTCATACACCCCCGCACGCCGTAACGCAATCGAAACATTACCGCTTTGGACTGTAGCACACGCGCTGCATGCGGTCACGAGCGCCTCGCTCAGCGGTCGTCGTCCTTCAGCAAGCGCCACAGGGTCGTGCGGCTTATTCCCAGCACCTCGGCAGCGCGGGTCCGGTTGCCCTGAAGGTAGCCTACGACCAGCCGCGCGATGTCGCGTTCGGTATCGGTCAGTGGACGCAGGATATACAGGTCGCTGTCGAGCGTCGGAGTGCCAAAGGTTGCGGTTTTGATGACGTCTTCCTGGGCGAGCACCTCCTCCGCCACCGTGCGCTCCGCCACACCCGGCCCTACTAATATATAGAGTCGTTCCGAGACCTCGCGAAGCTGCAGATAGTTACGTGGCCAGCGATAGCCGTTGAGTGTCGAGGCAGCCTCCTCAGACATACTCGGAGCGGCAGTTCCAAAGACATCTGACAGATACGACAAATACTGCGCGACCTTTTTCGATGCGCCACCCTGCTCGGCAATCGCAGGCGCCACACTCACTGCGCACGCCAAGCGCTCGGTTACAAAAGCGGCCTGTTCGCTTTCGCCACCGCCCGGCATATCGTTTGCCGTCAGAACCACATGGCAACGCGCGGCCAGCGCCGTGTCGGTCATCGTAGAGACAAGCTCGCGCAGACGCTGCGGCGAAAGTGCATGCCAGCCGCCAATACAAAGGGTCAGCCCTGCCTGGAACAGCGGCGATTCCGAGCTTTTGAGCAGATGGCGCCAGCCGCGATCTGTGAGCTCGTCAAGTGCCACGGACACAAAGGGTTCGTCAGCATAAGGCCCATCCAGATAGAGGCGTTTTGCAATCTCTGCCTGGCCGGCACCCAGCTCGCCCTCCAACATGAGGGGCACGCCGCGGGCATAGCTTTCGCAGACGGGGCCAGAGACCGCAGCGGCACCCTCGACAATGCCGTACGCGCTTGCCTCGTAGCGCGCCTCGACCTCATCTGCGTTAAGCCACTCAATGCCCGCGTGTGCCGCCACACCGCGCACCTCGCGGATCACGACCACCCAAAGCGCGCCGTCTTCCTTGGCGACCGGACGCACCGTGAGGCTCAAGCGCCCTCCCGCATGCCCCATCACCAGGCGCGTGCCGTTGCCCACGCGCCCCAGGCGCTCGGCGACAAATGCCGCGACATCTTGCTCGAGCGCGACATCATCCATGGTCGAAATCGCCACGTGTCCATGCCCATCGATTGCCAACGCCGAGGCCCCGGCAGCAGCCAAGGCCTCGATCAAGATTTGTAGCTTGGCGTCACTGTTCATATTGCGTCCCGTCCTCGACGCCACGCCGCCACCGACGGCCGCGCGGGCGAGTGTTTCAAAATTGAACGATATTGCTCACCAAACACTATAGGGCAGAGGCCGCCGTCCTGCGAGTATATGAGTTGCCCCGCATCGCCATCCTGGCGGGGCGATAAGAGCTCTTCGGGACCTATAAACCTGCGGACAAGCCATACCCGCAAGAGCTCCTATCGCTCCACCGCAGGCATGCGCTCACCAGCATGCAGCACGCAAATAAGCTACTTCTCTACCAGATTCCCAGCACGTGCTGCATTCCCAAACTCATGCACGCAATGCCAATCCAGCAGCAAAAGCCCAATGCGATGGGCTTACCGCCCTTTTTGACCAGCTCGACGATATCGGTATTAAAGCCAATAGCCGCCATGGCCATCACGATAAAGAACTTCGAAAGCTCCTTGATGGGCGCCGTAATGGACGCGGGAAGCTGAAGCACCGTGGTGATTACGCTCGCCAGCACAAAGAACAGCACAAACATGGGAAACGCGCGTTTAAGCGAGAACGTGCTTTTGGCGTCGCCGCCGGCCTTGCGCGCCAGATGCATCTGCCAGCATGCGAGAACCAACGTAATGGGAATAATGGCCAGCGTCCTGGTGAGCTTGACCACCGTGGCGCTCTCGAGCACATTGGCACCGGGATGCATGCTGTCCCAAGCGCTCGCCGCAGCCGTTACGGACGAAGTGTCGTTGATGGCGGTGCCGGCAAACAGACCAAAGCCCTCGTTGGTCAGCCCGAGCATGCCGCCGAGCGTCGGAAACACGAGCGCCGCGATAACGTTAAACAGGAAGATGACCGAAATAGCCTGGGCAATCTCACGATCGTCGGCATCGATGACGGGCGCGGTCGCGGCGATGGCAGAACCGCCGCAAATCGACGAACCCACACCCACAAGCGTCGCGATCTTGCCCGGCACGTTCATGACGCGGCAGAGCACGAAGGCGATGACAAGCGAGGTCGAGATCGTCGCCACGATAATCGGCAGCGACTGAGCGCCTTTGGACAGAATCTGCGAGAGGTTCATGCCAAAACCAAGCAGGATTACCGCGTACTGCAAGACTTTTTTAGACGTATAGGTGACACCGGCGGCGAGCTGTTCGCGACGATTCTTGGGAAAGACGAGCGCCAGGACCATGCCAAAGAGGATGGCAAACACTGGCCCGCCGACCACCTCAATCTGTTTGCCGAGCAACATCGCGGGGATGGCGACGATCAGGCAGAACAAGACGCCCTTCCAGCGCTCGCGTACGATATTCGCCAGTTGCATATGGGATTCCTTCTTTCTATTTCACGTTTGCGACGGCTTATGATACGGCAATTTGAACACAACTCCGCACAAACACAGACCAAGATGCCGCAATAGTTCTCGGGCAACAGTCGAATTACCCACCGTGGAGAGCTGATTCGCGTCATAATTAACAGCTGACATATCAGTGTGATAGAACGGTTGCGAGGCACTATGGAAGAATCGATGCACGTCGGCGAGCAGGAAACGAGCCTACAGGACCAGTCCTACCACACCATTCGACGCAAAATCGTCTACCTGGACTACAAGCCGGGCGAAAAGCTGGGCGTAAAGCAGCTTTGCGACGACCTTGATATGGGGCGAACCCCTGTGCGCGAGGCGCTGGTGCGTCTGGCGCAAGAGGGCCTGGTGCGCACCGTGCCCCAAAGCGGCACCTATGTCTCGCCCATCAACCTCACTCTTGCCGAGAGCGCCTGCTACATTCGCGAGCACTTGGAAAAGCAGGTGATTGTGGAGTGCTGCGCCCGTGCCACCTCGGCAGGCATCGAGCAGCTCGACCGAGCCATCGCACTGCAGGAAAAAACCATGGCCGAGGAGGATCGCATCGGCTTCTTTTTAAGCGACAACCTCATGCACCGCATGATCTTTAGCATCGCGTGTCGCAGTACCGTGTGGTCCTGGCTCGAGGCGACCAATGCCGACCTGGAGCGCTTCCGCTGGCTGCGCGCCGCCACGCAGACGCTCGACAATCAGGAGACTGTTAACGAGCACAAGCAAATCCGCCGCGCTATCGCCGGTCGCGACCCCATCGAGGCGAGTTTTTTGGTCAGCAAGCACCTGCACATGATGTTCCGTAACCAAACGGAGGTTCTGGACCAGTTCCCCGAGTACTTCGAGACCAGCAAGCTCCGCTAACCTGCCAAGAAGGGACAGGTTTATTTTGGCAGGTTTTATCTGGGCAAATGCAGAAAAGGCCCGGCTCCGTCTTGGTGCGGAGCCGGGCCTTAGTCGCTAGAACGGCGGAATATTAGTTATTCCACGGTCACGCTCTTGGCGAGGTTTCGAGGCTGGTCGACGTCGCAGCCGCGCAGGACGGCGACCTCGCGGGCGAGCAGCTGCAGCGGGACGCTCGCCGTGATGGGGCTGAACACGTCGCGGACGGCCGGCACGCGGATGATGCAGTCGGCGATCTTGTTGATCTCCTCGTCGCCCTCGGTGGCAACGACGATGACCTTGGCACCGCGCGCCTTGCACTCCATAAGGTTCGACACGGTCTTGTCGTAGGTGGCGCTCTTGGTGGCCACGGCGATGACGGGGAAGCCCGGTTCGATCAGCGCGATGGGGCCGTGCTTCATCTCGCCGGCAGCATACGCCTCGGCATGTAGGTAGCTGACCTCCTTGAGCTTGAGTGCGCCCTCGTAGGAGATGGCAGCGCCCATACCGCGGCCCACGAACAGCGCCGACTGCGCGTCCTTGCACAGCAGGGCGGCCTCGTGCACGGCCTCGGTCTGCGTGTCCAAAATCCACTGGATCTGCTCGGCCGTATCGGAAAGCTCGCGGAACATCATGCGTGCCTGTTTGGTGGTCAGGCGGTACTTGACCTGCGCCAGCAGCAGGGCCAAAAGCGTGAGGCTAACGACCTGACCGATGAAGCTCTTGGTCGAGGCGACCGCGATCTCCTTGTTGGCCTTGGTGTAGATGACGCCGTCACTCTCACGCGCCACGGGGCTGCCCACCACGTTGGTGATGCCGAAGACCTTGGCACCCTTAATGCGCGCGTCTCGAATGGCGGCAAGGGTATCGGCCGTCTCGCCCGACTGGGACACGGCCACGACGAGCGTCGTCGGCGTGATGATGGGATTGCGATAACGGAACTCGCTGGCCGCCTCCACCTCGGTGGGGATGCGAGCCCAGCCCTCGATGAGATTCTTAGCAATGAGGCCAGCGTGATAGCTGGTGCCGCAAGCGATCACGTAGACGCGGTCGATGTCGTTGAGCTCCTCGAGCGAAAGGCCCAGCTCGTCGATGTCGAGCTCGCCGGCCGGCGTCATACGACCGACCAGCGTGTCGCGCACGACGCGCGGCTGCTCGTGAATCTCCTTGAGCATAAAGTCGGGATAACCGCCCTTTTCTGCCATGTCCAGGTCCCAGTCGATGTGGGTGACCTTGGGCTCGATAACGTTGCCGGCCTCGTCGGTGTACTCGACGCCTGCGGGCGTGAGCTTGGCAAACTGACCGTCCTCGAGCACCACGACGTCGCGGGTTGCGTCGATGAGCGCGATGACGTCGGAGGCGACATAGGCGCCGGTCTCGCCCGCGCCGACCACGATCGGGGAATCCTTGCGGGCCACGGCGATCACGCCGGGCTCGTCAGCGCACACGGCGGCCAGACCATAGGCACCGACCACGTGGGTGCAAGCCTCGCGCACGGAGGCCATCAGGTCGTGCGTCTCGGCATAAGCCTCTTCGATCAGATGCGCGAAGACCTCGGTATCGGTCTCGCTCTTAAAGTGGTGGCCGCGGCCCTCCAGCTCTTCGCGCAGCTCGGCGAAGTTCTCGATGATGCCGTTGTGGACGATGGCGATACGACCGTCGCAGCTGGTGTGGGGGTGAGCGTTAACGACGGAGGGCTTGCCGTGGGTGGCCCAACGGGTGTGGCCGATACCGCAGGTAGCGTCGCTGTCGATATTGGAAAGCTCGCTCTCCAAGCCCGCGACCTTACCCACGCGGCGGATGACATCGAGGTGCGCCGCGGCGCCCTCGCCCACCTCGAGCGCGACGCCCGAGGAGTCATAGCCGCGATACTCCATACGCTTGAGGCCCGTGACCAGGATGTTCTTTGCAATATCAGAGCCGGTGTAGCCGACAATTCCGCACATAGGATAAATCCCTTCGTTCGCGTGACTGCAAGACGTCCACGCACAGGGGGCGCTGAGACGTATAACGTTCGAGTATTGTACTCACGCAAGCGCAAGCTGATATACCAGAAGTGGTATCTCAACTTCGATACCACCCGATGCACACATGCCCAGCCGGTCCAAACCACCACAATGGGGACAGTGAACTGCGCCCCGAAACTTGGACTGAATAAATAGCGACTACGCCGC
>CAUGTZ010000037.1 GCA_959602645.1 uncultured Collinsella sp. | reverse complement strand
CATGGAAAACCTCCCATTTCCCGATGTCCAAGAAATGGGAGGCAGTTCACTGTCCTCTTTGTGGTGGTTTTCGGTCTGTCTCGATCTGTAACATCTTGGCCGCTAAAAGTGGGCCTGGTGTTACAGATTTAGATTTTTGATCCGGGTGTTTTCTGTTCGTCTCGATTTGTAACAGATAGAGCTCTATTTGCTGACTAGATGTTACAGATTTAGATAAACGGGTGCGCTGGTCATTTCATCTCGATCTGTAACATCTAGAGCCATAAACAGCCGCTAGATGTTACAGATTGAGATAGTAAGGGGACGAGGCCGTAGCGGGTGAGCGCACCTGCTCCCTATCCATCAATCACTCAGAAAATCTTATATATAGAGACTTAGATTTGTGTATAAGATCGTACAAAGCTGGCAACAATACTTCTCGAACAACGTGAAGCCGCCCCGTAGGGCGGCCGCCCCAAGAGAGGTGATTCCATGAGAATCGATAAGCTAGCAATGACGTCGCGCGAGGCGCTGCAGACCGCCATGAGCACGGCTGCCGACGCGCAGGCCGGCGCGGTGGAGCCGATTCACCTGCTGTCTGCCCTGCTTGGTGCCGGCGAGCGCAATATCTCCGTGATCATCGAGCGCATCGGCGCCGACCCGGCCCAGCTTGCACGCTCCACACAAGATGCCATCGACCATGCGCCCAAGGTGTCGGGCGAGGGTCAGCAGATGGGCCTGTCCAACGAGCTCGTTCGCGTGATCGAGAAGGCCGAGAAAAAGGCCACCAAGATGGGCGACAGCTTTGTGGTGACCGAGCATCTGCTGATGGCACTTGCCGAGGACAAGGGTGAGGCGGGTCGCGTGCTGCGTGGCGCCGGCGTGACCAAGGAGCGCATCGAGCAAGTCTACGAGGAACTGCGCGGCGATGACCGCGTGACGTCTGCCGAGGACAAGACGCAGTTTGAGGCGTTGGAGCAGTACGGTCGCAACATCTGCGATCTGGCTCGCGCCGGCAAGCTCGACCCGGTCATCGGCCGTACCGACGAGATCCGTCGTACTATTCAGGTTCTGTCCCGCCGCACCAAGAACAACCCCGTGCTTATCGGCGAGCCGGGCGTCGGCAAGACGGCCATCGTCGAGGGCATTGCTCAGCGAATCGTGGCCGGCGACGTACCGAGCACCCTGCGCGACCGCGACCTCATCGAGCTCGACATGAGCGCGCTGGTCGCCGGCGCCAAGTACCGCGGCGAGTTCGAGGACCGCTTGAAGGCCGTGCTCAAGGAAGTCCAAAAGTCCGAAGGCAAGGTCATCCTGTTCATCGATGAGCTCCACACCATCGTGGGCGCGGGTGCCACCGAGGGCTCCATGGACGCCGGCAACATCCTGAAGCCGGCGCTTGCCCGTGGCGACTTGCACGCAATCGGCGCGACTACGCTCGACGAGTATCGCAAGCACATCGAGAAGGACGCGGCACTCGCCCGTCGTTTCCAGACCGTGATGGTCTCCGAGCCCACCGTCGAGGACACCATCTCGATCCTGCGTGGCCTCAAGGAGAAGTACGAGATCTTCCACGGCGTGCATATCACCGATAGCGCGCTCGTGGCGGCCGCCGACCTCTCCGATCGCTACATCGCCGACCGCTTCCTGCCCGATAAGGCCATCGACCTGGTTGATGAGGCGGCAAGCCGCCTGCGCATGGAGCTCGACAGCATGCCGGTCGAGATCGATGCCACCACGCGTCAGCTCACCCAGCTGCAGATCGAGGAGCAGGCGCTCATGAAGGAGACCGACGACGCCTCCAAGGAGCGTCTGGAGGCCCTGCGCCAAGAGATTGCCGAGGTCCAAGAAAAGCTCAACGTGCAAAAGGCCGGCTGGCTCAACCAGAAGAACGCCATCGACCACGTGCAGGAGCTCAAGGGACAGCTCGACGAGGCCAAGAGCGAAGAGGAGCGTGCGACGCGCAACGGCGACCTGGGCCGTGCGTCCGAGCTGCGCTACTCCGTGATTCCGGGCCTGCAGCAGCAGATTCAGGATTCCGAGGCTGCGCTCGAGGCGCAAAAGCAGCAGGACGGCGAGGGCCTCAACGAGCAGGTGACCTCCGATGAGATCGCTGAGGTCGTGAGCGCTTGGACCGGCGTGCCCGTCTCCAAGATGATGCAGGGCGAGCTCGACAAGCTGAAGGGCTTGGAGGGCGAGCTGCATAAGCGCGTCATCGGCCAGGACGAGGCGGTCTCCGCTGTCGCCGCGGCCGTGCGTCGCAGCCGTGCGGGCCTCTCCGATCCGGACAAGCCCATCGGCAGCTTCTTCTTCCTGGGCCCCACCGGCGTGGGCAAGACCGAGCTCGCCAAGGCGCTTGCCGAGTGCCTGTTCGATGACGAGCGTGCGCTCGTGCGTATCGACATGTCCGAGTACATGGAGAAGTTCAGCGTCCAACGTCTGATCGGTGCGCCTCCGGGATACGTGGGTTACGACGAGGGCGGCCAGCTTACCGAGGCCGTGCGCCGTCGTCCGTACTCCGTGATTTTGCTCGACGAGATGGAGAAGGCTCATCCGGATGTCTTTAACGTGCTGCTGCAGGTGCTTGATGACGGCCGTCTGACCGATGGCCAGGGTCGCCAGGTGTCCTTCAAGAACACGATCATCATCATGACGTCTAACGTGGGCTCCAAGGCCATCGCCGATCTGTCCGGTAAGGACGAGGAGGAGATGCGCCATCAGGTCGACGCCGCCATGGCTCAGACCTTCCGCCCCGAGTTCCTCAACCGTATCGACGATATCGTGGTGTTCCATCCGCTCGGCATGGCGCAGATCGAGAAGATCGTCGACATCCAGCTTGCCGACGTCCGCGCGCGTCTGGCCAAGGAGCGCATGACGCTTGCCATCACCCCGGCGGCCAAGCAGATGCTCGCCGTGGGTGGCCTGGACCCCGTGTTCGGTGCCCGTCCGCTCAAGCGCCTGGTCCAGCGCGAGGTCGTGGACGCCATCGCCGCCGCCATCATCGACGGTACGGTGCGCGAGGGCGATCAGGTGACGGTCGATGCCGACAAGGACGGCGGCTTTACCGTCGTGTGCGACAACACGCCGTCTGCTACCTACGAGGTCCCCGACGCCGAGTAGATTTATGGGACATGCCTTAAAATCTGCCAGCCGTCTCTAAACGCCAAGGGCGGCGGATCCAATTGGGTCCGCCGCCCTTTTTCGTGCGACAATCGATAATGTTGAACACGATTGCATGGCAAGGAGATATGCAGATGATAGACAAGAACAAGACGAATGCGCCGGTCGCCAACGCCGCGCCGGCCGCACCCAAGCCTGCACCCAAGCCTGTGCCCAAGCCGCGCGACCCCTACATCCGTGCCGAGAACGAGGATGACGACGGCTACGATCCTTATAGCGATCGTCGCCCCGAGCGCGAGCCCCTCTTCGAAGCCGACCCCTGGCGTTAAGTAGCTCATTTGGGACGGGGCTTTTTAGCTACTTTGTTTTCGGCTAGAGGCGTTCATGCCTGCCCCCCTCGGCCGCTCGATATCCTCCGGGAGGGGCCACTAATAGAAAACTTGCTTATCCATTAATCAAGATACGCATAATCTTGCTCTCCTGCTAATCAAGAATCGTTATAATCTTGATTAGCAGGAGAGCAAGATTGGAGAATTATGGCATTCAACGACTTGGTGGCTCAAAAAATAAAGGACTTTGAGCAACAGGGGATTCCGCAGGTCTTTGAGCGCGACCTTGATCTGGGCAACCCGCAGGAGCCAAAGCGCGACAACATCGTATATGTGATTGTGGGCGCCCGTCGTTGTGGAAAGACGTATCGCTTGTATCAGGAGATGCGGCGGCTTCAGGGCCAAGGCGTCGAGCTTGACCGGATGCTATATTTCAATTTTGAGGATGAGCGCTTGCGTCCGTATGAGCCATCGCTACTAGCGGACGTGCTCGATACATTCTATGCACTATATCCTGCTGCTCGAGGCGAGGGCGCCTACCTTTTCTTTGACGAGATCCAGGAAATACCCGAATGGGGTGCGTTTCTGCGACGCGTGGTCGATACGGAGAAGGCGACCGTTTACGTGACGGGATCTTCTTCTAAGATGCTGTCCTCAGAACTTAAGAGCGAGTTCAGGGGCCGTTCTCTTGTGCGAGAGCTTTTTCCGTTGAGTTTTTCGGAATACGTCCGATATAAGACGGGGAGCGTTCCTGAGTCGAACGCGCCCTTCTCCTCAAGCGCTGCAGCGTTGCTCCGACACCATCTGGTCGGATATCTCGAGCGAGGGGGATTCATCGCGACACTTGAGCAGACGCCCGCAGACGCGATTCAGCTGCTACAGGAATATGCGTCGCGAACGGTCGCTATGGACGTTGTGGAGCGTTACGACGTCAAGAGCCCTCGTTTGGCCTCACTGTTTCTGACGCGGTGTATGGCATCTTCGGGACGAGAGCTGTCGGTGAACAAGGTGTACAACGAGTTCAAGAGCAGGCAGATACCCGTCAGTCGTAATTCGCTCAGCGACTTACTTGAGTATTACGAGGACGCCTACCTGCTGTTTTCTGTGCCGGAGTTTACGCGTTCACTTGCAAATAATACGCGGTCTGCGTCTAAAGTCTACGCTGTCGATCCTGCGATGTTTGGAGCATTCTCTCCCGCATCGGCATTGGACCAGGGCCAGAGGCTCGAGACTGCGGTGTTCAATGCGCTCAGAAGAAGGACTCCTGCGGTGCGGGTCGGTTCGGTCTGCCGCCTACTGGTCAAGGAGAAGAATAAAAGCCATGAGGTTGACTTTGTGGCTGGGGATGCACTTCTCATGCAGGCTTATAGCCTGACTCAGGTGAGTGTGGATATGGCAAGCGAGAAAACGCGCGAACGCGAAATTGCAGCCCTCGATGCCTCGATGGCCCAGTTTGATCTTGGCGAGTCGGTAATCGTTACTATGGATGAACAGGCCGATATTCCATGTGAACACGGTGTGGTACACGCTGTGCCCGCATGGAAGTGGCTCCTTGCCTAATCATCTACGGATCTGTGGGGCCAGGACCTCCTGGCCCCTTCATCACGGTTGGGGAGTACCATGATGCGCCCGGCTAGTCCTGGGCCTTGATGCTTGGTAGGAGAATCTGGGCGAGATAGTCGCATTCGAGCTTGGTGGCAGCGTCGGCCTTGCCGTCTTTGCCGACCAGTACGTTCTTGATCTGGCTGTAGGTGTAGCGGTTGCCGGTCGTAAGCTCGACAAGCTCAATGGCTGTGTCCATGGGATAGGTCGACACGGGGTTCTGCGTGCGCCCGTTGATGGTCTGGGGCACCACGTACGGATAGACGGGGCCGCTGGCGTAGACGGTATAACCGTTGCCTAGATTGGCCGCACCCAAAACCGTATCGCCCTCATCGGGCGTAAAGCTCTCGCCCTCGCGCACCGCGACGAGCGTCACAATCGGCGTATCGCTGTCGCCGGCAAGATAGATGCATAGCGTGCTGCCATTTTGCCAAGTCTCGACCTTGCCGTACCATTCGACGGGGATATCGAGCTGGTAGAGGTCGGTTGCCTTGTGACGGGCGTCGGCATCACGGGCTGCCTGTGCCTTTTGCGCGCTCACGGCATTGACGGCGGCGTCGCGCCGCGCGGTTGCCGCCTGCTGGAGCACCTTGGCGGTGGCGGCGGAGCTCGCGCCGCCTTCCTCGGCATACTTGGCGGCGGCGTCGATCTGGTCGTTGGTTACCGTGTCGGCCGAAGGCACCTTGAGTTTAAAGGCAGCCTGGGCACTTAAATCCTGTCCATCGCTCTTAACGGTGACCTGCGTCTTGGTGGTCGGGACGGTATAGATGGTGCCGTCGGCCGCGATGGGGGAGGCAGCGATGGAGAGCGTGTAATCGCCGGGCAGCAGTTTGATGCCGCGGCCGTGCTCGTCAACGTAGAGCGTTTCGCTCACAGAAGAGCCGTCGGAGTCCTGGCCACTCACCTGCACGGGGATCTTTGAGCCGGTGGAGCAGTCGAGTCCCGCGGCATGTACGCCAATTTGCACCGACATCATGGTATGGGCGTTTGCGGCAACTACGGCGGCCTGCTCTTGCTGGTATCCGTTCCAAGCCGCATAGCCCGCGCCGCCGGCGACGAGCGCGACAGCCACGACACCGGCGACCATCAGATTGCGGCGCTTGGGCGACATCTTACGATGACGAACCTCGGCTTCGTGTGCCGAGGGAGCGGACGGCAGGGGAATATCTCCCATGGCGATGGTCTCGTCGACGACTGGCGCAGAGCCCAAGCCGGGGAGCTCGCGGGTGGGCGATTCGTCGACGGGCAAGTCGCCAAGCAGGGAGGTCTCATCTCCCGCGTTGGGTTCCGGTTGGCCATTGCCCTCGTCATCGCCTTTTTCGACATCGGCTTCATCGCGAGCATCCTCGACGTCGTCGCCCGTATCCGGTATGCCATCGCCCGCCGCGTCCTGCATGTCGGCGATTGTCTCGTCAAACGCAACTTCGTCCAGCGAAAACCGGTCTAGGCTCTCCAAGGCCTCGGCGCACGCCGCTGCATCTTGGGCCGCGTCCTCTTGGCCCCTCGTCTCATTTTCCATATATCCCCCAAGCTCAATATCGGGACAACAATGTACCCAAAATTAAGGTCACATAGAGCTGGCGTGCAGTCGGAAATTCGATTTTATCTGCGCGATACATTGTGAATATGTGCATGAATGCACGCGCGACAGCAAAAAGCCCCCGGAAAGCAAACGAATTGCTTTCCGGGGGCTGCGCATAACGCGAGATTACGGAGCCAAAGAGACGCGCCTACATCCAAATGCGGACGGCAGCGAGCGCGTTACTCGGCGTGTGCGTAATCCACCTTGGCGCGGCGAGCGGTAGCCTTCTCCCAATCGCTGGTGCCCTCAAAGACATCCTGCTTGTAGGGATTGCGGCCGAGCTTCTTGGCGCGGTAGGCGATGTAGATGATCGCGGCGATGTTGGCGACCAGTGCGGCGATCGAGACCGCAGTAGCGGCGCTGGGGTCGAGCGTGGAGTGGGTCACAAAGATGGACTCCTCCTGGAAGTACGGGAACACCTGGGCAAACATGCACCAAATGGCCAGCGTAAAGGCGCGGTTCTGGATCCAACCGCCCTTGTTCCAGATAAAGGCGGCGACGGTGGGCGCCAGCAGCAGCGCAAAGCCGCAGAACCAGGAGTGGGCGGGCAGGCAGTTGTAGGTGTAGCAGAAGTTCCAGATATCGTAGGCGATGATGTAGACCCAGGTCATGTCGGGCCACAGCATGTCGGTCTTGTCCTCGGAGGCGTAGACGCTCCACCAACCGGTCATGCAGAAGATGTTGATGATACCGGCGATGCCGTTGAACACGTTGTTCCAGCCAGCAAGCTGCGTAGCACCTTCGGAGGTGACCCAAGTGGACTGGCCCAGGACAAAGAAGTGATAGGCGCTCTCAAAGTCGGACACGACGGCGATCATGATGTTGATGGCGACGATCACAAACGGCCACGCGCGGAACCAGTGCGCCTTGCCGATCTTGCCCCACTGATACTTAATGGCGATGAAGCCCCAGCAACCGGCCAACGCCGCGTAGACCTTGGCGTAGTGGAACCAGCTGTTCTGGTACACATGGGTGGGGTTGGTGAGCGCCCACTCGGCGCCCTGCGAAACGCCGATGGCGATAGCGACGCAGTAGATGGTCATGGCCAGCGGAGCCACGCCAAAGATGATTGCCGCGCCCAGCTTGGTGCGGCGGCCGATCTCGTTGAGCACGATCAGGCCAATAAAGACCATGGCCCAGCCGGCCCAGTGGATAAGGGTATTGCTACCCCAAACATCGAACAGCATGCTGCTCTCCTTTCACAAGCCCGCGGCCCCTCTTCTGATCGCGGGCAGTTTGGCCAAATGTCGTCAGTTCTGGGGCTTGCGCTCCTGATACTTGGCGGTATAGCCCTCGATGTGGAGTGTCGAGGCGATGATTTCCTTGACTGTCTCGTCGGGCACATCGGGGTGCGTGCGGATATACATCAGCAGCCCCATGATGAGGGTGTAGAACGTCTCGTAGACATGGTCGATGCGTAGCTCGTGATGGGCGACAAAATCCACCACGGTGGTGTCGCAGATATACTGCGCCACGCGCTGGACCACGTTGTGCAAAAAGCCGCCGTATAGCGCGCCGCTGCTCGAGGTGAGCGTGCTCGGCAGCTCGTGGCCGCTGGCGACCAGGCGTTTAAAGAGCGGGGCGACGGTGTCGAGCGCGCCCTCGATATCACCAACGGTGCGGCCGGCATTCCACGTCTCGAGCTCGGAGATAAAACCGTCGATTGCCTCGTCCATGACGGCGGTGACGGCGGCGTCCATGTCGGCGAAGTAGTGGTAGAACAGCGAGCGCGTGCAGCCGGCTCGCTTGGTCACGGCCGATACCGATAGGTGGGACACGCCCAGCTCGGAGCTTACGGTGCGCACGGCATCGAGGATCTCACGACGGCGTTCGTCGCCCGTCAGGCGCTTTGCCGCGCTATCGGATGCGGGGACGGCATCGACCACAGAGATATCTGCTGTGTTGTTGCCCATGTTTTGCCGCCTTTCATCCTCTTTTGCCTGACCGTTCGCCTAACAGTCTTGAATATTGTTGACGGTTCGTCAATACTATTTTTGACACAATGTCAACAATGGCGGGTGAACGGCATGGGGGCATGCCCGGCCTGCAAAAAAAGAGGGGTGCCGCGGTCTCGCCGGGCTGCGGCAAGAGAAGGGATAACCATGATTCTCAACGGACCGGGGATTAGCTATACCGAGCCCGATATCGGCGCGGAGTTCGTGCCGCCGATACCGGAGCATCCGCGCGAGGCCATCGTCAAACTGTGTGAGCACTGCACCAACCGCCTGTTGCACCGCGACGAGCTGCTGGGCTACGAGTACTGGTCGTTTGCCGAGGCCGCAACCGACGAGCAGGCCGAAGTGCTCTGCAAGATGAAGATGCGCCGTCCCTATACGCTGCCCGAGATGGTCAAGCTCACCGGCATGCCCGAGGCCGATATCGAGAAGATGCTCGACGACATGAGCTACACGGGTCTGCTCGAGTACAACTGGGAAAACCCCGAGCGCGCCAAGCAGTGGGTGCTGCCCATGCTGGTGCCGGGTTCCGCCGAGTTCCTCAACATGCGCGTGGGCCAGCTCGAGGAGCATCCGGTCTACGCCAAGTTCTTTGAGCAGGCGTCCAAGGGACCGCTGTCCAAGGCCACGCCGATGGTGCCGCCCGGTGGTGCCGGCATCGGCATGCATGTCATTCCGGTCGAGAAGGCTATCGACGCCGCGAGCACCTCGGTGCCGATCGAGCATATCGAGCATTGGCTCGACAAATACGATGGCAAATATGCCGCCAGCACCTGCAGCTGCCGCGCGAGCCGTCGCGTGATGGGTGAGGGCTGCGCCGACGATCCCAACGACTGGTGCATTGCTGTGGGCGACATGGCCGAATACGTGGTCGAGACTGACCGCGGCCACTATGTGACGCGCGAGGAAGTCTACGATATCCTGCGCCAGGCCGAGGACAACGGCTTTGTGCACCAGATCACCAACATCGACGGCGAGAACAAGATTTTCGCCATCTGCAACTGCAACGTCAACGTGTGCTACGCCCTGCGCACCTCGCAGCTGTTCAACACGCCCAACCTGTCGCGCTCTGCCTATGTCGCCAAGGTCGAGAAAGACAAGTGCGTGGCCTGCGGTCGCTGCGTTGAGGTATGTCCGGCCGGCGCCGCCAAACTGGGCCAGAAGCTCTGCAGCAAAAAGGCCGGCGGCCGCATGCCCGAGTATCCGCGCCAGGAGCTGCCCGATGCCACCAAGTGGGATCACACCAAGTGGTCGCCCAACTACCGCAACGACAACCGCATCGAGGCGCACGAGTCTGGCACCGCGCCCTGCAAGACGGCTTGTCCCGCTCACGTTGCCGTTCAGGGCTACTTAAAGCTTGCGGCGCAGGGCCGCTACTACGAGGCTCTGGCGCTCATCAAGCGCGAGAACCCGCTGCCCGCTATCTGCGGCCGTGTGTGCAACCGCCGCTGCGAGGATGCCTGCACCCGCGGTCGCGTGGACGAGGCCGTGGCTATCGACGAGGTCAAGAAGTTTATCGCCCAGCGCGATCTGGATGCCGCGACTCGCTATGTCCCGCCTGTGGTGACCCCGACGCGTGCCGGCGGCTTCGACCAGAAGATCGCCATCATCGGTGCCGGTCCGGCCGGCCTGTCCTGCGCTTTCTACCTGGCCGAGAAGGGCTACAAGCCTGTCGTGTTCGAGAAAAACGAGCGCCCGGGCGGCATGCTCACCTACGGCATTCCCAGCTTTAAGCTGCAGAAGGACGTCATTGAGGCCGAGGTCGAGGTCATTCGCCTGATGGGTGCCGAGTTCCGCTATGGCGTGGAAGTCGGTCGAGACGTGACGCTCGACGAGCTGCGCGCGCAGGGCTTTAAGGCCTTCTACGTTGCCATTGGCTGCCAGGGCGGCCGCCTTGCCGGTATTCCGGGCGAGGACGCCGAGGATGTGACCGTGGCCGTCGACTTCTTGCGCGAGGTCAACAGCGGCAAGATCGACGCGCTGCCCGGCCGCACCATCGTGGTGGGCGGCGGCAACGTGGCCATCGACGTCGCGCGCAACGCCTGCCGTCTGGGCTCCGAGCATGTTGAGATGTTCTGCCTGGAGAGCGAGGCACAGATGCCCGCCAGCGAGGAAGAGCGTCGCGAGGCCATCGAGGACGGCGCGCACATCAGCTGCGGTTGGGGCCCCAAGGAGGTTCACCTGGACGAGGCCGGTCGCGTATGTGGCATCACCTTTAAGCGCTGCACGCGCGTCTTTGACGACGAGGGCCGTTTTGCGCCCGAGTACGACGAGAACGACCTGCGTCGTGTTGACGTCGATCGTGTCGTCATGTCGATTGGCCAGTCCATTGTGTGGGGCGACCTGCTGGCTGGCTCCAAGGTGGAGCTCGGCCGCGGCCAGGGTGCCCTTGCCGATCCGCAGACCTATCAGACCGCTGAGCCCGATATCTTTGTGGGTGGTGACGTCTACACTGGCCCCAGCTTTGCCATCGACGCTATCGCCGCCGGTCACGAGGCCGCGGTGTCCATCCATCGCTTTGTGCAGCCGGGCTCTACGCTCACCATCGGCCGCAACCAGCGTCGCTACACTGCGCTCGACCGCAACGATGTCGTGATCGAGAGTTACGACAACGCGAGCCGCGAGGTTGCCCACGTGGACCGCGAGCGCGAGAAGGCCGCGCCGTTTAGCGAGTACGTCGAGACCTTTACCGAAGAGCAGGTGCGCGCCGAGACCGCCCGTTGCCTGGGCTGCGGTGCCGCGATCGTCGACCCCAACAAGTGCATCGGCTGCGGCCTGTGCACCACCAAGTGCGCGTTCGACGCCATCCATCTGGATCGCGACCGCCCCGAGTGCTCCACGATGGTCAAATACGAGCAAAAGCTCCCGAGCCTTGGCAAGTATGCTTTAAAGCGTGCAATCAAAATCAAGTTCGGTCGTAAATAGGTAACCATGGCGGGTAAGGGGACGGCGCAGACTAGATTTCGCTGTCCCCTTGCTTTGAGTTTGCATCGCATCAACCGTTGTTGAAAGGTTTCTACCTTGCATGAATTGGGAATCGTTTATCACATTATTCGCGATGTTGAGAACGTGGCGCGCGCCAATGGCGTGCGTCGCGTTTCGAGCGTCACGCTGCTGCTGGGCGAGGTCTCGGGCGTCGTTCCCGACTTGCTGCTCGACGCTTGGCGCTGGGCGGCAGATAAAAAGTCCATCACGCAGGGCGCGGAGCTTATCGTGGAGCCCGTCGAGGCCGTGACGCATTGCGAGGCGTGCGGCCGCGACTATGCGACAGTCGAGCACGGCAAGACCTGCCCCCATTGCGGCAGTGGCGATACCTATTTGCTCCAGGGCCAAGAGGTCATGATCAAGCAGATCGAGACCCCCGACGAGGATCCGGCAGACGCTGCCCCCGGCGGCCCTTCTGACGCCCCCGACGCCGTCGACGCCGCTAACCCTCTCCACATCGTCTAGCCCCTAGTCGTTGGGGACGTTCTTGTTTGACTAGTCGTTTAAGAACGTCCATTACAGTCGAAATTGTCAGCCCGGGCCCGTCTCGGGCTACGATT
>CAUGTZ010000036.1 GCA_959602645.1 uncultured Collinsella sp. | reverse complement strand
GGCGCCTTGTCCTGCTCCTTCGGAGCTGCGGACAAGGCGCCACACTGGTCTGCGGAGTGTTCTGAAAACTAAGCCCGGCCCCCGCCTGCGGCGACTCGGCTGCGAGCGGCCTGCGATGGAGCCGTTGCTGGTTGGGGCCGCTGGGCTGATATGGGAGCACGTGGTTGTTGCGGGGCCTAGTCCCGGCGGCGGCCTCGGCGCTTCGCGCCTGCTGCCTGGGGTGACTTTGGGCTTGGTGCGAATTGAGGTCTAATACTTTCCCGAGAAGTGAAGGACCTTATTTGGACCCCCGAAGCATTGGCATATTTTGACCGCTATTTCCTGCGGTTTTGCAGCGCGAATCCTGCGGTTTTGCGGTCTAAAGGTGTGGATGCTCCGGGACTTCGTTTTTACTCGTTCACTTCTCGGGAAAAGTATTAGAGCTCAGCTGGCGGGGGTACCGCCCTGGCGTCGAAGCCCCGCGTCTTCTTCGCTTGATTGGGAAAAACAGCCTCGCTGAAGTAATTGCGAGCTCGCCCGGACGTATCTGCGGGGGTTGTCTGCACAATTCGCGGTATTATGTTGCGGAGTTTTGAAAGGAGCCGCTGGTGGTCACGACGACGTTTGCTTCGCCTTTGGGCGAAATCCTGCTTGCCGCTGATGGCCGCGGTCTGACGGGGCTTTGGTTTGAGGGGCAGGAGCACTTTGGCTCCACGCTTCTCCGTGAAGACTCCGAACATGTTGAAGGCGTCGATGCGGTTTCCGGTACTGGTGGCATGTCGTCGGTGAGTCCGGCAAATGGTGCGGCCTCTTCGGTGCTTGAGCGTTCCTGGGCTTGGCTGAATGCTTATTTTGCAGGGCAGGAACCTCGGTTTACGCCGCCGTTGCATATGATCGGCACGGCGTTTCAGCGTGAGGTTTGGTTTGAGCTGCTTTCGATCCCGCGTGGCGAGGTCGCTACGTATGGCGAGATCGCCCAGCGTGTTGCGGCTCGACATCGTGTGCCGGGAAATGAAGCGCCCGTTGTATCTCCTCGCGCGGTGGGGGCTGCGGTCGCTCGCAACCCTATTTCGATTATCGTGCCGTGCCATCGCGTGGTCGCGGCCGACGGATCGCTCAACGGATACGCCGGTGGACTGGATCGCAAGGAGTGGCTGCTGCGCCTCGAGGGTGCCTATCTATAAGCTGCAGGCGGCCGCAACGCCCATGCGGCAAGCGCGCTCGCTGTACGGGCGTTGTTTGCAGGGCGAGATGTGAAGCCGCCCGTTCCTTAAGTCCGACTAAGCTATAACCTTGCTTTTTTAAATATGCTCATCGACCTGCTAAGGCAGCACTAAGGCGAGTGCGGGTGCGCTATTATCGGCGCTCACGGAGCGCTTGGTGTTCTTGGCACGCATGGACGAGGGCTCGGCGGGCTTTACCATGGCGTCGATCGATCTTTCGGAGGCGGTGAACAAGGCGGCGGCGCCGTTTAAGTCGGTGGCGGTCTCAGGCGGTAAACGCCTGTCGACGTCGATTGCGACCGGCGTGCGGACCCATGCCGATGCCGCGGCGGTGGCACAGGTGGTTGAGTTGCTACTGGACAACGCCACGCGCTATGCGAGCGAGGGCAGCGTGATTGAGCTGAGCCTGTGCGCCGTTTCGCACGGCAAAGGCAAGGGCGCCGCCGAGCTTGTCGTATCGAACGCCGTGGACGAGCTGCCCGAGGGCGACCTGGACCGATTGTTCGATCGCTTCTATCGTGCGGATGCGTCGCGCAGCTCCAAGACGGGTGGCTCGGGCGTGGGCCTGTCCGTGGTGCGTGCCATCGCCGAGGCCCATGGAGGCGCCGCCACCGTATCCGGTCACGGCAACCAGATCACCTTCACCGTTTGCCTTTAAAACCTGCCAAAAAGGAACAGGTTTATTTTGGCAGGTTTTATCTGGGGAAACGTCCGCAGGAGAGGGCATGGGCGGTGTGAACATATGCATCTCTACCTGCTAAAATATAGGCATCGTTATTCGGCTCCTGAGTGGAAAGGAGACGGTCATGCAGTACGAGATCGGCGGAGGGGCTTTCCCGGTTGTTACGTGCAACCTTAGCGATGGCGAATCCATGATCACCGAAAGCGGCGCCATGGCTTGGATGACCCCCAACATGGAAATGTCTACCTCGGGCGGTGGCATCGGCAAGATGTTCTCCAAGGCTTTTTCGGGTGAGGCATTGTTCCAAAACATTTGGACCGCGCGTGGCGATGGCATGATCGCGTTTGGCTCCTGCTTCCCCGGCCGCATCGTGCCAATCGAGATCGGTCCGGGCAAGAGCTGGATTTTGCAGAAGCGTTCGTTCCTTGCCGCGGAAAGTGGCGTCGAGTTGAGCATTCACTTTAACAAGAAGGCAAAGGCCGGCGTCTTTGGCGGCGAGGGCTTTATCATGCAGAAGCTCACGGGCTCGGGTGTTGCTTTTGCCGAGATCGACGGCGACCTGGTTGAGTACGAGCTCGCTGCTGGCCAGCAGATGATTGTGGATACCGGCAACGTGGCCGGCTTTGAGGAGACCGTGAGCATCGACGCTCAAATGGTCAAGGGCGTCAAAAACATCATGTTTGGTGGCGAGGGCGTGTTCAACACCGTGCTCACCGGTCCCGGTCGCATCTGGTTGCAGACGATGCCCATTTCCAATCTTGCGGCAGCAGTGGCCTCGATGACCAACAACAATAACTAGTCCGCATAGGATAGCGCGCGGCGGGCTTACCCTGTCGCGCGCTTTTTTGCTGGCAAACGCCTCGCTTATAGAGTGTGGCTGCGCTGCTACAGCGAGCGTCGTCATCTCGTCACCCTGATAGCTTGCGGCAAGCGTGGCAATGAGGAGTGAGAATTTGAGTGCTCAGTCCCAAGTCATAATGGCGGCCATGCCAACAAGCAAAAACGAGTTGCCGGTGTCACGGAAAGGCGGGCGTCGGTCGATTCCACGTGAGACGGCTGTGCCGATCTGCACGGCCGCCCCTGCGCGTCCCGCGCTGCCCCCAAAGAGGTACGTTTCCCCTTATAAAACCTGCCAAAATAAACCTGTCCCTTTTTGGTCGGTGCGAAATGGGTAATACTAAAGAGTTATCCGACCAGATGGGAATTAATCGATGGCCTATATTGAATTCAAAGACGTCATCAAAGCATACGGCGAGGGCGATGCCCGCATTCATGCGCTCGACGGCGCGAGCTTTACCGTTGAGCGTGGCGAGCTTGCCATTATCCTGGGCGCTTCGGGCGCCGGTAAAACCACGGCGCTCAATATCTTGGGCGGCATGGACACGGCAACTTCCGGCACCGTGACGGTGGACGGACGCGACGTGAGCTCCGCCAACGAGACGCAGCTCGTGGAATACCGCCGCGCCGATGTCGGCTTTGTTTTCCAGTTCTACAATCTGGTCCCCAACCTGACGGCACTCGAAAACGTCGAGCTCGCGGCGCAAATCTGCCCCGATTCGCTCGATGCCGAGCAAACGCTTTGCCAGGTTGGCCTGGGCGAGCGCCTCGCCAACTTCCCCGCGCAGCTTTCGGGCGGCGAGCAGCAGCGCGTGTCCATCGCCCGTGCACTGGCAAAGAACCCCAAGCTGCTCCTGTGCGACGAGCCCACGGGCGCGCTCGACTATAAAACCGGCAAGCAGATCTTGCAGCTGCTGCAGGACACCTGTCGCAAGCAGGGCATCACGGTCATCATCATCACGCACAACTCCGCGCTCGCGCCCATGGCCGATCGCCTGATCCGCTTTAAGAGTGGTCGAGTGGAGAGCGAGACGGTCCAGCAAAATCCCGTGCCGATCGAGACGATCGAGTGGTAGCGCCCATGGATCAGGACCGCCAAAACAGCCAACGCCGCGACGCGCAGAACACGGAGCGCGAGCAGGATTTTACGACCTACCGCACTGCCCAAAGTTCAAACGACATGGTGCCGACGGTGTTTCGCCGCGGTGTCTACCGCACGATTCGCGGCAGCCTCAAACGCTTCTTGTCCATTGTCGTGATCACCGCGCTCGGCGTGAGCGTGATGTGTGGCCTTAAGGCGGGTTGCGAGGATCTGTGCGATTCGGTCGACGCTTACTTTGACCAGCAGAATGTTTATGACATCAACGTGCAGTCGACCTATGGTCTGACCGATGACGATCTTGCTGCGATCCAAGAGGTCGATGGCGTCGAGACGGCCGAGGGCATCTATACCGAGACCGCCTATACCGCCGTGGGTACGACGCGCGAGCGTGTCATCGTACAGAGCCTCTCCAAAGAGAATATTGACCAACCGGTGCTAGTATGCGGCGAGCTGCCCGAGACTTCGGGCGAAGTAGCAGTGACCTCACGTTTTTTGAAGGCTTCGGGCAAGAAAATCGGCGATACGGTGAGCTTTGCCGCCAACGATGCGAGCTCGTCGAACCAAAGCGCCAAGGACCAGTTTGCCGATGGGGACTACACCATTACGGCTGAGGTCCTCGATCCCACTGATGTGAGCTCCGACTCGACAGTCAACGCCTTCCGTGCCGCCTCGGCCGCGGACTACAAGTTCTACGTGAGTGAGGATGCCGCGACGTCGTCGTCCTATTCCGCGATCCACGTGATCGTCGAGGGAGCCAAGGACCTCAACTCCTATTCCGATGCCTATACGGCAAGGATTAACGAGGTCAAGGGCAATATCGAGAAGATTCGTGACGAGCGCGAAAAAGCGCGTGCCCAGGAACTGACGGCCGATACGCCGGCGAGCTTGGACGCGGCCGAGCGTCAAGCGAACATGGTCTTTGGGATTGAACAGGACAACATCAACCGTATGGCCGAGGGCAGCGAGGAGCGCGCCCAGGCTCAGGCCGATTTGGACCAGCGCCGCGCCGCCGCCGACCAGCAATTCGCCGATGCCCGCGCCGAGATTTCCGACCTTGGCGAATGCACCTGGTACATCCAGGACCGTGGCAACATCGCGAGCTACTCGAGCGTCGAGAGCGACAGCTCCTCGATCGAGGCCATCGCCACGGTCTTCCCGTTCATCTTCTTTATCGTCGCCGTGCTCATCAGCCTTACCATCGCCACGCGTATGGTCGAGGAGGAACGCACGCTCATCGGCCTGTATAAGGCGCTCGGTTATTCGCGCGGGCGCATTCTGTCCAAATACGTGGACTACTCGCTGTGGGCGTGCCTGATCGGCGGCGTGCTCGGCAATATCATCGGATTTGTGGGCCTGCCGCTGTTCCTGTTTACGGTGTTCGACGACATGTACTCGCTGCCCCAGATGTTGCTTTCGTACGACATTGTGTCCTCAATCGTCTCGGTGGCACTGTTTGCCGTGGGCGTGGTGGGCGCCACAATTATCGCCTGCCGCCACGAGATGGCCGAGACCCCGGCCTCGCTCATGCGCCCCAAGGCTCCGCGCGCCGGCTCGCGCATCTTGCTTGAGCGTATCGGCTTTATCTGGCGCCGCATGGGCTTTTTGAACAAGGTCGCTGCACGCAACCTATTCCGCTATAAAAAGCGCGCCTTTATGACCATCTTCGGAATTGCCGGCTGCACAGCGCTCGTGATCTGCGGTATGGGCATCCGTGACACGTCGGTGGCGCTTTCGCCCAAGCAGTACGGGCATATCACGCGCTATGACTTGCTGGCGGTCGCCAATCCCGACGATTTTTCGCAGACGTGCGCGGCGTTGGACGAGCGCAACGCGGCCAATGATTCCAACGTGACCGTGACCTCGACCCTGCCGATTATGACCGACAACGTCACCTTTACATTCGGCGGAAAGAGCGAGACCGTGCAGCTGATCGTGGTGCCCGATGACCGCACGAACGATCTGGACGACTATGTTCGCCTTGAGGATGAGTCCAAAGAGCCGCTGTCTTTGCGTGACGGAGACGTGTATCTGAGCAAGAGTTCACAGCTGGTACTGGGGATTCAGCCGGGCGATACGGCGCACGTCCAGGATTCGTCGCTCAATGTTGCCAAGGTCAAAGTCAGCGACATCTCGCTCAACTATCTAGGCAACACGCTTTACATGACGCAGAGCACCTATGAGCGCGCGTTCGGTCGAAGTGCACGCCTTAACGGCGTCTTTGTGCTGCTTAAGGGTTCGTCGGCTGACCAGATTGCGTTTACCAACCGTCTTAAGAGCGATGGTTGGATTACGCTGTCGAGCACCGCCGAGCATTGGGAAAACTATGAGGCAAACTTTACGATTATCAATTCGGTCGTGGTGCTTGTGACCTTTATGGCGGCGTGCCTGTCGTTTGTGGTGGTATTTACGTTGTCTAACACCAACATCTCGGAGCGCGAACGCGAGCTGGCGACTATTAAGGTGCTGGGCTTCCGTCGTGGCGAGGTGCACCATTACGTCAACAAGGAGACGTTGATTCTTACGGCGATCGGAGCCGCGCTGGGCGTTCCGCTGGGCGGCTTGCTGGCCGAGAGTTTTACGTACATTTTGCAGATGCCGTCATTGTACTTTGACGTTGAGGTCGAGCCGCTGAGCTACGTGCTGTCCGTTCTGCTGGCCTTTGCCTTTACGTTTATCGTCAACCTCGCTACCAATCGCACCCTCAACAAGATCGACATGGTCGGCGCCCTCAAGAGCGCCGAGTAACCTGCCAAAAAGGGACAGGTTTATTTTGGCAGGTTTTATCTGGGCAAACGCCGGACAACCATTAGGTGGCCCGGCGTTTGCCCCGTCAAACGGGCTTTCCATTTGCCTTTCATTCTATTTGGTTTTCGCTCGCAGGCGTGGATGAGAGGCTCTCTTTGGCCTTCGAGATTGGGCTTGTATGGGTCGTATGCCACAAAATGGGCCTATCTACTACGTTTGCTACCACACCCTCGACCGTGACAAAGGTTATGAAATTAAAACCGCAGGTAGAGGGCTTGCCAGCTTTCGGAAAAGGCGGGTATGGTCGGCCCTCTCGAGTTAAACGTAGTAAATAGGCCCTTTTCTTGGCGCGCGGTCAGCTCAATGCTAATCTCCGTGCCGGAACTGACCCAGTTGTTTGTAAGTTGCGGTGATATACGGACTGTTTGGCGCTTTGGAGCTTCAAAACAGTCCCTATCTCACCGCAACTTAGGAGAAGGGCGGGGGCGGTTGGGTGCTGGTGGGTCGGAGCGTGTTAGGCCTGTTTGCGGTGCTTCCATTGTTTGCGACACCAGCGCATGAGCGCCTTTATGACGGGAATCGTGATGAGGATGATCCATGCAGGATGGGGCTGTCCCAAACAGAGCCACATGTAGAGGAACCAAGCGATGGCGGCTGCCGGGTAGATGACCTCGATCAGCTTAGACAGGTGGCGCCGATCGATAAAGTCACCAATCGCGTAGTAGACGGGAACCAGAAAGACGAGGAAAAGCCCCATGCCCCATGTGCCGTAGACAATGCCGAGCACCAGATAGGCGAGAGTAACAAGTGCGGGGAAGGGGAATTTGTTCCATGCACGTCCGACCTTGGTGTGGAAATGCTTGCCATGATGGTCGAGCTTGTCGTGTGCTTCCTTCCAGCTGGAAAACGTTTCGCCGTCGATGGTGACGGTGCCGTCGTCATTGGTGCGTACGCTATGTCCATCGTCCTCAAGCGTATCGATATGCACGCCGTCCGGCCCCACATGCACCTCTTCGCCCTTGCGCTCGTTGGTCACATGGATGCCGCTCCAACCAACATGGACTTCCTCGCCCTTATTGGGATCAATGACGTGGATACCGCGCGCGAGGGAAATGTCGACAAGTGGTTTGTCGCCGCAATCGGCGTGCCCGGCAGAATCCTCAGCCTCGTCAGCCACATCCGCCGTCTCGGTGTCGGCGCTACCGTCCTCCAGGTCGTCGGCATCGTTGGCCGCCTCCCCATACAACAGCTCATCCAGCGACACGCCATACAGCGCGGCGAGCGCAATAAGGTTATCGGTATCGGGCGAGGATTCGCTGCGCTCCCATTTACTGACAGCCTGACGACTTACGCCCAGCTGGGCGGCAAGCGCCTCCTGAGAAAGCCCGGCAGCTTTACGGCGATCGACGAGGCGCTGTGCCATCGCAAGATCCATGGTGGTTCCTTTCGTTTGATGGTCGAATCGAATGAGCCGAGTATGCCGAGAACAGCCGGTAGCGACCACCATTTCTAGTTAGAATCTGCCCCAACCCTACCGCAACTACCGGTAGCAACCCCTAGCGACCAGCCATTTTAGGACAAATGTCAGTGCTACTCTCAGCTAAGAGCCTGCAACATCCCAAAATCTCAGCCCACGCACTTGCAGCAAGAAGACGAATAGCCTCGGCCTCCCTAGTTACCGCAGGAGGCCCCAGGGCTTTCCTCCCAAATCTTTCCGCAGGACGGAAGGACCCCGCCGCGCGAAGCGCGCAGCGGGGTCCTGACATGTCCGAGGACGATTTGGGAGGAAAGCCCTAGGGCCTCCGATGAGAGCAGTTCCAGCCGAGGCTATTCGTCGCCGAAGCTGATGCCCAGCGCTTTGGCCTCGCGCACCAGATCGCTCTGGGGGTCGACATATTTGAGCTTGCCGGCGACATCCTCGAGCGGCATATGGCACATCTTGCCGTCGCGCAGGGCAATCATGTAGCCAAACTCGCCGCGCAGGCAGCCGAGCGCCGCCTCGACACCGCACTGGGTCGCAAAGATGCGGTCCTGGGCGTCGGGCTGACCGCCGCGCTGCGTGTGGCCGGGGATGGCGACGCGGGTCTCGCGACCGGTCTTGGCCTCAATCTCCTTGGCGATGTCGTAGACGATCGACGGGCTTGTGCGCTCGGCGAGCTTCTTCTTGTACTCCTTCTTGGACAGCGCCGCGTCCTCCTTGGAGATGGCACCCTCGGCGACGGCCACAATGGTAAAGCGGCTGCCGGTCTCCATGCGATACTCGATGGTCTTGATGACGTTATCCATGTCGTAGGGGATCTCGGGAATCAGGATGACGTCTGCGCCGCCCGCGACGCCGGCGTACAACGGGATCCAGCCAACCTTGTGGCCCATGATCTCGATAACGAACACGCGTCCATGGCTCGAAGCGGTGGTGTGGATGTCGTCGATACACTTGGTGGCGACGTCGATGGCGCTTGTAAAACCAAACGTCAGCTCGGTGCCCCAGGTGTCGTTATCGATGGTCTTGGGCAGGGCGATAACGTTGAGGCCCTCTTCGCGCAGGCGGTTGGCGGTCTTGGTGGAGCCGTTACCGCCCAGCATAAACAGGCAGTCGAGCTGCAACTTGTGATAGGTGTGGACCATCGCGGGCACCTTCTCGACGCCGTCGGCTTCGGGGGTATCCAGGCGCTTGAACGGCGTACGGCTCGTGCCCAGGATGGTGCCGCCGCGGGTGAGGATACCGCTAAAATCGGCGGGCGTCATGACACGGAACCTGCTGTAGATAAGGCCCTGGTAGCCGTCCTCAAAACCGTAGATCTCGATAGGCTCTTCGCTATTGGTCATGAGTGTTTTGACGATGCCGCGCATGGTGGCGTTGAGCGCTTGGCAGTCGCCGCCACTGGTAAGAAGACCGATCCTAAGCATGATGAATCCTTCCGGGCAAGTTATAACATGCGCATAAGTTTACCCCCGCACACTGTTGATACGGGGGTAAAACGTGTTAGCTCAAGCGTATGGAAATGTAAGCAACGCCAGGGAACGTAAGGTCGACGGGCCTGGCTCCTTACAGTGCGAAGGCATCGACGTTGCCCCAGTGGCGGCGCAGCGTGATGGCGGCAGCGGGCTCGGTATTGTCAAAGACGACCGACCATTGCGTATTGCTGGTGATGTCTTCCGGATTGGGCTCTTGCGCCGCAGCGCGAAGGGCCTTCCAAGCGACTGCCTCGTCTTGGGCGCCGGCATGGGCGTCGAGGACATCGGCGATTGCGACGGCGCGCTCTTTACCATGGCCCAGCTCGCCATTCTTTTGGTTGGGCAGCACTTCGTCGCCATAGCAGGCGTAGAAGTTTGTAACCTGGCGTACAGGAGTCGCTTTGAAAGCGCGGTCCGGATCGCGCGGATCCCACTCTACTACGCGCGCGTCACCGGTGGCGTCGTTGATAAAGAAGTGGTAATCGCGTCCTGTCATGGCGTGCATGTCGTAGGCGGAAAGCAGGTCGACAGCTTCTTGCGTGGTGGCGGCACGGTCGAGCACCAGACGGATGGCGAGCGAGGTATTGATGACGGGGCGCTGCGTGTCCTGGTCACAGGGTTTGGAATCCAGGGTGAGCACGGCAATGGACACGCCACATTCGTTGACGCCGTCGAGCTGGGCAAACGGGCCCATGAGTGCGGCGGCGCGTCCGGCGACGGAGTCAAGCGGAGTGTTATCGCCCAGGTTGTTAAGGGCGGCAAACCCGATGGAGGCATAGCCGCCGCGTGGGTGATTGCGCACTAGCAGCGCCGAGGTGTCGTCCTTAAAGTCGTAATTGCGACCGGTACGCACGCGGCCTTCGGCATCTACGGCGACAAAAGCGCTGCAGGCAAACTGGGGCGCCTGGACATGTGCCGGCACACCGGGCAGCACCTGCGCCACCACGGCATCGATGTAGGCCCGGTCATCGCGCACGCCAGCGGCGATGATGCGATCAAGATCGTAGTCGTAGGCGATGTCGATTGCGTACAGGTCATAGCCATCCGTGTAGCCGGTCAAGCGTTTGAGTGACGCGGCGGACTTGATTTGTTTGTGATAAACGGTGCCGGTGGCAGCGGCAAGGCCGACGGCGACTCCCGCGACACCGCAGGCGATGGCAATGTTACGTGGCTTCATGACGGCTCCTTTCGTCCTGTTAGCGTAATTGTCGCAAAAGGAGTGCGGGCATGATGGCTCAACTTGGCGAGCGGCGCGGGATTAAACATGGAATGAAAGGCACGGCACTGGCGCGGCGGGGTATGCTGGAGGGGACCATCAACCCAGCGAAAGGGGAGAGCATGACGGATCAGGAAACGCCCGAGCGCGCGCATGTGACGGCCGATGATATCGAGGCCGCCAACGACCTTATCGACTTTATCGAGGCATGCCCCAGCATGTTCCATACGGCGGCGACCATTATGGCCGAGCTCGACGAGGCGGGCTTTACCTACCTGCCCGAGAATGCGGCGTGGGACATCGAACCAGGCGGGCGTTATTACACGCAGCGCAATACCTCGAGCGTTGTTGCCTTTAAGGTGGGCGAGGACCTGGCTGCTACGTGGGGCGAGGACGGCGTTGCCGGCGACTATCATTTTCAGCTCACGGCGTCGCACAGCGATTCGCCGACGTTTAAGGTCAAGGCCGTGCCTGAGCTTGACGGCGCGGGCGAGACGCTGCGCCTGAACACCGAGGCCTACGGCGGCATGATCGACTACACCTGGTTCGATCGTCCGCTGGCACTCGCGGGCCGCGTGTTGGTACGCGAGGGCGACCGTATCGAGAGTCGTCTGCTTGCCACCGAGCGCGAGGTCGCTATTATCCCGAGCCTTGCTATCCATATGAACCGCGGCGTTAACGAGGGCTTTGCTCCCAATCGCGCCGTCGACCTGTGCCCGCTCATCAGCGCCGGTGACCTTAAGCAGGGAGATTTTGACGCCCTGATCGCCGACGAACTGGACGTTGAGCCCGAGCAAATTTTGGGCCGCGATCTGTTCCTGGTCAATCGTCAGGATGCGCGCATTTGGGGCTGGGCCGACGAGTTTATCTCGACGCCCAAGCTC
Organism: uncultured Collinsella sp.; assembly: GCA_959602645.1. Taxonomy (GTDB): domain Bacteria; phylum Actinomycetota; class Coriobacteriia; order Coriobacteriales; family Coriobacteriaceae; genus Collinsella. Next base: position 1,129 of record CAUGTZ010000036.1, on the reverse strand, counting down.
GACGACCTGGCCTGCGCCTACACCTCGCTGCAGGCATTTTTGGGTGCCGAGAACGCGCACGACGTTTCGGTCTTCTGCTGCTTTGATAATGAGGAGGTTGGCTCCGAGACCAAGCAGGGCGCCATGTCGACGTTCTTGGCCGATGCACTGCGCCGCATTAACGGCTCGCTGGGCTTTGACGACGAGTCGTACCACCGTGCGCTTGCCGCTTCGATGCTCGTGAGCTGCGACAACGCGCATGCCGTGCACCCCAACCACGCCGAGAAGTGCGACGCCCGCAACCAGGTTGTGCTCAACGGCGGCATCGTCATCAAGGAGGCCGCCAACCAGCACTACTGCACCGATGCCTTTAGTCGCGCGGTGTTCCAGGCCATCTGCGATGACGCCGACGTGCCCACGCAGGCCTTCGCAAACAAGAGCGATATGGCGGGTGGCTCCACGCTCGGCAACCTGTCGAACATGCAGGCGAGCATGCATGCCGTGGACGTGGGCCTGCCGCAGCTTGCCATGCACTCGAGCTACGAGACCGGCGGCGTGCGCGACGTGATGTACGCCATCCGCGCCCTCACCGCCTTCTACGAGCGCAACCTAACCATCAACGGCGCCGAAAGCGTGGAGCTCTAAAACCTATCAAGAAGGGACATGTTTAGGGATTCAGGTTCTGAGGTGCTGCCGACGCGTCCGCAATCGGATATATGCATAAACCGACCCGCCGATTGCATATTTCGGTGGGTCGGTCGCTTTCCGCCCACAGGTACCCCTGGGGGCGCCGTGCAAATTCCGGAATATTCAGCATCCGGGGCCCACAGGCGCAAGAACGGGCGCGCGAAACCGCGCCGAATGTCCCGATTTCGCACCCCCAACGCCCCGAGGACCGCTCATTTTCCACAGGTTGCTGCCCGCGGCGCCTGCCTTTCGCCCAGAATCCGGTATGCAGCCCCCTCGGGCACTGAATATTCCCAAAAATGCACGCCAAACCCCGCCCCAGGCACCCGCAGCAAGAAGACGGATAGCCCCGGCCTCCCCAGTCGCAGCGTCGGCTCATTACGCCGTTTGTAAAACGGCGTAATTCTTAGTTCAAGACTTTAGTCTGCTGGGCGCGCAGCGGCCAGCTTCAACCCACCCGCTA
>CAUGTZ010000035.1 GCA_959602645.1 uncultured Collinsella sp. | reverse complement strand
TGTCATGCGGACTCCAAACCGGACCTGATGGTCCAACTTTTTGTCCGCAGTCCCGTTTTATGTGCGGAAACGCCGCAACGGCTGCATCGCAATTGACTCTGTGCCGCCATACATGCATAACGCCCCATAGGGGGCCGGCCCCACCGATGCGCGAGGCCGGCCCCCTTTTTCGTTTTGCCTGATAAAACCTGCCGAAATAAACCTGTCCCTTTTTGGCAGGTCACTTTTCCGCCTGCCGAAGATACACGTAAACGGCATGTCCATGAGGGTATAATTCGTACCGTATGTCTGCACAACGCCTGTGCGCGTACGGTTTTATTCGGGCTACCGTCCATTTCCGTGGAGGCACGGTTCGGCGGCCCTAACAAGAGAGGGGTTCTATGTATAAGATCCTGGAGAAGACGCAGTTCTCGGAGAAGGTGTTCAAGTTCCGCATCGAGGCGCCTGCAATCGCCAAACATGCGCACGCTGGACAGTTCCTCATGGTTCGCGCCAACGAGACGGGCGAGCGCGTCCCGTTTACCCTGGCCGGCTGGAACGGTGACGAGGGCTGGGTCGAGTTCATCTTCATGGTGATCGGCAAGACCACCGAGATGCTGTCCACCTATGAGGCCGGCGAGTCGCTGCGCGACGTCGTGGGCCCGCTGGGCGTTCCCACCGAGATGGCCGAGGGCCCCTGCGCCGTCATTGGCGGCGGCGTCGGCCTGGCAATTGCCTTCCCGGTCGCCAAGCACCTGGTCGAGACCGGCCACGAGGTGCACGCCATCATGGGCGCCCGCACCAAGGACCTCCTGCTCATGGAGGACCAGTTCCGCGAGCTCCTCGACGAGGACCACATCCACATCACCACTGACGACGGCTCCTACGGCGAGCAGGGCGTTGTCACCGCTCCGCTGGAGCGCCTGCTGCAGGACAAGGCCGTGAGCCAGGTCTTCTGCGTCGGCCCCGTTCCGATGATGAAGTTCTCGACCCTCACCGCCCAGAAGTACGACACCCCCATCACCGCGTCGCTCAACCCCATCATGGTTGACGGCACCGGTATGTGCGGCTGCTGCCGCGTCGAGGTGGGCGGCGTGACCAAGTTCGCTTGCGTCGACGGCCCCGACTTCGATGCCACCCTGGTCGACTGGGATGACCTTCGTGCCCGCCAGGCCGCTTACCGTTCCGAAGAGGGCGCGTCCCTCAAGGCCTATGAGGAAAAGAGCTGCGCATGCCACTAGTTAACGGTCGTTTCGTTGCCGATATGAAGTCGCCCCGCACCCCCGATAACGAGGAGCCGGCTGCCGAGCGCGCCTGCGACTTCCGCCCCGTCGACAAGGGCTTCACCGAGGAGATGGCGCTGGCCGAGGCCGAGCGCTGCCTCAACTGCAAGAAGCCGTTCTGCGTTGAGGGCTGCCCCGTCAACATCAACATCCCCCGCTTTATCGAGCAGATCCGCGAGAAGGACTTCGGCGGCGCTCTCGATACCATCCGCGAGGACTCCATGCTTCCCGCCATCTGCGGCCGCGTCTGCCCGCAGGAGAACCAGTGCGAGGGCAAGTGCATCCGTGGCAAGAAGTCCGAGCCCGTGGCCATCGGCCAGCTCGAGCGCTTCCTGGGTGATCGCCCCGAGCTCGCTTCCACGCCCAAGATGGCTCCCAAGAACGGCAAGAAGGTCGCCGTCGTCGGCTCTGGCCCGTCCGGCATCACCTGCGCCGGTGAGCTCGCCCGCAACGGCTTTGACGTCACCGTCTTCGAGGCATTCTTTACCGGCGGCGGCGTGCTGGTCTACGGCATCCCCGAGTTCCGTCTGCCCAAGGCAGTCGTCAAGCGCGAGATTGACGGCCTGGAGGACATGGGCGTCAAGTTTGAGTACAACTCCGTCGTGGGCAACATGGCCACGGCCGAGGAGCTGTTCGAGCAGGGCTTCGACGCCATCTACGTGGCGACCGGCGCTGGCCTGCCCAAGTTCCTCAACGTCCCCGGCGAGAACCTGCCCAACGTCTTCTTCGCCAACGAGTACCTCACCCGCGTGAACCTGATGAAGGCCAACAAGTTCCCCGAGTACGACACCCCCACCAAGCACGGCAAGAACGTCGTCGTCTTTGGTGGCGGCAACGTGGCTATGGACGCCGTCCGTACCGCCAAGCGCCTGGGCGCCGAGCACGCCATCATCGCCTACCGCCGTACCGAGGACGAGATGCCCTGCCGTCGCGCCGAGCTGCACCATGCTAAGGCCGAGGGCGTCGAGGTTCTGCCGCTCGTCTCCCCGCTCGAGTTTGTCGCTGGCGAGGACGGCTCCGTGTGCGCCGTCAAGGTCCAGAAGATGGAACTCGGCGAGCCCGACGAGTCCGGCCGTCGTCGCCCGGTGCCCATCGAGGGCGCCATAGAGGAGATCCCCTGCGACGTCGCGATTTCGGCTATCGGCACCAACGCCAACCCCTTCGCAAAGAAGATCGGCGGCAAGATGGAGCTCAACAAGTGGGGCTACATCGTCGCCGACGAGGAGACCGGCCAGACCACCGATCCCCGCATCTGGGCCGGCGGCGACATCGTCACCGGTGCCGCTACGGTCATTCTGGCGATGGGCGCCGGCAAGAAGGCCGCTGCCTCCATCACCAAGAGCCTGCTGGGCGAGTAATCACCCTCAGCGCTAGCCATTAAACGGCAAAGTCCCCGTCGAGCACACGCCCGGCGGGGACTTTTTCTATGCCGGCCAACCCATCACCACAAAGGTGCCTGTCCCCTTTGTGGTGGTTTGGGACTTGCCTGGTCGTTTTGTCTCGATCTGTAACAGTTAGAGGCCAAATTCCTCGCTACATGTTACAGATCGAGACGTTAGGTTGGCGGCCATTCGGTTCATCTAAATCTGTAACATCTAGGGCCGTTTTGGACGGTCAGGTGTTACAGATTTAGATTTTGCCGAAGCCGAGGATGGGCGCTGTCGCCAAAAACCTAGCGCTTGCGGCGCTTGGTCGCGGCAACACCGGCGGCGGCAACGGTTGCGCCGGCGATACCCAGGGCGGCGACCGTCATCGCAGTGGCGTCTCCCGTGTTGACGAGCGCAGCGTTATCGGACTTCTTACCGTTCTTGCCCTTACCCTTGGACTTGTCCGTCGTCACCGTTGTCGTCGTCGAAGTCGAACCACCCGCAGGAACCCCGGTACCGCCAGAGCCATCCGCACCGCCACCCTGCTCGCCGCTGCCAGGCGTCGGCTTGGGTTCCGGCTTGGGCTCGGGCTCCGGCCCGGGCTCCGGCTTGGGCTCAGGCACCGCCTCATCGGTCACCGTAATCGTAATGTTCAAGCGCTCCGAATACTCGCTGTACGACATGCCGGGACGCTGCGCCGCAATGCGCACATACATGTTGCTATCAAGCACAATAGGCTCGGTGTACTTTACGCGGCCTTCGTCACGGCAGGGGCAGGTGTCGTTGGTGGTGTACCAAATGGTCGCGCCATCCTCCGCCGAAAGCTCCAGCTTCGTGCCCTTGGGCACCGTAATGTAGTTCTCCTTGGGCGACCATGCACCAAACGTCGTCGCACCAATCGTCGCCACCGGTCGCGCCGGTCGCACTGCCTCGGCAGACACGCGAACGTCGACCTGCTTGGACAGCGCCGTGCCGTCCACCGTCGCCGTCAACGTCGTCAAGCCGGGCAGGGCACCGTGCAACATAAACGTCGCCGCGCCGTCCTCGCCCGTCACGGCCTGGGTGGCATCGACAGAGCAGATAGCCGAGGATTCCAGCCCAACACTAACCTTGGCGCCCGCAAACGGCTTGCCCGCCTTATCGGTCACATGTGCCACCAGCTCAAAGTCGCCGCCCTCAAGCATGGTCACAGCTTGTTCCACGTTGAGCTTGAGCTTGTCGGCACGAACGCCCACGGCAAGCTCCCCGCTTGCCCAGCGCGACATGGCCGTGCCGGCATAGTTCCGAGCACCGTCGAGCTCAAACGACACCGTCGAGCCCGCCTCACACGCATCGGCATAGCGAATACGCAGCACGCGCGACAGCGGCCTGCCATTGGGATCGTCCTGCTTGTCGAGCCACGTATACGTCACGTCGCCCAAGCCCTGCGCGCACAATGCGACCAGGGCATCGTCACTCGCATCCATATACTGCGTAAACTCAACCTCGACGCAATCGGTATAGGCATGGACCGAAGCTACCTCGGGCGCCGCCGTCGACACCAAACCAATGTTCACCTCAGTCTGAATCGGCGGCACGCGCAGCCAAGCCGAACGCGCCTCCTCATACCCGTCCTTGGTCACGCGCACCTGATACCATCCGGTCGGCGTATTCCAGTTGTACGCACCGTCCGCACCCGTTGCAAGCGGATTGTCCTGCTCATACTCCTCGGCATCCCAACGCGTGGCATTGGTGCCGGCCGCATCGTCGGCGCTCCACAGCTCAACCGTCGCACCCTTGACCGTATTGGACAGCAGGCCCTCGTACACCACGCCCGCAGGGTCGGGTGCAGCCTTGGCGGCCACATGGCGGTAACGCGCCTCGAAGATCGACTGCATCTTCTCGTCCGAGATCAAGCCGTCCTTGTTGGCGTTATAGACCTCAGCATCGGTCAGCTCACCCCAGTTGACCGTAATACGATTCTGGCACGCGCGCTCCACCTGCTCACAGGCGACATCGTAGGCGCACTCGGCATTGGTCAACTTAATCGCGCGCTCCGAGCCCACACTCGTCGAAGCCGCGTCATAGGCAGCGCCCACCACGGTACCCGCCGAACCGGCCGTCAGCACGCCGGCGATTGTCATAATGGAGCCCACCGCCACATCGGTGCTATCGTGGCAGAGCTGGCGATACAGCAGATCCTCAAACGCACGCGCCTTCTCCATGGCGTCGCGCAGCGCGTAAATGCACTTCCAGTCGTCCTCGGTCTTCTCGGGCTTGGCAAGCAAGCGCGTATGCTGAAGCTCATAGCCCTCGCGCTCGCCCTTCACCTTCTGCATACGGACGTTCACGTTCTCCCAGTTCTTGCTGGCATCGTTCACGCCGTAAATGCCGGTAAAGATGCCGATGCCCTGGGTCGCCGCGGGAAACGCCTGGCCGGCCGCCTTCCACGCATCGGTCTTAAAGACCTGTCCGAACATCTCGCACTCGATCTTATAGCTCTTGAGCGAACGGATCGTGCGGATGAGCTTCATATGGGCGCTCACGTCGCCGTTGCGCTTCCAGGCCATGAGCCATCCGCGAATCGTAGAGTTATTGAGGCTGTGGACTACGTTCCAGTTATCGTACAGATTGTCCAAAATGTCGCATTGCATGGCGATCGAGTTAAACAGCAGCGCCTGGTTTTTGTTGTTATTGGAGTTCTCGATAAACTCGGACTCGATATAGGCCGTCTGCTCGCCATCGGGCGCGGCGACCTTAAAGCCCTTGACGGTATCGTCGTCAGCCGCCTTGTAGCTCAGCGAGCTGCCGAGCGCCTGGCCCAAATCGTTAAACCCGCTCGTCGACTGGCCGTTGTACTCGCTGGCCTTAATGCCCGCACACTTGTTGAGCGCCGCAGCGGTTGCGTCATTCCAGCTTCCATATTGGTTGAGCTGGCCGATACCCATCGACTGGCCCACCAGATTCTCGGCCTGCTGGGCAATAAACTCCGCTCGCGATGCATGGTCAACAAGCTCCTTGAGCGCCGCCGCGTCCGCCGCGCTTGCACCCTGAGCCGACGCGAGTTCCTGGTACCAATCCTCACCGGTGCCGTACGCGTCCTCAAAGATCATCTTGTCCACGTTGACGCCATAGCTGTCGCCCTGCTTGGTCAGCAGCGCCGACGAGCCACCAACCGCAGCCTTAAGCTCGGCGGCAAACTGCGCCGCCTCGTCGTTGCCAGCATCATCACCCTCGCCTTCGCGGGCAGCAGGAGCACGGCAAACCTTACGCGCGTTGCCGCCCTCGTCCTTGCCGCCCTTCTCCTCCTCGGCAAACGCATCGGCGACCATCTGGTCAATCGCGTCGTTAAAGGCCTCGTCGACATCATTAAACGAGTTATCCATCATATACTCGTGCCACTGCTGCACGGCATTCGAGAACTCCTGCTGGCGCTCCTCGGCCGCGGCGGAATGCTTTTTGGCCGAAGCTTTGGCGTCAAAACTCAGCATGGTCATAAGCTGAGCATTGGAGATGCGGTAGGTCTGCGGCATAAAGATTTGCTCAAAGTTGCCGCAGTTCACATAGGTCGAGTCATTCGCCTTGTTAAACTCATCGAGCAGCTTAAGGTAACCCTCGTCCACATACTCCGCCACATAGCGAACATGGGTGCCCTCGCGCGACTTTTGAGCCAGAGGAATCGTCACCGTCTTGCCATCCACGCAGTCCACGTACAGGTCGAGCGTGTCGGCGGCCTCTTCGTTTCCCACCTCGAGCGTGATGTCAAAGGTCCAGTAGGCGTTCTTCTTTTGTGGCAGATGATGGAAGGTCCACAGGCTCTTGCCGGTGTCCTTACCGTCCTTGACCAAGTTTTGCGTACCGCCACGATACGTCACATCAAAGTTCCAGACCGAAGCGCCCGGAACATAGCGCACATAATTGCGAGCCGTCACCTCTGCGGCAGCGGCGGCGACGTCGGTCGAGCCCACGCGCGCCTCGAGCGTCACGCGCTCGGCGGCAAGCGTATCCTGCGGCAGCTCGTATTCAATCTTGGCACGGCCGAGTTTATTGGTCTTGCCGGTGTACTTTGCAGCCGAGGCGCCCGCGCCCACGGTAAGCTGCACGCTTTTGCCGGGCGCTGCGTATACGTAGGCCACATTGCCCAGCAGGCTGTGAACGTCGGTGTTGTCGACCTCGATGCGCGATCCGCTAACCTCGAGTGTGGTGCTTCCCAGCGGCAATGTCACCTCGCCCAGCGTAATGAGCGGCGAGACGGCATAGATGCCCGCGGCCTTAGGCTTAAAGCGCACAAACACATCGGCGCCCGCACTCTTCTTCATATCGAGAACGAGGTTGTCGCCCTCCCACGTCGCGTCAGTCCACCATGTATGGGAGCTATCACCGGGGTCGCGAGAGCCTGCGGACACATCCTCGACGGCATCCTTGGCCAGCGGAATCTCAATCTTGGCAGCCTGGCTGTCCTTGAGCTCGTAATGAATGCGCAGCTCGGTCTCCACGCCAACGACCGCGGACGAATCAGCGATAACCGAGCCCGCCGTCAGCCCACGCTCGGCACGATACGTCTCCACGTCAAACGTGGGGACGTCGAGCGTCACGTCGAGCTGTTTGCCGTCCTCAATCTTCACCTGCTTTTGCGCGATATGCTTACCCACGGTCAGCCCTAGGCGGCTAAACGTGGAATAGCTCGTCGCTTGGATGTCGTAGCTCGTCTTGTTAAAGGCGACGATGGTGTACGAACCGGCCTTAAGGCGCGGCGTCTCGGCCTTCATGATAGGCGTGGTGCCATCGTCTTCGTAACCCATCAAATAGGTGACACCGTCGGCTACGAGCTTGCCGTCGGACGTACGGAACACCAGCACGCGGTTGGCGCCCTGGTAGTCGCCCTTGGTCGTGACCGTCGCCGTGCCCCAAGGCTTCAAGTCGATATCGAGCTTGCCGGCCGAGGGCTTCACCGTCGCCGTCGCCCCACCCAGCCTGAGGCTGTCTTTGGGCTCGAGCGTTATCTCCAGATCCTGGTCAGCGTCGGCAATGGCCTGCGACACCACGAGTGCTGTGCCCTGGATACGGAAGTCGTTTTCTTTGTCACCCTTGGCAGGCTTAAGCGTCTTGCCGCCGCTCTTCACCGTCAGATCGATGTTATCGAGACTATTGAGCTCAATGCGTTCGGTCTTATCCTGGCCCACAATCGGTTCAAGATAGCCCACGTTGAGTTCAATCGCGCGCGAGGCCGGAATCTTGGTAAAGTCCCCCGCCTTAATCTCTCCGATATTCCATGTGCCCGTCATCTGGTCGCCCGGGCGCGCCAGCACCATGTCATAGTAACCGCTGAGCGAAATGCGCAGGGTGGCTGCTGTCTTGGAGAGAGCGTCCGCTGTAAAGCTGCCGTCATCGCCAACCGCCAGCGGCGTGGACTGCCCCGCCTGCACGAGTGTAGCCGTCGCGCTCTGGGGAAGTTTGCCCGTCACCTGGGCCGCCTCGCCCATCCACTCAAACGTGTAAGCAGGCTTCGAGGAATCGACGGAGTCCTTGCGATCGGCCACGGCATCGGCAAGCTTTTTGACCATCGAGGGGTTGCCAGCCGAATCGGTCGCATAGGCATAGATGATCTGGCCTTCACTAAAGGGAATCGCATACGTTACGCCATCGATTGTCACGCGCTCATTATAGTCGCCCGGATATCCCGCCTCACCAAACTGAAGATCGGGGTTCATCACGCGCAGGACAACGGCATTATGGTTCGTCTCGTTTCCGTATCTCGTGTTCTCAAAAGCTCCCCACTCTATCATTTCCACGCTTTTGGGTAGCACAATCTCTTTGCCGGCAATCGCAGGATCAAGAGAGGCGAACGCGAGCGCCCCGATAGATTTGACACCATCGCCAATCGTCACCGACGACACAAAGGAGCACCCGTCAAAGGCATGTTGCTCAATCCGCTCCACCGTGCCCGGCACATCGATCTGCGTAAAGGTGAGTACCGTTGTGTCCGAGACATAGAACTGTGGCACGCCGCAATAGGCGAATGCAAGATAGTCGATAGTTTTGACCGAAGGCGGCAGCGTTGCCACCACATTGTCGTCAAGTTGTTCACATTCCTTAAAGGCCTGCTCGGGAATCGTGGTAAAGGCCGCGTTGTTGGGCCAGGTTACCGTTTGGAGCGTCTTGCTTTTGTAGAATGCATAGCTCTTGAGCTCCTCGACCGAATCGGGCAGTGCGATCTCTTTGATGCTGCTGCCGCCCAAGCCGCCAACCGAGCGGACATGCGAATTCGAAGCGAAGGTGATCGATGTGAGCGCAGCGCTTCCCATACCCGTAAGGCTTGCGACATTTTTGTCGTCGATGGTCGAGGGCACCTCCAACGTGGTAATGCCCGCGTCGCCATACTCGATAGAAATTTCGTTGGTGAGGCTATCAATCGAGAAGTAGTACTGCGCGGGGGTCTGCTCGCCGGCCACGTAGCCATCGTCGTATTCGCCCTTTACGCCCGTGGCGCCCTTCGAGGTTGCCCAGAGTTCAAGCTCCTCGTTCCAGGTTGCCTCGGTGCCGGAAGCCTCCTCTTGCTTCTGCTGCTCGGCGAGTTCCTTGCCCTCGACAAGATCGGTGGCAAGCGTACCCGCAGGTGTGCTCTCGGTCTGCCCGGCGCCCGTCAGGCCCGCCGCCGATGCAATCTCGGAGTCCGGGGGCGTAGGGGTGTCACCGGTATCGAGCACTGTGGGGTCGGCGGCGTCGGCATCGGGCGCGGGGTCGGCGGCGTTGGCGGCATCGGCATCGGGCGCGGCGTCGGCGGGGTCGACGGCGTCTACTTGGTCGACATCCGTCTGCACAAAGGTGCTATCGGTGGTGAGCACCTCAGCAAACGCGCCCACAGGCAACGAGCCCGTCACCATAGTGAGGGTCACCGCGGCAATGGTCAGGCGGCGGCAAAGCGCTCGAACAGTAGTCCACCTCATGGTCGTTCCTTTCCTGCAAACCAAAAGTCATCCAGCGTAATCGTTGTCCAAAAACAAAGCGAACGGTAGGTTCATATATACGAACCTACCGTTCTACCTGCGCAAACCGCCACAAAGGGAATAGGTACCTTTGCGGTGGTTCTGGACTCGGCCGATCGGTTTGTCTCGATCTGTAACAGCTAGAGGTCAAATTCCCCGCTTGGTGTTACAGATCGAGACGTTAGGTTGGCGGCCATTCGGTTCATCTCAATCTGTAACATCTAGAGCCGTTTTGGGCAGTTTGGTGTTACAGATTGAGATTTTGCTGAGGCCGAGAACGAGAGCCGTCACCCAGCTCTAATGCTTGCGGCGCTTGGTCGCGGCGAGGCCGGCGGCGGCTACGGTTGCGCCGGCGATGCCTAGCGCGGCGACCGTCATCGCGGTGGTATCCCCCGTGGTAGCCAGGACAGCATCGGACTTTTTGGACGGCGTGGTTTTCTCAACCGTCTTGGTCATGGCGGTTGTCGCGACCGGCTTTGTCGCGGGCTTCACCCCAGGCTGCGGCGTCGGATTGGGATTCGGCGTAGGCTGCGGATCGGGAGTCGGCGTGGCTTCAGGCGTAAAGGTCAAATCGGTGTTGAGCCACAGAGTGAAGATACAGCCGCTCTCGGGATCAACTACACTCGCTTCGCCCATCTGGTAGCCGCACTCCTGGCCGTTGATCATCAGCTTGGTGTTGGGCGTAAAGTAGAATCCGCGCGCGGGCTTGAGATAGATACCGTAGCGATAGGTCACGCCAGGCTTAAAGGCGTCGATGTGGTTCGTGATGTTCTGATCCCAGAACTCCTGAGAGTTCACCTCGCTGCCGTCGCTACCCGTCCAGTACTCACACTGAGGAAGGGAGTTGGAGCCCGTCGGAACATTCGCCGTAAAGACCGGCTTATCGCCTGCCCTGAAGGTGGTCGTGGCGCCGTTAATCTCGATAACGTCGATGGCCCGCCATTCGTCGATCGGCTGCTCGCACAGCATATTGTCAGCGTTTGGCGCGAAGACGCCGTTGACGGTCTTGATGTGGTGCGTCCAATGGCCGTTGACGTACATCATGCAGTCATTGCCCACGGTATTGTCGCCCTTGAGCCTCAGCTCGACGGAATACATGTAGAACTTGCCCTCTTCGAAGTGTTCGATCCTCCTCGCGCCCGTCGGATACTTGGCGGGGTCGGAATACCAGAAGGCAACGGGCGTGAGCTCCGCGGGGTCGCTGCCATCCATCTCCTCCCAGCACTCGTAGGCGATCTCGTACTTGTCGGCGTCAGCAGCGGGAATCGTCGCGGTCGCGCGGGGCGCCTCGCCGGGCGCGTAGTTGGTCTTCACGTCGTTGACGTTCAGGTTATGGAGGGCTTCGTTTTCTGACGCAACGAGCGTAATTTCGCTATTGATGGCGTAGCGGAGGTAATAATCGTACCTGGTTTCGTTGAGGATAGTCGAGCTGCCTTCATAGTCAGTTCCGGTATACTCCAGTGCCGTGCCAATATAGAGAGCCTCATTGCGCGTGAGTCGATACAAGCCGCCTGCCGCGCCACCCGTAAAGGTCAGCGTCAGCCTCATGTGATTGCCAACGGGTTCGAAGCGAGCCGTCACGTCGGACATGGACGCATCCTGAACTTCGACCAGAGTGCCCGAAGCGGCATCGGCCCTGTAGTACTTAACCTCGACGACTTCGCTCGCAAGCGTTTCTGGAATGCCACCCTCTACATCGAGAAAATCGTGGGTATACGACTGGCCCTTTTCGAGTGTGACATTGCTCGGAAGCGCGCAGTCCGTGTAGCGGGAAACCACGGTCGTATTGACCCTAACGTCGCTGCCGCCAACAACATCGGTCACACCGCAGGGCATGATGGCGTTGCTCGCCGGCATGGCGGCGTTGTCGTCGCCAGAAGCGTTTTGCCCAGCGAGCGCAGCACCGCTAGACTCATTGGCGGCATCGGCTGGGATTGTCTGCTGAGGCTCAACGGTGGCTTGCGCCGCCGGAGCAGCATCGGTTGCAGGCGCGGTCGAAGCAGCTGGTGCGGTCGTTGCAGCCGTATCCTCCGCAACCGTCGGCGTCACCGGAGCCGCGGCAACCTCATCCGTCCCAGCGGCGGGATCGGCGCATTCCGTCGCCAGCGCCACGCTCGGCAGCAGCAACTGACCGACCATAAGCGCACACGCGCCGGCGCAAGCTATTTTGGCACCCACACAACGCCAGGTACCGTGAACCAGCGAGCAGGTGGACTCACGTTGAGCTTGCTTGTCAAAGTGGCTTACGTTCATAACGGCCTCCTTGGTCGTAGGGACATACCACCACAAAGGTGCCTGTCCCCTTTGCGGTGGTTCTGTACCACCAAGATGTGCCAAATGACTCCGTATGCCTAGGTTCGTAGATGTGAACCTAGGCCTCTACCTGCGGTTTAATTCAATATGATTTCGCCATCGCCACACTCGTCCCGGGAACGCTACAATCGAGGACACGATTATTCGTCCACCCAAAGGACCGTCCTTGAACCTGAGCAGGTCTAAAATCAACGCGCTTCTGGCACTCGCGCTCTTCACCTTCGCCTTCCTTGCCGCCGAGTTTCGCTTCGACGTCAACGTCGGGCCGCTCGCCGGTGCCGAACGCGTTGTAATCGCACAGGGCTTTATTCTGGGTGCGAGCGTGCTCGGCTTTATCGGATACGCGCCGCTGCTCGGGCTCGCACAGCGCAAGGGCCACTCACTGGCAGCCGTCAACGCCGCCGCCGTCCCTATCGTCATCGTGGGCCTGACCCAAATTCAGTTCCCTACGGCCCCGCTTGTCCTCGAAATTCTGGGCTGCGTGGCATTCCTTGGACTCGGCCTGCTGGGTGCCGCCGCTCACCACGCCTTCGCGACGGCATTCCAAGACGATCCCAAGCTCGCCACCGGCGCGGGAGCAGCCTATGCCGCGGGCATCCTGATGCAGTTCGCCGTCAACCTGCTCAATTGCGGCGGTATCGCAGAGCTCATCGTCCTTGGCGCAGCGACTATCGCCATATCCGCCCTCAGCGTCGTTCCCCAAAAAGCTGCCGAGAGCTCCAGCCCCGCCATCAATCCCTTTGCTGAGTCCTCTCATGCCCTCGCCAAACAGGCATGCTGGAGCATCGCGCTCGTCATGATTCTTGCCTGTCTGTTCTCCACCCTCGACAACGTGGTCACACTCTCCAACGCCCACGGCACCATTGCCGTGCAGACTTGGCCGCGCCTCTTTTTGGCGGCAAGCGGCCTTGCCGCCGGTCTTATCTTTGACCTTGCCGAGCGCCGCTACATGGGACTTGTCATGCTCGGCATCGCCGTGCTCTCGACCATTTCCATCCTGGCCGTGGAGGCCGGCGCCGATCCCAACCTAGGCCTTGTCGTCTTTTACCTGAGCTCGGGCTTTTTTGTCACGTTCTTTACCGCCACCTTTACACAGCTGGCACCGCGCATGCATGCACCCGCCCTCTGGGCCGGCATGGGGCGCGCCGCCAACAATGTATGTGCATTCACTACATCGGGCATCTCGCTTGCCCTCGTGACCTCGGGCAACGTTGCCCTCATCATGATCGGTGCGCTCATGCTGCTTGTGGCGGCGAGTGTGGCGTTTGTAGCCGCGGGCCTGTTCCGCCTGCCCCAAACCGAGCAGGAGCGCGAGCGCGAGCAGCTGGCAGAAGAAGCACTCGCCGCCCCCACCATCGAGGAGCAACGCCAGGCCTTCATCGCCAACCACGCTCTCACCCCGCGCGAAGTCGACGTGCTCATAGCCGTGACCCAGGATGAACGCCCGCTCAAGCAGGTCGCCGAGGAGCTCGGTATCTCGATGCGCATGGTGCAGCGCCACCTGAGTTCTATCTACCAAAAGACCGACACGCAGACGCGCGCCGGTCTCACCAAGGCCTTCCCCTCCGCCTAAAACAAAAACCACCACAAAGGGGACAGTGAACTGCGCCCCGAAACTTGGACTGAAT
>CAUGTZ010000034.1 GCA_959602645.1 uncultured Collinsella sp. | reverse complement strand
GCGCAACGCGTTGCGCTGAGTCCTGAGGCTGTTGCAATGAAAATGAGAATCAAGGATTTACAAATTCGTAAACTTTTTTCAAAAAAGTGCTTGCACAGTTCTCGAATCATAGGTTATTATCTTCCTCGTTGAACGCGCGGGTCTAACAAAGCGAACCGCGGATCAACAACATAGCATGTCGGAGTGGCGGAATTGGCAGACGCGCTAGCTTGAGGTGCTAGTGACCGCTTTTTGGTCATGCGGGTTCAAGTCCCGCCTCCGACACCATCGCATTTGAGAAGCCTCTTCGGAGGCTTTTTTGTTACCGATAGACGGTGAGGTCCACGATGGAAACGCTTGAACGCAACGAGTGGGCAGACGTTGCCCAACTAGTCGAGATCACGAGCGATGCTGTCATCATCTGCGAGCTCGACGGAACCATTCTGCATGTGAATAATCGCTTACTTGGTTTGATGTGCGAGGAACGCGCCGACGTCATCGGTGGAGATGTTAAAGACGTCCTGTACTCGTCCGCTTTTGAACGTGCGACGGAACATCGTCTGCCATTTGATACTAATGGCTCCGAGAACGAACTGATGCTCAAGCTAAGTGACGGCTCTTTTATTCCCGTCTTGGTTCGTGCGGGCTCCGTAACGCCTCCACGCATCTTTGGGCGCCGCGCACCACGTGTCCTGGTGGCGCTTCACAGTATCGAGGAACAGTATTCTCACGACCGTCAGCTCAAGCGTGCGTTATCGGAGCTTAGAGTGGCGAACAAGCGTCTCTCTGGGACGCTCTCGGTCATTATGAGCACTGTGGGCTCCGATGAGTTACCCAGCCTGCTTGATACCGTTTTGAACCAGCTTGTAGGAACGCTCGATGCTTCGGGTGCCGCTATCTATTTTTCTGAGAGCGGCGGCTTTAAGCTTCGCGGTGTTTCCAAGGAGCTGTACGACAGCTACCTGCCCGAGTTTTTGCCGTATGGCGCTGGCATTCCGACGTATGTTCTTCGCGAGTCGCGCGCCTGTCGCTTGTCGATCCAACAGGACCTTGAGGGCGATAAGGCCGCCTCCGGTATGTTCATGGACCTGGATAATCGTTCAAAGCACCTGTTGCGCATGCAGGATATGCCTCCGTACCGCAGTGAAATCTGTCTTCCCGTTTTTTACGGTACGCAGATCCTCGGCGTGCTGGAAGTTGGTTGGAAACGCCCCCAGGCACCGCTCGCCTATGACGTTAATGTGCTCGAGGTCATTTGCGATTACCTGTCTATCCAGCTGGTCGGCATGGCATCGAGCCTTCGCTCCCGTCGCACGGCCGAGCTTGGTCGTTCCCTCAATGTGCTGCGTGATGAGTTGTTTACCTTTCTAGACGATTCCGCCGCGGCTACCCAGGCGGTGTCGTCCGAGATCTGCAATATGCTCAACTGCCATTTTTGCCCTGTTGAGTATGACGCCAGTCTGGATTCCTACGTCATAGATTTTGAAGGCGGCAGTCGCGTTGCTTTGCCGGACGATCCCGAGAAGCTTTTCTTTTCCACGACGGCGCCAGCGGCACGTCTGGGGGCTGCCCCTGATGGCTTTGAGGCATCTGTTTTGGGCGGCACGAGTGCCGAGGACCTTAAACACGTCCGTATAACTCGCGTTGACGAATCGATGCCTATGGGAGGCTGGCTTAGAGCGCATGGCCTGCCTTGCCAGGGTCTCTACGTCGACGCCGGCATCGAGGCGGGGCGCCCACGCCCTGAGGGCGATGGCAAGCACAGTAACGACGCAATCGTTCCTGCTTCTGTTGCGAAGGGGCCGACGACGCGTGCGCTGCTGCTTCGTGATGGCAGCCAAGAGCCGATTGATGACCTTGAATATGACTACTTGGTGCACTTGGCCCATGACTTTGAACTGATCTATGAAGGCGAATCTCAAAAGCGTGAGGAGCGCCATATCGCTCAGACCCTCCAGATTGGCATGAGAAATTCACTGGGGGATGTTCCGGGAATCGCCGCCGATTCGGTGTACCTGTCGGCCACGAACTCGGCGTTGGTCGGCGGCGATTTCTATACGCTCATCCGTCTTCCCGACGATTGCGCCGTCATGATTCTGGGCGATGTGTCTGGCAAAGGCATTGAGGCTGCATCGATGTCCGCACTCGTCAAGACGGCCCTGACGGCATATGCCTGGGAGGGCGCTGGACCGGCCCGCATGGCACGCTCTCTTAACAGCATGCTTATGGGCTTTTCGAGGGTCGAGACGTTCGTGACGGCCTTTATCGCCAAGATTGACCTTAAAGCCGGACGCGCAACGTATTGTTCGGCGGGCCATCCTCCGACCATGGTCATCAGGCCAGAGTCGATGCCGCTGGGTGGCGGCGAGGCTCGTGGGGGAGAGGTCGAGCTGCTTGGATGCCAATCGGGGGTAATCGGTGCCTTTGAGAGCATGGTGTACGAGACAGGCGTGTTTACGTTCGCTCCTGGTGACATGCTATTTATGTACACCGACGGAACAATCGAAGCGCGTGACCGCTCGGGTGCTTTTTTTGGCGAGCAGCGCCTTCGCGACCTTCTGCTCTCTGTCTCGGGTGAGGGCGTGTCGGGCATTTGCGGCAAGGTCTTGGGCGAGCTTGACCGATTTACCGAATCGGCGCTGGACGATGACATTGCATTGGTGTCCCTTGAGTTTTTACGGGGTCGTTCATAGACGACGCTGGGCGGGCTGAATCCGTACGGTTGGGGAAACGAATGCATCGAGTGGGCTTTTTTGGGGAACCATGGTCGTATGAATGAGTGGAATGACATAGCGGTTTTGACGCCACCAGGCGATATCGACATCGCCACGGTGCCTGCGCTGCGTCGGCGGTTGGATGCTATGATTGGCCGCGGCGTGCGTCGTGTCGTCATCAACTGTCAGGCTGTTAGCTTTATCGATTCGACGGGCTTGGCATTCCTGCTTACGCGCGCTCGTGAGCTCATGAGGCGAGAAGGCCTGCTTTCGCTCGTCAATGCATCGGGTGAAGTTGTTCGCTTTTTGGAGATTGCTCGTCTTGTCGATATCCTTCATGTCGCGGGGCCGGCACGGGAGTCTATTCCCGCCATTCCGGTGGGGGAGCTGCCTCGCTGGAGTAAGAGCGTCGAGGTCCGTCAGGGTATCGAGAATCTTCCATACTACCGACATCGCATCGCCGAACTCCTTGAATCGCTTCCGTTGCGCCGCGACGAGCGCTACGATGTCGCATTGGCGTCGGGGGAGGCGCTGGGTAATGCCTATGACCATGCGGGCGGTATCGGGTGCGTCCTGACGGTTCAGGCCTATGGCGATCGCGTTGTGGTTGAGGTGCTTGATCGAGGCGCCGGCTATTCTATCGATGAAACGAGCGAACCGGTCGCATCTGAGGAGCGCGGCCGTGGTATCAAGCTTATGCGTATGCTCGTCGATAACGTGGAGGTTGCTCATCGTACGGACGGCGCCGGCACGCGCGTGCAGATGGTGAAGCTGTTTAGCGGAGCGCTGGAATCGTGTGCCTAGCCAATCGCTTTAGCGCGTTTAGCTACTAAGAACATGCGGCAGACAAGTTTTTTGAAAAAAGTACTTGCGTCTTTTGGACAACTCGCGTAAATTAATAACCCGCAAGCGGACATGGCTCAGTTGGTAGAGCACAACCTTGCCAAGGTTGGGGTCGCGGGTTCGAGCCCCGTTGTCCGCTCCATTGCATTTCCGGACCGTTTAGGCGGTCCTTTTTCGGCGAAGTGGCCAAGTGGTAAGGCAGAGGCCTGCAAAGCCTTTACCCCCGGTTCGAATCCGGGCTTCGCCTCCAGGAAACATCCGGGCGCTCCGGCGCCCGTTTTGTTTTACATATGCGGACATGGCTCAGTTGGTAGAGCACAACCTTGCCAAGGTTGGGGTCGCGGGTTCGAGCCCCGTTGTCCGCTCCAAACGCAGCAGCCCGACTACTACGGTAGCCGGGCTTTTTCGTACCCATCGCTTGGGCTCGAACCCGAGAGGGAGCGAGCGTTAAGCAAACGCGGAGCGTTTGTAGCGAGCTGGCGAGGTCGCCGGCAGGCGGCCGAAGCCGGTGCGGATCCGCGAAGCGGATACGCGGACGCCCCGTTGTCCGCTCCAACTATCTTACGCGGTTCTAACGAACCGCGTTTTTTGTTGACGCTGCGCGGGCCCCGGGCACCCCATCTTGCCCCTCAATCGTCGGTCGCGTACATAAAGTACGCTTCCCTCCTCTTTCGCGGCAACTTGGGGCACCCGGAGCCCGCTCGCTGTCGTGGCCGGGGGAGTAAGTCTTCCGTTCTTTTCACTAATCGATCGATTCGTCCCAGGAGGCTCGAACCCGAGGGGGAGCGAGCGTTTTGGGGCGTGGCTGTGGCGTTGTTTGCCGCGAATGTCCGCTTTGGGCGTATCATCGTGGACATCTCGCAAAACCTCGTTGCAAGGGAGTCGCACCCCATGGCTACAGAAAAGTCCTCTTCGCGCCCATGGATGTCCGATGCCGCGATTTATCAAATCTACCCGCGCTCGTTTAAGGATTCGACTGGTTCGGGTCTGGGCGATATCGCGGGCATTACCCAGCAGATGGACTATCTTGAGCGGCTGGGTATCGAGGCCATCTGGCTGAGCCCGTTTTACCCATCGCCTCTCGTCGATGGCGGCTATGATGTGGCGGACTACTGCGATGTCGACCCACGTCTCGGCTCGCTTGACGACTTCGATGACATGATCGCCGCGGCTCATGCGCACGGCATCAAGGTCATCGTCGACATCGTGCCCAACCATTCGTCCAACCAGCACCCCTGGTTCAAAGCCGCTCTTGCCGCCGGCCCCGGATCGCCCGAGCGCGCCCGTTATATCTTCCGCGATGGTCGCGGCGAGCACGGCGAGCTGCCTCCCACCAATTGGAATGCCAACTTTGGTGGCCCCGCCTGGACGCGCGTCGCGGACGGTCAGTGGTATCTGCACATGTTTACGCCCGAGCAGCCGGACTTTGACTGGTCGTGCCCCGAGGTTCATGCGTTCTTTTGCGACGTCCTGGCGTTTTGGAGCGATCGAGGCGTCGATGGCTTTCGCATTGATGTGGCGCACGGTCTCGCCAAGGATCTCGACCGCGATGACCTCGACCGGTGGCATCTCGCCGAGGGCGATGACATGGTTGAGGACGGCACCCATCCGCTGTGGGACCGCAACGAGGTCCACGAGATCTATCGCGAGTGGCGCCGCGTGTTCGACCGCTATGATCCGCCACGCAGCGCCGTTGCCGAGGCGTGGGTGCTGCCCGAGCGCCAGTATCTCTACGCGCGTCCCAGCGAGCTTGGCCAGACATTCAACTTTGAGTTTGCCAAGGCCACTTGGACCTATGATGACATGCACGCTGCAATCGAGGAGGGCTTGAAGGCAGCTATAGAATCCGATTCCGCCTCGACCTGGGTGCTCTCCAACCACGACGTGCCGCGCGTGGCGACGCGCTATGCCCTGCCGCAGATCAAGGCGACGCGCTACTACCAGATTGCGCTCGACTGGCTCTTACGCGACGGGTCGTCTTATGACGAGGACCGTGAACTCGGCGAGCGCCGCGCGCGGGCGGCCCTTTTGCTCGAGCTGGCGCTTCCGGGCTCGACATACGTGTATCAGGGTGAGGAGCTCGGCCTTTTTGAGGTGGCCGATATCCCGTGGGCCGCACTCGAAGATCCTACTGCGACCAATACGCACGGACCGAAGCGCGAGAAGGGGCGCGACGGCTGCCGTGTGCCCCTGCCGTGGGTGGCAGCGGACGATCCCGTGCAGGGCGGATCGTTTGGGTTTTCACCGGCGGACGCCGATGCGGCGCCCCATCTGCCGCAGCCTGCATGGTTTTCCGATTACGCTGCCGATAGGGAAGAAGCGGACCCGACATCGATGCTTGCGCTCTATCGTGACGCCCTCTGGCTGCGGCGCAAGCTGCGCGGGTGCGCCAACGATCTCGCGTGGCTCGATCTTGACGGGCGCACCGGCCTTGCGGATGGTGCCGAGGGCGCTGAGGGCGGCGTCATCGCCTATCGCCGCGACAACGGCTGGGCGTGTGTGACGAACTTCGGTGCAGCACCCGTGGAGCTGCCGGCGGGCAGGGTCCTGCTCACCTCATCACCGCTTGCAGACGGCAGGCTCGCGCAGGACAGTTCTGCCTGGATCATGCTTGCTGAGTTGTAGGGGCCTCTTGCGGCGAGTTTGCGTTTGACTGCGCTTTCCGTGGTGGCTGATGTCTTCGCGAGGTTCGCGAGGGTGTCGCAAAACTTTTCAAAAAAAGTTCTTGCATTTGGGTGGATTATCCCGTATATTAAATCCTCGCAGGCGGACATGGCTCAGTTGGTAGAGCACAACCTTGCCAAGGTTGGGGTCGCGGGTTCGAGCCCCGTTGTCCGCTCCATTTGGGCGTTTAGCTCAGGGGGAGAGCGCTTCCCTGACACGGAAGAGGTCAGAAGTTCAAATCTTCTAACGCCCACCAAATGTTCGCAGCCCAGAGGCCTTGCCTCTGGGCTGTTTTGTTTTTTGCCACCAAGCACACCACCAAATATTGATCCAAGGTCTGTACGCGATGGTCTTCGCATCCCGTGGGGGCACCGGCAGATTGCATGTGTTCTGGCCCATCGTGACCGCAACATGTTGGTCAAGCATAATCTTTTGGATTCTTTTGGCGTGAGCGGCTTGGTTTTGGTAGGATTTGTCAGCGGCTTGACTAAGGGGGTTTTATAACTGCCATGCAGGTAGCCGTGTTGGTAACGTTTTACCGACTTGCCAAGAGCCCCTCATAATTAATGCGTCTGCAAAATGACCAATTGCTTTGACCTGCTGAAACACTATATGTTGTGTTTGACCTAAAAAAAGAATACAGGATATAGATGCGTCTTTGTCGTATGATAGATGGCGGACAGAGAACGAAGACCTTAACTGCTTCTTTTGAACGTGTCCCTGAGCCGCTTGATCGGCTCCTGGGCATGTCCGCATGGAGGCTTATGGTTTATCGAGAACACAGATTGCGCGACGGCGCCGCAAGACAGGGGCACGCCCTGCCGGGCATCGTTTGTCTCTGAAGCGCAATGAGACTACGACGCGAAAGAGGCAAGAGGATGAAGATCATCAAGCGCAGCGGCACCGAGGTTGTCTTTGACATCGAAAAGATCGTCAATGCCATCCGCGCCGCAAACTTGGAGGTCGAGGAGAGCTCTCGTCTAACCGACCGTCAGGTGGTTTATGCGGCACAAAACGTTGCCGAGGCATGTGAGAATGCCGGACACACCGTTTCGGTCGAGGAGATCCAGGATTTGGTCGAGGACGAGATCATGCGTCTCGACTGCTACGAGGTTGCCCGCCACTACATCATCTATCGCTATGTTCAGAGCCTGAAGCGCCAGAAGAACACGACCGATGACAAGATTCTGTCGCTCATCGAGTGCAACAACGAAGAGGTCAAGCAGGAGAACTCCAACAAGAACCCGACCGTCAATTCCGTTCAGCGTGACTACATGGCCGGCGAGATCTCCAAAGATCTGACTCAGCGTGTGCTGCTGCCCCAAGAGATCGTGGATGCCCACAATGAGGGCCTGATCCACTTCCACGATTCCGACTACTTTGCCCAGCACATGCATAACTGCGACCTGGTGAACCTGGAAGATATGCTCCAGAACGGTACTGTTATCTCGGGTACGCTGATTGAGAAGCCGCACAGCTTCTCGACGGCCTGCAACATCGCGACGCAGATCATCGCCCAGGTTGCTTCCTCCCAGTACGGCGGCCAGTCTATCTCGCTGACCCATCTCGCCCCCTTTGTTGAGGTGAGCCGTCAAAAGATTCGCGGCGAGGTCGCCCGCGAGCTCGAGGAGCTCGGCGTTTCCGCATCCCCCGAAAAGGTTCGCGAGGTTGTTGAGGACCGTCTGCGTGACGAGATCCGTCGCGGCGTCCAGACGATTCAGTATCAGGTCGTGACCCTTATGACCACCAACGGTCAGGCGCCGTTCGTGACGGTCTTCATGTATCTCAATGAGGCTCGCTCAGCGCAGGAGAAGCACGACCTTGCCATGATTGTGGAGGAGACGCTCCGTCAGCGCTATGAGGGCGTTAAGAACGAGGCCGGCGTGTGGATCACCCCGGCGTTCCCCAAGCTTATCTATGTGCTCGAGGACGATAACGTTTACGAGGATTCCCCGTACTTCTACCTGACTCAGCTGGCTGCGAAGTGCACCGCCAAGCGCATGGTGCCCGACTACATCTCCGAGAAGAAGATGCGCGAGCTCAAGCTGTCGAAGGGCGAGACCGCCGGCAACGGCGACTGCTACACCTGCATGGGCTGCCGCAGCTTCCTGACGCCCGACCGCTCGGGCAACGGATTTAACAACGTGGCCAACGCGCTGAACTATGACCCGACCAAGCCCAAGTACTACGGTCGCTTTAACCAGGGCGTTGTGACCATCAACCTGCCCGATGTCGCGCTGAGCTCGCATCAGGACATGGACAAGTTCTGGAAGATCTTCGACGAGCGCCTTGAGCTGTGCCATCGTGCCCTGCTGTGCCGTCATGAGCGCCTGATGGGCACGCTTTCGGATGCTGCGCCGATTCTGTGGCAGTACGGCGCCCTGGCGCGTCTGAAGAAGGGCGAGACGATCGACAAACTGCTCGTGGGCGGATACTCCACCATCAGCCTGGGCTATGCCGGCCTGTATGAGTGCGTCAAGTACATGACGGGCCACAGCCACACCGAGAAGGAGGGCACGCCCTTTGCCATGGCCGTCATGCAGCGCATGAATGACAAGTGCGCGGAGTGGAAGGCCGAAAGCGATATTGACTTCTCGCTGTACGGTACCCCGCTTGAGTCGACGACCTACAAGTTCGCCAAGTGCCTGCAGCGTCGTTTTGGCATCATCCCGGGCGTGACGGACAAGGGCTACATCACCAACAGCTACCACGTCCACGTGTCCGAGGAGATCGACGCATTCGACAAGCTCAAGTTCGAGGGTATGTTCCAGCAGCTTTCGCCGGGCGGTGCCATCTCCTACGTCGAGGTTCCCAACATGCAGGACAACCTCAAGGCTGTCATTCGCGTGATGCAGTACATCTATGACAACATCATGTACGCCGAGCTCAACACCAAGAGCGACTACTGCCAGGTGTGCGGCTACGACGGTGAGATCAAGATTGTCGAGGATGATGGCAAGCTGGTGTGGGAGTGCCCCAACTGCGGCAACCGCGACCAGGAGAAGATGAATGTCGCCCGTCGCACGTGCGGCTACATCGGTACCCAGTTCTGGAACCAGGGTCGAACCGAGGAGATCCGCGACCGCGTGCTGCATCTCTAATAGTCATCCCAGGCCGCCCCGTAGCGAGGCCCCGGACCTTTACTCGCTATTTCGGACAGTCCTGGCTCACGATGGAGGCGCCACTGGCGCCTCCTGTTCGTGCGGAACTCATATCGAGCAAAGGTCCGGGGCCTCGCTACGGGGCGGCCAAGTTGATGTAGCTGAGATGCAGCATGCGGTCTGCTCACTCCTCGAAGTTCTTAGCGGAAATAATTCGAGCTGCAGCTGCGATTTACTTGCGATGGCGGTTGAGCCGCAACCCAGTTTTTATTGGACCTCGAACCCTATACTCGATGTTCGCTTCGTTCATTGAGTTGCCTTTTGCATGAGGCCGGGACATATCGTTCCGCCCGCAGTTTCGCAGGCCAAAGGCCGAGAATGTTTGAGGACGGAATGATATACTCCAGACCCCCCAGGAAGGTTACTTATGAACTACGCGAACATTAAGTATTTCGACATTGCTGATGGGGAAGGCGTCCGCACTTCTCTGTTTGTGAGCGGGTGCCGTCGTGGGTGCAAGAATTGCTTTAACTCTGTTGCGTGGGACTTTGCTGCGGGCGAGCCCTTTGATCGTGCCGTCGAGGACAAGATTATCGAGAGCCTCGATCATCCCTTTATCGATGGCCTGACGATTCTGGGCGGCGAGCCTATGGAGCCCGAGAATCAGGCGGGGCTCGTTGATTTCATTGAGCGCGTGCGCGCGGCTTACCCGATGGAGTCGGGGAAGACTATTTGGTGCTTTACCGGCGATGTGCTCGAGGAGCTTATGCCGGGCGGTTGCCATCATACCGAGGTGACGGATCGCATCCTTGCCTGCCTTGACATGTTGGTGGACGGCCCGTTTGTTCAGGACCTGTACGATATCTCGTTGCGCTTTAGGGGCTCGAGCAACCAGCGCGTGATCGATATGAACGCTACGCGCGCCCGTGCTGAGCGCGAGGGCGTTGCGCTTTGCGATGCTGTGGAGCTTTGGCGGGACGATCCGGTCTATTCGACCCATACTATGTAGCTTGTGGCCGATGCCGGAGGGCGTGGTACCATAGCGCGAACGTGAAATCGGAAAAGTGAGGCCCAGATGGTCGATCAGGAAAAAGTCGAGGCCGCCATTAAGCTGTTGCTTGAGGGCATAGGCGAGGACCCAACTCGTGAGGGCCTGCTGGAGACCCCGGCGCGCGTTGCCCGTATGTATGGCGAGATTGCCGGCGGTATGGACCAGAGTGCTGAGGAGCATCTGTCCAAAACTTTTGTCGTCGCTTCGAACGATTTGGTTATCGAGCGCGACATCACGTTTTACTCGCTGTGCGAGCACCATCTGCTGCCGTTTTATGGCAAGGCTGCCATTGGCTATATCCCTAACGGTCGGGTGGCTGGGCTTTCCAAGCTCGCCCGCACGGTTGAGGTTTATGCCCGTCGTCTGCAGCTGCAGGAGCAGCTGTGTGCGCAGGTTGCCGACGCTCTCATGGAGTATCTTGCTCCCCAGGGAGCGATTGTGCTCATGGAGGCCGAGCATATGTGCATGACGATGCGTGGCGTGCAAAAGCCCGGCACCAAGACCGTGACGCTCGCTCGTCGCGGCGTCTTTGAGACTGATCCCGCGCTCGAGGAGCGTTTCTTTAGGATGCTGGGCCGCTAATCATGAGGGTCGTCAACGACTTTACATCGAAGACCGATGAGGGCACGTCGCGTCGCGGCTTTATGGCTTCGGGCCTGGCCCCCTTTGGTGCCATGCCTCGCATTGATTACATTTGTGCCAACGGGCTGTTCCGGCGGCACCTGGGCAACATTGCACAGTTGGAATCGGGTCGCATCTTCTGTCGTCACGGTATTGACCATCTGCTCGATGTCGCTCGCATTATGTGGATCAAGAATCTCGAGGAACAGCTCGAATTTGACCGCGAGGTCATCTACGCCACGGCACTTCTTCACGATATCGGCAAAGATGAACAGTACGAATCGGGTATATCCCATGATGTTGCAAGCGAACGCGTCGCTGATGCAATTCTCGGCGGCATGCCCGATGACGTGGCGTTTGAGCCGGCCGATGCCGCGGCTATTAAGACGGCCATTCTGGGCCATCGAAAGCTGCGCGTGAACAGTCAACCGCTTGAGCGTCTGCTCTATGCAGCCGACAAAGCGTCGCGCGCCTGCTTTGCATGCCCCGCGCGCAATGCTTGCAACTGGAGCGACGATAAAAAGAACCTGTCGATTCGCGTGTAGTTAGTTTGCGCGGTCGGGGTTCTAAACGAAGGAGACGATCGCGATGAGTAACAAGAAACTGCCCGAGAATGCAACCAAGACTGAAGGCGCCGAGCTCGCCCGCCGTGGAAGGGGCGAAATATCCACCGCAACGGCGGTGCCTCACGTGAGCTATGACGATCTGCGCCATGCCGACCGCATTACTATCGACGATCTCGAGGTCTTTGCCAACCATGGCGTGTATCCCGAGGAGAACGCGCTGGGTCAGAAGTTCATCGTTTCCCTGGTGCTCTATGCCGACCTGCGCGCGGCGGGGGAGCACGATAACCTGGACGCCTCGATTGACTATGGCTCGGTGTGCCACGATGTTGATGGCTATCTGCGCGAGCATACGTTTAAACTCATCGAGGCGGCAGCCGAGGGGACAGCCCAGATGCTGCTGCGCCGTTATCCCTCGCTGCTTGGTGTGCGCATCAAACTCGATAAGCCGTGGGCGCCTGTTGGCTTGCCCTTGGCAAGCTGTGGCGTCGAGATCGAGCGCGTGCGCTAGTCGGTTCTAATACGTCTCTATGGGTGGCTGCTTGAGCCGCTGCGACAGAGCTCTATTGTGGGGGCAGTACGTGTCGAGCAGGGCGTGAAACCGCTGATTGTGGCTTGGCTCGAGCAAGTGGACGAGCTCGTGGGCGACAACCATGTCGAGACACTCGATGGGATAGGCGGCAAGTTCGCGTGCGATGCGAATGGCTCCGGTCTTGGGCGTGCATGATCCCCAACGCGTCTTCATGCTGCGCACGGAGACACGGGCCACGGTGACGCCCATTGCGATTTCGTACGCGTGTACTATATCGCGCAGCGCCGTGGTGACCTCGGATGCATAGAGTTGGTCGATGCGGATCTGGAGTTCTTTGGGCGTTAGACCGTCGAGGGCTGTGCGCTGCTTTGCCTGCGCGCGCCCACTTGGCTCGTCGGTACCCATAAAGCTTGCGAAGGTGGCCTGCTTGGGCCGCGGTGCGGGTGATGCAAAGTTGTGATCGAGTGCGTCCTGTACCGTGATGGGCTTGCCCCAAAGTGCAATGATGGACGAGGGGCTGAGCGGCTCTCGCGCCGTCGCCTGACGTTGCTCGCGCTGGGCAAGTCGGCTGATAATCCACACGCTATTTCGTTCTACGAATGCCTCGATGCGCTCGCGGCTGGCGCCGAGCGGTGCGCTGGCGTGGACCTCGCCGCTCGATGTGACGCGTAGATTGAAGTTCTTGACGCGCTTTTTGGTAACGACGACGGGAATGGGCGTCCCATTCGGTCGGGGTAGGAAAATCGTAAATTGCTGCGTCAAAAGGGGTCCTTCAGATTGGGGACGGGCTGGCATGTCAACCGTTCAGCATGCCAGCCCGCTCAAGGGATGCGAAATTAATAGCGCTCGAAGAAGGCGAGGGCATTGTCGCTGCAGAGCTTCTGCATCACGGTCTTGCCAAAATGCTTGGAGAGCATGTTCTGGAATTCGGGCATCTTGCTGGCATCGGAGAGGAAGGCGGGCACAGTTGCGCCGTCCCAGTCGCCGCCGAGCGCGATGACGTCCTCGCCACCCAGGTCGAGCCAGTGTTCGATATGTGCCGCCAGTTGATCGAAGGTGACGTCTGCGGCGGTCTCGTCGGTTGCGTCGTTGGATAGGAACTCGCTGCAGTAATTGAGGCCGACGATGCCGCCCATGTCGCGAATGGTGCGGAACTGGTCGTCGGTGAGGTTGCGCTTGACGCCGCAGACGGTGCGGGAGTTGGAGTGACTGGCGACGAAGGGGCGCGTGGCGTGGGCGACAACCTCGTCAAAGCACTCATCGTTGAGGTGGGAGACGTCGAGCACCATGCCGGCGTGCTCCATCTGCGTAAGCGCCTCGATGCCGGCGGCGGTGAGGCCGGCGTGGGTGTCGTGTCCGCTCGCGAGCGGCCCCTGGGCGTTCCAGCTGAGTGATGACATGAGTACGCCCAGGCCCTTGAGCACCTCGATCAGCGCGGGGTCCTCGGCAAAGAACGTGGCGTTTTCGATGGTGTGGATGCAGGCGACCTTGCCGTCTTTGAGCGCAGGGCGAATGTCAGCGGCGCTGCGTACGTTGACCATGTGGTCGTGGTTGAGCATTGCCTGACCGCTCATGTGCGCCATGATCTGCGCCTGGAAGCGCGCGGCGTGAGCGGTGGGAATCTCGTCGGGGACAAACGTGGCGAAGCATTGTGCCCACGGCGTGTTGCCGATCTTTGCGAGCGAGATGGCACAGGCGTTGCCCTCGATGAGGTCGAAATCTTGCGGATGCGTTTCGTCGCCGGGGAAATAACCGTCGGTGCCGGCGGTAAAGCGCAGGTCGAGATCGAGCGTGGCCCAGCCGATGCGGTCGGCGGTGTCGCAATGTAGGTCAAATACGGGATATGCCATGGTTCCTCCGGTTGCAGCGTTTCTTTGCAAACTGTCTTTGAATTGTATGACTAGGGTATAGTTAGCGCCATATGTTCACGGCGGCCCGCGTTGTGCGCCGCCCTTATCACGGAGGTTACCATGTCCAACCAGGGCAAGAAGGTCAAGACCCATTATCGCGGCACGCTCGATGACGGCACGCAGTTCGATAGCTCCTACGATCGCGGCGAGCCGCTGGAGTTCACCTGTGGCGCCGGTCAGATGATCAAGGGCTTCGACGCCGCTGTTGTCGACATGCAGGTGGGCGAGAAGAAGACCGTGCACATTCCTGCTGCCGATGCCTACGGCGAGCACAACCCCGAGATGGTCCTGACCTTCCCGGCCGAGCAGGTTCCCAATATCGAGCAGATCGAGAAGGGCATGAAGCTCTTCCTGTCCACGCCGAGCGGCATGCCCGTCCCCGCCGTGGTCATCGACGTGACGCCCGAGGCCGTGACGCTCGATGCCAACCACGAGCTCGCCGGCAAGGACCTCAACTTTGATATCGAGCTCGTCGAGGTCGAGGACTAGTTGATGCCCGCGGACCTGGTATCTGCGGAGCGCTTGGGTAATCTCAACGACCCATCCTATGAACTTTTGCTTCGTCGGGAGCTGGGCGGCATCTTTGAGATTGACGAGCTGCTGCTCGATTGGGACCAGGCTGACACACGCGCGTTTGTGGGCGTGACGGAGCTGGGGCGCACGGTGAATGTACGGCTGAATGCCGCTGATGTTGAACGCCTTGCCGACGGTGACGTGCTCGCTGTCGACCGCACGGGTGCGGTGCCCGTGGCGGTTGTCGTACGTCTGCGCAGCGCCGAGGTCTATTTGGTCGAAGTCGACCGCATGGATCCGATTGTGCTCTCGCATGCGTGCTGGGAGATCGGTAACATGCATGCGCCGCTCTTCCGGGGCGACTCGGACGATCATACCGTGCGCATGTATACGCCGGTGCAACCGGTTTTGGGCCGCATGCTCCGGGGTATTGAAGGCGTTCGGCTCTCGGTGGTTACGCGTGAGCTCGATGCCAGCCGACGCTTTGCGTCGAGTGCGGCGGAGGTCGTCGTGAGCATGGCTCCCGACTTTACCATCGTAAAGGCGGCGCGCGGTTAACGCGCATATACGCAAGACGGACTTTGAGAGGTAACGATTCAAAGTCCGTCTTGCTGTTGATGAGATGCTTTGGGGGAAACATATGGGTCTTGAGGGAATCAAACTGATCGCCTGTGATTTGGATGGCACGTTACTGCATCCGGGGGAGCGCGTGCCACGTCCCGAGGCATTCGAGCTCATCGATGAGCTGCATCGCCGCGGCATTGTGTTTATGCCGGCGAGTGGTCGCCAATATGCGAGCCTGCGCTACCTGTTTGCCCCGGTGGCCGACGAGCTTGCCTATGTGTGCGAAAACGGCGCCCTGGTCATGAGCGAGGGGCGCGACGTCGTCAAGCGCTCTATGGAGCGTGACCTGGCGATGGATATCGCGAATGCCGTGGTCGCCTATCCCCATGCCGACGTAACCCTTTCCTGCGAGGGGCACCTCTACGCCATAAGCGGCAACGATGCGTTCGTCGACCATTTGCGCTACGAGGTCCATTGCGACGTGGCGGTGGTCGATCGTCCCGAGGACATTGACGAGGACGTCATCAAGATTGCGTTCCAAACGACCGAGACAGAGCAGGCAGCGGCGCTGGAGTATTTCGTGCGCCGCTTTAGTGACCGGGTCGATGTGACGACATCGGGAACCGAATGGACTGACTTTATTGGCTTTGACTCGGGTAAGGGCTCTGCGCTTGCCGATTATGGTCGTGCGCTGGGGATCTCACCCAACGAGATGATGGCATTTGGCGATAATGAAAACGACCGCGACATGCTCAACGTGGTGGGCCATCCCTGCCTGATGGAGAACTGCAACCCCACTATGCGCGGTATCAACGACCGCGTCCGCTACGTGCGCACGGTCGAAGAAGAGCTGCGTCGCCTGCTTGCTGAGTAGATATTTGGGACATGCCTAGAAATCTACTTGGGACTGCGGACAAAAAGTTGGACCATCAGGTCCGGTTTGGAGTCCGCATGACAT
>CAUGTZ010000033.1 GCA_959602645.1 uncultured Collinsella sp. | reverse complement strand
TCCGCGCCGCGCTGGGAAGGGCCGCGTAGCGGTCCAAGAAATCGTCCGCAGTCCCCTTTTTGCCACAATCGGTGGAAAGGTAGATTTTAAGGCATGTCCCAAAAATCTACCTGCAGTTGGGGCAGAGGCCCTCGAAGATCGTGTAGTGCGAGGTGACGTTCCAACCGATTTGCTCGGATGCCTTGGTATCGAGTTGGGTATCGAAGGGGAGCGGTACGTCGATGACGCGGCCGCACGAGGTGCAGATGATATGCGCATGCGGCTCGATGGTGCGATCGAAACGGCTGCCGCCTGGCGTCTTGATGGAGAGGATCTCCCCGGCATCCGCCAAGAGATTGAGGTTGCGGTACACCGTGCCGCGGCTGATTTTGTCGTCCTGCTCGCGCACGGCGTTGTAGATCTCATCGGCGGTGGGATGGTTGTAGCTTTGGCGCACGGCATCAAGAACCAGCTTCCGCTGCTTGGCGTTTCTTCTTTGCACGGCCATGCGCCTCGCCTCTTTTCCGTCACGGTAGGTAAGTAAATGATACCGTATTTAGCACACAATACTAATAGTGAGGGTCGAAACCATCTTCGCCGGTAAGCGTGGCGCGGGCTTGTGCGTCCTCGAGGCGAAAACGAATGCCCATTCGCTCGTAGGAGGCATGGAGTGCTTCGAGATGAGACAGGATATTCGCAGGCGCGCCCTGTACCTCCATTTCGACCGAACCGTCTTCCATGTTGCGCACCCAGCCGGTGAGTGCGTGTGCCTGTGCGAGATTGGTGTTGGTAAAGCGAAAGCCGACGCCCTGGACTTGGCCCTCCCACCGAAGAAAATAGCGCTGAGGGGCGTTTTGAGTGGCCGTGTCGCTTGCTAACACCGTAAGCCTGCGCCGCAGTTCGAGCTCAACGCCGGACGGTTTTTGAGGCTCTCGATTGACGCCGGAGAAGAACTTGTCAAGAAAGCCCATCGCTAGGCCTGCTTCTCAGAGTCTGCGGGGAAGGCGATGCCGGCCTGCTGGCGCACGGCATCCATGATACGCAGCGAGACGAGCGTGACATCGCGGTAGTGGCCAAGCTCGTGACGTCCCGCCGGGGTCTCCCAAATCTCTTCCTTAACGTTATCGATGCCGCCGATGGCGGTGATAAAGTCCGCGAGCTCGTATTCCATAGTGTTGCTTGACTTGGGAAGGTCGAGCGCGCGTCCGTTGTCGCCTTGCTCGCGCGGCGCCTCGCTCGCCGATCCGCGCACGACGTCGCCGCGATAATCGATGCGTACGTTGCGGGGCGTGGACAGATGATCAATCTGGATGGTGCCGCGCTCGCCTTCGATTTGCGAGGGCAGCAGATCATTCGTGATCTTGGAATGCGCGAGTTCAACCGAGATGCGACCGCCGCCGTAACTGGCAAGGATGGAGCCGCAGCCGTCAATGGGCCCGTGTGTGAGCTTTTGCGTGGCAGGGTCGAGCAGCGTGGTCATGCTGGTGATGCCGGAGGGCATGCCGAAGATCTCGACCATGGGCTCGACGGTATAGACGCCGATGTCCATAAGGGAACCCGATGCCATGTGGCAGTCGAAGATATTGGTGGCGCGTCCTGCGAGAATCTCGTTGTAGCGCGAGGAGTACTTACCAAAGCGCAGCGAGGCGCGGCGAATGGGCGCGATTTCGCCCAGGGCGTCCTCGATGGCATGGAAGGCGGGGTCGTGGAGCGGGCGCATAGCCTCGAGGGCAACGACGCCGGCGGCCTCGGCGGCACGGAAGACCTCGAGCGCCTGTGCCTCGGTGGCGCAGAAGGGCTTTTCGACGATGACGTGCTTGCCACCGGCGATGCAGGCGAGAGCCTGCTCGTAGTGGAGCGCATTGGGGCTGCCAATATAGACGGCGTCGACGTCGGCGGCTGCCGCGAGCTCATCGAGTGAAGTAAAGTTTCGCTCGCCACTGCGCTCGGCGGTAAAGGCAGCACCGCGATTGGCGTCGCGTGAAAGCGTGCCCACAAACGCGGCTTGGTCGTTGGCGTTGACGACTTGGATAAAGTCGTCGGTGATCATGGATGTGCCGATGGTCGCGATGCGCAGCATACGTCCCCCTTGCGTTGTTTGGTCTACAGGATGAGTGTAGCGCGTGGGGATATAAAGCTGCGCGAAAACGCTATTACAGGTCGCTCTCGTTAAAGCCGGCGTCGATATCGAGGTTGGCTCCGTCGGCCGCCTTGGTGGCGAGCTCGTCGCAGCGCTCGTTGAGCTCGTGGCCGGCGTGACCCTTAACCCAGATGAATTCAACCTTGTGCTTTCTCTTTGCGGCAAGCAGGCGCTCCCACAGGTCGCGGTTCTTGACGGGCTGCTTGTTGGCTGTTTTCCAACCGCGCTTTTTCCATCCGTCGATCCAGTGCTTGTTAAAGGCGTTGACGACGTATTGCGAGTCGGAATGGACCTCGACCTCGCAGGGGCGGTTGAGTGCCTCGAGCGCCACGATGACGGCCATGAGCTCCATGCGGTTGTTGGTGGTCTTAGCGTAGCCGCGCGAAAGCTCGGAGGTGAAGGTCTTGCCGGCGGGGTTGGTGTATTTGAGTACGGCGCCGTAGCCGCCGCGTCCCGGATTTGATCGGGCCGAGCCGTCGGTATAGATAATGACCTTCACATGGTTCCTTTCGTTAGGCGCTTCTCGCGTGGGTGTCCATTGTAGCGCCGCGTTCGGCGAGGGCTAGCAATCTATGATATCTATCCCGTCTCCAGATGGCTGGTTTTCTTGGATGATGCGGTCGAGTTCGTTGAGGTATTGCTGCAAGAGGGGAGAGGGCTTGCGCTCGTCGTGCATGATATAGCCCACATACATCGTCGGGGCATCTGCCAGCGGGATCGATGCCATGCCCCATTGCATTTCATTGGAGAGGACGCCGGTCGATAAGGTGTAGCCGTTCGACGTGATGAGTAGGTTGGTGAGCGTTCCGCGGTCCGAGATGCGAATGTTTCGATCGCAGGGGATATAGCTAAACGGTTCCTCGGCGTAATAGAAGGAATTTGAGGTTCCCTGTTCAAAGCTGTAGCGCGTGTAGGGCGTGAGGTCGGCAAGCGATAGCTGGGGACGACGTGCGAGCGGGTGGCGCTCGCTTACGAAGACGTGGACCGTTGCGTCGAAGAGGGGATGGAAGCTCGCGCGGGCGTCGGTAAAGGCCTTCTGCAGGACGCGGGCATTAAAGTCATCCAGATACAGAATGCCGATGTCGCTGCGAAATGCGCGGACGTCGTCGATGATCTGCGACGTGGTGGTCTCGCGCATGATGAACTCGAACTTGCTGTCGCGGCAGCGCTCGACGACGTTGATAAAGGCCTCGACCGAAAAAGCGTAGTGCTGGGCCGAGATGGCAAGGCGCGCCTGGGGTGTGCCGCCGTCCTCGTAGCGTGCCTCGAGCATGTCGGCCTGCTCTACGACCTGGCGCGCATAGCCCAAAAGCTCGGTGCCGTCGTTGGTGAGCGTGACGCCGCGGCTGGAGCGCGTGAAGATCTCTAGATGGAGCTCCTGCTCTAGGCTTTTGACGGCGTTGGAGATATTGGACTGCGCGGTATAGAGGCGTTGAGCTGCGGCGTTAATTGAGCCAGACTCCGCCACGGCGATAAGAAAACGAAGCTGTTGGAGGGTCATCGGCGCCCGTCCTTTCGATAGCTATCTAAAAAACCGATAACAGGTTAGCGCTTTTAAGTGATTGACCGCGCGATGCAACGCTCGTACTATTCAAAACACACAAAGGCGGTAGGTAATTAAGTCGACCACGGAACCGGGACGTCAAAAGGGGGGCCGCATATGCACTGCTTACCAAGACGAATGCCGGGCTCCTGTTTGCGCCCGTTGGCGTGATCAGGAGGCAACGACTTACTTCTCTCACTCTTAGTTACTTTTTATTCGATCAAGGAGATCATCATGAGCCAGTTCATCAACAACCCCGAGCATACCTTTGGTTTCGACACCCTGCAGCTTCACGTTGGCCAGGAGAGCGCCGATCCCGCATCCGACGCCCGCGCCGTGCCTATCTACCAGACCACGAGCTATGTGTTCCGTAACTCCCAGCACGCCGCTGACCGCTTTGGTCTTGCCGACGCCGGCAACATCTACGGCCGCCTGACCAATTCCACTCAGGGCGTCTTCGAGGATCGTATCGCCGCGCTCGAGGGTGGCGTGGCTGGTCTCGCTGTCGCTTCGGGTGCTGCCGCCATCACCTATGCCCTGCAGGCGCTTGCCCAGGCCGGTGACCACGTGGTCGCCCAGAAGACCATCTACGGCGGTTCCTATAACCTGCTTGAGCACACGCTCTCCCAGTTTGGCGTTGAGACCACCTTTGTCGACGCCCATAACGTGGACGAGGTCGAGGGGGCCATCAAGGACAACACCACGGTCATCTATCTCGAGACGCTCGGCAACCCCAACTCCGATATTCCCAACATCGACGCCATCTCCGAGGTCGCCAAAAAGCATGGTCTTCCGGTCGTCGTCGATAACACCTTCGGCACCCCGTATCTGTTCCGTCCGCTGGAGCACGGCGCCAACATCGTCGTCCACTCTGCAACCAAGTTTATCGGTGGTCACGGCACGTCGCTGGGCGGTGTGATCGTCGACGGCGGTAACTTCGATTGGAAGGCGAGTGGCAAGTACGCCCAGATCGCTGAGCCCAACCCCTCCTACCACGGTGTTTCGTTTGCCGAGGCTGCCGGCCCTGCCGCCTTCGCGACCTATGTCCGCGCTATCCTGCTGCGTGACGAGGGTGCCTGCATCAGCCCGTTCAACGCCTGGGTCCTGCTCCAGGGCACCGAGACTCTGTCGCTGCGCGTTGACCGTCATGTCGAGAACACCAAGAAGGTCGTTGAGTTCCTGGCTGGTGACAGCCACGTCGCCAAGGTGAACCACCCGAGCCTGCCTGAGCACCCCGATCACGAGCTCTATCAGAAGTATTTCCCCAACGGCGGTGCCTCGATCTTTACCTTTGAGATTAAAGGTGGCCAGGAGGCAGCTTGGAAGTTCATCGATCATCTGCAGGTGTTCTCGCTGCTCGCCAACGTGGCCGACGTCAAGTCGCTCGTCGTGCACCCGGCTACCACCACGCACTCCCAGCTCTCTGCCGAGGAGCTCGCCGAGCAGAACATCACGCCCTCCACGATCCGTCTTTCCATCGGTACCGAGAATGCCGAGGATATCATTTGGGATCTGAAGCAGGCTTTCGCCGCGCTGGACGAGTAAGGCGACTTGTGCAAGGACCCCTTGCGACCCGATAGGTATAACTGCATAAAATGCCTGCTCAAGGCGCATGCGCAATCAATGGTTGTGCAGGCGCCTTTTTTGCATAGGGAGGGCGCTATTACAGGGTTTTTGGCATGCTTTATGCATTCGAGTTGTGGAAAACTCCTGTTGAGAGGATGTGAGTTTTACGCAATTGACGTGCGCCTTTTGAGTAGAACCGCAGGTCGCGATTTGCTCGGGGTACTATGCAGCGCGATCGAATCACACGCAGCTCAAACGCAGCAAAAACGCACTACGGAGGTTTCCAACTACATGAGGATCGATTCACGAAAACCGAAAGCCGCCGCCCTTTCCGCCGCTCTGACCGTGGTGCTTTTGGCGGGCGCCGGCGCAACTGATGCCCACGCGGCAGCACTGTCCGATACGGTCGGATCTACGCCGTCCGAGGCGACGCTGGTGCAGCCCGTCGATTACCGCGGCGACGGTTATGGCTCTATGCAGGAGTGGAATGCCTCGATGGGGGCAAAGCGCGATTCCCTGGAGATGCGCGCTCAGATCATTATGAATATGTATGGCGACTATGCTACCGATGACGAGCGCGCTGTGTTGCAGGGTTGTATCGACGGTGCAGGTAGCCTGTTGACGATGGGGGAGGTCGACGCCAAGTCGACCGAGCTCGACGAGCTTCGCTCCACGCTTGAGGATGCCAAGCGCGAAGCGCTCGAGGCTGCCGCGGCCGAAGCCGAGGCTGCCGAGGCCGCCCAGGCTTCGTACTACAACGCCGGTTACACTCCGTCCTGCGCGTCTGCCGCGTCCTACGCGAACGGATCGGGCCTGACGCGCTCTGCGGGTGTAAATAACTACAACGGGCGTCGTGAGACCTATTACAGCAGCAACGTGCTTTATCACTATCGCACGGGCGAATGGACTCAGGATTCTGAGGGCTTCTGGCGCGATTCCGACGGCTATTACGTTGTTGCCGCGGGCGATATGGCCCAGGGCTCGACCTTTACGGGCTCCAAGGGTGATTGCAAGGTCTATGACTCCGGCTGCGCTGCCGGAACCACCGACTACTACACCGGTTGGTAATTTTCTGCATCACGGATATTTGGCGGATGGGCGTCTTTACCGAGCTTTAGGGCAACGTAAGGACGCCCGTTTTTGTGCGTGCTTGAGTTAACAGAGCGCTTACCGTGGCAGTACGCCGCGCATATGGGAGCGGGGCACACTAAGTCATGAGAAGCAAGGTCTTTCCCGTGGAGGAAGTGGTCTCATGAACGCTCGAGATATCGCTATTGCCGCCGTTGCACTTGCACTGGGTTGTCTTGGTCCTACAGCCGCGCTTGTCGCGGGCATGCAGGGCTTGTGCGGAGCTGTTCCTATCGTTGTGGGGGGCCTGATTGCTGTCGCTGCGCTGGGAAGCGCCGGCGTCGTCCTTTGCCGTGATGATGAGGACGAGATCGTGGGGTCTTAAAGTTAGCCTCAACTCTGGTTTTGCCGGAGCATGTTGCATGTGCCGGATAGCCGTATTTAGAAAAACAAACGCATGGGAACTCACGGCTCAAAGCCAAACCAGTGCGGGGTGTCGCACGAGAGCGTGTGGGTGAGGTCAACCCAGCGATAATCGTTGCTTTTGAGCTGGGATGCGAGGTTCCAAAGGTCGAGCGCGGGCATGGGTGGCTCCTTTCATCGGGCTTTTTGCTGATGTTAAAGCGCTGGCGTGACGGTTCGATTTCTGCTGCGTTACGATACGTTCTCAATTGCGATTCCGTGATGTTTCGGCCGCGTGACCGTTGTGTTTCGCCTTGCCGGGGCGCTGATGGCGAAGGGAGGGGCCGTGCAGTACCGCGTTGACCCCAAAAGTGGTAACCGAATATCCGCTCTCGGTCTGGGCTGCATGAGGTTTCCCGGTGCGCCGGGCCATCCGGACGCGAAGGCGGCCGACGCCATCATTTCCCGTGCGGTGGAGCAGGGGATTAATTACCTGGATACCGCATATCTCTATCTCGGTAACGAGACGTGCGTGGGCGCTTCGCTTGAGCGCTTGGGACTGCGTGACCAGGTGCTGCTGGCGACTAAGTTGCCGCACGCTTCGTGTGCATGTACCGGGGATTTCGACCGTTTCTTTGACGAGCAACTGCGTCGCTTGCGGACCGACCATATCGACTATTACCTTATGCACAACATCACCTCGCCCGCCCAGTGGGAACGTGTGGTGGCGCTGGGCATCGAGGATTGGATCGCGCGCCAGAAGGCGGCAGGCCGCATTCGCCAGATCGGTTTTTCGTATCACGGCAGCGCGGCGGATTTCTTGACGATGCTTGATGCGTACGATTGGGATTTTTGCCAGATCCAGTACAACTACGCTGGAGAGCGATATCAGGCGGGAACGGCGGGGCTCATGGCGGCTGCGGAGCGTGGGCTCGCGGTGTTTGTGATGGAGCCGCTGCTGGGCGGGCGTCTGGCGGGCAAACTGCCGCCGCGGGCCCGCGCTGTGCTCGAGAGCGCCCGTGATCCGCATTTGCGCACCCCTGCCGCCTGGGGGCTTTCATGGGTATGGAATCATTCGCAGGTGACGATGCTGCTTTCGGGTATGACCGATACCGCGCAAGTGGATGAGAACGCGGCGCTGGCCGACCGGGCCCTGCCGGATTCGATGACGGCCGCTCAGCTCGATACCATCGCGCGCGTGCTGACGGAGTTTGAAAAATCGAACCGCGTGCCCTGCACGGGATGCGGCTACTGCATGCCGTGCCCCAAGGGCATCAATATCCCTGGGTGCTTTTCCGCCTACAATGCAAGCTACGCGCACAGCTGGTTTACAGGTCTATCGCAGTACTTTACGGCGAGCGCGGTACGGACGAGCGAGCCCAAGTTGGTGAGTAGCTGCGTCAAATGTGGCAAATGCGCGCGGCACTGCCCGCAGCATATCGATATCCCCGAGCGTCTCGACGATGTGCGCCGCCGCTTTCAGCCTGGCCCCGTGACGGCTGCACTTAAAGCTTTCAGCGGCACGCGCCACTGATGCCCCTTTTATAACTTGCGGTGGAATAGTTCCTGTTTGCGGCAAAATAAGGCCTAAACAGGAACTATTTCACCGCAACTGATGAGGGGGAGCTGGGGATGCTGACGATCGGGTGTCACCTATCCACGACGAAGGGCTATTGGGCGATGGGGGAGACGGCGCTGTCCATTGGCGCCAATACCTTTGCATTCTTTACGCGCAACCCGCGCGGCGGCAAGGCAAAAGACCTTGACATGGATGACGTGGCGGCCCTGCGCGAGCTTATGGAACAAAACGACTTTGGTCCGCTCGTGGCACACGCCCCGTATACCTATAACCCCTGCTCTGCTAAAGAGCGGGCGCGTGAGTTTGCCCTGGAGGCCATGGCCGATGACCTGCGGCGCATGGAAGCGCTGCCCGGCAACTACTATAACTTCCATCCTGGCGCGCATGTGGGGCAGGGCTCCGACACCGGTATTCAGATGATCGTCGACACCCTGTGCCAGGTGATGTTTGAGGGCCAGCAGACGACGGTGCTGCTCGAGACCATGGCCGGCAAGGGTACCGAGGTGGGCCGCAGCTTTGAGGAGCTGGCGCTCATCATCGAGGGCGTTGCCAGTGCGCGTCCCGAGCTTTCGGGCAAACTGGGCGTTTGCCTGGACACCTGTCATGTGCATGACGCCGGCTATGACATCGTCCGCGATCTTGACGGCGTACTCGACGAGTTCGATCGTGTAGTGGGTATCGAGCGCCTGCGCGTTGTGCATATCAATGATTCCAAGAACCCCTGCGGCGCCCACAAGGATCGCCATGAGTGCATCGGTAAGGGCTACCTTGGTAGCGAGGAGCTTGGCGGCGGTATGCAGGTTATGCAGAATATTGTATCGAATGACCGTCTGCGTGCGTTGCCTTTCATTTTGGAGACACCGAACGAACTTGCAGGTTATGCGGCTGAAATTAAACTCTTAAGGTCTTTGCGGCAGTAATTAACAGCCACAAAGTGGGTGTTTTATTCACGTTATGGGCTTGTTTCAATCAGTTTTCTCATTGCAGATTCCTACAAGCGGGTGCATAATAACCCTCGGTTTTTGCAGACCCCTGAATCACGCGGGGTCATTGGAAGGAGACTGATCATGAAGCTCAAGAAGCTTGGCGCATTTGCCGCCACGGGTGCCATGGCGCTCGCCCTTGCTCTGACGGGCTGCGGCTCGTCCAACGCCACCTCTGGTTCCGATGCCGGTTCCAACGGCTCTGATGACGTGAAGGTCGAGAAGGTCGACGGCTCCAAGGAGTATGCGCTCGTCAAGGACGGTACGCTGACTGTCGGCACCTCTGCCGAGTACGCTCCGTTTGAGTACAAGGATGACAACGGCGATTATCAGGGCTTTGACCTTGAGCTCATCAAGGCTATCGGCGACAAGCTGGGCCTGGATGTCGAGTATGTCAACAATGACTTTGACACGCTGGTTCCGGGCGTCGCTTCGGGCGCCAAGTATGACGTTTCCATCGCGGCTATCACCGACACGCCCGAGCGTGAGAAGGAAGTCACTTTCTCTGATTCCTACTACATGGATGATCAGGCTATCGTGACCAAGGTCGATAACACCGACATCACGGCCGATAACTTTAGCGAGAAGCTCAACAATTCCGACGCTACCATCATCGTCCAGTCTGGCTCGACCGCCGAGGCCTTTGCCCAGGAGAACTTCCCCAAGGCCAAGATCGTCCCCTACAAGGACGCCACCGAGTGCTTTAGCGCTCTGCAGTCCGATAAGGGCGATGCCGTAGTTACCAACCGCTCCGTTGCCAGCCAGCTGACCGCCGAGCAGTTCAACACCTGCCAGACCATCAAG
This sequence comes from uncultured Collinsella sp., assembly GCA_959602645.1. Taxonomy (GTDB): domain Bacteria; phylum Actinomycetota; class Coriobacteriia; order Coriobacteriales; family Coriobacteriaceae; genus Collinsella. The sequence goes on along the minus strand of CAUGTZ010000033.1, from coordinate 7,036 downwards.
CAGATCAGCACCGGCGAGGAGTACGCCATCGCCATCAACCAGGGCAACACCAAGCTCAAGGACGACATTAACCAGGCCATCAAGGACCTGACCGACGACGGTACCGTCGACGCCCTCATGGCTAAGTACAATATCAAGTAAAATAACTACTTGATTGCGCGCGGGCCCTTTCCGTTTTGCGGAGAGGGCCTTTGCGCTTCTCTTGACGGAGAGCGTTTCCGTCTCGTTTTGCCGGCAACTTCTACGATAGGAGCCACCTTGTCTCGACTGAACAAAGGGGCCGCGGAGCAGCGTTTTCCACTGTCCGCCTTGCTCCAAAAGCTAGCCTGCGTCATGGCCGTGGCGCTCGCGCTGGTGTGCGCGGGGGCATATGCGCCTACGACCGCCCAGGCGCTTGAGACCGCAAAGATTACCGCCCGACCCAACACCGGTTCGGGCAGCGATGTGGTCGGCGGCACCGAGACGCGCATTACCTGGGAAGTTCAGGCCGATGCCGACGAGGAGCTGAGCGGTCTTTCCTTGACGTTTGTCGACGGCACGACGTTTGGTACCGATGACACGCGATTGACGATGCTCTCGGGCGAGGACCTCATGGATCGTACGCCCATGAAGCCCACGTGCAAGGCTGACGGCCAGACGCTCAAGATCGACTTTGGCGAGACGGCGCCTGCCGGCGGCTTTTTCCGTGTCGAGGTTTACGGCGTGACGTTTCCCGTCGAGGGCGGCGATGAGGCCTTCAGCGGCACCTATACGCTCGCCGACGGTTCGACCAAGAAGATCTCCAAGATTCCGTCGGTGGAGATCAAGGGCGTGACGGCCTTCGATAACTTCCTGGCTGACCTTAAAGAGCAGCCGTGGGTCGAGGCGTGGAACTCCAATATGTTCCTGCGCCTGTTCCTGAACCCGGTCATTTTGGTCCAGAGCCTGCCGATCGTCTTCAAGGGCTTCCTTATGTCGCTCTCGATCGTGCTCGTGGCATTTCCGTTGGCCATTCCCTTTGGCTTTGCGCTGTCGCTCATGCGCATTTCCAAGTCGCGCATCCTTCGTTGTCTTGCCGGCATCTATGTGAATATCATCCGCGGTACGCCGGCGTTCCTGCAGATTTACATTGCATTCTTTGGCCTGCCGCTTGCCGGCGTCAAGGTGGACGACTACGTCTTGGGCGTCATCGTCATGGCCATGAACTCGTCTGCGTACCTGTGCGAGATCTTCCGCGCCGGTATTCAGTCGATCCCCAAGGGCCAGAACGAGGCCGCGCGCTCGCTGGGCATGAACGCCTTCCAGACGCTGCTCTACGTCATGATTCCGCAGACGTTCCGCAATGTCCTGCCTACGCTGACCAGCGAGTTCATCCTGCTTTACAAGGATACGTCGCTGCTCGCGGCCGTGGGCGTGGTCGAGATCGTCATGAACGCCCGCACCATCGTGGCCACGACGGGGTCCATCACGCCGTATGTGGTTGCCGCCCTGTTCTATCTGGTCATCACCCTGCCGCTTGCGCGCCTAGTGAGCGGTCTTGAGGCGAGGCTTTTGGGCACGACCGAAGCCAAGAAGAAGCGTCCCGCCAAGAGCGCCGGACAGGTCGTCGCGACGCCCGCCGATCACATCGCCGGTCTGTAAGGAGGTCCTATCATGAGCGAAACCAATAACTCGAACGAGGTTGTCGTCAGTATCAAGAACCTCCAGAAGGCCTTTGGCGATAACGTGGTCCTGCGCGATATCGATCTGGATGTGCACAAGGGCGAGGTTGTCGTAGTGCTGGGTCCTTCGGGCTCGGGCAAGTCGACGATGCTTCGCTGCATCAATCGCCTAGAGCATCCCACGAGCGGCTCGATTGTCGTTGAGGGCGTGGATGTGTGTGCCAAGGGCGTCGACCTTAACAAGGTGCGCACGCATCTGGGCATGGTGTTTCAGCAGTTCAACCTGTTCCCGCACCTGTCGGTCAAAAAGAACGTCATGCTTGCGCAGCAAAAGGTGCTCAAGCGCAGCAAGGAAGAGGCCGAGAAGATCGCCGTCGAGGAGCTCACTAAGGTCGGTCTGGCCGAGCGCATCGATTTTATGCCGAGTCAGCTTTCGGGCGGTCAGCAGCAGCGCGTGGCCATCGCCCGCGCCCTGTCGATGAATCCACACGTGATGCTCTTTGACGAGGCCACGTCGGCGCTTGACCCCGAGCTTGTCCGCGACGTTCTGGGTGTCATGCGCGACCTGGCACGCGATGGCATGACCATGATCGTCGTGACTCACGAGATGGGCTTTGCCCGCGACGTCGCCGACCGCGTCGTCTTTATGGACGGTGGTGTCATTGTGGAAGAGGGTACGCCGAGTGAGGTCTTCGACCATCCCAAGAGCGAGCGCACCAAGGCGTTCTTGGGCAACATCTCGTAGTCGCTTTATATGACTGACATAGCAGAAAACGGGAGCTGGATGTGATCCGGCTCCCTTTTTTGTTGGGACGCGAATGTATTTTGGCGCAGAGCGCGTTACGGGCGGAGCTCATTGCCGCTAGGCCAGCTCCGCTCCAAGCGCGCGACAGGCGGTCTCGCCCTCGTCGTTGGGGGCGTCGTAACAGATGACGGAGTCAACCACGTTGACGCCTGCCTCGTCAGCGTCGGCCTTCCAGTTGTCCATCCATTCGCCCTCGGCCCACGAATAAGAGCCAAAGAGGACGACCTTCTTGTCGCCGAGGGTCTCCTTGACCTCATCCCACATGGGCTGGAACTCATCGTATTCAAGCTCCTCGGAACCCATGGCGGGGCAGCCGAAGGCGAAGGCATCATATTCGGCGACCTTGTCGGCAGAGAAGTCGGCGCAGGAGATGACCTCTGCCTCGGCGCCGGCACCGGTTGCGCCCTCGGCAACGAAGTTTGCCATGGCCTCGGTGTTGCCTGTACCGCTCCAGTAGACGACTGCGATCTTGCTCATATGTCTTCCTTTCGGTTGTGCGGCGTGCGGCCGCGTTTTGTATGCTCTATCGGATTGCCTGGACAAGTTGTCCCAGAGTGCAGCCCTGTTGATAGATGTAGGTAAGGTATTGCGTGCATGCGCGATAGGAATCGAAGGTCGTGAGCGCCTGCTCAACGTTTGTGTATGCCTTCCATGCGCCAAAGACCTTATAGTTTTCGCCGTGCTGGACGATAAACTGATGGACATCTTCGTAGGGATAGCCCAAAAAATAGCCAATTTCGTGGGGGAACTCGCACATGCACCCCGTATCGCAGTGCCTATTTCGCGCGAGCGCGCAGACGCTGCCGTCATAGGCGCTCTCTGCGGCATTGCTGCTTGCCAGCGTGATGCGCGCGGCGAGATGCACCAGGGACGCGGGCAGGTTGTGGACATCGTAACCTTCGGCGGCAAGCGCCGTCGTGGCGCGGGGGTCGGAGAGGTATCGCATGAGGTCTGCAGGGCGGTACACATAGATGAGCGCTCCGCAGGGGCGCCAGACCAAAACGCTCATATGGATCCCGAGTGGCTGGAGCTCGCAGTTGCATTGGGCTATGACGGCGAGCAGGCGAGAGCGTCGCTCTTTGATATGGGTGGCGCTGGGTTTTCCGTTTTGGTTGGCGTAAACGCCGGGATAGGTAAAGAGCGAAGCCGGCTTGATACCTGCGAGCGTAGGGGAGCAGTTGCGCACGACAGCCGTTTGGTATGTTGGGATGTCAATGGTTCGAGTCACGATGCCCCTTTCGGTTCCTCAGCCGTTAGCCTAGGAAAACTTATACACGAAAGTAAGCCATGGTCAACAAAAAAGTTTGAAGAGGGAAACTAATTGACCGAACAGACATGATTTTGGGTTAAGATGGGGACACCCCATGGGGGTATCTAGATAGGGCTACTTGAAAGGGGAACGCATGAGTGACTTGCTCAGCCCTGCGAATCTCATCGTGCTGGCCGTCATTGCCGTCGGCATGTTTTTTGGACTGCGCCGCATTGCCGCTTCGACACACGGGAAGAGTTGTTGCAGCGATGGTGCGAGCGGCAAGAAGGCCAAAAAGGTTGTTGTGGTGGATACCGATGCGTCACACTATCCCTATAGCGATGAGCTGCTCATCGGCGGCATGAGCTGTGACGGCTGCGCTCAGAACGTAGCCAATGCCCTCAATGCACTGGATGGCGTGTGGGCAACGGTGACGTATGCGGACCACACGGCACGCGTGCGCTCCAAGCAGCCGGTTGATCGTGATGTCCTCGAGACGGCCGTGAAAGACGCGGGCTACTACGTCATGACGCTGTAAGCGTCGCTCTGGATGCGCTTCATTGGCTAGGCTCGTCCGCGTAGCTCAATGTCCTGGATGTCATCGAAGTCGATGGCGATGTCTTTGAGCTTGAGGAGCTTGAAGGCGGGGAGTACCTCGTCAAGGATGCCCGTGCGAGCGCGATAGCCGTACGTATCGTAATAGGTGACGCGCACCAGGTCGCCACGTTTGAGGCCCTCGAGCTTTTTCGAAAGCTCGAGGGCTTTTTCTTCCGTGAGTTCACATTTTGGTTCGGCGGTGATCTCTTGCTTGCGCACGAGTTCGTAGTATCCCGTGAGGGCGGCAAAGGGCATAAACTGCGCGGCACGGCCGGCACGGACGGCGCCGTTAGCGGTGAGCTTGGGGTCGGCGGAGCGACGTCTTCCCTCGGGGTCCGCTAGGCGTTCAAAAGGTGTCGGTGGCCGCATCGGCTGCTGTTGGGGCTTAGGCACGGTGCCCTCCTACCTGATCGTTGCGTTCGCGTGCGGTGGCACCGGCGGTAAAGCTCAGTCCCTTAACCAGCGCGTTCTTGCCGTATTTGCCTTTTACAGCCAGCACGGCACGGGCCAGCTCGCGCTCGCGCTCATCGGCCTCGACATCGCTAAATAGATCGATGGTGGCAAACTCCTCCGGCATGAGGTTGCCAAATCCCAGGTTGATGCGCTTGACTGGTCGTTTGGGATCGACAGTCTGCGCCCAGAGCTCATCGAAATAGCCCATGATCTTCTTAAACGAATTGGTACGCTCGGGCAGCTTTCGCGAGGCGTTAGAGTGCGCAAAGAGTGCGGCATAGCCACCGCGCGGTTTGCCGCCATGCTCTCCCACAAAGATGCCATCGATTGCCTGCGCTTCGCGCACCAGGCGACGCCGTTCGTCATCGCGCTGGACGGGCTTGGGTGCACGGGGCGCGAGCTCGAGGCCGGCGGTTGCGGTGGGTTCGATACTCGATGTGCTCGAGCGCAGGTGCCCGCATCCGTCCACATACTGCGCTGTACCGCTGGCGTCGAGGCGGCGTATGTCGGCGCGTTCGCTCGCGTAGCCCACAAAGAGCGAGATGCTGTCACAGACCACGTGCTTATCGACCAGGTCTAAAACGGCGTTGTCGACCATCTCGCGCAAGACGGTATAGGCCTGTTCGTAGGCATAACCCTTCGAGAGCACCTGTCCTGTGGTGGTCGAAGTTGCTTGCGGGCGATAGGCTTGGATATCGGCGATGGTTGTCGGCTCGCGCCCGAAGGCATGGTCGATGAGATATTCGGCATTGACGCCGAGCTCGTCGTAAAGCAGGTTTTCGTCGAGCGCCGCGACGCCCATCAGATCGTAGACGCCGTATTTCTCGAGGCGGGCTGCCACGCCGGGACCGATGCCCCAGATATCGGTGATGGGACGATGGGGCCAGATCTCCTTGCGAAAGGTCTCGTCGTCGAGTATGCCGATGCGGCTGGGTACGTGCTTGGCGGTAATGTCGAGCGCTACCTTGGCCTGGAATAGGTTGGGGCCGATGCCGACCGTCGCCGTGATGCCGGTGCGCGCGAGGACCTCGTCGCGCAGCGTGCAGGCGAACCCTTCCGCATCTGTGTGATAGAGGTCCAGATAGGGCGTCACGTCGATAAAGCATTCATCGATTGAATAGACGTGAATGTCTTGCGGACTTACGTATTCCAGATAGATGCCGTAGATTTGCGCCGACACCTCCATATAGTGCTGCATGCGCGGTACGGCCGTGATGTAGTCGATGCCATCGGGAATTTCGAACAGACGGCAGCGATTGTGTATCCCGAGGTCTTTCATGGCCTGTGTGATGGCGAGGCAGATGGTCGTGCGCCCGCGCGATTCGTCGGCAACGACCAGGTTGGTGGTGAGCGGATCGAGCCCACGGTCGACGCACTCGACGCTGGCATAAAACGTCTTGAGGTCGATGCAGATATAGGTGTGCTGCTCGTGCGCCATCCGTGTCCTTTCATCAAACACATGTTCTTATCGAATACCTGTTCGATAATACCTGCTTGCGCGGACACCGTCAAAACCTGCCAAAAAGGGACAGGTTTGTTTTGGTCGGTTATGAATCGGGTTTTAACGCAGCCCTAAAGAGCGCGAAACAGCTCGGAAAAGCTCCCTTCGTAGCATGAGCCTAACGATTGGTACCACCTACATGTACGGAAGGATTGTGGAAACGATGGTCAACTATGGGTTTGGTATGCCGACGCGCCTTGTCGCAGACGGAGATGTGGCTCGCTGGTGTGGACGATTGGTTGCTCATTATGGTGGGACCAGGGCGTTGGTAGTGCTGGGCGGCGACAAGCATACGCGCGACGAGCTTGTCTCGTCGGCACTCGGCTCGCTCGACCGGGCCCTGCTCGAACGCGTGCTCTTTCGCTGTGGCTCGGTTGGAGGCGATGGGGGAGATGAGCTGGTCGACGAGGCCGTGGCCCTGGCGACCGACGAGGGCGTGGACTTTGTCCTGGCGATCGGTGATGCCGATACAGCCGGCTTTGCGCGCGAGCTCGCCCGCCGCATGGCGGTGCTCGATGCCGGCGAGGACGGCTTTGTCCCCTATGGATGCATTGTATCGGAGGGCAAGGTGCCCGCTACGGTGGGCGCCGGCGAGGTTCCCGTTTTTGCCATCATCGCGCCCGAGTTGCTGGAGGGCATCGGGTCTCCCTTGCGCGAGCTGCTCGGTAGCGTGTGTGCCGCGGCATAATACCTGCCAGGAAGGGACAGGTTTATTTTGGCAGGTAAAGCGTTTGACCGGGACTGCGGACAAAAAGTTGGACCATCAGGTCCGGTTTGGAGTCCGCATGACA
>CAUGTZ010000032.1 GCA_959602645.1 uncultured Collinsella sp. | reverse complement strand
AGCTGCGGGAACGGCCTATTCGCTCAATGTGTTCGGCTGAGATCGGAAATCAACCTATCTAAAAAGAGTATGTATAGGGAAAGCACGCTTCATTGGTTATGAGCCATCAAAGCCTCATGAAATGAACGATATACCCATCTGAGTTCGATCAAACAAAACCTAGTTCTCAAGCTCAGGCTGTTCGGCCTTGTTAGGGTCAAAGAAGAACCAAGTGAGCAGACCGGAAACCGCGATGCCAACACCATGGATGATAAAGTAGTTGATGATGGCCTGCTGGCTGTACAGGTAGGTAACGATTCCCGGAATAGCAGCAACGCCCATACCGGTGCTGGCAGCATGAAGCATTGCGCCACACCAACCAGCGCAGGCACCGCCGCAAAGAGCGAACAGGAACGGCTTGCCAAACTTGAGGTTCACGCCAAAGATTGCCGGCTCGGTAATGCCCAGGAATGCAGGCAGCGATGCAGCCATATAGAAGCCACGCTTTTTAGGGTTCTTTACCTTAAGACCGGTAACCAAGGCGGCGGTAGCCTGCGCCATAATGCCACCGGAAATCATGGCATTGAAGGGGTTGAAACCGGTGGTAGCAAGATAGTCAGTTTCGAGCGCAAGGAAGATGTGGTGCATACCGGTAACCACAATCGCCTGCTGCGTTCCGCCAAGGATTAGTCCGCCCAGACCGAACGGCAACGCGATAACGAACTTCGCGGCAGCCAAAACAGCGTGTTCCACGGTCTGGCAAACGGGGCCAATAACAAGCATGCCAAGCAAGCCAGCAATGAGGATCGTAGTAAACGGAGTGATGATAAGATCCAGAACATCCGGAACAACGCTCTTAAGAGTCTTCTCAGTCTTTGCGGCGATATACGCAACAACAAGAGCGGGAAGCACAGAGCCCTGATAACCTACAACATTCCACTCAAGACCAAACGGATGGAAAGTGATTGCCTCAACCGTGCCCTTAACCACATCATTCGGGTTAGGAAGAAGCGGGTTCACCAGCATGAGACCAAGGACGATGCCGATGACGGGGCTACCACCAAACTGTTTCATGCCCGACCATGCAATAAGCACGGGCAGAAAGGTAAAAGCAGTTTTCATCAGAATGGTCGCGATCGTCAAAACGTTGGGGTCCATCTGAACGCCAAACGAGTTGATGCAGTTAATGAAGCCGCTAAAAAGGCCTGTTGCCACCAGGACGGGAATAACGGGAATAAAGATATCGCCCAAAATACGAGAGAGCTTCTTGGGGAGCGACATGCCGGCATACAGGTCGGCCTTAATATCGGTGTTAACACCGCCCTGATTCTCGCCCGCGACAATATCGTAAACACGGTTAACAAGACCGGTGCCCAAAATCACCTGATACTGTTCGCCGGCGAAGAATTGTCCCTTGACGCCCTCAATATCTTCGATTGTTTTCTCATCGACCTTGGTCTTATCATGAAGCGTCAAACGCAGCCTGGTCGAACAGTGACCCACGGCCCTGATATTGTCTACGCCTCCAACTGCAGCAACAATGCCATCGGCAATGGCCTTATCATCAGTTTTCATGGTCTATCCCCTTTCAAGGAACTCAAAAACAAATAACTCCGGGTCGCATTACGGTCGAGCAGCGGAACCATCCGGAAGTCTGCAAAGAAGCCAACTCAAATCCTTATCGACGGGAGGGAACTCTGCTGCGAGATCCTCATCGATATCCACACCGATACCGGGTTGATCGTTCAGATACACATAGCCGTTCTCAACGACTGGCATGCCCGGGAACACTCGATACGTGTTCTCCTTAATGCTGCAGCTCCACTCTTGGATACCGAAGTTCGGTGAGGAAATGGAAAGGTGCGTGTTGACCGCATGCCCAATACCGGACATATCGCCAGGACCATGCCAAGCGGTGCGAACACCATTAACGTCAGCGAAAGCAATGATCTTACGAACGGGCGTGATTCCACCTGCCTGACTGATGTGGAGACGAAGATAGTCAACGCTTCGATTCTGAACAAGCTGCATCCACTCATGCGGGTTATTGATGAGCTCGCCCATGGCAAGCGGGCAAGTCGTATGAGCGCGCACCTGATCGAACCATGCAATTTGCTCGGGAGCGAGCACGTCTTCAAGGAACAGCAGGTCGAATTGGTCCATTTGCTGCGCGAAGCGGATTGCCTCGGAAGGCGTCAAACGCTCATGGACATCATGGCACAGCTCAATGTCGTCACCAAACTCGCGACGTAAGGCAGTAAACCCCTCAATAGCCGTGCGCATATACACTTTGGGATCATAGTATGCACCGGGTAGCGCGTCTTTAGGCTTATTCTCAACAGGAACGTTTCCGCCATAGCCACCGATTTGAACGCGGATTCGATTCCAGCCCGCATCGACGCGCTGCTGGACCAAAGCGATTGCGCCCTCTATCGTCTGTGCATCGGCATGAATATACGCCGGAACAGCATCGCGGCATTTACCACCAAAAAGGTCATAGAGCGGCATGCCGGCCATCTTGCCCTTAATGTCCCAAAGTGCCATGTCAATGCCGGAAAGTGCATTGTTCCAGATCGGCCCGTTTCGCCAATATCCAGAAACATGTGCAGTCTGCCAGATATCCTGAATTCGCGCAGGATCTTTACCTAGCAAAAAGGGCTTCAGATAGCGGTCAACCGCATGGGCAACCGCCTCATAACGCTGCGTAAACGTAGCGCAGCCAACACCGTAGATGGACGGGTCATTCGTCTCCACCTTCACCACAACAAGGTTAATACCCTCGGGAGCAGTGCAGATGGGACGGACGTCCGTGATCTTCAAGGAATCCATTTCGTCCCTTCCCGATTCACCGAGACTCGCATTCGTTCGCGGTCTCGTTTAACGAGGCCAAGTGTAGGAGGCGAATATCCCAGAAAGACCTGAGAAAGACGATATAGGTACATCGCCCGTGGTTGGGACGAATTCCCACCAGCTGGGAAATTTCCACAGCTCGTTTACCTGCGAAAAACTATCGATGCGCTCGTTTGTATTCGGAATACTTCAAGAACAAGATGCTGACGAGAAGAAAATAAGCGTCGAGCACTTCGTAACTATGTCCGCCACCAATCGGTAGGCTCTCGGTACCAACCAAGATGCTCTCATCAGCAAGATGAGCGATATCGTTATCCAGAGAACTCGTTACCGCAATAAAAGGAACGTTTCTGGCTTTGAGATTTCGCGCAAGCGTAGTTGCATTATCGGATTGTCCTTTTAGAGAAAAGACGAAGAGAAGATCGTCTTGAGTCAAAGCGCCCGTAAGAGCTGCGGTCTCATCAACGCCTTCCACGACGTAGAAATATTCGTCACCAGCCAAAAACACGCGACGCATCTCTTGAGCAACCGCACGTTGGAGTGTTCCCGTGCCGTAAAGAAACACCTTTGAGCTCTGCTCGATAAGCCTGAATACAGGCGTGAAATCACGCGAAAGAAAGTCTTTGAGCGATTTTAAGACAATGGCGGTATAACGATCGAGAACCGCAGCGTCGACTATATCGCGAGCATCAGCTTCTACTTCAGCCTTGAGGGCGTATTTGAACTCAGAGAATCCACGAAACCCTAGGCGCTGAGCAAAACGTAGAACGGCAGATTTTGATGCGTTGCACTTGGCTGCTAGATCAACAAGCGTCGAATTAGCAGCCTCGTAGCGATGCATTGAGATATAGCGCCAAATGTCACGATCCATGTCGCCCAAATCGACGTAATGGTCACGAACCAGCTCGTCAATTTTCATCTCTTATCTCCCCTATAAAAGGCATTGCAACGCAAACAATAAAACGATAGCCGATTTATTCGAACTAGAAAAGAAAAAGTGCCGTCCGCAAATGAAGCGGGCGGCACCAATCGGCGAAAGATCGATTATGAGTGCAGGCTTATCGATAAGACACAGACTGCTGGGAGTCCTTTACGACAACGTCGTGGGCGCCACCTTCGACGATGGAGGTGGAGCTGACCAGGGTCAGGCGTGCCTTTTCTTGGAGCTCGGGGATCGAGAGGGCACCGCAATTGCACATCGTGGACTTGACCTTGTAAAGCGTGCCGCCCACGCCGTCCTTGAGGGAACCGGCGTAGGGAACGTAGGAGTCAACGCCCTCGACGAAGCTGAGCTTCGCGGCGCCGCCCAGGTCGTAGCGCTGCCAGTTGCGGGCACGCGCAGAACCCTCGCCCCAGTACTCCTTCATGTACTGACCGTTGACGTTGACGCGCTCGGTCGGGCTCTCGTCAAAGCGGGCGAAGTAACGGCCCAGCATCATAAAGTCGGCACCCATGGCAAGGGCGAGCGTCATGTGGTAGTCGTAGACGATACCGCCGTCGGAGCACACGGGCACGTAGACGCCAGTCTCCTCGTAGTACTCGTCGCGAGCGCGGCAGACGTCGATCAGCGCGGTGGCCTGGCCACGACCGATACCCTTGGTCTCGCGGGTAATGCAGATGGAACCGCCGCCGATACCGACCTTGATGAAGTCGGCACCGCAGTCGGCCAGGAAGCGGAAGCCCTCAGCGTCGACGACGTTGCCGGCACCGACCTTGACGTCCTCGCCGTAGTTGGCGCGGATCCACTCGATGGTGCGCTTCTGCCATTCGCTGAAGCCCTCGGAAGAGTCGATGCACAGGACATCGGCACCAGCCTCGATGAGCAGCGGCACGCGCTCGGCATAATCGCGGGTATTGATACCGGCGCCGACCATGTAGCGCTTGTCGTTATCGAGCAGCTCGTTGGGGTTGGTCTTGTGGCTGTCGTAGTCCTTGCGGAAGACGATGCCCATGAGGTGATCGTTGTCGTCGACGATGGGCAGAGCGTTGAGCTTGTTGTCCCAGATGACGTCGTTGGCAACCTTGAGGCTGATGTTCTTGTCGCCTACGATGAGCTGCTCACGCGGGGTCATGAACTCGGAGACCTTCGTCTGGTGGTCATCGCGACTGGGGCGATAGTCACGGCTGGTGACGATGCCCAGGAGCTTACCCTTGGGAGTGCCGTCGTCGGTGACCGGCATGGTGGAATGACCGGTCTTCTCCTTGAGCTCGATGACCTGCTCCATGGTCATGTCGGGGGTCAGCGTGGAATCGGACTGAACGAAGCCGGCCTTGTGATCCTTGACGGCCTTGACCATAGCGGCCTCGGACTCGGCGCTCTGGGAACCGTAAATGAAGGACAGGCCACCCTCGGTAGCGAGCGCGACACCCATGTCGACGCCCGAGACGGACTGCATGATGGCGGAAACCATGGGGATGTTCAAGGTGATTGCCGGCTTCTCACCGCGCTTAAAGCGGGTCAGCGGCGTCTTAAGAGAGACGTTGTTGGGGATGCACTGCGAGGACGAGTAACCAGGGACCAGCAGATACTCCGAAAACGTGTGGGACTCACCGGGAAAGAACGTAGCCATGTTTCTCCTTTTTCCATGCGACCGGTCGGCTGCAGGCCTCGTAGGACCCAGCCCAACCTTGGGCGCCCAATACTGGGGAAGTATCTTAACGCACTTTGACTGCTACAATGCATGATTTAAGAAGAGCACATGAGGGTTTGACGCAGGCTTTGCGTTTGCCCAGCAAACACTTTAGCGGGAAGACGTGGGGCACATGGAGTACAAGACGACGGCAAAGCTGGTCATTCAAGCGTGCGACAAGGATTTGCCGGGCGTCTTCGGCCACGGCTGCGTCTTGCTGCTGCAAGGTATCGCCCGCGAGCACTCGCTCAACCGTGCCGCCAAGAGCATGGGCATGGCGTATTCCAAGGCCTGGCGCATTGTGAACGAAGCCGAAGGCCAGCTGGGATGCAAACTCATCGAGCGCGACGGCGCCCGCGGATCCACCCTCACCCCCGCCGGCGAGCGAGCCATCGAAGTCTACGAGGAGCTGCAGGCCGACATCAACGATATCATCGCCACCAAAGCAGACGCCCTCATCGCTAGCATCAAAGAGTAGCTAATTTGCGGAGGGCGTTGTCTAGAGTGGACGCTACAACCAGGGGGTCGTCGGTGCCGGCGAAGACGCGGATGGTGCTCCCCTGCTCGCCGCGTGGGGCTGAAAGACGCGTCGTTGCGCCGCCGGCTGGCGATGTGCGGAACTCCCCCGGCAAAGCGTCGAACAGCTCATCCGCACTGCGCTCGATAAGGTCAAACTCAACTGCCGGACCAAAACCATGCTCGAGGATTCCCGTTGCAACCACATGGTCGGGATGCGAGCTCAACCCGGGATAGCGCACGTTGCGCACCATCTCGTTGGCGGCCAGATACTCGGCCAGTGCACGGGCGCGATCGAAGTGCGCCTGTATGCGGGTGTCGAGCGTGTCGAGCCCGTGCTCCAGCACACCGGCCTCGTCAGCAGGCAAATCAAGCTTAGCCAAGCCGCAGCCCTCAAGCAGGGCATGCACGCATTCGGCAGCGGCATCCACACGATGGCGTTTAAGCTGCGAGCGCGCCACCGAAGCGGCAACGAGCTTGCGCGGAGCCTTACCAGCGCATACGCGATCGAGCGCCTCGAGCGATAGCGCAACACCCAGCCGCAGCGGATCGCACCCAAAGACGCTTGCCACAGTGTTATCCACCACGAGCAGCGCATGTGCCTCGCGGGCCGCCCGACCCAGCGAGCGCAAATCGGGCACGCGCAGTCCAAAACCGCCAATAGAGTTGACGAACCACCACAGGTGCGGCCCCTCGACCTCAAACGAAGCATCAAAGCCCTTGGACGCAGAAGCAAACGCCGCAACCGACGGCTCCCCCACGAGCACAACGTCGAAGGCATCAAAGCCGCGTGCGAACGAATCGGCAAAGTCATCGGCAAACGCAACCAGGCGATCGCTGGGACGCACGATCCCCAGCCGCGACAGCGCCGCCGGCACATGCGAGGCCGCAACAAGACGCGCCTCACGCGCACCAGCCCTTACGGCCCAGGTCTCTTCAAGCTGCTGCACGTCCATGCGACACCGTCCCTTAAATAAAACTGAACCAAACTAACCGTGGTACTCGCCGTTGTACTGGATGAGCGTCAGGTCTTCAACGCCGTCGAGCGCGCGAATGGCGTCAGCATAGGGCATATCCACACCATCCGAGAACACCTCGGCGGCCATTTCGACCTTGTCGCCGCACATGGTCTTAGACTTGACGGTGAACTTGGTGCGCCCAAATGCGCGCACGATATCGTCGCCGGTGGTCTGGCCCGTGTAGTGGATGACCATCATGTACACGCGTGCCTTGTCCTGGTGGCTCGCAAAGCCGGCGATCATCACCACGATTACCACCGCCGTAAGCGCCACGAGCGCATACATGCCGGCTCCCGCCGTAATGCCCGTGGTAATGGCCCAAAACAGATACAGCAGGTCGAGCGGGTCCTTGACCGCCGTACGGTAGCGGACGATGGACAGAGCGCCGACCATACCGAGCGAGATGACCACGTTGGTCGAGATCGCGAGCGTGACCATGCAGGTGAGCACGCACATGCCCACGAGCGTCACGGCAAAGCTACGCGAATACACCACGCCGGTAAAAAAGCGCTTGTACACGTAATAGATCAGGATGCCCATGGCGAGCGCCACGAGCAGCGAAAGGCCAATCTTGGCAGGGTCGACCTGGCCAAACGCCTCCAAGACGGAGTTCTTAAAAAAGTCCCTGGTGCTCATGGTCTAAATATCCCCTCGGTTCTCAAAATCCGATTCCCAGTAATTAAATCCGCGCAGGTAGGCGGTCTTGTCATAACACAGGCAGTACTTAGAGACCGCCGTGAGTTCGGCCGCGCCCGGCGGCACCATATCGCGCACCAGCTGCGGGCAAAACTCGGTAAACTTGACCTCCATCACCAGCTTGCCGGGCTCCAGCACGGGCAATGCAGGCAAGGTCGCGTCAAAGATATCGAAGCTTCCCACCGCGGCACGCACGTTCATGTCAAACGTAATGCGCACGGTGCCCTCATCCATCACCCACGGCTCGCGCTCGTAGTCCACAATGGTCCGTGGGCGCATCATGTTGCAGATGCACTCGATGTAGAACTCGCGGCAGAGTTGGTGCGGGCTCCTCAGCAAAAAGTCGTAGTCGCCAGCCAGGATCTGCTCAAACTCGCCGCGCGTAAGCGGCGCGTCCTCCTTGTAGATCCAGCTGCCGTACTTCTTTTTGCGCTCGAGCTTAATCACCTTGTCGCTGCCGTTATAGATACGCACGCGATACTTTTTGCGCATGAGAATGCCGGCGTCTTTTTCCTCGTAGGCCGAGTTGCAGTAGTCGTCAAAGTACAGGCTGCGAATGGTGTAACCACCCGAGCGCGCATGCTTGTCCAGCTTAAACACCGGCGCCATGCGACAGGCAAGCGCGGCGTGCTCGCCCTCGTTAATGAGATATTTGAGCTCGTGGCGGTAACGCTCCTGCGTGGTACGGACAGGCGGGGCCGCCAAGCGCTCAAGCAGCGCGCTAGCCCTCCTCATACGTGTCCTCCACGACCTTACCGCCGTCTTGCACGTAAAAACACTTCATGCCGTAGTGCTTGCCGTCGTCGGTCACATAGTAGTCAAACGCATCTTGCGTATAGCCGTCGGAGTTGGTGGCGCGCACGCGCACAAAATACTGGCCGGAATCGGGCGCATCGCAGGTCACTTCGGGAAGCAGCACGTCCTCGGCCTTAAAAAGCACGTCCTTGATGGCATAATCCCGCGCAAGCTCTACGGTGTAGCGAATGTCGCGCGCCTCAAAGTCGTAGGACGCATCCCAGTTAATGCGCAGCTTAGCGTTATCGATCTGCGGCACGCCGATGTAGAACGGCATGGGCTTTTTAAAACTCTCGCGAAAGCTCTTGTAGTTCTCCTCGATCTCGGAGGGAATCGCCGCGGCGATCTGCTCGTATTGGTCCTTGGTGACAGGCAGATTGTCGATATCGGGCGAAGCAAAGACCAGGGATTCAGTCACCTCGCAGTAGTGCTTGATCATCTTGGTCAGGCGAGTCTCGGTCAAATACGAGCGCAAGCCCTTAACGGCACGGTCGAGTTCGCTGCGGAACGACTTGCTGCGCAACGCGCGATTAAACAGCACGTTGCCCCAGTAGTTGCTTGCACCGCGCTCCCAGCTCGCGTAGTCCGAAAACCCGGTAAGAGAAAGCTCCAGCTTACGCAGCATGCCGTCGTTATCCCAATCCAGGATGTACCAGACCTTGGAGTTAAGCGGGCTGTACAGATAGCAGTTACGGTTCTGCGTATCGCAGTTGCCCGTCAGGATCTGAAACGCCAGCCAATAGACCAGATTCTCGGTATCAAAGTAGGTATCGAGCACATCATCGATCTTTTGCGATTCATCATTGAGCGCATCGAGCATCTCGATGAGCTTGGTGTGGTCCGAATCGCCCTTGATCTCGAGCATGCCCTCAAAGTTTGTCTGGTTGTAGTCGGGATCATCGGCAAGCTTAATGGTGTCCTCGTAGCGATGGAAATCAAAGCTGTTCACCTTGTACAGGTGCCCGCTCTTATCCAGGCCATGTGCCTTAAGCGCCGTCTTGTTGAGCTGCTCCACCTGCGTAAACAGGCCGTAGTCCTCAAAGGTATCGTTGGACTTTTCGGTCTGGTCGCACACCCACAGATGCACAAACTGTGTGCGAAGGCCCATCATCTGGGGAATCCCGCGGATAAGGTCGTAGGCCATCTTGTTGCGAAAACGCATACCCTCGCCCATGTGCTTGTTGAGCGCAATCGCGCGCTGTTGGCGCCAGGTACCCTTGCCCTTTTTGAGCTCCACCTTGTAATTCTTTTGCGTGTAGGAGCTCGATGTCTGACCGCGCACCTGCACGGTGGCATTGGGCGCTTCCTCGCCATAGCCAACCTCGCCGGCATCCGGACCGTCTTCGTCGCCCGCCTGCAGCAGGCCCATAACCTGATAGCGCGCCACGCCCATGTCGGCATAGTCATACACCGAGTACGTGTTGATCTCGGCCCAGCTGTGGTCGGTGTTCTCGGAGCTGTTGCCGCGCGAGACCGTCAGGTACATCGTCACGATGCCCGAGTCGTCGTAGACCTCGTACAGCTCATCTTTATCGCGTAGATGCTTGGTACCGTCCGAGGACTCGGCCTTTTTAATCTTGTCCTGCTTTTTGACCTTTTTGGTCGAGGAGTCTTCCTGCACCGAGCAGCCCGAAAGCAACAGCGCACCGGCAGCCGCCTCAAACAGGCGACGGCGAGACATCATCCTATCGGTCATCAGAACCTCCCCAATGTTTTTGGTACAGGCGAACCACCATACGTTCAAACGCACTGCGCGGCTCACCGCCCACGCGCTTGTCCTCGTAGCGTTGCTCAACACGGTCGAGCATCCGGCCAAGTTCGGTAAACCAGCCCGTCTTGTCAGTAGCCACAATGGGCTGCTGACTCAGGATACGATACGGCAAGTTGGCGGTATAGGTATCGAGCCGCAGCAGCGCCACGATAAAAAACACCGCCGCACCCAACAAAAAGCCAAAGCCGTAAAACTGCTGCGGCAAAAGCAACGACACGGCAGTCGCCAGCCCGGCCACACCGGCAAACAGTCCCGAGGCCAGCACGGCCCCCTTGTAGTCGGTAAAGTACAGCAAGATCAGCAGGATCGTGTTGCCCACGGCATACAGGCCGTAGCCCACGCACAGCGTGCGAAAATACCCGTGCATCAGGTTGTTAAAGCCCAACGGTAGGGCCGACAGCACCGTGGTCTCGAGCGAGATGACCGCCGCCGTCACAAACAGCTGCTTGAGCGCACAAAACCGTAGTTCTCGGTTGAGCGTGGCAAGCATTTCCTCCTCGGCCACCACAATGTCGCCCACCACACCACCGTCGTTGAACAGGCTGTAGTAGTCGCGGTAGCGCGGATAGAAATTAACCTCGACCGAGACCACAAAGTTGACGGACGTGACCAGGATCGTCAAAAACGCGATGAGCGCCGGCACATCGTGGTAGGGCGCACCATAAAACAAGCCCTTGACCTGCACGCCAATGGGACCGGCCCAAATTATCACCAAGTGCGCAAAGAGGCCCAGGTTGGTGAACAAGCCCGTGAGCGCCAACGGCATAAACTGATCGAGCCACCGTAAAAAGAGCCAGGGGCTGCGGTCGCTCTGCGGAAAATACCGGTACAGCAGCACCACGTCCCAGGCGAGCATGACGCCGTAGCCCAGAGCAATTGACGCCAAAAGGCCCTCGACCGGCGGCAGCCCCAGCGCCAGCGCGGCCAGGGCGCACAGGCACGCCACGCCAATGGCAGCCGCAAAGCTGCATAGGATACCGCGGTAATCCTTGATGGCCGTGAGGTAACTCATGCCGTTCCAGTTGACGATCATAATGTTGAACAGCCACAGGCACAGCAGCCCCTGCAGCAGCGTGGCGCCCGAGAACAGCAAAAAGACGCCGTAGAGCACTGTGCCCGCAACGAGCATAATGGCGTTGGAGCCCCAAAACGAGGGAAGAATCTCGTCCTCGCGCTCGGCAAAAAGCATATCGGCCAAAAAGCGCGTGACCGGCATAGAGAAAAAACTCGTGAGCGTGAGCGACGCCAGCAGCGTATAGGTCACCATGCACACCAGCAGATCTTGGTTGGCACGGCCCACACCCCACAGACCACACAGCACCAAGATACCCACCTGGAGTAGCACGCCCAACAGCATGGGACCCGTGCACACAATGCCGGCGTAGCCGTAAGCGCGCATCGTGGCAAACAGGCCCTTGCGCCTAAACAGGCGCTTGAGCTCAAAACCGATTCCGGCCACCGGCTACTCCCCCTCTCTGGGCAGGTTAAACGCTTGCGCCGTCTCGTCGTACAGCGCGCGATAGTTGGCGAGCATCTGCTCGTGCAAGAAGTACGTGGCAACGCGACGCTGGCCGCGCTCCCCCATCTCAATGCGACGAGCGCGGCTTGTGCACATGCGTTCCATGGCATCGGCCAAGCCCTTGCGATACATGGGCGGCGTCACAAAACCCGCCACGCCAAAGTCGTCGCCCGGGGCGCCTTCGAGCAACTCACGGCAGCAGCCCACCTCAGTCGTCACGCAGGGACGGCGCGCTGCAAGCGACTCCAGCACGCTGAGCGGCTGGCCCTCGGAGATGCTTGTCAAAATGGTAAAGTCGAGCTTTTCCATGTACTCGACCACGTTGACGCGGCCGGTAAAGATCAGGTCGCGCACGCCCAGGGTTTCGACCAGCGCGTGGCACTCGGCGCCGTACTCCTCGTCGTCCACGCCGCCCATGATGTGCAGGCGCACCTTGGGCAGGCGCTCGTGCAACTCAAAGAAGGCATAGATCATGGTCTTGACGTCCTTGATGGGCGCCAGACGCACTACCGCGCCAATGTCCACCCAGCCGTCATCGGGCTTTAAGGGGATGTCCTTAAAGCGGTCGAACTGGATGCCGTTGGGGATGACCAGGCATTTGTCTGCATCGCAGCCCATATCGATCTGCGTCTTGCGGGCGTTATGGAACAAACTCGTCACGCGGAAGGCGCGACGGTAGATCTCCTCCGAAAGCAGGTAGAAAAAGCGAATCCAGCGGTCCTTAAACGACGGCACCACCCAATCGGCGCGAATGATCTCCTCCTCGCGCTCGCGGGTATAGATGCCATGCTCGGTCAGCAGCACCGGCGCATGGTGAACGCTTGAGCCCAGGCAGGCGAGCAGGCCACCGTAGCCGGTCGAGATGGCATGGTACACATCGGCTACCGGCACCTCGCTGCCCAGCAGGTAGAGCACCGGCAGCAACATGGAGCGCATGGTGTGGAATGCATCGGCAAAGGGCGTGTAGGGGTACTCGGCCAGGCACACGTCGCGAAAGATATCCATAAACGTGCGGCTCTGCAAAAACGAGAGCGGATGCACGCGACGGCGGTGGAAGATATCGAATAACACGTCCCAGTCCGGATTGGAGAGCGACACCAGACGGCGTAGCGCCTCGCGCTCACGGTCGTTAAAACTGGCTTCATGTTGCTCGCCCGAAAGCCACAGGGCATCGTCCAGGAACACCTCGTGCACCTCGACAACGTTGCCGGGCAGCTCGTAGACAAACTTGCCACGGTCGGCAGCATGCGCGCCGATCACCCACAGCACAAACTCGTGCTCGGGCATGGCCGTAATGTAGCCATGCATCCAAGTAGATACGCCGCCGTGCACATAGGGGTAGCAACCCTCGAGTACCAAGCAGATTCTCATTTATCGCCACCCTCCTTGCGCTCGATCGTCACGGTCTTATCATTTGCCTTGAGCAGATACAGATTGCCCGTAAGGTGCGTCAGTTCGCCACCCGTCACCGCACCCGGCTCGCCATTATTGGCGCGGAACATGAGCCACGCCTCGTCGTGGAAATTGCCCAGGCTGAGCGTCCAGGCATCCGCGCTGGTATCCACGCTCACCGTCACGGACGAAAAGCGCTGGATGGCACCGGAGCATTCCGAGCCGGTCTGGCAGCGCAGGTCGGGCACAGACTTGGTAAGCCAGTCCAGGTAGTCGGTCAGACCGCCTTTGTAGACCTCCCAGCCCTCCTTGGCTCCGCGATCGGGATCCAAAAGGTCGTCCGGGTGCATAAAGTGCGTGCTCACGTAGTGCATGTTGAGCTCGGACACGGCTGCCAGGCGCATATAGGAATCGTCGACCATGCCGCCCGAAACAATACGCGGCTGCTCCACAATGCCATCGCTCGCCACGCCAAACTCCTGCACGTACGGCAGGTCGGTGCCATCCTCAAAATACGTACTGGCAATGGTCTTAATTCGCGGAACATCGGTACCGATAAGCTTGCGCGCGCGGGCCGAAAGGATACTTGACGGCGGCACGTAAACCGAGCCATGAGCATTGGGCAGGACCTCGTCCTGAAACGCGATAAGTTCGTTGAGCGAAGCGACGAGCGTCTCTTTGTTCTTCCAGGTCTTGTAGACGTACAGCGTGCCGTAGTCGGTGTCCCAGAGCGCAAGCGGCTGATGGTTGTAGCCGTGAAAGCCCAGCTCTCCGCCCATCTGCAGCAGCATGCCGCCAAAATAGCGGAACTGCGTGGTATCAGGTTGGCGCGCGGGCTCGGTCTGGTTGACCGCGTCCTCGTAGTTTTCGATCATCACGCCGGTATAGCGAATGCCATATTTTTGCGCGAGCTTTTGCAGATCGGGCCACCAGACCTTGGTGTAAAAATCCGCAATGGAAAGGCCGTAGTCACGCTTGATATACGTACCGTCGCCCGAGGGCACGGGGCTAGGAAAGTCGTCCAAATAGAACACGGCGCTGTTGATGACCGGATAGGCCGTGGTATCACCCAGCAAACTGATCGCCGCGGCGTAAAAGCCACGCATGACCTTGTCGTAGATGCCAATGTTGCACACCACGGTGTGACCACTGCCGCAATCGTTAGACCAAATGAGCGGCGTGCCCGTGTCACCGGTCTTTGCCCATACGTGCGCCGTCTCGCGCAATGAAACCGAAAGCGACGAATCAAAGGGGTCCGAGAGCTCGTAGCGCTCTCCCCCGCCCAGCATAAAGTCCTCGCTCGGCACAATGCTTTCGGCTTTTACATAGTCATATCCGGCCGATTCAATGCCAAGCTTGGAGGCAATCACTTGCAGATAGCTCGAGTTATCCGGCGGCATGGCGAGCATAAGCGAACCGCCGGCACTCACCCAACTCATAATGTCGCTCAGGTGCGTACCGAGCCCATCGAGCGACGGCATGAGCAAAATCACGCGATCGAAGGAGGTCAGCGAGGGAATGGCATCCGCACCATCCAGGGCAAGGTCCACGTCGCGGTGCGCAATCTTCATGTCGAGCAGGATCTGGTCGAACTGTTCCTTTACGTCCTCGACGCCAGCTTGATCGGAATCGGTAATGACCAGGCACGTGGGCTTTTGGCCAAAGATTGCCGAGGAGGCCGGCACCGCATCGTTGGCGGCGAGCATGCCCAGCTTGTGCTGTCCAGCGCTGTACTGCACGCCGGCGCGTTCGATCAGCAGCACGGCGGCCATGACGATAAAAACAGCCCACACTACGAGCAGCCCCATCCAACGAAAGCGGCCTGCACGGTCGCGGATATGTTGCACCACGCTCATCTGGCCTCCTCCCCGTCGCGCCAAAACGCCAACTGTTCGCGGTTGGCGGCACTCAAATACACATGCTGATTGTCAATCGCATCGATCACACGGTGGACCTCTTCACCGTCGCGACGCATCGCGGCCAGGCGCAGGCAAAGCATCCAAACCTCCTGCTCCTCGGGCACGTCGAGCACCAGCTGGTCGGTCACGGCCTGCGCCTCGTCGATCTGTCCGACATCGGCCAGCGCCGTCGCGTATCGAATGCGCAGCTCAAGGGTATCCTCGCGCTCGCAGCGACGCGCAAGCAGGCGCGCGTACTGTTGGCGCTGAATCTGAGCCACGCGCCCCTCGGCCAAGCCCGAGCCCAAGTATTCACCAAGAAAATCGCAGTATTCGTTGAGGTTTTGCGCGCTCGGGTCCGTCTTAAAGGCACGCTCCAGCTGCTGCAGTTTAAGGTCGGACTCCTTCGAGATCTGCGCCACCGCCGTCGCGGCATAGTGAGCCACCTCAACGTCGTCGTTAAGCTTAGCCGCCTGAAGCTGCGCCAAGTACGCGTCGGGCTCCTCGGTGAGCATGGAGAGCATTAGGCGGCGCCGTTCTGCCGGGTCGTTGACGATGAGCGCCTCCTCGAGCGGAACTACGCCTGCATCGGCATCACGTTCGTGCACTAGGATGCTGCGATGCAGGTCGTCGTTGAAGCGCAGCGACTCCAGCGCAGACTCTTTCAGCCCCTCGCCAAACACCGCGCTGCGGGCCGATAGCAGAACCACCAGCAACGGGCCCCACAGCGGCACCAGCACTATTACAGCCAGCATGTGCCCGCGCACCGGCAGCAGGCCCAACTTCATAAGCGTCCACAGCACCAGGCAAACCAGCGAATGAATCAGCAGCAAGACGGCAGCAACGACAAGCGAGATCAAGCGGCACCCCCCTCACCGTCACCGGTGTCAGCGATGTGCTGCAGCAGCGCCACGATGTCCTCGCCGTCAACGGGCTCCACCGCAATCTGCTTTGTGCTGAGGCGCTCGCGAATAATGGGCAGATCGCACGCCTTTGCCTGGCGCATAAGCAGGTAGAGCACGTCGCCATCGACCAAGCCCGCCGCGTCGCTCTCGCGGATTGCCGACCCAATTGCGCCCACCAGCTCGCCGACAGGCTCCATGCCCGGTACCACGCGCAGGAGCAAAAAGCTGCCCATCTTGCCATCTGCCAGCGCCTGCTCGGCCGCGAGCTCTTGGCCAAAGGCAGCCTGCTTGAGCACGCAAGTGCCGTCAACGCAGCGTTTATCCTGTGCCACCGCCTCATAGTCAAAGGCACGGCCAAGCGCGCTTTCGACCAGGCCGCACAAGATGCGGAACAGGTTTTGGTAATAGAGCGTCATTTGGTTTTCGGCCGCACGACGCACAAAAATCAACACGGCGGGTGCCCCGTCGCGCTCGATCGTGTATCCAAACATGGGAAGCCCCGGCGTCAGCTCGCGGTTCACCCACAGATTCGAACGACCCCCGTCGCCCAAAAGAGGTGCAAGCTGCTCAAGCGTGAGCGAGCGTGCAGCATCTTCCGCAATCGCGGGACTTGCTGCCACCAGGCGTGCAAATGCCCCGCCCGAAACATGGTAGATCGCCACCGAATCGTTCTCGAGGATCTCACCCAGAAGCTCGCAGCACTTGCGATAGATATCGCGTGGGTTGAACACGTCAAGCTCCTGCGTCACGGCAAAGATCTTGCCAAAGCTGTCATGGCGACCCACGATCTGGCGCCTGTACGCGCGCTTGTCCTCGTTCGCGTCGTGGTAGAGCTGCGTAAGGAACGTATTGCGGTTGCGCACGAGCTCGTTTTGATCGCGCTCCGCCCTAATGGCTTCGCTGTTGCGCAGCTGCACATAGCCGCACACGGCACCCACAACAAAGTACGCGATAAACGGCAGCCAGTTGGACGGCTCGTAGAACAGGCCCTGGAAGGTATAACCGGACTGAGTAAAGTAACTCGCGGCCAAACCCACCGACGCCAGCAGCGCCGCAACAAGGCCAAAGTCCAAGCCATACAGCGTGCCGATGAGCACCACGTAGAGCAGGCGATAATCGAGCACGTTGAGCTGGGTCGATTGAGAGAACAAGCGCTCCAGCACTTCAAAGAGCACCCAGGCGACTGCCGTCTCCAGGCATTTGACAGGCAGCGTGCGCATTTGAATGCGGTCGATGGCCGCGCGCAAGGGGTTGACCTTCTTTGCACGACCAGCATCCCAGCGAGCCTGAATGGTCGAGAGGTCGCGTAGCAAGTCGTAGCGCTGAAACCAGCCATAGCGCACGCGAGCGACGTCGCTGGCAGGCAGGGCGTAGCCGGCAGAATCGCCATAGGCAACTGAGAGTCCTGGGAACAGTGCCTGAAGGGCCTCGCCCACCTCACCCACCGTGTGATGGAAGGTATCGACTACGTCGAGCGTCTCAAAGTTACCATTCCAGCTGTCGAAGATACGGCGCACCAGCACCGAAAGCTCCTCGGCACACAGCAGGGGAAACGCCGCATCCTGCGCGCCCTGCAGAGCGGCCGATCCGGTTGAGCACGCGTCGAACAGCGGCACCAAAAACGGGTCTTCCAGCGCGGCAGACGCGGTATACAGGAACGGCACGCGCAGGATCTTAGTCTGAACGCCCTCGCGAGCAGCGTAGTAGCGGCACAGGTCGTTGGCTGCGTGCGCGATAATGCCCTTGCCCGTTCGCCCCGCGGCATCGGCGGCACCCTCGGCACCCGCGGGACCTGCTATATACAACAGCTGGATCCGGCGACCCGCGCACGTACGAAAGACCGAGCGCAGCAGCTCGATATCGCCCACGGTATCGGTATGCGGGGTTAGGTAATTAGACAGGTAGACCACGCGGTCGAACTCGTAGGCCTGCTCCAAGTGCTGGAGCAGCTCTTTCCACGAGGCATGGGGCGACGACTCATCGCGGCGCGCTTCCTGCGCGGCTACAACCTTAACGTGGTCCCCAGGGAATGCCTTGGCGCAAAAGCCATCGTCAACATATGCGGTGTTGCCAACAACCAGCACCTCCATGGCGTACTCCTCCCCTAAAATCCACTTCTGTTATGGTCAAACATGCGTATTTTACGCTGTCAACGCGAGTTGGAACGCCTTTAAGGCTGTTTTAAGAACTTTTTTAGAGGATGTGGGGACATCAAGAGTGCTAAATGAGCGACCAATTCGGAAGTGGGGTGAAAAACCGAGACCTGTCGACCAGACCCTAGTTTTGGGCACCCGCGACCTGCGGTTTTGTTGCCTGAAATCGGGCTATGCTCGGCGAGTTTCGATTTTTCTCCGCACTTCTCCTACGCACCGGATTTGCAATCGCGCATCACAATCCGCCAATCGCCCTAACCGGAAAGCCAATCCACAGACTCGACTAGCCAGCCAGATACGGCCCGATTACATCGAAAATTTCGCCCACCTTAGTTGCAGGGTTTTGCGCAGATGGCTTAACGTTACCCAGCCCCCTATGGTATGTGACGAGGCGCCCAACACGCTGCAATGCCTCGCCTCGTTTGCCGTCCACCACCTCGAACAGCCCGTCCAAGTTCTTGCGGTACTCGATGCCCAGGTCTCTCGACATCTCCTGCGCGAGGGCATGCTGGCAGTCGGACGCGGACATATGCGCGGTCGTGTAGCGAAAGTGCAGAAGCGGCCACAGCTCGAAGCAGGGGTTCGACCACAACGCATGGAAGGTCCTCGAACCATCGGAGAGCTCGTCGCATTTGCGCTCCATCGCGTCAAAGTCGGACGCAGGAAAGTCATCCTTGTCATACACGAGCCACACATGGTCGAATGTCTCGGGCGCATAGCGGCAGTGTTCGACGGCAAAGTCAAGTAGGTCAAGTGTATGTTTGCCGGTCCCCTTAACGACAATGGCAACCTTACGCTCGTTCGCCGCACCCAACGCCGCACGCACACCCTCAAAGTAGCGAGGCTCGGTCTCCTTGCCCTCGCTCACTACAAGATGACGCGTCATCTGAACCATGCGCGAGCGGCCCTCTCGTTTGCCGCTACGCCAGCCCTTCGACTTCTTCGCCACCATGCTAATCCCACTCCTCGATGCGGGTGAGATACGGATCGGCGCCGTAGCGACCGGACAGGTATTGCTTGTCGAAAGCCGCGTTCTTGCTTACCAGATTACCGTTTGCCTCGTGGATGTCGGCGAGAGACCACAGTTGGCTCGCCTCCCCCTCGCCGCGCGCAGCGAACCATATCTCGTCACGGCGGAACACATCGTTTCGCATGGTTGAAACATCCTGGGACGAGAAGATGAGCTGCGCGCCACTCTTGTTGACCCCAGGATCCTTAAACAGCAGAATCACATAGCGAAGAAGCTTCGGGTGCAGTTTGGCGTCGAGCTCGTCTACCACAACGGTGCCACCACGCTCAAGCGCTGTCATCAGATACGCAGCCAACCCCATGAGCTTCTGGGTTCCGGCAGATTCCTCGGATAAACGCAGCTCGTACGCCTTGCCGCTCACCTTGTGCCTCACGAAGACGCGCTGGCCGCGCCACTCCGGCGCCCTCTCCACTCTGAAGCCATCAATACGCACATCAACGGCGCGCAAAAAACGCGTGACGTCGGGTGAGTCATCCTCGTCGAGCAATTGTTCGAGCATCTGCTCCAGATAGGAGCTGTTATAGTTCAGGAACACCCCGTCAAGAAACCAGCTGGCAGCTTCCTTGACCACCGGCGCGTCAAAGTTGATGCAGAGAAACGACAGGTACGGCAGTCTCGGGTTGAATCTCGCAGCCGTCACGAGCTTACGCAGCGTGGGGCCGAGTTCAACCTCTGCGCCCTCACGCTCGAACAGCATCGCCGTGCGTGACGCTCCCAATTTTCGCCGCCACAGGCCTTCGGACACGATCTCGTCCGCATGCACGGACAGGGCATAGCGGTACTCGTGCTCACCCGCGCGATAGTAGAGCTCGAACTCGGTGGGCTCGGCAGCAGACACGTCATCGAACTCAAACGCAGAGCAACGGGGTATCGAAGGACGGTTACCCTCTGGCGCATCAGTGCTGGCAGACAGCAATCTGATAGGCCTGGCCACCGCCGAACGAATGTAGTCAAGCGCCTCGAGCAGGTTAGACTTGCCGCCAGCGTTAGGCCCGTATACCGCAGCCACCGGAAGAAAACTCTGCCCGTCAGGGCACTCTATGAGGGAACGCTCAAACTCCTTCATCGGCGTCGCCTGCATGGAAAGCTCCACCTCATCGCGATAGGATCTATAGTTCCTGAAGGTGAACTGGCAAAGCATCGTCCTCAACATTCCTTTCATTGTTTTGAAAAGATATTTCAGAGTTTTTATTTGATTATAGACATTAAATAGCATCAATCAAGTGTTTGCGTCACCTGAAGCAAAGTGTGCAAGGTCTAAAACTCAGAAGTATGCGGCAAATTCCCGGAATACAGAGCGCGACGGAATGCCGCAATGCATCTACCCGCGGTTCCTTTATGCGGAAAAGCCGTTGTGCTCGGGGGTTCCAGAATCTGCCGCATACTTCCGGCGGTTGAATTCGGAAGTGCGGCGAAAAACTGGGGCCTGTCGACCAGACCCCGGTTTTTGGCATCCGCGACCTGCGGTTTTGTTGGCAAAAATCGGGGTGTGCTATACGATAAGGCCCGCCGATTACCTTTTGCATAAAGGCGTCAGCACGAACAACGGCTATACCCAAAGTTTTATTGACATAACGAATGGATTACTCAGCACCAAACAAGCGTCGGTAAGAACTTGCAACAGATTTACCGATCCCATTAAAAAACAACTGGATTACACCGATACTCACCAAAGTTTTTATGGCAACGGCAAAGCAAGGCTTTTCCCAAACCTATGTCTTCTACCAATATTAAATGTTCTTGTATATTTTGAGCCGCTCGGTTGGTATGAAGTTAAAACGAACGCCAATTTCAGCAGCGTCTATCAACTCGCAAAACACAGCAAGGATTTTATACAATGCCTCGACATGGTGATTGAAGAAGTGTGGGGCTCAAAAAAGGACGAAATTCCTTATAAGCAGGATACCGAGGCCAGGCACAAACGTTTTGTTGAGGATGCGTGTGCATTGGTATTCGTTAGCGACTATAGAGATCCGAGAATTGAGGAACTATGCAATCGCGGAATAACATATACGGAATTCGATCAAGAGCTATTTCGGCACCTGACGCCACCATCAAACGAATAGATCAGGCTCTATTTATTTCGAAACGCAAGGCAATAATCAAAGGAAAAAGGGCGCCGAAGCCTTATTCGACCTCGGCATCCTTACGAATCACAGGCAAAGATGCGAATGCTGAAACCATATCGAAAACATAGGCAAAAGCACCAAATCCAAGTTTACGAATCTCCTAATTGTCTGTATCTTCTAAAAGAAAATCGGCTCTGAATCGACCCTCATAATAATGAAATACCACTTTGGCCGGAAAGAATGAATCAAGTAAGTAGCAGATAAATGCACGTCATCAGCCCATTTAACGAAATCAGTAGGCAGCAAATAAGCAGTAACCGAAGTTGATTGAATCAGCCTCCCATTTGTGGCAAAAATTACCCGATGCTAACAACGTCACTACGCATCATCGGAGTAAAGCTCATTAACCCTTTTCAGAAAAATCCAATATAAAACAGAAAGCACAACAATCGCAATGCAACAGGTCCAATCAAATGCCACTTGAATTGAAAACGAGGGATACTCCGATACAGATTTAATAATTAATGCAGCATTCATCGCAACAATGAAAATACGTTTATATAGGAAGTCAATCGTCTGAGAAAGGCCGTTCCAAAGAGAATCGTAATCCTCTCCCTCACGACATACATCCAGTAATTGAGACTCAATCTTACGTAAATAGAGGTATAAGCGTTCGACGGTCACAACAGCTTGCAAATACCGCACAAATGAATATAAAACAAAGACCCAAAGCGACGACAATAGAACGGATCCGCTTACGGATGCCTTAATTCCGTACTGAGAAAGCCATGATTGTGCTGCAGCTGAAAGCAGCAAGGGATCATATGCATACATGCAGAGCACACATGTCCCCACCACAGTAAGGATAAAATACCGGTTCCTGTTATTGGCAGAAGCATTTTTCTCGGCAACTGTATCCTTATAGTGATCATACAAAACAGAATCGCCCAAAGCTATGCCTTATTAAGCGCTGCAACAATTGAATCTTGACTAAAAGTTCGCGCCCATGTCGCACCCTTTCCATACAGTTGCTCAGGAGATTCGTTGCCATCATCGATCTTTACGCCAACCAAGCGATTCCCGAGTTCATAACTCTTTGCAACTTCATAGTTCTGCCAGTTCCGATACCCAATCTCAACGTGATCAGGATGCACTTTATTTGCGTCTTCACCAATAATTACAAGCGTATATGACGCCTCACTGATTTTACGAGACAGCGCACGTTTAACTACCGCAACCGAATCGCTCTGAATCTCATTCGGCGTCTTATCAACCATGGTAAAGTCGAAATTAGAATTCGCATCCCACGCCTTTAGTAAGTAGTAATAAAAGCGATCCTTTTCATAGTCGAAAGACACAAACACTTTCTTCTTCATAGTTAGACTTTTCATAAAAACAAAAACAGGGTCACATTTAGTTAGTGACCGCGACAGTTAATCCGCAATAATGTTACCCAGGTCCCGCATTCCCATAACTTAGCCTTTTTATTCATATTTAAATAATCCGCTTAACGGGCAACAGGTCTACGAGCCGAAGTACTTAATAATCCTTCGCCCAAAAAATCTAGATCGCATCGGAAATGTTAGTGTAAGGGTGGCGCACCAGCGCCCGTATAACGAAGAGCGGCCTTCGGCCTAGAGTCTAAAATCACCACAACAACAGGTTCTGGGAAAGAACGAAGACCGCTATGGAAATCTTATCAGACCCAACGCCGGACATGCTAGCCATGCCACGATTCGACGACGGCGCCATCAACAAGCAGGAGCTGCTCAGGCGCCTCACCGAGCAGGTCGTGAATGCAGCGATGGACGCCGAGGCCGACCAGCTGTGCGGAGGCGGGGCGAACAGCCGAAAGGGCTACCGCGAGAGGTCGCTCGCCACCTACGTCGGCACGCTGACGATGCGCATCCCGAAGCTCCGTTCCGGCAGCTTCTTCCCGGACGACGTGATCGAGCGCTACCAGCGCGTGGACCGCGCCCTCGTCGCCGCCGTCGCCGAGATGTACGCCACCGGCACGAGCACCCGCAAGGTGCAGAGGATGGGCCGAGAAGATGGGGCTCATTGGACCCAATAAACATTGCAAATGACCCCTTGAATGGCAAGCCGCTAGCCCCCGCAGCAAACATCAAATAAGTTAAAAAGGCAGCAGCGCATAAAGCAAACGGGGGTGCGGACAGAAAGTTGGACCGCGGGGCGGTCCGGACTGGAGGTTCGCATG
>CAUGTZ010000031.1 GCA_959602645.1 uncultured Collinsella sp. | reverse complement strand
CCTTGCTCCGGGAAGTTCGCGAAGCCCACTTCCCGGAGCAAGGCAACCCCGCCGGGCAAGGCCCCAGCGCGAGACCGTCCCGGATGCCTACCTACTCGTTGTCGCCCGCGGTCATCTGCGTTGCGGAAAGCGCGCCGTCGGCAGCGGTTGCAGCAGCAGCGTCGGGCCAGACCCAGTCGGTAAAGGCCGGGTGATCGTAGCCCTCGTCGCATGCGAACTCAAAGGCCTCGGTGCGGAATGCTTCCCACTCATCAATCTGCTCGGCAAACTTATCGGCGTCGACCATGCGCAACACGTCTGCGGCCAGGGCCCAGCGGTCCATGTTGTTCAGGCGCAGCATGTCGAACGGCGTGGTCGTGGAGCCCTTCTCCTCGTAGCCGTGAACGCGGAAGGCGTCGTGGCCGGGGCGGTCCCAGATCAGGCGGCGAATCGTGCCAGCATAGGCGTGGAAGGCGAAGAGTACGGGCTTCTCGCCGCAGCCGAACAGCTCGGCCCAGCGCTCGTCCGTAATAGCCTGGTCGTTCTCGCAGACGTTTTGGATCTTGAGCAGATCCACCACGTTGACGAACCATACCTTAACGCCCAGCTCGCGCAGCATATCGGTTGCGGCCAGAGCCTCGAGCGTCGGCACGTCGCCGCAGGTGGCGACCACGACATCGGCCTCGGCGAGCGAATCGGCGGTCGATGCCCACTCCCAGGTCGCAACGCCCTCGGCGAGCTCCGCCTTGGCCTCGTCGACCGTCTGGAAGGTCGGAGCAGGCTGCTTGCCACAGAAGATGGCGTTGACGCAGTCGGTGGACTGGTAGACGCGCTCGGCCACAGCGAGGGCCATGTTGGCGTCGGCCGGATAGTACGCATTCACGATATGCGTATCGTTGGCCTTGTTGAGCAGCAGGTCGATAAAGCCGGGGTCCTGGTGCGAGAAGCCGTTGTGGTCCTGACGCCAGACATGGCTCGACAGCAAAATGTTGAGGCCGCTGATGGGGGCACGCCACGGAATCTCGCGCTTGGTAGCCTCGAGCCACTTGCAGTGCTGGTTGACCATGGAGTCGACCACATGGACAAAGCTCTCATAGGAGCTCCACACGCCGGAGCGGCCGGTGAGCACGTATGCCTCGAGGAAGCCCTCGCACTGGTGCTCGGACAGCTGCTCGACAACCTTACCGGAGCCGGCGAGCAGCTCATCGTTGGCATCGTCCTCATAGAAGCCGGCATCCCACTGCTTCTTGGTCACCTTGTAGGCAGCCTGTAGGCGGTTGGACGCGGTCTCGTCGGGACCGAAGATGCGGAAGTCATCCATGTTCTTGGCCAGAACGTCGGCAGTGTACTCACCAAAGACGTGGGCGGCCTCGGTGGAGCCCCAGCCATGACCCTTAGTTGCGACGGGGACCTCGTGGGCATGAATATCGGGCAGCTCGAGCTCGCGACGCACCTTACCGCCGTTCGCGTTGGGGTTGGCGCCGATGCGCAACTCGCCGGTCGGCATAAAGGCCGTCACCTCGGGGCGCACCTGGCCCTCGGGCGTAAAGAGCTCCTCGGGCTTGTAGGAACGCAGCCACTCGCGCAGCACGCGGAAGTGCTCGTGGGTATCCTTGGCACTCGCCAGCGGCACCTGATGCGCGCGCCAAGAGTCCTCGGTCTTCTTGCCGTCGATGTGCTTGGGGCAAGTCCAGCCCTTGGGCGTACGGAACACAATCATGGGGTAGGCCGGGCGGACCACGGTCTCGCCTGAGGCGGCCTGGGCCTGCGCGGTGGCCTTGATGTCACAGATCTCGTCAAAGACCTGCTCAAACAGGGCAGCGAAGCGCTCGTGGATGCTTGCGTGGCTCTCGTCGTCAAAGCCGGCAACGAAGAAGTGCGGCTTGTAGCCCATGCCCTCGAAGAACTTGGTGAGCTCCTCGTCGGACACGCGGGCAAGGATGGTGGGGTTGGCGATCTTGTAGCCGTTGAGGTGAAGGATCGGAAGAACGATACCGTCGGTTGCCGGGTTCACGAGCTTGTTGGACTGCCAAGAGGTCGCGAGCGGGCCCGTCTCGGACTCACCGTCGCCCACCACGGCCACGGCCAGCAGGCTCGGATTGTCCATGACGGCACCGTAGGCGTGGCTGAGCGTGTAGCCAAGCTCGCCGCCCTCGTGGATGGAACCGGGCGTCTCGGGCGCAAAGTGGCTCGGGATGCCGCCGGGATAGGAGAACTGGCGGAAGAACTTCTGCAAGCCGGCCTCGTCATTGGTGATGTCGGGGCGGATCTCACGGTAAGTGCCGTCGAGCAGCGACTGAGCAGTACCGGCGGGGCCACCGTGACCAGGGCCCATCAAGAAGATAGCATTCTGGTTGTGGTCGGCGATCAGACGATTGACGTGACCGAACAGGAAGTTGATGCCGGGCGTGGTGCCCCAGTGGCCAACCAGGCGGTGCTTAACGTCCGGACGACCGAAGTCGCGCACCTCACCGGTTTTCTCGTCGACAAAGTCGGGGCGCATTAGCGGGTTAGAGCGAAGGTAGATCTGACCGACGGACAGATAGTTCGATGCGCGCCAATACAGGTCGACGCCCTCGAGCTCGGAAGCCGGCACCTCGTGGCCCAGCTTTTGCCACGGCGTCCCCAGTGTTTTAGCCATTGTTTATGTCCCTTCGCTGTGCGGTCACCCTCCAATACGGCAACCTTTCGTTGGGACCAGTATATTTGCTAAAACGTTTTATCATGGTGAAAAAACGTTTTATCACCCTTATCAATCCCATCGATTAGCAAAACGCGACATTCACCTGCGGCGTTGATTGTCACAGGTGCTCCACATTCGGTCTCTGCAAATTGGTAAACGTGTTTAGTTGTGTTTAGTAAGCTCGAGCACGCTGTCCTTAACGATAAGCTCCGGCTCCAGAACGACCTCTTCGGCACGCCTGCCGCCCCTACCGGCAAGACGCTTGGACATGCAGCCAAAAGCATGCTCCGCAAGGACACCAGGGTCCTGCTCAATCGCGGTCAGCGCCGGCTCAAAGAGAACGTCGGCCGCCGAGTTGTCATAGCTCACCACCGAGATATCGCCCGGGATGCTCTTCCCCATCTCGTGTAAGCGCTTGAGCAAACCGAGGGCAATGTTATCTGAGCTTGCGAACACGGCAGTGGCGTCAGTTGCGAGCACTGCCTCCGAGGCCTCGTATGCGCTCGGAATGTAGTACTCGCTCTCAAACTCCAAACGCGCGTCGATCGGCAGGCCAACCTCGCGCAGCGCGCGCTCATAGCCGGCAAGTCGCTTGCGACCCGTATTGGAACGGCGGGCATTAACCAGGCAGGCAATACGGCGGTGGCCTTGCTCGATCAGATAGCGGGTGGCCATATAGCCGCCCATCTCGTGGTCGAACATCACCTTGTCGCACTCGAGCCCCTCAATGGCACGGTCGACCATTACGGCCGGGATGGGCAGGTGGCTGACTTCTTCGCGCAGGGCGCGATCATCGGAGAACTCGTCACCCACCACCAGGAAGACGCCATCAACGCCGCGCGTCACCAGCTGGCGCAGCAGCTCCAGATCGTCATCGGCGCTTCCGCCCGAGCTGGTAATGAAGAGCGCATAGCCGTCCTCGCGGCAGCGCTTTTCCAGGCTACCGGCGAGCGAGGCAAAAAAGCGGCTCTCGATGTTAGGGACGATAAGGCCCAGCGTGCGCGACTCGCGCATGACCAGGCTGCGCGCAATCTGGTTGGGAACATAGTGGTTGCGCGCCGCGACCTCTTTGATGAGCTTGCGGTTTTCTTCCGAGATGCGACAGGGCCGATTATTGAGAACAAGCGAGACCGACGAGGGGGAAAGCCCCACCTCCTGGGCGATCTGCTTGAGGGTGACTTTGTTGGCCATCTCGCTCCTTCCGGGTTTACGCGCAATCTCTTGAAAGTATAGCGACTACCCCTCTACCTCGGTGATAAACACTTTACCAATCCGGTGGACGGCTGTTTTATCGCCGCCAGCGCACCAAATCCGTCCGGGTGGGGTATATTGCAATCGATTGATGACAACGACCACCAAAAGGCGGATATTCGTATGCACGAGAACGATTCTTTTAACGAGGACCTGCTGTGCGCGCTCGCTGGCGTTGCCGGCGAGGACAACGTGCTGATGAGCGAGCCCATGCGCGAGCACACCACGTTTAAGATCGGCGGTCCGGCCGACGTCTTTGTCACGCCCGATACTGAGCAAGGCCTCGTCGCCACGCTCGATACCTGCTATCGCTGCAATCTACCACTCACCATCGTGGGCAACGGCTCCGACTTGCTCGTCGGCGACAAGGGCATCCGCGGCGTCGTCGTAGCGCTGGGCGAGGGCCTCTCCGACATTACGGTCGACGGCACGCACGTCACGGCGGCAGCCGGCGCCTTGCTTTCCGATGTCGCAGCCGCGGCAGCCGAGGCCGGCCTTACCGGCATGGAGCCCATCTCGGGCATTCCCGGATCGGTCGGCGGTGCCTGCTACATGAACGCCGGAGCATACGGCGCCTGCATGGCCGATGTGCTGGAGTCCGTGCGCGTCTACAAGCCCGCCCGCATGCTCGACGACGGCACCCGCGGTAGCGGCAGCATTATCGAGTTCGATGTCGATGAGCTCAACCTGGGCTATCGCAAGAGCCGCATTGCCGACGACGGTTTCATCGTGCTTTCGGCCACTTTCAATCTCGCCCCGGGCAACGCCGCGATGATCAAGGCCGACATGGACGACTACCGCCAGCGCCGCGAGGACAAGCAGCCGCTCGACATGCCGAGTGCCGGCTCCACCTTCAAGCGCCCCGAGGGCCACTTTGCCGGCAAGCTCATCATGGACGCCGGCCTGCGAGGACACGCCATCGGCGGCGCGCAGGTGAGCGAAAAGCACTGCGGCTTCATCGTCAACGCCGACCACGCCACCGCCGCCGATGTCGACGAACTCATCCGCCACATCCAAACAACCGTCAAAGACCAATTCGACGTAGACCTAGAACCCGAAGTCCACCGAGTAGGCGAATTCCTCTAAAAAAGAAGGCCCCGAAAGGGGCCTTCACCATATTTATTCAGATAACCCAGTCCGGTGTGTGACGCATTGGATCCGAGAGGTCCGTGGCCGCCCGGAAGGCATTAGGTTGATCGCGAGTTCCGCACGAGCCGGAGAGCACTTAATGTGCTCTCCGTGCGAGCAGGACTGTCCGAGCAGGCAACCTAATGCCTTCCGGGCAGCCATGGACCAACCAGCTTCAAGCCGCAGCTACGACAGCGCAATGCCGCCGAGCCAGCCCCAACGCACGCCAGAGCCAGTACCATAAAAGCTAATGAACGAATCGAGCGACTTCGATGTAATGGCACCCTCGTTGCTCATAACGATGCCGCCGCCAACGTAGATACCCACATGACCGTAGATAAGGCCCGGAGCGCCCGTGCCGCTGTGCGAGGAATCGGCCACGATCATGCCCACCTGCAGCGCCGAGCGATCGGAGCTATAGCACCAGGCGTTGAACATGTCGCAGGCGTTGCCGCCAAAGTAGCCAACGCCGGCGTTACGGAAGACATTGGTAACCCACGCCGCGCACCAGTTCTGACCCGGCGAAGGCGTGGAGTAGCACGCGTTGACGACGGCCTGCTGCTTGCCCGAGCCGGCATTCTGCTGCGGAGTTCCGGGCGCATACGATCCACCGCCCGAGCTCGAACCACCCGAGTAGGAATTGTTCTTGTTCGCGGCGGCCGCGGCAGCGGCGGCCTTCCTAGCGGCCTCCTCAGCCTGGGCGGCAGCGAGGATCTCGGAATCGCGCTGAGCCATGAGCTCCTTGACGTCGTCGGAAAGACCGTTCAGCACGGTCTGGACCTCTTGCTGCTTGGCCTGCATATCCTGCATCTGAGCCGTCTGCTGGTCCTTGAGTTTCTCCAGGTTGGCCTTTTGTGCTTCGAGCTCGGTCTTCTGTGCATCGAGCTCGGCCTGAATCGTCTGGATGTCCTCGATGGCATCGCGGTCGCTCTTGTTGATCTTCTCAACGTAATGCGCGTTGGCAACGAGTTCCTCAAACGAGCCAGAGGCCAGCAGCAGCGACAGGATGTTCGTGCCGCCGGACTTGTAGCTGGCGGCCACGCGATCGGAAAGGTCGTTGCGCTTCTTCTTGAGCTCGGCCTTCTTTTCATCGATCTGGGCCTGCGTGTCGTCAATCTTGCCCTGGACATTCTCGATGTCGTTGAGGGTCTGGGCATTCTTGTTGGCCAGCGCCGCATACTCATTTGCGATGCTGTCGAGCTGGGCCTGAACCTCGTCGAGCTGGGCCTGGGCGGCATTCAATTTATCGGTGGTTTCTTTGGAAGCCTCCGCCGCATGGGCGCGAGTGGGCAGGCCAAAAAGAACTGCCGCAGAAGCGGCGCCGAACAGGGCCTTGAGGGCAGTGCGGCGCGAGAGCTCCTGGGAAAGGATGGAATCGCTGTTTGGTGACATATGTACTCCGTTACATGCTTATTTATATGTCGCTCAACTCATACATATTAGCGTACATATGGCGCGTCCCAACGATTTCCACGAACGGCAGGAAACTACAAGGTCGGCGGCTCGTAAGCAATTGTTAAATTTGAGGTAACAATTGAGCAAGCTCTCATTATGAGTACGTTAACATAATCCTCTGCTTTTCCTCAGCGCACGATTTGGGCGTCCCCGCCTGCGCTATACTCCCCTCTAGAAGTGTTCCTGATTCGATAGGAGACTACATGTCCAAAGCACTCGACCCCAAAGACACCTGCGTCCTCGTTACCGGTGGCGCCGGCTTTATCGGCTCGCACACCGTCGTTCAGCTGCTCGAGGGTGGCTACCAGGTCGTCATCGTCGATGATCTCTCCAACTCCAGCGCCGTCGCCGTCGACCGCGTCAAGACCATCGTGGGCGACGAGGCCGCCAAGAACCTCACCTTCTACGAGGCCAACGTGCTCGACCGCGATGCGATGAACAAGATCTTCGATACCCATCAGATCGACCGTGTCATCCACTTTGCCGGCTTTAAGGCCGTCGGCGAGTCGGTGAGCAAGCCCGTCGAGTACTACCACAACAACATCGAGAACACCCTGGTGCTCATCGACGTCATGCGCAACCATGGCTGCAAGTCCATCATCTTCTCGAGCTCCTCGACCGTCTACGGCGACCCGGACAACCCGCCCGTCACCGAGGAAGACCCCAAGAAGCCCGCAACCAACCCCTATGGCTGGACCAAGTGGATGATCGAGCAGATCCTTATGGACGTCCACACCGCCGACCCCGAGTGGGACGTCGTGCTGCTCCGTTACTTCAACCCCATCGGCGCTCATCCGTCGGGCCTGATCGGCGAGGACCCCAAGGGCATCCCCAACAACCTGGTGCCCTATGTCGCCCAGGTCGCCGTGGGCAAGCTCGAGGCCGTTCAGGTCTTTGGCAACGACTACCCCACCCCCGACGGCACCGGCGTGCGCGACTACATCCACGTGTGCGATCTGGCCTCTGGTCACGTTGCCGCCCTTAACTGGATGAACGGCAAGACTGGCGTCGAGATCTTTAACCTGGGCACCGGCACCGGCACCTCGGTACTCGAGGTCGTCGCCGCCTTCTCCAAGGCTTGTGGCAAGGAGCTGCCCTACGTGATCCGCGAGCGCCGCGCCGGCGACATCGCTGCCAACTGGTGCGATGCCTCCAAGGCCGAGCGCATGATGGGCTGGAAGGCCCAGTACGACATCGCGGACATGTGCCGCGATAGCTGGAACTGGCAGAGCCACAACCCCAACGGCTTCGCCGACGCCGAGTAGCAAAAACCTACATACCGTTCTTGCCCCGATCTCACGTTGTGAGGTCGGGGCTTTTTCATGGCATGTAGCCATTCGCCGAAAATCGACCAACTTTTTTATCTTGCCTGTACATGTTTAAACAACATGTTTTACAATAGGCGTATCGAATCAGAACATCGGAGGCGGACTGCACACCCATCGGCAGGCCGACCCCACAACAAGAAGGTTGGTGAGCGCATTCATGGAGCGTGCAAGCGGCGTCCTCATGCCCGTCTCATCTCTGCCCGGACCATACGGAATCGGCGGCTTTGGCTGGAATGCCTACGACTTCGTCGATTTTCTCGCCTCGTGCAAACAACATTACTGGCAGATTCTGCCCCTTACGACGACCAGCTATGGCGATTCGCCTTATCAGTCGTTCTCGGCCCGCGCAGGCAACCCCAACTTTATCGACTTTGCCGAGCTTATCGAGGCAGGGTATCTGGAGCAGCGCGATATCGATGGCGTGTATCTGGGATCCGACCCCAGCAATGTCGACTACGGTGCTATCTTTGGCGGCCGCCGTCAGATTCTCGACCGCGCCGCCGAGCGCTTTGCTGCCGACAAGCCGGCCGATTTCGATGACTTTATCCAGGCCAACGAGGACTGGCTCATCCCCTACTGTGAGTTCATGACCGTCAAAGAGGAGTGCGGTCTCAAGGCGTTTTGGGAGTGGCCCGCGGAGCTCCGCACCCGCGGCGAGGCTTCCGCCAAGGTCTGCGCCGACCATCCGGCGCGTATGCTCTACCACCAGATGACGCAGTACTTCTTCGATCGCCAGTGGAGCCGCCTCAAGGCCTATGCCAACGAGCGCGACATTCTCATCATCGGCGACCTGCCCATCTATGTCTCGCGTGACTCCGTCGAGATGTGGGCGACGCCTGAGCTCTTTAAGATCGACACCGCCGGCAATCCCGTGAGCGTCGCTGGCACGCCGCCCGACCAGTTCTCGGCCACCGGCCAGTACTGGGGCAACCCCA
Source organism: uncultured Collinsella sp. (assembly GCA_959602645.1). Lineage (GTDB taxonomy): Bacteria > Actinomycetota > Coriobacteriia > Coriobacteriales > Coriobacteriaceae > Collinsella. Next base: position 19,552 of record CAUGTZ010000031.1, on the reverse strand, counting down.
TCTACGACTGGGACGCCATGGAGTCCGACGGCTTCTCCTGGTGGGAGGGCCGCATTCGCGCCGCCCTCGACATGTACGACGTCATCCGCCTGGATCACTTCCGCGGCTTCGAGGCCTATTGGGAGGTGCCGTTCTCCTCGCCCGATTCGTCCTACGGTTCGTGGACGCAGGGTCCCGGCCTCAAACTCTTCAAGACGCTCGAGGAAAAGCTCGGCACGCTGCCCATCATCGCCGAGGACCTGGGCTTCCTCACCCCCGGCGTCATCGACATGCGCGACAACTCGGGCTTCCCCGGCATGAAGATCCTGCAGTTTGCCTTTGAGGGCACCAACTCGTACTACCTGCCGCACAACTACATTGCCAACACCGTCGCCTACGTGGGCACTCACGACAACGAGACGGCACGCGGCTGGTTTGAAGGAACGGCTACCCCGCGTCAGCGCGAGCAGGCAGCCCTGTACACCCATCAGCAGGCCGGCGAACCCATCGCCGACGCGCTCAACCGAACCATCGCAGCCAGCGTGAGCGACACGTGCATCTACACCATGCAGGACCTGCTCAACTTGGGCAACGAGGCGCGCATCAACACCCCTGCCACGCTGGGCGGCAACTGGACCTGGCGCATGCTCGACGGCGCCATCACCCGCGAGCTCGAGCACAAACTCACCGACTGGACCGAGACCTACTTCCGCATCCCGTCGGAAGCCGAAATCGAGCTTCCTCAATAGGAGCTACCGCGCCCGACCCCTCCCCACCGTGCGGACGCGCTTGCTTTTCCCGCGCGAGGCCACCCCAATCCCCTCGCGCGGGCTTCTTATGAATTGCAGACATGAAACAACCCATCACAGGAGAAAACATGCCCCAAATTAACCTCATGGAACTCGCCGAGCAGTCTTTTGGCACCTCGCTCGAGCAGCTCGACGACCGTCGCATTTACAAGCTGCTGGTCAAACTCGTGCAGGAGCGCTCCGCCACCTGCCCGCTCAACAACGGCAAGAAAAAGCTCTATTACATTTCCGCCGAATTTTTGATCGGCAAGCTGCTCATCAACAACATGATCGACCTCGGCATCTACGACGAAGTTAAGGACCAGCTCACCGCCGCAGGCCACGACCTCAACAAGATCGAGGAATTCGAGGTCGAGCCGTCGCTCGGCAACGGCGGCCTGGGCCGCCTGGCCGCGTGCTTCCTGGATTCCATCGCCACGCTGGGCTTGACCGGCGATGGCGTGGGCCTCAACTATCACTACGGTCTGTTCCGTCAGCGCTTTGTCGACAACCAGCAGAAGGCCGTCCCCGACGAGTGGCTCGGTGAGCAGGACATCCTAGTCGACGATGACCGCTCCTACACCGTCGAGTTCGGCGATTTTGCCGTTACCTCCAAGCTCGTCAACATCGATGTGCCCGGTTACGACCAGCCCACCAAAAACCGCCTGCGCCTGTTCGACCTGGCGAGCGTCGACGACGGCCTGGTCCCCGGCAGCTCCATCGACTTCGACAAGACCGAGATCGCCAAGAACCTCACCTTGTTCCTCTACCCCGACGATTCCGACGAGCAGGGCCGCCTACTTCGCATCTATCAGGAGTACTTCATGGTGAGCAACGCCGCCCAGCTCCTGATCGACGAGGCCGTCGAGCGCGGCAGCAACCTGCACGATCTGGCCGACTACGCCGTGGTCCAAATTAACGACACGCACCCCACCATGGTCATCCCCGAGCTCATTCGCTTGCTCACCACCGAGCATGGCATCGAGTTTGACGAGGCCGTGACCATCGTACGCTCCATGGTCGCCTACACTAACCACACGATTCTTGCCGAGGCGCTCGAGAAGTGGCCGCTCGCCAGCCTGCAGAAGGTCTCCCCTGCCATCGCCGACATTATCGTCAAGCTCGATGAGATCGCGAAAGCCGAGCACGATGACCCGCGCGTCGCCATCATCGACGAGCACGACACCGTCCACATGGCCCACATGGACATCCACTTTGGCTTCTCCATCAACGGCGTAGCCGCCCTCCACACCAAGATCCTGGAGGACACCGAGCTTCATCCGTTCTACGAGATCTATCCCGAGAAGTTCTCCAACAAGACCAACGGCATCACCTTCCGCCGCTGGATCCATGGGGCCAACCCCGCGCTCGCCAGCCTGCTCGACGATGTGATCGGCACCGACTGGCGCAGCACCGGCGATCTGAGCAAACTCGCCAACTTCGCCGACGATAAGGATGTTCTTGAGCGCCTGGCCGCCACCAAGGTCGAAGCCAAGACCATCATGCGCCAGTTCATGGCGCTCGAGCAGGGCGTGACCATTCCCTCCAACGCCATCATCGATGTCCAAGTCAAGCGCATCCACGAGTACAAGCGCCAGCAGATGCTCGCGCTCTACATCATCTGGAAGCACCTCGATATCAAGAACGGCAACAGGCCTAAGCACCCCGTCACCATCATCTTTGGCGGCAAGGCGGCGCCTGCCTACACTATCGCGCAGGACATCATCCATCTGATCCTGACGCTGTCGCAGTGGATTGCAAACGACCCCGACGTGGCTCCTTACCTGCAGGTTGTCATGATCGAGAACTACAACGTCACCGCCGCCGAGCGCGTGATCCCCGCCGCTGACATCTCCGAGCAGATCAGCCTGGCCTCCAAGGAGGCGAGCGGCACCTCCAACATGAAGTTCATGCTCAACGGCGCCCTAACCCTGTGCACGCTCGACGGTGCCAACGTGGAGATTGCCGAGCTCGTGGGCGACGAGAACATCTATACCTTTGGTGCCTCGTCCAAACAGGTCGAGCAGCTCTACGCCGACGGCACCTATGACGCCGGCGCGCTCTACCGCAAGCCCGGAATTAAACTGCTGGTGGACTTCATCACCAACCCAGCCTTTATGGCAACCGGCAACGCCGAGCGCCTGCAGCGCCTGCACGACGACATTAAGGGCAAGGACTGGTTTATGGCCCTGCTCGACATTGAGGAGTACATCCAGACCAAGGAGCGCGTGCTGGCCGACTACGAGGACCAGGACGCCTGGATGCGCAAGGCGCTCATCAATATCGCCAACGCCGGCACCTTCTCGTCCGACCGTACGATCTCCCAGTACAACGACGAGATCTGGCACCTGAGCTAGCTCATTCCCCTTACCCATCCTCTTGAGAAACGGAGTCGTGGCAACACGGCTCCGTTTTTTGTGCCCGCACGTTACCCTGTGATCCGACTCGGCCAAACAATCTCGATCCGTAGCAATTACTCAACCAAAACGGTCCCAGCCGTTACAGATTGAGACATACCGGCCCCTCCCCTCGGGTTTATCTCAATCTGTAACATCTAGCAGGTGAAATTCGCCTTTGGTGTTACAGATTTAGATGAAATGGTTAGCTCAGCGGAACCGTCTCGATCTGTAACATCTAACGTCCGAAATCGGCCCTATCCGTTACAGATCGAGACAAACGACCGGTCAGACAGTCCCAACACAAAGAAAGGCTCCCCTCTCGCCCAGTGGACGGGAGGGGAGCCTTATATGTGACCGCGGCAAAAGGATGGCAAAGCCGCAGTCGCCCAAAGGAAGGGCCTGGTTGCACCGGGCCTAGATAAGGTTCTTGCCAGAGACCTTATCGAAGAGGTGGGTCGCGTTCTTCTCGAACTTGAACCAGATGGGGTCGCCCGCCTTGAGCGCGCCCTTGGCCTCGAGGTCGACGACGGGAATGATCAGGACAAACTGGCCGTCGGGAGCAGTCACGTGGACATGCTCGGTCGAGCCCATGAGCTCGGTCACCTCGACGGTGCCCTGGAGCGCACCCTCCTCGCCCTTGTCGGCAAGCAGGATCTGCTCGGGGCGCACGCCGGCCGTAATCTCCTTCACGTCGCCGCCGTCCCAGTTGAGGGCAAGCTGAGCGCAAGTCTCCGGGGCGAGCGCCACGTTCATATCCTCGGTCTTGACAGTAAAGCCGTTGCCCGAGCGCACCAGCTGGGCATCGAAGAAGTTCATCTGCGGCACGCCGATAAAGCCGGCGACGAAGATGTTCGCGGGATGGTTGAAGACCTCCTGCGGGGTGGCGATCTGCTGGACGACGCCGTCCTTCATGACCACGATGCGGTCGCCGAGGGTCATAGCCTCGGTCTGGTCGTGAGTAACATAAATGAACGTGCCCTTGATCTCGTGGCGCAGCTTGATGAGCTCGGCACGCATCTGGTTACGCAGCTTGGCGTCCAGGTTGGACAGCGGCTCGTCCATCAGGAAGACCTTAGGATCACGCACGATGGCGCGGCCGATGGCGACGCGCTGACGCTGGCCGCCCGAAAGCGCCTTGGGCTTACGGTCGAGGTACTCGGTGATACCCAGGATCTCGGCAGCGGAGCGAACCTTGCGGTCGATCTCGTCCTTGGGGACCTTCTTGAGCTCAAGCGTAAACGCCATGTTCTCGTACACCGTCATATTGGGGTACAGAGCGTAGCTCTGGAACACCATGGCGATGTCGCGGTCCTTGGGCGCCACGTCGTTGACGCGCTTGCCGTCGATGAGCACGTCGCCGGAGGTGATGTCCTCTAGGCCGGCGACCATGCGCATCGTCGTGGACTTACCGCAGCCAGAGGGGCCAACGAGGACGATGAACTCCTGGTCGTGAACGGTGAGGTTGAAGTCCTCTACAGCGAGCACACCGTCCTCGGTAACCTTGAGGTTGTGCTTCTTCTCCTCGGTCTTCTTCTTTTTGCCAAAGAAGCCCTTCTTTTTTGACTCGTTGTTGGGATACACCTTCTGAACATGTTTGAGAACGATCTCGGCCATGTCTCTACCTTTCGATACGCGGCGCCGCGCTGAGGGGCGCCGCCAAAACTTGCAAAACAGTTACGGCATCAGCCCTTGACGGCACCTGCCACCACACCGTCGATGATGTACTTCTGGCAGAAGATGTACATGATGACGATGGGGACAACGACCATCATGATGCAGGCCATCATGGGGCCGAGCTCGACGTGGCCATAGCCGCCACGGAAGTACTGGATCAAGATAGGAATGGTCTTGTACTTGGTGGAGTCGAGCGTAAGGTAGGGCAGCAGATAGTCGTTCCAGACCCACATGGTCTCAAGGATGCCGACCGAAAGATAGGTGGGCTTCATGATGGGGAGAACGATCTTAAAGAACACCTGGACCGGGTTGCAGCCGTCAATCATGGCCGCTTCCTCAATCTCGAGCGGGATGTTCTTGACGAAGCCGGCGAACATAAAGACCGCGAGGCCCGCGCCAAAACCGAGGTAGATGAAGCAGATGTTAAACGGCGTGTTAAAGCCGATGCGGTCCGCGAGGTTGGACAGCGTGAACATGAGCATCTGGAACGGTACGACCATCGAGAAGACGAACAGGTAATAGAAGAAGTTCGAGATCTTGCTGTTGACGCGCACCACGTACCAAGCGCACATGGAGCAGCACACCAGAATCAGCACGACCGACGTGACCGTGATGATAAGCGAGTACATAAACGCCGAGGCAAAGCCCTGCTCGTTCAGAGCGTGCACGTAGTTTGCGAGGCCGTTGAACGTCTCGGGCGTGAGCAGATCGAACGCCGTGGTGGTGCTGATTGCGGTCGCTTTCTTAAAGGAATTGAGCGCAATCATGAACACGGGGTAGATCCATGCGAGCGACAGGATCGTAAAGAAGATCGAGAGCGCGCGGTTAATAGCCTTATCGCGTTTCATTACTGCTGCACCTCCTTGGACCTCGTGGCCTTAAGCTGGATCATAGAAATAGCGACAACCAGGATGCAGAAGATAACTGCCTTGGCCTGACCGATGCCCTGCCATGCGATGCCAGCACGCGAATAGAACGTGTTGTAGATGTTCAGGGCGAGCATCTCGGTGGAGTGCGCCGGGGCGCCACCGGTAAGGGCGAGGTTCTGGTCGAACAGCTTAAAGCCGTTGGTGATGGACAGGAACAGGCAGATGGTGATGGTCGGCATCAGGTTGGGGATCTTAACCTTCCAAAACGTCTGCCATGCCGTAGCGCCATCGACCTTGGCGGCCTCGATGTAGTCAGACGGGATGGACTGCAGACCGGCGATGTAGATGATCATCATGTAGCCGACCTGTTGCCACAGGGTCAGGATGATAAGGCCCCAGAAGCCAGCGGCGGAGTTGAGGGCGATAAGCTGGGCACCCACGTTGGAGAGCAGGCAGTTGATCAGAATCTGCCAAATGTAACCCAGTACAATGCCGCCAATCAGGTTAGGCATAAAGAAAATCGTACGGAAGATGTTGGTGCCCTTGAGCGCCTTGCGAGTGAGCGCCTGCGCAATGGCCAGCGCGATCACGTTGATGAGCACCGTCGACAGGAAGGCAAACGCCACGGTAAAGAAGAACGACGTGGAGAACTGCGGATCGGACAGCGCGCGCACGTAGTTCTCGATACCGACAAAGTGCGCGTTATTGATGGTAATAAACTGGCAGAACGAGAGATAGAAACCCTGGATAAAGGGAATCACGAACCCGCTCATAAACGCCAGGCACGTGGGCAGCATAAAGAGCGGCCACCAGCGTTTGAGTGCTTTGCCCATAGAAGGGTCCTTTCAATATGCAGGGGGCGGGCAAACCTACGTCTGCCCGCCCCCTGTCGCTAATCAGATAGCTTGGGCAGCAACTGCTTACTCGGAAGCAGCCTTCTCGGTCTTCCAGCCATCGACGAAGGCGTTCTTGACGCCGTCCCACTTGGTGTTGTCGGCAGCATAAGCGATGAGAGACTGCTTGAGGTTCTTCTTCCACTCCTCAGAGGGGATGTAAACGAAGTCCCAAGCAACGGTCTTCTTGCCGTCCTTGGCCATAGCAACGGCCTGCTGCGAGAAGACGTTGGTGGTCTCCTTAGCGCTCTTGAACGGGGCGGTCAGACCCATCTTGTCAGCGATGATGCTGGTGGCGGTGTCAGAAGTGACGCACCAATACATGAAGTCCTCGGTGGCCTTCTGGGCATCCTCGGAAGCCTGGGAGCTGACGCACCAGTAGTTCTCGCCGCCGGAGCACAGGCCCTGGTTCTCCTCGCCGTCGACGCCGATGTAGATCGGCAGCATGCCGAGCTGGTCATCGGTCATACCGGCCTTGGTGAGGTCGGCATAGGCCCAAGAGCCGTTCTGATAGAAGACGGCCTTACCGGTTGCGAACTCGTTGGTGGCGTCGTCGCCGGTCTTAGAGGCGAGCTGCGAAGGATCGCAGGTGGAGTCGGTGATGTACAGGTCGAAGATCTGCTTAAAGTTGTCGAGATACTCGCCCTTGATCTCGTCGTCCTCCTGATTGTGCTCCTTCTCGAACTCGTAGTAGAGCGGGAGGTTGGCGAGGTGCGTGGTGTAGCGCCAGCTGGAGGAGTCATCCATACCGGCGGAAGTGAAGGCACCGTCAACGCCGAGCTCGTCCTTGCGGGCCTGGATGTCATCGGCGCAAGCCTTCAGCTTGTCGAAGGAGTTGATGTCCTCGGCCTTGTAGCCGGCCTTCTCGAGGAGCTCCTTGTTGTAAATGATGCCGTAGCTCTCCTGAACCCAGTCGATACCCAGATCCTTGCCGTCGGACTGCAGCGCCAGGGAGTCGTCGATGAGCTCGCCGCGGAGCTTGGTGTCGGAAAGATCGGCGCAGTAGTCCTTCCAGTTCTTAAGGCCGGTGGGGCCGTTGACCTGGAACAGCGTCGGAGCGGAGCTCTTGGACATCTCGGACTTGAGCTTCTCCTCGTAGGTGTTGGAGGCGGCGGTCACGATCTTGACCTCGACGCCCTTCTCCTTCTTGTACGCCTTGGCGATCTCCTTCCACTCCTTGTCGACCTCGGGCTTGAACTGGAGGAAGTAGACCTCGGCAGCGTCACCAGAAGCAGAGGAGCCAGAGCCGGCAGAACCACCGCAGCCCACGAGGCCCAGACCAAGAACCGCAGCCGCGGAACCAGCAAAGCCCAGGAACTGCCTTCTGCTCATTTCGTTCTTCATTACAATCCACCCTTTCACACCGTGGCGGCACCCTTTGCCGCCGCCTTCGGAGATTGGCTCGGGGACTTTGCCCCTTTTGCTGACTTGTACAATACGCTATTTGGCTAGTTGTTTGAACAAGTATTACTAGAGCGGTAGAAAAACTTCGGTGAACGGTAATTTCGACTTGATACTTGACAAGTTTTGTATAAACAATTATTTGTTATCGAATGCAGAGAAAACGCCCGATCAAGCCGATGCATCGTCGGTTTGACCGGGCGTTTTCGCTTTGAGGGCATGAGTCTCGTCAGGCTGCGAGCTAGCCGGCTATCGCTTGGAATTGACGCGGTAATGGAAGATCTCGGGGTGTGTGCGGGCATGCGTGACCTCGAACAAGATGCCGTCCGAGGTGTACGACTGGCTCTCCATAACGGCGACGCAGTTGTACTTGCCGAGGTCCAGATAGCTGCAGTCTTCATCGTTGGCGAGCTCGACACTCACCGTACGACGGCTCGCCATCACTTTGACGCCGCGCTTGTGCTCCAGATAGCCGTAGATAGAATCCGCCGCGATCTCGGGGGTCAGGCCCTTGGCGATCGACGCCAAAAAGTAGCCATGGTCCACTTGGCGCGCGCTGCCGTTGAGGCTTCGGACACGCACTACGCGAATCAGCTCCTCGCCCACCTTAAAGCCCAGGCGACGTGAGAGTTGCTCAGTGCAAATCAAATGTTCAAAAGACTTGACCTCGGTCGATGCGACGGCATTGTTGCGTTTTGCGAACTCGCCAAACGACTCAACCTCTTCGAGTGCGCCCAGCATGTCGGTTTCGCCCTTAAGCCAAATAACGCGCACGCCCTTACCGTGTATAGGCTGCACAAACATCTGGTCGGCCAGCATGCTCAAGGCGCGTCGAACGGTATTGCGCGTGCAGCCAAACTCCGCGGTCAGTTCGGCTTCGGTTGGCAGCATCTCCTGAAACGCATAGGTCCCGTTGATGATGCGCGAACGGATCTCGCGGTAGATTCCTTCGTAAATCGCTTTTGGCATGATTTCACCTCTAATGAATATGTATGGCTAGGCACGATAGCATTTCTTAAAGTTGTTTAAACCGATTATCGGTAAAGCACGGATTATTTACCGTCGACGGTTCCCCCGAAACCCAAATCGGACCGAATCAAAACCGTCAATGCGGCAAGCAGCCAGTCCTCTACAATGAGTTCATTGTTTAAACGTTCTTGCTCGCACAGCATGTTGCATCCGAAAGGCATATTATGCTGCAGAAAATCCAACGTTTTGGCGGAGCCATGTTCGCGCCCGCCATGCTGTTTTCTATATCAGGCCTCATGGTCGGCATCTCCGCCCTCGCAACGACCGTGGATATCGTCGGCGACCTCGCCGTATACGGAACCCCCTGGTACGTTTTCTGGACTATCATTCAGCGCGGCTCGTGGACGGTCTTTAAGCGCCTTCCACTCCTTTTTGCCGTAGCGCTGCCTATCGGCCTTGCCCAAAAGCAACCGGCACGCTGCTGCCTCGAGGCGCTCGTAGCCTATTTTGCCTACTGTTTCTTTTTGAGCGAGATCATTAAGCTGAGCGGAGACAACCTTGGGCTTAAGTACCCGTCGTTTTTGACCTCCGCTAGCGGCATCACCGTCATCGACGGCATCAAGACGCTCGACACCGGCATTATCGGCCCGCTGGCGGTGTCGGCAACCGTCGTCGCGATCCATGACCGCTTCTACGATGCCAAGGTTCCCGATTGGCTCGGCACGTTCTCGGGTTCCTCGCTCGTCTACCTCATCAGCTTTTTTGCCGTGTTTGCCCTTGCCGCCATCTCGGCCGCCATCGTGCCCTTCGCATACGCTGTGACCGAAACGCTGCGCCACGCACTTGCGGGCGTCGGCCCCTTCGGCGTGGGCATCTTTGTGTTTTTGGAGCGAGCGCTCGAGCCCATGGGGCTGCACCATCTGCTCTATATGCCCATCTATTACGACAATCTGGTCATTCACGACGGTATTTACGCCACGTGGACCAACCTGCTCCCCATTCTCTCCCATAGCACGCGCCCTTTAAATGAACTTGCGCCCTGGGCAGGTTTTACCGCCACCGGCTGGGGCAAGCTCTTTGGCCTTCCCGCCATCGCGGCAGCATTCTATTTCACCGCCAAACCCGAACGCCGCGCCGGCCTTAAGGTCATCCTTTTGCCCGCCATCGTCGCCTCGGTGGTCTGCGGCGTCACCGAGCCGCTCGAGTTTCTCTTTATGTTCACCTATCCCGGACTCTTTTTGCTCTACGCCGTCCTGTCCTCCTGCCTTGCCATGACCATGAACTTCTTTGGCATCGTCGGCATCTTCTCGGGCGGTCTCATGGAAATGACGGCCTTCAACTTCATCCCACTCATGCGAATGCATGCCGGCTCCTACCTTTTGGCGCTCGGTATCGGTCTTGCCTTTAGCCTCATCTTTTTTGTTAGTTTTCGAGCACTCATCTTGGTCTATGACCTTAAGACGCCGGGCCGCGAGGATCATGTCTCCAATCGCGCGGCAATCGATCGTTTAACGGGAAGCGGCTTTGCCAAAGAGCAATCTCCCAATGGCGAGGTCAGTATTCAATCCGATCAAGATCACGTCCTCGCTGAGCGGGTAATTCAGCTTTTAGGTGGCGTTGGCAATATCGTGGGCGCAACCAACTGCGCCACGCGCCTGCGCGTCGAGGTCGCAGACCCTTCCATCGTTGCAGATAATGCGTCGTTTGTCGCGGTGGGCGCCAAGGGCCTCATCATTACGGGCAAGACCGCCCAGGTGATTATTGGCATCTCCGTTCCCCGCGTTAAAGAGCATTTTGACCAGATCATGGGCCTCGAGCCGGGATTTGTGTCCACCACCTCGGCCTCCCCTGCCGCCAGCGCAGCCCATAAGCGCGGCGATATCTGCTTCTTCGATATCGACGGAACACTCGCCTGGCAAGACCCTCGAGTGGCACAAGAGCTTCCCGAGAGCGAGCGAGACCTCTCCCCCTATCCCAATGAAGCGGTCTCGCAAGCCATCCGTGATTTTGTCGCCAAGGGCAATATGGCGTTTATCTGCACAGGGCGCACGCTGAGCTGCATCCATCCAAAGCTGCTCGAGCTGCCCTGGACCGGCATCGTCTGCCTCGCGGGTGGCTATGTCGAACTTGAGGGACACGTGATTCGCGATTTGGCGATGACGCCCGGCATGCTGCAGCGCCTTGCTCCCATTCTTGAGCAATCGGACGAAGTGATTCGTTTTGAGGGACTCAATGGCGTCGTTCGCATGAGTGCCGATGCGCCCGACGCCCCGGGATACGCCCGCACCGTGGGCGATGCAATTACGCAGCTGCAACATTACAGCGCCTACAAGATCTTAATGTCCACGTCGCTTGCCAACCGCATCGCTCAGGATCAAGCGTTTGAGCCGCTACTCTGCTTTAACGAGCTCGAGCTCGAAGTGACCGAGATTTCGCCTCGCGAATGCACCAAGCGCGAGGGTATCCAGTCCGTACTCGACGCTCTCGACCCCAACCATGGAATGGTGTATGGCATCGGTGATGCCAGCAATGACGTCTCGCTGATGAACGCCGTCGACGTTGGCATCGCCATGGGCAACGCGCCGGACTTCCTCAAGGAAAAGGCCGACTATGTCACCGACAGCATCGACCACGACGGCGTCGTCACCGCGCTCGAACACTTTGGGCTTATCTAGCCAAGCCCCTACCGCACTTGCGGCCGCATGGACCAATCGTCTTCAACCGCCGCGCTCGACGCCCTAATGTGGCAATATGTTGTCTGCATAATGCAACGATGCAACCTATCAAAGAATGCGAGAACCCGTGTCCAGTCCGTTTACCAGCTTTTTAGCCCAGCACTTTGACCAGATTAACGACTATCTGGCCACGTTCTTTGACGGACAGGCGACTTCCGCCGATATCGAGCGCTACCTGTATACCCCGCTCTCGGCATTTACGGCAAACGCTGGCAAGCGCCACCGCCCGCTCATCTGCATGCTCGCCGCCGCTGCGGTAGGCGGCAGCTTTGAGAGCGCCCGCAGCGCAGCGGCGGCCATCGAGCACTTTCAGTCGGGCGCACTCATCCACGACGACATCGCCGACAACGGGCAGATTCGTCGCGGCAAGCCCTGCATGCACCTTACCGAGGGCACCGGTCTTGCCATCAACTGCGGTGACCTGGCGCTCACCATGGTCACCAAGACGGTTCTTGACGACCCCACGCTGGAGTCCGACGTGAAGCTTCGCGTGCTCCACGAGCTTACCGAGATGATCGTCCGTACCATCGAGGGCCAGGCGCTCGACCTGGGCTGGGTCCGCGACGGGCGCTTTGACATTTCGGTCGACGATTATCTGGACATGGCGACGCACAAGACCGCGTACTACAGCGGAGCGACGCCGCTTGCCGCCGGAGCCATTATCGGCGGCGGCAGCGAAGAGCAGATTGAGGCACTGCGCGCCTTTGGGCTGCACACGGGCCTTGCCTTCCAGATTCAAGACGACCTGCTCAACTTGATCGGCACCAAGGAGGCCGCCAACAAGGACTTCCGCACCGATATCACCGAGGGCAAGCGCACCCTCGTTGCCGTGCATGCCCTGTCAGACGAGCGCTATCACGACGAGATCGAGGCAATCCTTTCCTCGGGCACCGAGGACCCTGCGCAGCTCGCACGCGCCGTGGAGATCTTCCAGGAGACCGGCTCCATCGATTACGCCCACACCTATGCGCTCGACCTGACCGCTAAGGCCAAGGCCGCTATCGAAGGCGTCGAGCTCGACCCGCATGCGCGCGAGCTCTTCCTCTCAATGGCAGATTTCTTTGTGGAGCGTCTTAACTAGCGGGGGTCATAAAACCTGTGGGCAGCGAGTTTGGGTACAAGTTGCTACACTGTTGAGTGCATGTTTATGCATTGTCTCGCGTTGTCTATCCGACACGCGCTCAAAATAGTACGAATCGTACGCCGAAAGGGGTTCGTTCATGGAACCTATTACCACGGGCATGCAGGGAGCAGCCGTCGAGGATGTTCAGTCCCGCCTTCTGCAGCTCGGTTACACCATCGATGCCGACGAGGTCGCCGACAAGCGCTTTGGCACCACCACCGAGCAGGCCGTCAGCACCTTCAGGCTCGACAGTGGCCTTGCTGCCGGTCATGCCGTCGATATCCCCTGTTGGAGCGCCCTGGTCGACGCCTCGTATAAGCTGGGCGACCGCACCCTGTATCTGCGCATGCCCAATTTCCATGGCGCCGATGTGCAGGCCCTGCAGCGCGCTCTCAACGTTTTGGGCTTTGCCTGTGGCGAAGACGACGGCTACTTTGGTCCGCATACCGAGGCCGCCCTGCAGCAGTTCCAGGAAAATGTCGGCCTGTTTGCCGACGGCATGGCCTTCCAGGACACCTACGCCTACATCAACCGCCTGCATCATGTGTGGGAGGGCAAGCCCTCGGTCACCGAAGCCGAGTCCCGCATCGGTTTTGCTCGCGCCGCCAACGTGCTCGAGCGCTTCCAGATCGCCGTTATCGGTGAGGACCCCATCGCACGCAGCGTTGCTTCGCGCATGTGGAACATCGCCACGGCAACGACCGACAACAGCGGCATGATGCTCTGCGACTCCGAGGTCCCAACCGACGTTGACCTGGTGCTCGAGATCGCAAGCGACGAGCTGCCCGCCGACGCCGCGCCACGCGCCACGATTGCCCTCGCCGAGTGCCACAACCTGGCCCAGCGCATCCGCACCGCCAATGTCGCCGCGCAGCAGAAGCCGGCTCGCATTCGCATTGAGCTCACGGGCATGACGCGCTACAACGGCACCTTCACGGCCAGCGACGCGCAGACGCTCGCCGTACGCCTACTCGACGGCGTTTGCGATGCCCTCGCAGATTAGGTAAACTAGACGAGTTGCTTTTGGGCAACACCACACATTGGGACGTAGTTCAACGGTAGAACTCCGGTTTTTGGTGCCGGCTGTTGGGGGTTCGAATCCCTCCGTCCCAGCCATTAAAACTGAGCGCCCTAAGCCCATAACGGCCCAGGGCGCTTTCTTGTGGGCAAGCGGAGGAATTCGAACCCGCAAGGGTGCGGAGCTGAGGAAACGCGAAGCGTTTTCCAGCGCAGCACGCAAGGAGCGAAGCGACGCAGCGGGGCGCGGCCGCCGACCAGGCGGACGCGGAATCCCTCCGTCCCACACCAGCCAAGAGCCCCTCACGTCAAGCAAATCGAGCCAACGCCGCCAAGCGGAGGGATTCGAACCCGCAAGGGTGCGGAGCGACGCAGCGGGGCGCGGCCGCCGCAGGCAGACGCGGTGTCGGCACTTGGGGACGCTCCTAAGTGCCGGCATTATAGGAACGTCCCCAAGTGCCGGCTCGGGACTATTTTCGAGGACCCTCCGAAGGACTGTGGCCAAAAAACGGCAAATATGAGTACTGTTACCGTTGTAGCTACATTATTTTCGTTAATAAAAGAAGATCTTAATGAGATTTATTCGCATCAAGGTCTTCCTTTAATGAACACTTGAGGAGATACGGCAGCTTATCTGCTCGATCGACACGTCAAATCACCTTAAATTTGGTCAAAATTACTGCTACTAAAAGAGTATCAGTACTCATATTTGCCGTTTTTTGGCCACGGCTCTTTATAGACACCCTGTACAACGACGGTGGTAGATTTCGGAACGTGTCCGTCAGCCCCGTTCCGAAAAGCGAGCCGCATGCAACGGCCAAGCCACGACAGGCCCCGGGAGAGCGGGGACACCGGCTTAGGTTTATCGCGAGTTCCGCACGAACAGGAGGCCACTTAATGTGGCCTCTGTCGTGAGCAGGACTGTAGAGCAGGAAACCTAAGCCGGTGTCCCCGCTCTCCCGGGGCCGGCGGAATTTAGTTGTTCAGCATGCGGTCGAAGCTTCCCGAGTCGCCATCCCGATAGTCGGCGGTCATCAGAATCTCCTGCGGAATGCGCCCGCCTTCACGTAGCACATTGCGGAACTTCACGCGCGTGACCATGGGCAGATCCTTGATCGTCGCCGCCAAGTTCTGCGGCACGCCCTGGTTGGCAGCCGCGCGCTCGCACTCGCCGCCGGCCTTCACGCGACGCTTATGCTCGGCGAGCATGGCGCGGTACATACCGGCATGCAGGCGAATCTCAACCACATTGGCATTGCGAGCCTGCTCGACGATGCGCGCGCCCTCGCGGTCGATATCGCCCACGTAGTAGACGTAGTTAAAGCGATAGCCGATCTCGGCCAGATAATCGTCCAGGGCATGCGAGACGCTCGCCTTGCATCCGCCGCCAAAAATCACGCCGCCCACCTTGATGCCAAAGAGCTTGGCGTGCTTGCGGCCACGCAGCAGCCTGACGATCTCGTCGTAGGTGTCCAGGTTCTCGACCATAATGAACGGCTTATCGGCGCCCAGCGTAAAGAAACCCGTAAAGTGCACGGGGCGGTTGGGGGCGACCTTGATCGCCTGCATGCTGATGCCCTTTTCGGTCATGCGCCTTATCAGGCGCTCACCGTGCTTGCCGTCAAAAGCCTTCTCGTCGTTAAAAATCTGGTAGGCACGCTGGCGGCGCGAGGCAACCGGCGTATCGGCACCTCGGTTTTGCTCGATCCAAGCCTGGATGATTGCGATTTCCTCGGCAATCTTGCGGTTGGACATCTCGTTGTGCTGAGTGCGCTGCGGCGCCTTTTTGCCGTCCTTGCCCTCGACCTTAACAATTTGAGTCTGCTGTTCCTTGATCTTAGAGAGCGCCGTAGGCGTAGGGACAACTTTGAGCAGCTGCCTGCCCAAAACGCGGGCAAGGGCAAACGCCGATACCTCGCCGTGGACGGCCGACTCGGGCTGCTGGGTAGCACTATCAGCCGCGGCAGGCTCAGCCTGTGCATGAGGCTTACGCTTGGAATCTGCCCGGGTATTACGTTCCTGCTTGGGCGCAGACGAGCGCTTTTGCGGACGATCGGACTTGGCCTCCTTCGCCGGCTGGCGCTTGACCTGATCAACCGGAGTCTCGGCCTTCTCATCTCCGTTTTGTGTCGCTGTCTTCTCGGCCGCGGCCTCGGCATTTGAGCCACGACCGCCGCGGTGACGACGACGGCGGGGCTTGCCTGAGGCGCTCTCCCCCGCCTGCTTATCAGCGGTCTGTTGAGCTTTGACCTCAGTGTCAGCCGCAGGCTGCGACTCGGAAGGTTGCTGCTCGCGAGCCGCCGGCTCAACGGTTTTCTCGGTTTGTTCGGCCTTCTCGGCCTGAGCGGTCGGAGCCGGCTCGCCCTTCTCCTGACGCCTTACGGGATACGCGCGCCTCGCAAAACCACGTCCGGGACGACATGAGCCCGGGGCCTTCTTGGCAGACTCCTCAACATCGTCTGCGGCCTCGGAAAGCTCTTCAACCTCATGCGCGACATCCTGCTGCGCAGCCTTAAAGTGGGCACCACGGCGACGCTGGGGCTCCTGGGCCTCCACGGGCTTTTGCTCCTTCGCGGGCCTCTGCGACTCGGCAGCAACCTCGTTCTCAACAGCCTCGGCATCCGTCTCACCCTTTCGAGCAACGGCGCGACGGAAGCGCTCCTGCTGGGCGCGACGCTGCGCATCGCGCTTGCCACCCCCGCCAAAACCGCCGCGCCCTGCCTTGGCCGTAAAGGCACGCACGACGTTCTCATCGAGCAACTCATCGGTATCAACATGCTCACGCGGAGCAACTTCTTCCACAGCAGGCACGTCAGCGGAATCCTCGACGACAAAATCTTCGACGGACTCGGCAGGCTGCTCCTGGGCATCGCGGATCTCGACATTGATGGTATAGAACGCCGGGCGCCCGTTAATGCCGCTGCCCTCGATCTTGGTCACGATATTTGCCGCGATAAGCTCATCGCGCATCGCCTTGGTATCGCATTCCTTATCGACGGAGCGGAAAATCTGCGCCAGCGCGCTCGACTTAATCTTGAGCGCCTTGCGGCAGAGCAGGTCGTAGGCAACCAGCTTGGCGCGCTCGGCAGAAAGCGACGTCTGGCTGCTCAGACGCTCAGCCAGAGCATCGACATTGTTTTGATTATCGGAATATACCGTCTTGGCCACGGGGCCCCTTTCATATGCACACATATACGTCCATATGGTACAACGCACGAGCCTATCCACGCAAAACATCTGCGAGAACGCCCTTGCACCACCTGTTATCACAAGAAAAAAGACCGGGTCCGCTTGATTGCGGACCCGGTCTTTCCGAGTCAAATAGATGGGAGATTCAACCCGTCCGACCGACTAGGCCTTAGCGGCCTCGGCGTCGGCAGGAGCCTCAGCGGCAGCGGCGCGACCGTACTCGGCCTTGCCCATCTCGGACCACTCGGGCTCCTCGTCGGGCATGGAGCCGGCCTCCTTGCCGAAGAACTCCTTGAGACAGTTGACGGCAACGATGAGGCCCAGGACCATCAGCAGGACGGCGAAAACGAGCTGCAGGCCCTTGGTGGCGGCGACGGAGACGGCGGCCGTGGTGGCGGTAGCCGGGATGGTGCCGAAGAAGCCGTAAGCCTGGACAGCGGTCATGCAGCCCATGGCGCTCTGGACCAGCGAGGTGAAGGTGCAGCAGAGCAGGAAGGCGACGGGCACGTAGAGCATCCAGCCCTTGCGGCCGGTGCACTTGCAGAACACGGCGAGGGTGATCATGGTCATGCCGCCGAGCAGCTGGTTGGAAGCACCAAAGAGCGGCCAGATGTTGGCATAGCCGCCAAAGGCGAGGGCGAGACCGGGAAGCAGGGTGACGACCGTGGCGAACCAGGGGTTGCCGAGAACCTTCATGTAGCCGGCCTTGGACTCGATGGCCAGGGCGTCGTTGGTCTGGGCAAAGAACTCGGAGAACGAGGTGCGGGCGATGCGGGCGACGGCATCGAGCGAGGTCAGGGCCAGAGCGGAGACGTTCATGGTCATGAAGACGGTAGCGAGCGTGCCGTCAACACCGAAGGCCTGCATACCGCGGGAGATACCAGCGGCGAAGATCTGGAACGGGGTGGAAGCGACGCCGGCGTTGAGGGCACCAGTGCCGGCGGTGTTCATATCGGAGAACATGATGCCGGCGACGATGATGGCAAGGATGCCGACGAAGGACTCGACGATCATGGCGCCATAACCGACCTTGACGGCGTCCTGCTCCTTCTCGACCTGCTTGGAGGAGGTACCAGAAGAAACGAGGCTGTGGAAGCCGGAGAGGGCACCGCAGGCAACGGAAACAAACAGGACCGGGAACATCATGCCAGAAGCGCTGGAGAAGCCGGTAAAGGCCGGAGCGGTGATGGTGGCCTGGCCGTTAACACCCAGGACGACGATACCGAGGACAGCGCAGGCGATCATGACGATCATCATGATGGAAGTGAGGTAGTCGCGAGGGGTCTTGAGCATCTGGATGGGCATGGCGCCAGCAAAGACCAGGTAGACCATGACAACGGCGAACCACTGGAACTTGTCCAGGTAGACCGGGAACTGCATGCCGACGGCAAACATGAGAACCATGAGCACCACGCCAGTGACAAACTCGGCAGCGCCGGTGAGGTTGAACTTCTTCTGGGCCCAACCAAAGGCGATAGCGACGAAGGTGAACAGGATGGAGATGGTACCAGCGCAGCCGGCGGCATAGGACTTGGTGAAGTCGATAGCACCGGTGGCAGCGCCAGAAGCGTCAACGACCGAGGTGAACATGAACGTCTTGCAGACCATGTCGGTGAAAGCGGCGATGACGATGATGCAGAACAGCCAGCAGAACAGCAGGAACAGGCGACGGCCGGTCTTGCCGATGTATTTCTCGATGAGCTGGGCCAGGGACTTGCCGTTGTTCTTCATCGAAGCGTACAGAGCACCAAAGTCGTGGACGGCGCCAAAGAAGATGCCGCCGACGAGGACCCAGAGCACGACGGGCAGCCAGCCAAAGGCCATGGCGACGATCGTACCCGTGACAGGGCCAGCACCGCAGATCGAGCTGAACTGGTGCGAGAACGCGGTAAAGGCGGAGACGGGCGAGAAGCTCTTGCCGTCCTTCATGCGCTTGGCCGGCGTGAGGGCCTCTTTGTCAACGCCCCACTTGTTGGCCAGCCAGCGGCCGTAGCCCAGATAGCCACAGGCGAGCACCGCCGCGGCCACAACCATGAGCAAAACTCCGTTCATTACATTTCCTCCTCTAAAAAGAACTTCCTAGACATAAAAATGAGGGCCGTCGGTTGCGCTCGACGGCCCTCATCTTCATCAGCCGCCCGTTATCGTACGGGCTAGCTGTATGTGCTAACCCGCATCAGATAATTACTACGCTGATAATGTTTAGCTGATGCGTGAACATGTCTAAAAAATCCTCTTCAATCATGATGTGAACGATCCGTGCGTGTTCACATCCCCCAGTGGATGAAACGCAGTATGAAACTTTAGTTACCTAAAGTCAACGCAAATTTGTAATGAATTTTCACCTTTTTTTGAAATTCTCGGTATAAAACGCCACTGACCTCGGACTTTACCACACGACAGTTTTTGCATGAGAGACGCCCCTCGGGAGCGGGCGGGCGTATACAAGGTTTCCTGCTCTACAGTCCTGCTCGCACGGAGAGCACATTAAGTGCTCTCCGGCTCGTGCGGAACTC
>CAUGTZ010000030.1 GCA_959602645.1 uncultured Collinsella sp. | reverse complement strand
CGCAACGCGTTGCGCTGAGTCCTGAGGCTGTTGCAATGAAAATGAGAATCAAGGGTTACATATAAGGGGAAGAAAAATTTCTTTTAGATACTTGTTTTCCTAAAACTGATGTGATATAATAATTAAAGTTCAGAAAAGGAGTTTATCAATATGCGGCAAGGTATTTTTAAATAAAATTTGATAATGGGAACAAAGACAAACGTCCTCAAGGAGAGGGCTTGGTTTTTGTACCCAATTTAAGAATACTTTTGCCTTTTCATTTCATATCGTGATAGACAACGGCCAGCCTTGGCCGCAGTTTTCATGTGTGTCCTACCTATCATCCCCAGCGGTAAAAGTATTTGTCGCTGGGGATTTTTGCGCCCTTCTGGGCCTTGTATGGAGGACAATCATATGAAAATCATCAATATTGGCATTCTTGCTCATGTAGACGCAGGTAAGACGACCTTGACGGAGAGCCTGTTATATACCAGCGGAGCAATCGAGGCGCTCGAGCCGTGGGAACAGCGCGAGATTATGCGCTTGGTCGGTAAGTTCTCCCATGTTCTTAACGAAGAGTGCGAGGCATTTAAACGGCAAGTGGCCGCCGAGAACGAGGCTGACGACAAAGGCGAAGGGGAGACATGCGACTCTTAATGAGATTTATGAGGCCGTATCGCGGGCTGATTGCGGTGACGCTGTTTGTACTGCTGATAGATAACGTCGGCACGCTGCTGGTGCCTACGATGCTGGCGAATATGGTCAATACTGGTATCACGACGGGTGATATCGACTACATCTTGCGCAACGGCGTGTATATGCTCATCGCGACCGGCATGGCCAGCGGTGGTGCGGTGCTGGGCTGTTATCTTTCGGCCCGTCTGGCGGCCAATGTGGCCTGCGACATTCGCAACGCCGTCTACGATAAGTCGCTCGAGCTGTCCGCCAGCGACTTTGAGCGCTTTGGTACGGGTTCGATGATCACGCGCTCGCTCAACGACATCAACGTGATCCAGCAAGCGATCCTGCAGACGATTCAGCTGGTGTTACCGGTACCGTTCTTGGCCGTGGCGGGCATCATCTTTGCCTGGTTTATCGATCCTGCCATGGGCACGCTGCTGGGCGTGGTCGTTGCGATGTTGCTGGTGGCGGCGGTCTTTACCGTTGCCAACGCCGCGCCGATCTTTATGCGCCTGCAGAGCTTTATCGACCGCATGAACGTGGTGCTGCGCGAGAACATCGTGGGCGTGCGCGTCATCCGCGCATTTAACAAGGAGCGCCACGAGGAGCAGCGCCTGGACGAGGTGTTTAGCGATTATGCAGCCAATGCCATCAAGGTCAACCACCTGTTTGTGGGTCTCGATAGCTCCAGCTTCTTTTTGATGAATATCGCCGAGGTGGCGGTGCTGTGGGTGGGCGGCAACCGCGTGGGCGTCCATGCTATGCAAATCGGCAGCATCTCGGCCGTGCTGGAGTACGCGATCCTGATCCTGTTCTTTGTGATGATGGCGCAGGTGGTGCTGCTGACGCTTCCGCGCGCCGCGGCGTGCCTCAACCGTGCGCAGCAGGTGCTCGAAATCGAGCCGAGCATCGTGGACGGCAAGGCTGCGCTGGGCGACGGGGCGCCCGAGTCCGCAGATGGAGCCGACGCGGTGGCCGTGTTCGACCACATGTCGTTCCGTTTTGACGATGCCGACGAGGACACCCTGTGCAACCTGAGTTTTGCCTGCCGCCGTGGACAGACGACCGCGATCGTGGGCTCGACGGGCTCGGGCAAGTCAACGGTGGCCAAGCTCTTGCTTCGCTTCCACGATGCCACGAAGGGCACCATTCGCCTGAACGGCATCGATCTGCGCGACCTTTCGCAAGACGACATCCGCGGGCGTATCGCCTATGTTCCGCAGAAGGCATGGCTGTTCTCGGGTACGGTGGCGAGCAACCTGCGCTTTGGTAACGAGGGTGCGACCGAGGCTGACATGCTCCATGCGCTGGAGGTTGCCCAGAGCACCTTTGTGCTCGACCAGCCCCAGGGGCTCGATACGCCGGTGGCTCAGGGCGGCACAAACTTCTCGGGTGGTCAGCGCCAACGCCTGGCGATTGCCCGCGCACTCATGAAGCATGCCGATCTGTATATCTTCGACGACAGTTTTTCGGCTCTGGACTTTAAGACCGATGCGGCACTGCGCCATGCGCTGCAGGACGAGACGTGCGATGCCGCGGTGCTCATCATCGCCCAGCGCATCTCGACTATTTTGCATGCCGATCAGATTGTGGTGCTCAAGGACGGTGAGGTCGTGGGTCTAGGCACGCACGACGAGCTCATGGAAACCTGCGAGGTGTACCGCGCTATCGCGGAATCGCAGATGAAGGGAGGTGAGTAGTATGACCGAGGAGTTCAAGAAGCAGAGCATCGCCGATGACGCCGCGGCTGCAGAGACAGTCGAGGAGACGGGCGCCACGCCCGACCTGGACGAAAACGCCAAGGCAGCGGTGGAGCGCGAGGCTCGCCGCCAGGCACTCTACGAGGAAAACGAGCGCGCCGAGGACGAGCGCGCCCGCGCCGAGGCGGAGCGCATGCGCGACGTTGATGACGAGGACGAGGACGACACGCCCCGCGACATCTGGGCGACGGTGCGCCGCCTGTGGAGCGAGGCCGCCGGCGACCATTGGCGCTTCTATATCGTGTTCGCGAGTATCGTGTTCTATGCCATCTTTAACACCGCGGCGCCGGCTTACAGCGCCCGCGTGATCGATGAGCTGTGGGGGCACATGAAGCTGGCGTTTGCCAACAACACTACCTTCAGCATTACCTGGGAGAACTGCGGCAGGACCATCTTTATCTACTTTATGATCTGGACCGCCGCCGCCTCGTTCTACGCACTCCAGAGCTTTTTGATGTCGAGCGTTGCCGAGCGCCTCAACCTGCGCCTGCGCAACCGCATCGCACAAAAGCTCAACCGTCTGCCGCTTGCCTACTTTGACGCGCATCGTCCCGGCGAGGTCGTCAGCCGTGCGACCAACGACTTGGACAAGATGTCCGAGAGCATGCAACGCGGCCTGCTGCAGCTTCTGGTGTCGATCGGTACCGTGGTGGGCGCCGTGAGCGTGATGTTCGTGTTTAGCGTGCCGCTCACGCTCGTTTTTTTGTTCTTTACGGCGCTTTCGCTGCTGGTGACGAAGGTCGTGTCGCGCCGCACGCATGATGTGACGGGCGAGCGCCAGGAGTGGGTGTCCAAGATTACGAGCGCGGTCGAGGAGGGCTACTCGGGCCGTCTGGTGATCCGTGCGTTTAACCGCGAGCGCCAGAGCTCTGCCGAGGTGCACGAGGCTTCGAAGGAGCTGGCGCGCGTGAGCACCAAGGCCGACTTTATGATTAACGCCGTCGGCCCCGCGGTGCGCTTTATCGGCCGTTTGGCGCAGATCGTGATCGCGCTGGTGGGCTGCAGCATGCTGGTTGCCGGGCATATGACCGTCGGCGTGTTCCAGGCGTTCTTCCAGTTTATCAACGAGGCGTCCGAGCCCATGACGGAGCTGTCGTTTACCTTTAACTCGCTGCAGAGTGCGCTGGCGAGCGCAGAGCGTGTGTTCGACCTGCTCGACGAGCCCGAGATGGAGGCCGATCCGCAGCCGGGCGAGGCCGCCAAGCTGCCGGGTCGCGTGGAGGGCCGCGTCTCCTTTGAGCACGTGCGCTTTGGTTATTCGCCCGACAAGCCGCTCATGCGCGACGTGTCGTTTACCGCCGAGCCGGGCCAGAAGATTGCCGTGGTGGGAACCACGGGCGCAGGCAAGACGACGCTCATCAACCTGCTCATGCGCTTTTACGAGATCGACGGCGGCCGCATTACGCTTGACGGTGTGGATACGCGCCTCATGGATCGCGGCGAGCTACGGCAGCAGTTTGGCATGGTGCTACAGGACGCCTGGCTGTTCGACGGCACGATTGCCGAGAACATCGCCTACGGCTGCCCCGAGGCAACGCGCGAGGAGATTGTTGCGGCCGCTCGCGCCGCCCAGGTCGACTTCTTTGTGCGCACCATGCCTCAGGGCTACGACACGCGTGTAGCCAACGATGCCGAAAGCATCAGCCAGGGCCAGCGTCAGCTGCTAACCATCGCACGCGTGCTGCTCAACAACCCGGCGATTCTCATCCTGGACGAGGCGACGTCGAGCGTGGATACGCGCACCGAGCTTGCCATCGGCCGCGCCATGGACGCACTTATGCGTGGGCGCACAAGCTTTGTGATCGCGCATCGCCTGTCGACGATCGTGGATGCCGACCTGATTCTGGTCATGGATCACGGCAATATCATCGAGCAGGGCACGCATAAGGAGCTGCTGGCAGTCGAGGGCGCCTACGCCGACCTCTATCTGAGCCAGTTCGCATAATGTGACAAAGGAATAGTCCCTTTGTCACATCAGGAATAAGGCGCGCCGGGGATGGATTCCCTGGCGCGCCTTTGCGTTGGCGTCGATGTTGTCGGCGGCCGTCCGCTTTTAGCGTTCGTCCACGAGTTTGGCGACGAGGGCCTTAAGCTCGGCCACCTCTTGCTCGAGCTCTTTGACCCGTCGTGCGTTCTCGGTGATGCCTTGGCGGTTGAGGGCGCTTTGCTCGGCTGCGTCGTCGGGCATGTACTCGCGATGCTGCTTGGCGTCGAAGGTCTCCTCGAACACGCGGCAGCCGTTGCGTTTGATAATGCGGCCGGGCACGCCCACGACGGTGCAGTTGTCGGGCACGTCTTTGACGACAACCGAGTTGCCGCCGATTTTGACGTTGTTGCCGATGCGAATGTTGCCGAGCACCTTGGCGCCTGTGCCCACGGTGACGTTGTTGCCCAGGGTGGGGTGGCGCTTGCCGGTCTCGTTGCCGGTGCCGCCAAGTGTGACGCCCTGATAGAGCACGCAGTTGTCGCCCACAATGGCGGTTTCGCCGATGACAACGCCCATGGCGTGGTCGATAAAGAAATGCTTGCCGATCTGTGCGGCAGGATGAATCTCGACGCCAGTGATATGGCGGGTGATTTGCGAGAGCACGCGGGCGAGCGAGCGATGTCCATGTTCCCACAGCCAGTGCTCGGGCACGTGGTTCCACTTGGCGTGCAGGCCGGGGTAAGAAAGGAAGATGACTAGGCCGTTTTGCGCGGCGGGGTCCTGTGCCTGGACGGTCTTGATGTCCTCGCGAATGGTATTGATAAAGCTCACCGGCCGCCCTCCCTTAGCGCCGCGACAATGCAATTCAATAAAGTATAGCGATTCGCTAGGGATTAGGAAGAGCAATCTTGCTCGGCTTTGCGCGACAGGTGTCAATTATGCAAACTTGCTGGTAATGAAGTCACGCTTTTGTAAGGTCGTGTGCGTTGCCGCGCCGCAACCGTATACTGGTCAACTTGGACGTATCCGCGCCCACAACTGAGAGGTTTTACTTCATGGGTTTCATTAATTTTATCGCCGAGTTGCTCAAAGACCCGCGCACCGCGATCGCCAGTTGGATCGCCGCCGGCCCGCTTATGGCCTACGGCTGCGTGTTCCTGATCATCTTTATCGAGACGGGCGTGGTGTTCTTCCCGTTCCTTCCCGGCGATTCGCTGCTGTTCGCCTCGGGCTTCTTTGCCCACAACGGCGGCTTTAACATCGTGGCCCTGCTGGCCACCGCATGGGCCGCGGCCATCCTGGGTGATCAGTGCAACTTTATGATCGGCCACTTCTTTGGCAAAAAGATCATCGCCTCGGGCAAGGTGAAGGCCATGACGCCCGAGCGAATCAAAAAGTCCGAGGACTTCCTGGACAAGTGGGGCCACCTGGCCATCTTCCTGGGTCGCTTCTTCCCGTTTATCCGCACCTTTGTGCCTTTCATCGCCGGCATGGGCGGCATGCACTGGCGCAACTTTGTCATCTTTAACGTGCTGGGCGGCATTACCTGGTCGACGGTCTTTACGCTGTTGGGCTACTTCTTTGGCGGCATTCCCTTTGTGCAGGAGCACTTTGAGCTGCTGATTATCGGCATCGTCGCCGTGTCGATCATCCCGACCGTGGTCGGTCTGGTTAAGGCTAAGCTGGGCAAAAAGAACGCGTAGCTCGAGCCAGCGCGCAAACCGTGCCGTTGAGGCCCGTCACCCTTTACGGTGGCGGGCCTTTCTGCTTCGGTCAAATGAAAATACTTTACTTAGTTAAAGAAAAGCGTTTTATCAGACGCGTACGGGGAGTACAATCTCGTGCATGCGAATCGACGTGCCATCGGCTTTGATGCCGTTCGCGTGTCCCGTCCGGCTCTACGCTCCGGGCGTGCGACATTGCGACGCGGTCGGCTTCGGTCTTTGCGTGCGGGTTCGCGAGTATGCAACTGTGTATGTAAGGAGCGACATATGACTGTCGAGAAGAAGGATATCGATTGGGGTAGCCTCGGCTTTGGCTACATGAAAACCGATTACAGCTACGAGGCTCATTGGAAGGATGGCGAGTGGGACGAGGGCGGCCTGACCACCGACCACACCCTGCATGTTTCCGAGTGCGGCGGCATCTTCCATTACTGCCAGGAGGTCTTTGAGGGCCTGAAGGCCTACACCGCCGAGGACGGCAGCATCGTCTGCTTCCGTCCCGACATGAACGCTGAGCGTATGTATAACTCTGCCCAGCGCCTCGAGATGCCCCCGTTCCCCAAGGACAAGTTTGTCGAGGCCGTCAAGCAGGTCGTTTCTGCCAACGCCGCCTGGGTTCCGCCCTTCGGCTCCGGTGCAACCCTGTACGTGCGTCCGTTTATGATCGGCTCTGGTGACGTGATCGGCGTGGCTCCCGCTCCTGAGTACACGTTCCGCATTCTCGTGACCCCGGTCGGTCCGTACTTTAAGGGTGGCCTCAAGCCCGTCAAGCTGCGCGTTTCCGAGTACGACCGCGCCGCACCGCACGGCACCGGCAACATCAAGGCTGGCCTGAACTACGCCATGTCCCTCAAGCCCACGATGGAGGCCCATCGCGAGGGCTATGCCGAGAACCTGTATCTCGACTCTGAGTCCCGCACCTATGTCGAGGAGACCGGCGGCGCGAACGTTCTGTTCGTGAAGGAGGACGGCACGCTCGTCGTTCCGCAGTCGCACACCGACTCCATCTTGCCCTCCATCACCCGTCGTTCGCTCGTTCAGGTTGCTCAGGACCTGGGCATAACCGTCGACCAGCGCCCCGTCGAGTGGGCCGAGGTCAAGGCCGGCACCTTTGTGGAGTGCGGCCTGTGCGGCACCGCTGCCGTCATTTCCCCGGTGGGCGAGATCGACAACAAGGTCTATGGTGCCGATGAGACCGTGACCTTCCCGGCTGGCTACACCGAGATTGGCCCCGTGATGAAGAAGCTCCGCGAGACCCTGACCGGCATCCAATCTGGTGCTGTCGAGGATAAGCACGACTGGGTTTACACCGTCGCGTAAGCTGCCATAGCTGTTCGGCCCGAGGGCAACCTTCCTTTCCGGCGCGTCCTCGGACATGCAAGAACCTCCGCAGCGCACTTCGTGCGGCGGAGGTTCTTTCGTCCTGCGGAGTGCGCCGGAAAGGAAGGTTGCCCTCGGGCCTGCGTTACCTCGGCGCTGCCGTTACGGGCAATATAGATCTGAATGAAAGATGGCGCGCGGCCTTTTAGGCCGCGCTTTTGTTTTGGTTCGCGCCATGTGGGGGTGATGGCGACGTGCATTTTTGCGAGTATTCTGCAATCGAAGGCCCCTGCATACCGACCTCGGGCAAAAAATCGGGATTTCTCGATGTTTTCTACGAATGATGGGCGGGGTTATGGGCTGACAGCGTTTGATTTGCAGGGATATTTGCGCTCTTTGGCATTTATCGCGGCGCCCGAAGCCCTTGGTTATGTTGAATACTCCTAAAAATGCACGGCGCTTAGAGGGGGAGCTTCGCGAAAAAGGAAACCGCCCCGTCGAAGTATGCATTCGACGGGGCGGTTTATGCATTTGGCCGATTAAGGATGCGCTGCCAAACTACTAGAACTTGACGGTCGGGGCCTGGCGGGCTGCTTCGGCGGCCTCGAAGCCCTGGCGCTCCTTAAACTGGAAGATGCCGGCAAAGATGACAGCCGGGAACGTCTGAATGGCGTTGTTGTAGCTGAGCACGCAGTCGTTGTAGCTCTGGCGTGCATAGCTAATCTTGTTCTCGGTATCCTCGAGCGACGCCTGCAGCTGCGTAAAGTTGGTGTTTGCCTTAAGGTCGGGATAGGCCTCGGCTACGGCGAAGAGCTGGCGTAGCGCACCGGTCAGCACGTTGTCGGCCTCCATCTTGGCCTCGGGCGTGGTGGCCTTGACGGCGGTGTTACGCGCGCTGATCACGGCGGAGAGCGTCTCTTGCTCGTGCTTGGCGTAGCCCTTGACGGTCTCGACCAGGTTGGGGATCAGGTCGTTGCGGCGCTGCAGCTGCGTATCGATGTTCTGCCAGGCGTTATCGATGCGGTTACGCTTGGTGACCATGTTGTTGTAAATGCCGGCGATGGCGCAGACAATCACAATGACAACAACGATGCCGATGATGACGGTAATCATGATGTCTCCGTTTCGAATGGCCGCGGCGGCATGCGCCAGCTGCCGTTGGTATAACGCTACTAGTATACCCGCAACGTTTTGCCGTGCCGAACTTTCCGGTAAGCGTTATGTTTTCGGCGGGGTCGGCACCGGGGTAAAACGCGCGAGGTACAGGTGTAAGATATGCGACAGATTGACGAGTACTGTCTTTGCCCTGAGGATGGCGATACGGATGGACCTTCGCATCAAGAAAACCTATCGTGCCCTGTTCGATGCTTTCACCGAGCTTCTCGAGGAGCATCGTTTTGAGGACCTGACGGTTGCCATGCTGTGCGACCGCGCCATGATTCGCCGCACGACGTTCTACAAGCACTTTCGCGACAAGAACGATTACTTTGCCTTTTATATCGATGAGCTCATGTCCGGCTTGCCGCAAAAACAGCCCGATGAGGCCGGCACAGTGTCTGCCGAGGACGTGCGCGCGCTTCGGCACGCGATTTTGGACGATGCCATGGATTTGATTCTGGCGCACGAGCAACTCATGGATAACATTTTGGCAAGCAGCATGTCGGGCATGTTGACCAACGTTATTTGCGATCGTATTGCCCGCTCCATCCGCGAGCGTGTGATGAACGTGCTTGCCGAGGATGCCCTGGCCCCCGTGTCGCTCGAGACGACGTCTGAGTTTGTCGCCGGCGGTATTATTCGACTTTTCACGATATGGTGGGAATCGGGCCACGATCTTGAGCGTCGACCCGAGATGGCCGACGTGGTCGATGCGCTGTTTGAGCGGACCATGACACCGGTGCATCACTAAAAGTGGCGGAGAGAGGGGGATTCGAACCCCCGGAACGCTCTCGCGCTCAACGGTTTTCAAGACCGCCGCATTCAACCGCTCTGCCATCTCTCCGTGAGTCGTAATGATAGCATCGTTTTGAATTTGCAACAGGGAAGGCGAACGATGACGATCACCGAAATCGACGAGAAGTTCATGCGCGAGGCGTTGGCGGAGGCGCGAGCCGCCGCGGCGGTGGGCGAGGTGCCCATCGGAGCCGTAGTGGTGCGCGACGGCGAGATCGTCGCGAGGGCGCACAATCGGCGCGAGCTCGACCAGGACCCTTCGGCGCATGCAGAGTTCGCGGCCCTGTGCGCCGCTGCCCAGGCGCTTGGCCGCTGGCGCCTTTCCGACTGTACGGTCTATGTGACGTTGGAACCCTGCTGCATGTGTGCGGGGCTTATGGTCAATGCGCGCGTGGGGCGCTGCGTGTATGGCGCGAGCGACGCCAAGGCGGGTGCGTTGGGCTCGTTGTACGATCTCAATGCCGATTCGCGCCTAAACCATCGGTTTCATGTGACCGCCGGCGTGTTGGCGGATGAGTGTCGCGCGGTGCTGAGCAACTATTTTGCCGGTTTGCGCGGTGCGGATGGCGTCGGTTGCGGCTGCGGTGCAAACCTTGAGGCGCATGTTGCCCACGCCGAGGCCCTTGCTGACGGCGAGGATCTTGCCGGCGAGACGCTCGACTTTGGTCCCGTGCAGCGCCGGCCTCGCCGTGTGCTGCTGGCGATTGATTCCTTTAAGGGCAGCGTTTCGAGTGCGCAGGCAGAGGAGGTCGTTGCCGAAGGCGTGCGCCGCGTGTGGCCCGATGCCCAAGTAAGCGCGCTGCCGCTGGCGGATGGCGGTGAGGGAACGCTCGATGCCGTTGCCGCGTGCGGCGGTGAGATTGTGACCTGCGAGGTGGCAGGTCCCTTGGGCAAGTGCGTGGCTGCCCGGATGCTGGTGGACGGCGAGCACGAGTCGGCTGTCATTGAGATGGCCGAAGCCGCGGGCATCGGGTGCTCGCCGTGCACGGAGTCGGCGGCGTTGGCCGCTACGACCTATGGCGTGGGCGAGCTGATGCTTCGTGCGGTTCGCGCGGGGGCGAGGACCCTATATATGGGACTGGGCGGCAGCGCCACCAACGACGGTGGCGCCGGCATGCTGCAAGCGCTGGGCGCGCGTCTTGTCGATGACCGTGGCTGCAATATCGCGCTGGGGCTCACGGGCCTTGAACACGTGGCGAGTATCGATTTGGCACCGGCGCTTCGGGCACTGAATGGCGCGCGTGTCGTGGTGCTTTCCGATGTCGAGAATCCGCTCGTGGGGCGTCGCGGGGCGCTTGCGGTGTTTGGCGGGCAAAAGGGCCTGCCGACAGACGATGTCGAAGCGCTGGGCGGGTACGACGACTGGATGGTCGGTTACGGTCGCCTGCTCGATACGGCGATTGCCGAGGCACGGGCTCAGGGGTTACTGCGCGTGCCCGAGGGTGCGCGGACGTTTGGCTCGGTGCTCGGCGTGCCCGGCGCCGGTGCCGCTGGCGGTCTGGGCGCCGCGCTGCTAGCGCTCGGTGCAGAGCTACATTCGGGCGTGGAGACGGTGCTTGATCTGATTGGGTTTGACGAGCGCGTGCGGGATGTCGATCTGGTCATAACGGGCGAGGGCAATATGGACGAGCAATCCGCCGCCGGCAAAGCGCCGGTGGGTGTGGCCCGCCGTGCCAAGCGCTATGGCAAGCCGGTGGTCGCCGTCGTGGGCGGTCGCGCTGACAACCTGGATGCGGTGTATGGGCAGGGCATCGACCTTGTACTGCCGATCTGTCGCAAGCCCATGGACCTGGAGCAGGCACTCGACCCGCAAGAAGCCACAACTAACCTCATCTGCGCCGGCGAGGCGGTCGCTCGATCCTACGACCTCGGTCGCCTCTAAAACCAATCCCTCCCCAATAACTTGCGGTGAAATACGGAGTGTTTTTGCCTTTAAGGCGCCAATTCAGTCCGTATTCCACCGCAACTTCGTGAATGGCCATCCGAGGCTGGTCGCCTTGTGCTTTGGGTCGGACCGTCTGCCATGAAATGCGGTAATCTACTACGTTTAGCGGAACACCCTCGACCATCCCGGAATTTGTGAAATTAAAACCGCAGGTAGAAAGCTTGCCGATTTTCGAAAAAGTCGGCTATGGTTGACCCCGCGGCCTAAACGTAGTAGATGGGCCCTTTCCGTGGCACAGCACCAGATCAGTCTTTTTGGGGCTAGAAAAACACCCGTAAAGGCATGTGAATCTGAACAATTCAATCCTGCGCCTTGTGGCGCTCGATGGTGCTGTCTAGGGATCGGAGGCTATGCACTTCAGGTGTTGACGCCGCCATTGATGTGCCATTAGTAGATTGCTCTTCGTTCAGTTGTTCGCCAATTAATCCTGCCAATTAATTATCATTTCGGGCGAAGACGTGGATTATCTCCATGATGGATCTCTTTGGGCATAATGTTGTCTTTAAACTGTCCTAATCAATAGATCGCTCTTGGGAAGAGAAGGCGACACCAGAGGGGGAGAAGGGAATTGGAGAGGAAAGTTTTCGGCGGGGGGGGGCAGAGAGTCGTCGCTCTCTGTCTTGCGCTGGTTCTCGGCTTCGGATGTTTATCCGTTGGCGCGACGGCCGGTGTCGCATATGCGGCCACGGAATCGCGGGCTGCGTATACTGCGGAGGAGTTTGAGATCACCCAGGACGGCGTGACCTATTCGTGCGAGACCACGGATAAGGGCACGGCGGAAATCACATGTATTGTTGCCGACGACAGTGTGACCGTGGTGAGTGTGCCCAGCTCCATCGAGCATGGTGGCCAGACCTACAAAGTCACCAAACTTTATTTCTCGTCTGGTATCGTGGCCGAGAATGTTGAGCAGCTGACGCTTCCCGACACGCTCGAAAACGTGCGCGGATGGTATTTCCGGAAGTTCGTAAAGGTCAAGGAGCTCCATATCCCTGGCTCCATCAAGAACTTCGGTTGCTCGCTGCAAAACGCTGGCTCGCTCGAAAAGCTCTATTTTGATGAGGGCGTCGAGGAGATTAGCGCCAACATGATGGTCAATGGCTGCAGCAGCCTTTCGGAGATCAATCTCCCCTCCACCCTCAAAATGATTTCGGGCTCGGGCGCCTTCGAGGGGGCTACGGCCCTCACAAGCATCGAGTTTCCAAAAGATGTCGCCTTCTCCGACACCATAACGGGCGTGTTCGAAGACTGCACGTCTCTGACAAGCGTGTCGTTGCCCGCTTCGGTTACCAAGATCCCCTCGCACATGTTTGACGGATGCACCTCTCTCACGTCCGTCACCGCGCTGAGCGAAATCGAGTCCATCGGGGATGGGGCGTTTCGGAATTGCTCGAGGTTAACCGGAATTGATTTCCCGGGCACATTGACGAGCATCGGATCCTCTGCTTTCCAGGGGTGTGCCAGCCTGGTGAGTGTGCCCAATCTAAGCAAGGTGACAAAGATGGGCTGGGGGGCTTTTTACGAGTGCAAAAATCTGCAGGCGTCCGTGGATCTGTCCTCGCTTCAGAACATTCCGGGCTATGCGTTTTGCTACACGCCAGTTAAGATCGCGGGGCTCTGCGACAGCCTGAAGAGCATTGGCGACTGGGCCTTTATCTGGAGCAATGTTGCCGTCCAGTTCCCCGAGACGCTCGAGAAAATTGGCAACTACGCCTTTTTTAGCGGTACGTTGCCGGAGCAGCTTTCCATTCCAGATTCCGTGACTTCCGTTGGCACGGCAGCCTTCTCGGGCGTAGATGGCGTGAAGGATGTGACGATCGGGCGCGGCCTCACCAAAATACCCCTGGACATGTTTGACGGCAGCACGGTTCAAAAGATCACGATCGAAAACAGCAGGGACGACATCACCGACTCGGAGAACCTCCCGTCCTCTGGCGTCGATATCGTCTACACGCGCGAGTCCATCGATGACGGCGTCGGCGATACCGTGAGCAATGACAGCACCAAGACCCTTCAGGAGCTGGTCAGCGAGGCCCCCAATGGCAAGGAGACCGTCATCAAGCTGGAAAAGCACGTGAAGCTCGGCTCCACGCTCACGATTCCTGCCAGGAAGATGATTAAGATCACGTCGGATGAGCCCTATACCATCTTGGCAAAGAAAAGCGGCTTCTCCGTACTGGTCAATGTTGCCGAGGGGGCATCCCTCGAGCTGTCGGGGAAAGTGTCCCTGAGTGGTCGCTACAACAAGGGCGCCATTATTTCTAGCAGGGGAGCGGTTGTGCTCTCTGACGAGGCCGTTGTGTGCGACGGCGCTGCGAACACCGTCAATACGGGTGTCATCGACGTGTCGGGAGACAAGGCTTCGCTTACCATGACGGGCGGCGTTATCGAGCAGTGCGAACTTAAGGACGCGTATTGCGGCGCTGTCCACGCGAAGGACGGCGCCCATGTTGTCATGAAGGGCGGCGTTATTCGTAAGAATCACGTGTCTTTCTCCACGGACGGCGATGGTAACTACCTTTCGTCTACCGGCATCATGCTGATGGGCGATGCCCACCTTGAGATGAGTAACGGCAGTATCGAGGATAACGCCGGCTATCAGGGCGGCGCGGTGGTCATGTACAGCGAGGCTCGTAACCAGAGAGCCTCCTTTGAGATGACCGGTGGTCAGCTTGTGCGCAACAGAGGCTATAAGCTTGGGAATCGAACTCCCTCCGGCGCAGTGCACGTCGAAGGGAATGCCGAGTTTACCCTCAAGGGCGGCAAGATCGAGGATAATATTGCGTATTCTGATGGCAAAGGCGGCGGAGTGTGCGTGGTCGATCGCGGCCTGCAGCAGGGTGGTAGGGACCGTACCGCTTTCACTATGAAAGGTGGCTCCGTATCGGGTAACTCCGCTTCCGCCGGCGGAGGTGTCTATACCTATTCAGATGACGTCATCCTCAGTGCGGGCGAGATCAAGGACAATGCTGCTCGGAATATGGGTGGCGGCGTATATAGCGAAGGCAACGAGTATCTCGTCTATAGCACGCTCCATATCGAAAACGCTCTCGTTGTTGATAACCATGCGAAAAAGCAGGGCGGCGGCATGTGGTTCTGCCCGACCGGAGATGCCAAGGTCTACGTCCAGAACGGTGGCCTGATCGCCAGGAACTCGGCCGATGAGGCGGGAGACGACCTCGTCTTCACCGGCTTCAAAGACGCCAAATACAAACTGACCTTGGCCAACCGCGCTCCGGGCGGCGGAAAGGTCAGCTGGTACAGAGACGGTGGGCTGTTTAACCCCGAAGGCACTTATGCGAAAACAAACACCGAAATCCCGCGATTCTCGCCCGGCGGTGGCAACGGCGAGCCCCTGTCCTTTACCGACGCCACGCCGAACGTCGCGCTTAAATCTGTGATGAGCGAGGATGTGTATAACCTCGGCCGCGGTCAGACGTCGCTGACGATCTCTGGCAATACGGCCGAGCGGGGAGGCGGCATCGGCGCCAACGGCGGTGTCATCATCGGCAAGTCCGAGAACATCGACATTCCCATCAAAAAGGTCTGGGAGAACCCCAGGATTCCCCATCCTAATAAGGTCAAAGTAAATCTCAAGAACGGCGATACCGTCATCGATTCGATCACCTTGAGCGAGTCTGACGGCTGGGAGGGTGCCTTCTCCAATCTGCCGCAGCGTGAGGCTTCCGGCTCCGTGATCGCCTACACTGTGGCCGAGGACCCCGTCGAGGGCTACGGCTCGAAGGTCACCGGCGACGCCGAGCGCGGCTTCACCGTGACCAACACCTCCACGGCCAAGGTCTCGGTGCCCGTCGAGAAGAAGTGGGTCGGCCCGGCGGCCGCCAAGGCCACCGTGCGCCTGCTCGCCGACGGGAAGGACACCGGCGAGTCGGCCGAGCTGTCGAAGTCCAATAGCTGGAAGCACTCCTTCGAGGGCTTGGCCAAGTACTCCAGGTCCGGCTCCGTGATCGCCTACACCGTGGCCGAGGACCCCGTCGAGGGCTACAGCTCTAAGGTCACCGGCGACGCCAAGGACGGCTTCACCGTGACCAACACTGTGAAGACGGGCGAGCTCGACGTCTCCAAGACCGTCGTGGCGCGCGAGGGCCTGGCGGTCGACGCGGACAAGATATTTAAGTTTGTGGTTGAGGCCACCGATGCCATGGGCCGCAAAGTATCCGGCACCTACGGTGACGCGACGTTCGAGGACGGCAAGGCGACCCTCAAGCTCAAAGATGGCCAGACGGCGAGGGTCACGGGGCTGCCCGCGGGAACTGCCTACACGGTGACCGAACGTGCCGCCGAGGGCTACACGACCGCGGTGAACGGAGCCGAGGGATCCAGGGCCGATGGCTCCATCTCGGCTGACCAGGTCTCCTCCGTCGCCTTCACCAACACCTTCGACCCCGCTCCCGCTACGGCGTCCGTCCCCGAGCTCACCAAGGTGCTCGCGGGCGGCCGCAAGCTCGGCCTCCAGGAGGGGGAGTTCGCCTTTGAGCTCTCCCTCGCCGACGGCGCGGGCAATGTGCTCGAGGGCTACCCAATCGAGGCGAAGAATGACAAGGACGGCAAGGTTTCCTTTGGCGAGCTCAGCTTCACCAATCCGGGTGCCTACCACGCGACCGTGACCGAGAAGGCAAGCGGCGATGTCCTGATTGAGGGCGATGCGCATGCCTACACCTTCGACATCACGGTGACTCAGACCGGTGCCGGCCTTAAGGCCGAGATCTTCAACGAGCGGGGCAAGAAGACCTTCACCAACACCTTCACGCCGCACGACAACACCAAGACCGTCACCAAGGCGGACGCCTCGGGTGCCAAGGTCAATGTGGATGGCAGGCTGGTGGGCGTGGGCGATACCCTCACCTATACCATCGGCTGGGCCAATAACAGCGTCGATGACAGGGGCGCCGCGCAGGCGGCCGACGTGACGGTGACCGATGTCCTGCCCAAGGGCGTTGACTACGTCGAGGGCTCTGCCGACGGCGTCGCCTACGACGCCGCGACGCGCACTCTTACCTGGTCGCTCGGCGAGCAGGCTGCGGGCGCCACGGGCACGCTCAGCTTTGACGTGAAGGTCTCCGCCGAAGCCGCCGTGGTCGACGACATCTCCAACACCGCCACGGTCAAGGTGGGGGAGAACGAATCCCAGACCAACACGACCCACAACAGCGTGTCCCGCGAGGGCAGCATCACCGTCAAGAAGACGGTCGTCGGCGGCGACAGCCAGCGCGAGTTCGGCTTCACGGTCGCGCTGGCCGACAGGGACGGCGAGCCCGTCTCCGGCACCTTCGGCAAGGGCGAGGACGCCGTGACGTTTACGGACGGCAAGGCGACCTTCACGCTTAAGGACGGCGGGGAGAAGACCGTCGCCGGCCTGCCCGTGGGCGCGCGCTACGCCGTGACCGAGGATGCCGCCGAGGGCTACACGACTGCTGTTAACGGGGCTGACGGCTCCAAGGCCGAAGGCGCCGTGACCGAGGACGGCGCGACCGTCGCGTTCACCAACACGTACGGAACGGCTACCGAGGGCAGGGACGTCTCCACCGCGGGACTCTTCACCAAGACGCTCGAGGGCCGCGACTGGGCGGAGGGCGATAGCTTTCAGTTCGCGCTCACGGGCGAGGGCGGCGCTCCCATGCCCGATGGCTCTGCCGACGGCTCCAAGACCGTCAGTGTGACGGCCGCCGCCGGCACCAAGGCGGGCGATAGGGTCGCCTTCGGCTTCGGCCCCATCCGCTACATGCTCGACGACATCAAGGACGCCGAGTTTGCCGAGGTCGGCGGCAAGCGCGTGCGCGCCAAGACCTTCACCTACACGGTGCGCGAGGTCAGGCCCGATGACGGCTCCGCCATCGCCGGCGTGGCCTACGACGACCACGTCGCCACGATGACGGTGACCGTGACCGACGACGGCTCCGGCAACCTCACGGCCACGACGCCCGCGATCGCGCAGGCGAGCGGCGGCGACTTCGTCAACACCTACACGACCGAGCTCGACTACTCGGCCCGCGCGGGAGTGCGCCTGTCCAAGGCGCTTTCCGGCCGCGCCATGGAGGCGGGGCAGTTCGCCTTCACCGTGACCGCGGACGCTGAGACGGCCGCCAAGCTCGGCCTCAAGACCGACAAGGACGCCTACGCCGTGGCCGCGGCTGACGATGGGAAGGCCGACCTGGTCGACCTCATCGGCGCTGCTTCGGGCAGCGATGTGAAGTTCACCGACGCCGACGCGGACAAGACCTACCGCTTCACCGTCACCGAGACCAAGCTCGGCGGCGAGGGCTACGCCAACGACACCGCGCCGCGCACGGTGACCATCGCGCCCGCCTACGATGCCGCGACGGGCAAGCTTACGGTCACGACCACAGTTGCCAAGGACGGTGTCGAGGTCGCACGCAGCGAGGTCTCCACAGCGGATGGCGCCACGGCGGCGCCCGCGCCCGTGACGGTCGCGTTCGAGAACTCCTACGAGGCCACCGGAAAGCTCGGCGGCGAGGGCAACGTGGCAATTAATGCCACCAAGACGCTGACGGGCCGCGCCGCGAAGGCGGGCGAGTTCTCGTTCTCCGTCCGCAATGCCCAGGGTAATGTGGTCGCGACCGCGACCAACCAGGCCTCCGGCGACGGCGAGGCCGCGGGGCTCGCGTTCTCGCCCATCGCCTACACCACCGACTCGCTTAAGCAGATGGTGGCGGACGGTACCGCCACCAAGGCCGCCGATGGCTCCTGGGTCATTCCCTATACCGTTTCCGAGGACGGCACGGGCCGGCTGCCCGCGGGCGTGACGGCGGCCGTGTCGAGCTTCGGCATTACGGTCAAGGCGACCGATAACGGCAAGGGCGGGCTGGATGTGGTCGTGGTCTATCCCGAGGGATCCGACGGCACGCTGTCGTTTGTGAACGGCTATAGCGCCGGCGAGGCGACGGTCGACATCGCGGGCACCAAGACGCTGGCGCTCCGCCAGGCCGGACTCGGCCTCACGCAGGCCGACATCGCGGGCAGGTACACCTTTAAGATCGAGCCGCTGGACGGCGCGCCCGCACCGGTCGACGCCTCCGGCAAGACGGTGACCGAGGCGACCAACGACGCCGCCGGCAACGTCGAGCTGGGCCACGTCACGTTCAGGCAGCCGAGCGACCTCGATGGCGTCGAGATCGACGGCGACGGCCTGCGCACCAAGACGTTTGCCTACCGGGTGAGCGAGTCCGGTTCGGTCGACGGCGTGGTCAATGACCCGACGGCGACCAGGACCTTCATGGTCAGGGTGGTCGAGGACACCGCCGCGGGCACGCTCGCCGCGGAGGTCCTGCCCGCAGAGGGCACGCCCGAGGGCAGGGGTGCGTTCGAGTTCACCAACACCTACGGCGTGAACCCGACGCCGAGCTCCGTCACCGACCAGATCAAGGTGAGCAAGAAGCTCAAGGGCCGTGACCTGGCCGAGGGCGAGTTCGAGTTTCAGCTGGTCGAGCTTGTCGCCGACGGCAGCGAGAGCGTCGCGGCGACGGGCAAGAACGCCGCCGACGGCACGGTCGCGCTCAGCCCCGTTACCTACACCGCGCCCGGCGCGCACAGCTACGAGCTGCGCGAGGTCGCCGGCACGGCGGGCGGCGTGACATATGACAGGGCGACGTACCGCGTGCGCACGACGGTCACCGATGCCGGCAACGGCACGCTCGCCGTCAAACACGAGCTCATGGATGCCGAGGGCAATGCCGCGAACGACACCTCGGTGACCTTCACCAACGGCTACCAGGCCGCACCCGTCACCCTCAAGCTGGGCGCCGCCAAGGTGCTCAAGGGCGCCGAGCTCAAGGCGGGCCAGTTTGGCTTTGAGCTCAAGGGCCGGGACGGCAAGGTCATGTCGACCGCCAAGAATGCCGCCGACGGCAGCGTCGCGTTCGATGCGCTGACCTTCAAGCGGGCCGGCACCTACACCTTCACGGTGAGCGAGGTCGACGACGGCCAGGCGCACGTGACCTACGACAAGGCGGTGCACAAGGTCGTCGTCACGGTGAGCGACGAGGCGGCAGACGGCACCAAGACGGGCTACCTGTCGGCGAAGGTCTCCTACGAGGGCGACGCCAACATGCCGCCAATCTTCACCAACAGCTACGCCGAGGAGCCCGGGACCCCCGAGAACCCCGGCACGCCGGGCGGTGGCTCGGACGGCGGTTCAGATAACGGCTCCGGCAGCGGCGCTAGCGGCGACGGCTCCAAGGGCGGCATGCCCGACACCGGCGACCGCAGCCTGCCGGCGGCCGTGCTCGCGGTCATGGGCGGCACCGGCGCGCTGGCCGTCGCGGGCGGTGCGGTCCTGTACCGCAGACGCCGCTAGCGATATGAACGAGTGGGGCGAATCCATCCGATGGGTTCGCCCCACTTGCCGTGGCGGGCGGGAGCAGGTAAGATATACCGAGCGCCTAGCGCGTTCGATGGGTTCGGATGACGACATGTTCCGAATCTGGTCAGGTCCGGAAGGAAGCAGCCATAAGGAGCCTCTGTCGGGCATCCGAATCCATCGAGTGCGCAGGCGTTTTTTGGTGCCGCGGCTACCCGCGAGTGCCGGCAGGGCGCTTGGTGTCTCGCTGGTCCTCGGCTTCGCCTGCGGGATCGCTCGACTACCAAGCGCCCTGCCGGCACTCGCGGGTAGCCGACCAAAACCGCCTGAAGGGTCACATTTATCTGAATAATTTAATCCCGTGCCTTTTGCTGCTCGCTGGCGTTGTCTGGGCATTGATGGCTACGTAGTTTAAGAGGCGGCGGTGCTGTTGTTTGAATTTTTGCAGTTAAAGAGGTCCGTTTCCCTAGGTGGGGAAACGGACCTCTTTTTGTCTCTGGGCTTGTGGATTGGCGAAGACAATAACCGCTGGCAGCTATTTTGAGTTCTTGATGCGGCGTGTGGCAGTGGCGGTTATTCCGAGGCCTGCGGCGGCGACTGCTACGAGTGCGATTGCGCTCGGTGCTGTGTCGCCCGTGTTTGCGAGCTTGCCGGCGGTCGTATCTGCTTGCTTGCCGCTGCTTGTGTTCGCTTGCTTGGTGGAGCTTGGTAGGGCGTCTTTGCCGGTTGCAGGTGAGCCAACGGGCGGTGTCGCCTCGGCGGGTTGCGCTGAGCCGGAGGGAGGCACTGTCTCGGTCGGTTTCGCTATCTCGGGCGAGGTGGCCTTGTCTGCCGCGGCCTTTGCCTCTTCGTATGCTTTGCAGGCATCGTCATAGGCCGCTTGCGCCTTTTCCAAATCGCCGAGGAGCGCATTTCGCTTGGCTATGTCCTCGTCGATGTGGGCTTTGGCTTCCTCTGCCTCACTTTCGAAATACTGAACCTGTCTTTCCTGGCTTTCGAGCCGGCGTTGGCAGTGGTGAAGATCATCTTCACAAGATTTTTCTCGCCTTTCTGCCGACATGATCTCACTTCGCAACTGCTTAATAGTTTCGTTAGAAGCTCCGTCGTCGATTGCCTTATTTAATTCTGCCTGAAGGCCGCTTGTCCGGTTGTGGGCCTCATCGTATTTGGCTTGGGCTGCATCGACGTTCGCTTGCATGGCGGGAAGGGGTTCCCTCCGTTTGGCGGCTTCCGTCACCACCATGTCGTAGATCTCTTGAAAAGCGGCAATGTCATCATCGATTTCCGCAAGTTTCTCGGGACCTGCGGCGTTTTTTGCGGCCTCGAGGTTTTTGAGCGCTTCCTGCATGGCTGCATACGCTTTTTCCTTTGCGGCGGCCGCATCTTCCGTCTGCAAGGCAACTGCACCGGTGGGGGAACTGGTTTCCGCCGCTATCGCCGTTGCGGGGGCGATTCCCGCGATAAGTGCCGCGGAAAGGGCGATGCCCAAGGTTGTTCGTCTTGCTCTTCTCGCGAGAATGTCGTTCATCTCGGCACCTCATTTCAAGGGTCGGCGACTAACTTGGTAGCACTAATGTAAGTATATCAGGCGGTTTGCCCGCCATTGATCGGGCGTGCGCGTATACCCCTTGATTAACAGCCATTAAATCTATCCCTTAAGGAACGCGGCTTGCTAGTGTTGTCTGGGCATTGATGGCTGCGTGGTACAAGAGGCGGCGGCATTGCCATCTGTTTTTTCAAGTAAAGAGGCCCGTTTCCATGGGTTGGGGAAACGGGCCTCTTTTGTCTCTGGGTTTGTGGATTGGCGAAGGTAGTATGCTCTGGCGGCTATTTTGAGTTCTTGAGGCGGCGTACGCCCGCGGCGGTTATTCCGAGGCCTGCGGCGGCGATTCCTGCGAGTGCGATTGCGCTCGGCGCTGCGTCGCCCGTGTTCGCGAGCTTGCCGGCGGTCGTATCTGCTTGCTTGCCGCTGCTCGAGTTCGCCTGCTTGGTGGAGCTCGGCGGGGTATTTTTGCCGGTCGCGGACGAGCCGGTGGGCTGTGTCGCCTCGGCCGGTTGCGCCGAGTTGGAGGGAGGCGTCGTCTCGGTCGGTTGCGTTATCTCGGGCGAGGTGGCCTTGTCTGCCGCGGCTTTCGCCTCTTCGTATGCCTTGCAGGCGTCGTCATAGGCCGTTTGCGCTATTTTCAAATTGTCGAGGAGCGCATCTCGCCAGGCCATGAACTGGTCGGTATGGGCTTTATATTTCTCTGCAGCACGTTCACAGTCATTAACTTGTCTTTCCTGCCTTTCGAGGCGGCCCTTGACCTCGCGGAGCTCCATTTCGCAAAAGTCAACTCGCGCTTTTGCCGTTACGATCTCTTGGCGCAACGACTTTATTTGCTGTTTAATAGTTTCGGCAAGCTCCTCGTCGCCGAGTACTTCGACTGCCTTAAGCTCCTCAAGTTTCATGTCTAATTTTGCTTGGAGCTCGCTTACCCGGTTGATGGCCTTGTCGTATTTGGCTTGGGCTGCATCGATGTCCGCTTGCATGGTGGGAAGGGATTCCCTCAATTCGGCGGCTTGCGCCGCCATCTTGTCGCGGAGCTCTTGAAAACGGGCAATGTCATCATTGAATCTCGCAATTTTCTCGGGACTTGCGGCGTCTTTTGCGGCCTCGAGGTTTTTGAGCGCTTCCTGCATGGCTGCATACGCTTTTTCTTTTGCGGCGGTCGCGTCTTCCGTCTGCAAGGCGCCCGAATTGCCGTTGGCGGCGCTCGTCTGCGAAACGGCCGCACCGGTGGGGGCGCTGGTTTCTGCCGCGATCGCCGTTGCAGGGGCGATTCCCGCGATAAGTGCCGCGGAAAGGGCGATGCCCAAGGTTGCTCGTCTTGCTCTTCTTGCGAGAATGTCGTTCATCTCGGCACCTCATTTCAAGGGTTGGCGACTCGGCTGGTAGCACTACTGTAAGTATACCAAGCGATTGGCGCGCCGCTGACCGGGCATGCGCACCCCTCCGCTTCTTTGGAAACCGAACGCCATTAGAAATGACGAGTTGTTTACGCTTCATTTGGGCTCACCGTACTATCATGGTTCGAATTGAGTGTGAATGATGATAGGGAGCGCCTTTTTATG
Organism: uncultured Collinsella sp.; assembly: GCA_959602645.1. GTDB lineage: Bacteria > Actinomycetota > Coriobacteriia > Coriobacteriales > Coriobacteriaceae > Collinsella. Next base: position 6,562 of record CAUGTZ010000030.1, on the reverse strand, counting down.
ATTGAGTTGCTCAGGCGTTTTGGTGGTAAGTTTCGCAGGTATATGGTGATCGGCCCTGCGTGCAAGTTGATCGAAGTGATCTTTGACTTGCTTACGCCGCTGGTGATTGCCCAGATGATCGATAAGGGCATCGGCGCACACGATGTCAACGCCGTCGTCCACTACGGCATGGTGCTCGCCGCCATGGCTGTGATCGGCATCTCGTTTACGCTCGTCTGCCAAAAGATGGCGGCGCTCACCTCGCAGGGCATGGGTACCGACATTCGCGGCGCACTCTACAAGCACATCAACAAGCTGAGCTATGCTGAGCTCGATCGCTTTGGCACGCCGTCGCTCATCACGCGCATTACCAACGACGTCAACCAGGTGCAGCTCGCTGTGGCGCTGGGCGTACGCATGCTCATCCGCTGGCCCTTCTTGGCCGTGGGCTCCATGGTCGCGGCCCTTGCCATTGACCTTAAGCTCGGCATGATCTTTTTGATTTGCACGCCCGCCATCGGCCTGGTATTTTGGTTTGTCATGGCGCGCTGCATCCCGTACTACAAGCAGCTGCAGGCAAAGCTCGACCGCATCGCGCTTATCTGCCGCGAAGGCCTTTCAGGCGCTCGCGTGGTTCGCGCCTTCGTGCGCGAGGACCACGAGCGCGAGCGCTTTGCCCAAGCTGCCGATGACCAGGCCAATACTGCCATCGCGGTGGGTAAGCTCTCGTCGATCCTTAATCCCGTCACGTTTTTGGTGATGAACCTGGGCGTGTGCGCCATCCTGTGGGTGGGTGGCATCCAGGTCAACGTGGGTGAGCTCACGCAGGGTCAGGTCATGGCGTTTGTGAACTACATGACGCAGACCCTGACCTCCATCGTGTACGTCGCCAACCTGGTTGTGGTCTTTACCAAGGCGAGCGCCAGTGCGTCGCGTATCAACGAGGTGCTCAATTGCGTGCCGAGCATCACCGACGAGGGCAACCAGCCGGTCGCGCTGCCCAAGCCGGGCAATGCCGCCCCAGTTCCCGCGCTGAGCTTTGACCATGCGAGCTTCTCCTTTGGCGCGGGCGCGGCAAATGCCGTCAACGATGTGACCCTGGAACTCCCACTGGGCAAGACGCTCGGCGTTATCGGCGGCACGGGCAGCGGCAAGTCCACACTCGTCTCGCTTATCTCGCGCCTGTACGATGCGAGCACCGGCAGCGTGAGCGTGATGGGCTCCGACGCGCGTGCCTGGCCGCTCGATCAGCTGCGCCATGTGGTCGCGACCGTCCCGCAACGCGCGTCGCTGGTGAGCGGCACCATCCGCAGTAACCTGACCTGGCGTGACGAGTCGGCGACCGACGAGGAGCTCTGGGCGGCGCTCGATATGGCGCAGGCCAGCGAGTTCGTGCGTAACAAGCAGCAGGGCTTAGATGCTCCGGTCGAGGCGGGCGGTAAGAACTTCAGCGGTGGCCAACGCCAGCGCCTGACCATTGCGCGCGCTCTGGTGGGCTCGCCGCAGATCCTGATTATGGATGACTCCGCCTCGGCGCTCGACTTTAAGACCGATGCGGCGCTTCGCCATGCCATTCGCGAACGAAGCATGCGCGGTGCCGCCGAGGGTGGGCTGCCGCTGACCACGGTGATCGTGAGCCAGCGGGTCTCGACCGTGCGCGACGCCGACATGATCTGCGTGCTCGATCACGGCTCGGTCGCGGGCCTGGGCACGCATGACGAGCTGTACGCAAGCTGCCAGCTCTACCGCGAGATTTGTCAGTCGCAGCTGCGCCGCGAGGAGCTCGAGGGTCAGCAGGGGAGCGCGACGCCCGCGTCCGTCCCAAGTCCCGCGTCCGCCCCGGCTGCCCCGGCATCCACTTGCGCAAAGGAGGGCTGCTAAATGAATCCGTACACTTCTTCCGGTTCGGTCGCCACGATGACGGCCAACGTGTCCGGCAACGATAACCTCAACAACTTGGGTGACGGCCCGCGTCAGCCCGGCGACCCCGAGCGCTACCCCGTGGGCGCGGTAACTCTCCGCCTGCTGGGCTACGTCCGTCCGCATCGCATTTCGTTTACGGCGTCGTTTGTGAGCGCTGCCATCTCGGTGATCTTACAACTCTATACGCCCATCCTCATCGGCGAGGGTATCGACCTCATCGTTGCCGCCGGGCAGGTGGACTTTGACGCGCTGCTGCCGCTCGTTACCAAGCTTGCGATTGTCGTGGTGGGCGCGGCGGCCTTCCAGTGGCTGCAGGGCTACTGCGTCAACCGCCTGTCCTACGAGACAGTGCGCGACATGCGCGTGGAGGCGAGCGACAAGCTAAGCCGCATGCCGCTCAGCTTTATCGACAGCCATGCCCATGGTGACCTTATGAGCCGCGTAGTCAACGACGTCGACCAGGTGGGCGATGGTCTGCTGCAGGGCTTTACGCAGCTCTTTACCGGCGTTATCACCATTGTGGGCACGCTCGCGTTTATGCTCTCCATCAACCTGACCATGACGCTCGTGGTGGTGCTCGTCACGCCGCTTTCCATCTTTGCGGCCGGCGCCATCGCAAAGCTCTCCAACAAGAGCTTTACGGCCCAGCAACGCATTCAAGGCCAGCTCGGCGGCCATATCGAGGAGTATGTGGGCGAGCAAAAGCTCGTGGACGCGTTTGCCTACGGCCCGAGCGCTCAGCAGCGCTTCGATGCCCTCAACGCCGAGCTGTATACGGCAGGTGAGCGCGCGCAGTTTATGGGTTCGCTTTCCAACCCCGGTACGCGCTTTATCAACAACATCATCTACGCTGTGGTCGCCGTGATCGGCTGCGTGGGCGTGATCACGGGCGTGCCGTCGGCGCTCACGGTGGGCGGCGTGCAGATCTTCCTGTCCTACGCCAACCAGTACACTAAGCCGTTCAACGAGGTCACGAACGTCATCACGCAGATCCAGACCGCGTACGCCTCGGCGCGCCGCATGTTTGCGTTGCTTGATGCGCGCGAGCAGGAGCCCGACGCGGCGGATGCCGTGGAGCTTGTCGCCCCGCAGGGCGAGGTGACCTTTGAACACGTGGACTTTAGCTATGTGCCCGACCGCAAGCTGCTGCAGGATATCTGCATCGAGGCCAAACCCGGTACGCGCTTTGCCCTCGTCGGTCCCACGGGCTGTGGCAAGACGACGCTCATCAATCTGCTGCTGCGCTTTTACGATATCGATGCTGGGCGCATCGCGGTCGATGGTCGCTCCTCGCGTGACTACACGCGCGCGAGCCTGCGCCGCGCCTTTGGCATGGTGCTGCAGGATACGTGGCTGTTCGAGGGCACGGTGGCGGACAACATCGCTTACGGTTGCCCGGATGCCACGCGCGAGCAGGTTATCGAGGCCGCCAAGCGCGCGCATGCGCATAAGTTTATCGTGCAGCTGCCAGGCGGCTACGATACGGTGATCGGCGAGGACGGCGGCACGTTTAGCCAAGGCCAAAAACAGCTGCTGTGCATCGCGCGCGTCATGCTCACCGACCCGGCGATTCTGCTGCTGGACGAGGCGACCTCGAGTATCGATACCCGCACCGAGCTGCAGGTTCAGGCGGCATTCGACGAGCTCATGGCAGGTCGCACAAGCTTTGTCGTGGCGCACCGCCTGAGCACCATCCGCAACGCCGACTGCATTCTGGTGATGCGCGACGGCCAGATTATCGAGCGCGGCACGCACGACGAGCTGCTAGCGGCAGGCGGCTTCTACGCCGAGCTTTATCGTAGCCAGTTTGCCCAGTAGGGCCCAGTAGGGGCTGCCGATTAGCGGCAGATGGTTTACATCTGCGTCGATAGTACTAAGATATGCTTTTAATAAATTGCATTAATGGCTCGAGTTTCGGGGGAAACGAGGCAACGCGACTATGACATGCTCTATGGTGGTTAACAGCAAGAGCGGTAATACCAGGATGGTTTCGGGGGCGATCAAGCGCGCTCTGCAGGCTGCGGGTGTTGAGTTTGTCCATGCCGCGGCGTTGAGCGACGATGCGGATGCAGATCAGGTTGCGCTCGAGGCGCAGGGCGCCTGCACGGCCGACACAGTGCTCGTCGGTTTTTGGTGCGACAAGGGCGCGTGCACGCCTTCGGTCGCGGCGTTGCTCTCCGCCTTGCACGGCAAGCGCGTCTTTCTGTTTGGCACCTGCGGCTTTGGGGCCGACCAGAGCTATTACCAGCAGATTATTGATCGCGTAACTTCCAATTTGGCTGGGGATGCCGAGCTTGCGGGCTGGGCGATGTGCCAGGGCAAGATGGGTCCCGCGGTTAAGCAGCGCTACGAGGCAATGCTTGAGCAAGATCCCGAAAACGCCCGATTTAAGATGCTGCTCGACAACTGGGTTGCCGCGAAGGATCACCCCACCAAGGAGGATCTGGACCATATGGCGGTGGCGGCCAAGAAGGCCGTGCTGGGCGAGTAGGCGTGTCGCCTCGCGCTCGAGATAATACAAACGTGAAAGCCTCGAGATTCTCGGGGCTTTTTCATGACACGAGGGCGCCCCTTTATTGATGGAAGGCCTAATAAGCTGATTGTTCTATGCCCGGATGTGTGCTGAGTGGGATGGGATTTCCGGATGGGTGGGGTTGCGGAAGCTGCGTCCCGGAATTTGCCTTTGGAATGGGATGCGGTTTCCCGTTGAGGGGCTCTGTGGAAACCGCGTCCCAGTTTTCGGCCGAGAAATGGGATGCCGTTTCCGGTTGAGGGTCTTGGCGGAAAGTGCGACCCGGAATTTGTGATCGGAGTGGGATGTGGTTTCCCAACGGGGCCACAAGCGGAAGCCGCATCCCACTCCGGACGTGAATTCTGGGACACGGTTCTCAGAGGGTTATGGGCTGCGAACTACATGGGGCTGTCATAAAACTCCGGCAAGGGGGGTCGGAAATAAATGACACTTCCAGTAGTTTGTTTTAATGTGGGGGGGGGGTACCATTATTTTAGTTTCGCAAAAAATTGAACCTTCTATGGGGAAGTTGCGTAGGGGTTTAGTCGTAAGTATTGGATAAAGCAGGCCAATTTTGGTAGAGATGACCACTTACGCCAAAATAGGTAGCATTTGGCGACAAAGCATTGAAAAATGTGTAGCACATCGCTATGTTTTTATTACGAAAAGATTCCAAATTGGCTTATTTCGGACTCACTTTTCAAGCGCCTTGCGGTTCCTGTTGAAACTTGCTGACCTTTGGATGGGTCGAATAGGTCCTCAAGGGGGATGAATTATCACTTTGACGGCGCGTAGACTCAAACGATTTATTGCACTTTTGAGTAGCTTGGCGATTGCGCTCGTCATGGCTCTTGCCGTCGTTTCTTTTGTCCCTCGTGCATTTGGATACACACCCTTTGCAGTGCTTTCGGGTTCTATGGAGCCCGAGCTACCCGTTGGCTCCATGGTGTTTGTTCATCAAGTTGATCCAACGGATATTGCCGTGGGTGACAATGCAACTTTTTACCGGTCGGACGGTGCCGTGGTGACGCACCAGGTGTACGAGATCGACCCTGTGGCGCAGACGATCAGCACGCAGGGAATCGCAAACAAAAATGCAGATGGAACCATCATGCACGACGCCGAGCAGACGCCTTTTTCACGCGTGATCGGTGTCGTTTCTTTTTGTGTCCCTTACCTGGGCTTCGTTAACGCATATTGCACGACGATGCCCGGTTTGCTTGTTGTGGTGGCCGTTCTGGCGCTGCTGGTCGCGGCGTCGATAGTGCTCGATCGGGTGGTTCCCGACGAGCCTGCGGGCAAGCATGCCCGCGCGCATGCGAGGGAGCGGCGTTCATAGCGGCGGGGGAGAGGTGTCGGCAACGGCAAGGGCCGTTGCCGGGGAAGTCGATTTTCGAAAGGAAGAGAACGATGGAAAACAAGAAGAAAAAGCGCTACGGCATCATTGCCGCCCTGTTGCTGTTGGTGCTGGCCGCCGGCGTTGGCACCTATGCATGGCTGTCGGCGACCCAAACCAAGGTGAATGAGTTCACGGTTGGCAGCATCGACAAGCCTGAAGTGAAGCCCGACCCTGATCAGCCGAACAAGCCCGGCACTGATTCCACGGACCCCTCAGTGGATGGTTATCTGTTCGAGACCCTGTGGAAGAAAGATTCCAAGATGATTCCCGACACCAATATTGCCAAGAACCCCAACGTTGGTATCGGCAAGGACTCTGATGAGTCCTATGTGTTCATCTACGTGAAGAACGCCATTGTGAAGAAAGATGCCACTGACGCTCTTGCTAAGACCCCGTACTTCACGCTTAACGATAACTGGAAGCCGGTTGCGGATACCACCGTGGGTGCTAAGAACAACGGTAACCCTAACCAGTACGTGAGCGGTCTGTTCATGTATACCGCTGGTAACACCGACACCCCTGCCAAGCTTGCTCCTACTCCAAAGACTGAGACTACCGAGGCAAAGGCTGCTTACACCGGTGAGCTGTTCAGCACCGTGCATATCCCGGCTGCCATGAACAACACGGATGTTGTTCAGAGTCCCGCCAAGCCCACTATGACAGTCTCCTGCTACATCTTCGGCGCTGACCAGGGCGATGCCGAGAACGCCATCGCGCAGGCCAAGGAATGGGCTAAGACTCAGGCTTAA
>CAUGTZ010000029.1 GCA_959602645.1 uncultured Collinsella sp. | reverse complement strand
TCGCGACAAACTTAACCGCCCCGCCCGGCAGGCGAGCTGCGATAACTGGGTCGGTCCAAGAAATATCGTGCGAAAGGAATTCTGGCTGAATTACTGTTCGTGTGTGAGATCCGGTTGATGGGGCTTTGTATGCCCATCTTGAGAACTGAGGAGTGTCCAGGGGTGCCGGCAGGAATGGAACGTCCCTAAGTGCCGGGCTGTATGAAAAAGGCGGGGGCTCCTGGTGGAGTCCTCGCCTTTGTTACAGGGGGCGATGGAATTCGCGTGTTGCGGGATTAGACCAGGCGGGCGTTGATCGTCTTGGCGATCTCGGCGGCGTCGGTGGAACCCTTGACGGTGGCACGGAAGTCCTCGTCCATAAGCGCCTCGGCGACCTTGGACAGGATCTTGAGATGCGTGGTGCCAGCCTGAGCGCCCGGGATGAGCAGGGCGATGGCAACGTTGACGGGAGCGCCATCCATAGTGTCCCAACCGGTCACGCCGGATTCGTCCTTAACGACGATGACGGCGGCCTCGGTAATGGCGTCGGACTTGGCATGCGGGATGGCGAAGCCCTCCATCATGCCCGTGGTGCCCTCGGCCTCGCGGGCCAGGAAGGCGTTCATCACGGCGTCGGCGTCGCTTGCGATACCGGCCTTGACGGCCTGGTTGGAAACGAAGCTCAGAGCCTCGTCACGAGAAGCGAAGTCCTCGGCGACAAAGACATTCTCGACCTTCACGAAGTCGGCAGCCTCGGCCTTGGGGGCCTCGACGGCAGCGGCCTTGGGGGCCTCAACGGGCTTGGCTGCAGGAGCGGCCTTCTGGTTCTTCTCAAAGTCGTACTTCTTGAAGGCCACGAACAGGATGCCACCGACCACAGCGCCGATGAGGATAGCGAGGACCCAAAGCGGACCGTTCTCGACAACGGGCAGGACCAGGAAGCCACCGTGAGGCGCCGGATCGTGAACGTTGAACATAATGGTCAGGATCGAAGCGATAGAGGAACCGAGCATCATGATGGGCATGACGGGCCAGATGTTCTTGGTCATGAACGGAATGGCGCCCTCGGTGATGTGGGTGCAACCAAGGATGAGGTTGACGACACCGGCGTCGTGATCCTCCTGGCTGAAGTACTTCTTGCCGACAACGACGGCGAAGGTAGTGATCAGCGGCGGAACGATGCAGGCGGCGGAGACGGCAGCCATGAAGTTAGTGCCGAAGTTGTAGGTATCGGTGCCAACGCCGGCAGCCAGTGCCTCGGTGAGCATAGCAGTACCAGTGACGTAAGCAGCCTTGTTGACCGGGCCACCCATGTCAAAGGCGCACATGCAGCCGATGGCAAGACCAAGGACAACGGCGCCAGAGGCGGACAGGCCCTTGAGGAAGTCCATCATGGCGGTGTTGATGGCAGCCATGGGGCCGGAAATGCCGAGCATGACCAGGCCGACGATAGCCGTCGAGAACAGCGGGTACAGGAAGATGGCCTTGAGGCCGTCCAGGTTCTTGGGCAGACCGGCAAAGACCTTCTCGAGCAGCAGGATGACATAGCCAGCGAGGAAGCCGCCGACGATGCCGCCCAGGAAGCCGAAGCCCACGCCGGCGCCACCGGCGTCGATCATGCCGGTCTCGGCGTTAACAGGCAGGCCCTGAATGGCGATCATACCGGCAACAAAACCAGGGACGAGCGCCGGGCGCTTACCGATGGACTCGGCGATGTAGGCGGAAAGCACCGGAACCATGAGGTTCATGGCGATACCGCCGATGATCTTGAGCATCGCAGCAAAGCTGTTGTAGTCAGACGCCGTCGAATCGAAGGACGTAATGCCCCACAGGAACGAGACGGCGGTCAGGACACCACCGGCAACGACGAAGACCAGCATATGGCTGACGCCGTTCATAAGGTGCTTGTAGATGACGTGGCCGATGGACTCCTTCTCCTCGGTCTCGTCCTCGACATCGGCAGCGACTGCAACCGTGCTGTCGCCCTTGGCGGCGAGCGCGCGGTCAATCAGCTTACCGGCGGCCTCAACGGACAGGGCCTTGGAAACACCGACGGAAACCATGGGCTTGCCGGCGAAACGCTCAGCCTGGACATCCTTATCGGCTGCGACGACGACGGCCTTGGCACCGGCAATCTCGCTCTTGGTGAGCTCGTTCTCGACACCGACCTGGCCATGGGTCTCGACCTTAATGGTCAGACCTCGCTCGGCAGCTGCCTTCTCCAGCGCCTCCTTCGCCATGAAGGTGTGCGCGATGCCGGTCGGGCAACCGGTGGCGGCGATGATGTCAAACTTAGCCATGTGTCCCTCCTTTTTAAGTTTTGCGCCCGCAGGCGCTCCCCTACACGCGCGTCCTTGCGCGCTTTTCCACAACTGAAAGATACCAACCTACCGTCCGCGTGAGAAGAGACAAGGCGCAATTCTCCGGTGAAAGGTTCTTTCATAACCGTAAACGGTAGGTGAAAGTTTACCATCAACACTTGAAACGGCAAGGTGTATCTTGTTATTGAAAATCCCCCTATACTATGACATTACAAAACGATTCCGATTTTCATGCCAACCAGGAGCCATCCATGACCGATAGTAGCAAGAGCGCACTTTCCCTCATTAGTACCCATCAGGGATACAGCGAGTCCGAGCAGCGCATTGTCGACTATATATTGGAGCACCAGTCCGAGGCGCCACGCCTCACGGCGGCTCAGCTCTCGCGCGCCGCCGCCACGTCCGAGGCGACCGTTTCGCGCTTCTGCCGCAAGCTTGGCTTTGGCAGCTTCCGCAGCTTTCAGTTTTCGTTGGCGAGGGATTTGGAAAGCCAGCGCAACGAGGGCCTGACTGACGAAGTCTCGCTCGACAATATGGAGCAGAGCCTTAAGAACATCCTAGCTGCCAAGGTGAGCGAGCTTAATGCGACCATCGACGGGATCGACCACGATACGTTGGCGGCTGTTGTGCATGCCCTTAAGCATGCAGGGGTTATTGAGTTTGCGGCTGTGGGCAATACGAACGCGGTCGCGCTCGATGCGACATTTAAGTTTTCGCAGCTGGGCCTTCGCTGCATGGCGAGCACCATCAGCGAGACCTCGATCGGGTTTGCGCTCACGCTACGCCCCGGCGACGTCATCGTGCTCATCTCAAACTCCGGCAAATCGCGCCGACTGAATCGCATGGCAAAAGCTGCTCGCGACTGCGGTGCAACCGTAGTCGTCATCAGCAGCGACAGCAAATCCCCGCTCGCACGCCTGGCAGACTATACTTTTAATACCGTCAACCACGAGGCGTTGCTGACGACGGGCGACTTTGCGTTCTCCAAGATCAGCGCCACGATGATCATCGAAGTTATCTACAACTTCCTGCTGCCCGAGATTGAAGACGCTCGCGAACATATCAGCTACTACGAGGAGCTCATCCAGCCGGACAAGGTCGTTGAGTAAAACGCGTAGTGGGACAAAAATTTCAGTCTATTTTGTCCCACCAACACCGCTGATACAACTTAGCCTCGAGCTTCTTCGAGCATCTGCTTTGCGTGGGCCAAGCTTGCCTCGGACTGATCGCCGCTCAGCATTCGGGCGATCTCTGCGGTACGGGCGTCTCCCGTCACCTCGTCCAGATGCGTCTGGGGAACATCGCCGGGTTCCTTGCTCACCACGTAGTGCTTATCGGCCATAACGGCGACCTGCGCCAGGTGCGTAACGACTATCACCTGATGCGTCGCGGCAAGATCGGCCAGCACACCAGCAAGAGCACGAGCCGTGGAGCCGCCGACACCGGCATCGACCTCGTCAAACACCAGCGTATCGACACCGTCCGCATTACCCAAGACCACCTTGCTCGCCAGCATAACGCGGCTGAGCTCGCCGCCCGACGCAATGCGGCGCAGGGGTCGCGGCGTCAAGCCAGCACCGCTGCGATACAAAAGCTCGTAGCTCGAAGGACCCGCCGGCGTCCACTCGGCGCGCGGAAGATCACGCGACTCCCAAACGAGCTCGGCGCCGCCCATCTCCAAGCGCGCCATCTGACGACCAACCTCGTGGCAGAAGCGCGGGGCCGCCGTATTGCGAGCGCGCTTAAGCGCCTTGGCGGCAGCGAACAGCTCGCGCTCGGCGCTCCCGAGTGCCTCACGCGCCTTTTTGATCTGCTCATCGCCATCATCGACCAGGGACAGCAGCTCTTGCGAGCGATCGCGCATGGCAAAAACATCGTCCATGGTGGGACCCCACTGACGCAACAGGCCCTTGAGGTCGGAATACCGCTCACGCATGCGAGCGAGCTCGCGCGGGTCGAAGGCGACGCCATCGCGATAGGCACGAAGCTCGTTCGCGCTATCCTCAAGGGAGATGCAGGCATCCGTAAGCGCATCGGCAATGTCGCCCAGTTTGCGATCGACGGTAGCCATACGGGAAAGCTCTGCCACGGCGCTGTTCACGGCATCGAGCGCTCCACCTTCGGCGGCAAGCGATGCATGGGCATCGTTAGCTGTGGCAACCAGTACCTCGGCATGTTCGGAGCGCGGCAGCAGTTCCTCGAGTTCCTCATACTCACCCGGCTTGGGGTCGACCTCGGCGATACGCTCCAGGGCGAAGCGCGCCTCCTCGACGCGACTCCCCTGCGCACGCGACGCCTCCTCTACGCGACGGACCTCCTTGGCAGCCGCACGCGACGCCTTGAAGCAGGCACGGTAACGGTCGAGCGCCTCGAGCGCAGAGCGACCAGCCCAGGCATCAACCATGGCAACATGATGCGCCGGATCGAGCAGACGCTGATGTTCATGCTGGCCGCACAGATCCATCATCACGCCGACGCGCTCGGAAAGCTCGCGCACGCTGGCGATGCGGCCGTCAATCTTGACGCGGCTGCGACCCTCGGCAGAAAGGCTGCGCTGCACGGTAAAGCCCTCCGTGTCGTGCGGGCCGTCGAACAAGCGCGCCTCGACGCTCGCCAGCGCCTCTCCCTCGCGCACGGTCGACGAATCTGCACGCTCGCCCAAAATGAGCTTGAGCGCCGAGAGCAGCGCGGTCTTGCCGGCACCGGTCTCGCCAGTCAAAACCGTTAGGCCCGCACTCGGCACCAGCGTCGCCTCGCGAATGAGTGCAATGTTGGAAACCTGCAGCTCATCGATCATGACGCACTCCGTAGAACACGCGGCTCACGGAGTTATAGAAGCTCTCGGGACCGTAATCGAGAAGCAGCACATCTCCGGGACCGCGACGAACCGCCACGCTCTCAACGGTGCCATCGCAGGTAATAAACTGTCCATCGATAGCAATCGCCGGAACACTCGGACGGTCATCAGACATAAAGATCTCGACGACATCACTCGGCGAGGTCAAAAAAGCGCGAGCCTGAATGGTATGCGGGGCGATGGGCACACAGACCATACCCGTGTAATCGGGGCTGACAATGGGACCGCCGGCGGAAAGCGCATAGCCGGTGGAGCCGGTCGCCGTCGAAACGACGACACCGTCGCCGCGCAGGCGATCGATATGATGGCCGGACACCGTGATGTCAAACTCAACCATATCGGACAGGGGGCCGCGCGTAAGTGCCATATCGTTGAGGGCAAACGTGCGCACGACATCCTTCGTGCCATCGTCGCGCACGGACACGATATCCGCGGCGATGGTGGCGCGGCGGCTCACGTGCAGCTCACCGGACAGAGCATCGCTCACGACCTGCAGAATGTCGCGCTCCTCGGGGCTCGCAGCAGTTAAAAAGCCCAGGTGACCATAGGAAAGACCAAGGATAGGAATCTCGCGATGGTTGAGGATGCGGGCAGCGCGCAGCAACGTACCGTCGCCGCCGAGCGTAATGACCAGATCTGAGCCATCAATATCAGGCGTGCTTTGAATCTTCGATCGCTGGTCGGCAGCCCATGCGACCTCGTAGCCCTGGCGCGAAAGCCAAAGCTCGAGCATCAGGCCGCTCTCGACCGCCTCTTGCTTGTAGTAATTGGGAACCAGAAAGACCTTCATAGCGTTGCAGCTTTCTCGCTCAAAGCCGATACCTGGGATTGCAGCTCATCGTCGGTGCGTTCACCAGGGGCAAACCTTGTGCCGTACAGGAAAAACTCAACGTTGCCCTTAGCGCCATGGATGGGCGACACGCACACGTCAAGCGGGAACAGGACCTTGGCGGCAAAAAGCTCAATCGCCGCCACGAGCGTATCGCGGCGGACGGCGGGGTCGGTCACGATACCGCGCTCGCCCACCAGCGCAGCCGGCGCCTCAAACTGGGGCTTTACGAGCGTGCAGAACGAACCCGAAGGCTTCAGGCACGCCAGCACGGCGTCGATGATATTCGCGATGCCGGTAAACGAGACATCACATACAGCCAGGTCGATGGCACCGGCATAGCCAAGCTCAGGCAGCTGCGTCACGTTTGTGCGCTCATGCAGCGTCACGCGATCATCCTGACGCAACGACCAATCGAACTGGGCGCGACCCACGTCCACCGAGACAACGGTCGCAGCTCCGCGCTTGAGCAGGCAATCGGTAAAGCCGCCGGTAGAGCAGCCCACATCCAGACAGCTAAGGCCCGTCGGATTGATGCCAAACGCATCAAGCGCGCCTTCGAGCTTAAGACCGCCGCGGCCAACATAGGGAATGCACCCCTTCACGTGCAGTGGCAGACCCGGAATCACCTTAAGGCCCGGCGAAGTCAAGCGCTCGCCGCCACTCGAGACCAATCCGGCCATAAGAGTGCGAAGGGCATCCGCGCGATCGGCGCAGATGCCCTGTGAAATCAGTTCGTCATCAAGACGCACGCGTTTCATGAATGCCATCAACCATTCGTATCCGGAGATGCGGCCTAGCTATCCTGGGATTCGTTTGCCGCATCCTCATCGTATTCCTGCTCGAGCTTATCGGCCTCACGCGGCGTCAGCTCAAACTTGTCGACCATATCGACCGCGCGGGAGCCCAGCTCAATCGCTTCGTCAAACAGATCGAGTGAACGCTCCAAGGACGTATCCTTGGAGCGAACGGTAGCGATGATCTGGTCCAGACGGTCCGAAATCTCGTCAAAGTTGCGGACAGAACCCCCTGGCATGGCTACTCCTCGACGGAGTCGGCCTCGACGGCCTCAGCAGCGTCCACACCCTCGGCCAGCACACCAGCCTCAGCCTGGGCAACCGCAACTTTAGCGGCAGCCTCGGCAGCCTGGGCCTCCTCGCGAGCGCGATCCTCGGCGAGCAGCTCTTGGTACAGGTCCTCGCCCGGCAGCTCCTCGCTGCGAGCGATCTTGCCCAGCACGCCGTTGACGAACGACGCGGACTGGTCGGTGCCGTAGGCCTTGGCAAGCTCGACGGCCTCGTTGATCACGATGGCGTCCGAGACCTCCTCGTCGGTGAGGAAACGCATCTCATAGACGGCGATACGCAGCAGATTGCGGTCGGCGCCGGGCATGCGCATAAGATCCCAGTTCTTGGCAACGGAGCGCAGAGCGCAGTCGATGCGGTCGATATGCTCGTAAGCACCGCGGCACAGCTCCAGCGCATAGGGGTCGAGGGGACCCTTCGAGATCAGGAAATCGCCCTCGAGGACGCGCTCGAGCGGGCTGTCCGTGGCCTCGGCCTGGAACAGCAGCTGCAGCGCCTGACTGCGGGCAAGCGTACGCCCGCGATAAACCTTAAGGCTCAAAGGTTACTCCTTGGGGAAAACGAGGCCGTCGATGCAAACGTCAACGCGCTCGACCTCGACGCCCACCTGGGCATCGATGGCGGTGACCACGGCGGCGCGAACGGCCTCGGCGAGTTTCTTGAACGGATAGCCAAAGAACACCACGACGCGCACGGTGAGTGCAAGCTTGTCGCCGATGACCTCGGCCTCGACCGCCGGCTCGGAAGCCGGGGCCTTAGACGAAAGCATCATGGAGACAAGGTTGGTGGCAAGGTCCTTGACGCCAACGGAGGCGATGCCCTCGACATCGGACACGGCGCGCGAGACGATGGCGGTCAGAACATCGGGCGAAATGCCGATGCCGTCAATCTTGATTTCCTGGGGCATGAGTCCTCCTAGAAGAGTTGGTTGCTAGACGCGGGAGACGAACTTGCCGTCGCGGGTGTCAACCTTGATGACCTCGCCCTCGTTGAGGTACATGGGGACCTGGATGACAGCGCCGGTGTCGATCGTGGCCGGCTTGGTGGAACCCTGGACGGTGTCGCCCTTAAAGCCCGGGTCGGTCTGGACGATGGTGGTCTCGATGAACATCGGCGGAGTCACGCCCATGAGCTCATCGTCGGCGAAGAGCAGCTGGCAGATGTCGTTCTCGCGCAGCCACTTGGAGTTCTCGCCCACCATGTCCTCGGGAACGGGAACCTGCTCATAGGATTCGTTGTCCATGAAGATGTAGTCGGTGCCATCGTTGTAGAGGTACTGGAACTCACGGGTGGTGAGCATGACGCTCTCGAACTTGGTGCCGGCGTTGCAGGTGTTCTCGACGACGCGGCCGCTCTTGATGTCGCGGGTCTTGTAGCGCACAAACGCGCCGCCCTTACCCGGCTTGACATGCTGGAACTCGACGATGGTGTAGACCTTGTCCTTAATGCGGAGACCGAGGCCGTTCTTGAAGTCGGCGGTAGAAATGGTAGGCATAGCGACCTTTCTTGTTATGGGCAGAACGCACAAGCGTCCAAATTACATACGAGCGAAATTATACACTTGCAGACGGCGCCTGCAGCGAGCGCATAAAAAGAGAACGCGGGGCGTCCGAATTGCTCCGGAGGCCCCGCCCCAAACTATCTACCGAAGTAGACTAGCAATCGATGACGTGAAGGTCATGCGGCGTCTTGGTGAAGGGCTCGTAGCCGTTCTCGGTGACCACGCCGTAGTCCTCCAGGCGCACGCCGCCCACGCCGGGCAGGTAGACGCCGGGCTCCATGGTGATAACCGAGCCGACCTCGATGATATTCTTGCTGCGGTTGAAGTTGGGCAGCTCGTGGATGTCAATGCCCACGCCGTGGCCCAGACCATGGTTGTAGTAATCGCCATAGCCGGCATCGCCAATGATCTTCTTGGAAAGCTTGAAAATGTCGTTGCCCTCGACGCCCGGATGGATGGCGGCGACGCACTCCTCGTGCGCACGGCGCACGAGCGCGTACAAGTCGAGCTGTTCGGGCGTGGGCTCGCCCATCACGACGGTACGCGTCATATCGGAGCGATAGTCGCAGTAGCCCGCGCCATAATCCATGAGAACGAAGTCGCCCTTCTCGATCACGCGGTCGCTCGGGACGGCATGCGGGTTGGCGGTGTTGGGGCCGCTCGCCACGATGGAGCCGAAGGCCAGGCTGTCGGCGCCGTTGGCGAACATAAAGTTCTCGAGCTCGTTGCGAACCTGCTTCTCGGTCATACCGGGCTTAATATAACCGAGCATGTGCTGGAAGGCGGCGTCGGTAATCGACTGTGCATGGCGCATGAGCTCGATCTCCTCGGCGTCCTTGATGGCGCGCATCTTGCGAATGTCGTCATGCATCAGCGGCAGCATGCAGGCGACGGAACGATCCTCAAGGCCACGCTGGATACCCTGGTAGAAGTTGATCTGCATGTCGTCCTCGACAGCGCAGACACGGCACTTGTTAGCCGCGATCTTGCCGGCGACCCAACCGGGGATGGTGCCCTCGTCCATGTCGTAGACCCAGGGGCTGCCGGCGGACGTGTTCTCCTCAAAGCTGTTGAGATAGCGTGAGTCGGTATGGAACAGGCACTGGTCGGCCGTAATAAATGCAGCGTGCGGGAACTCGAAGGTGTAGTCGAAGACGCCCTTCACGCCCGTGAGCCAACGAAGGTTGGCCTCGTCGCGCACGACGATAGCGTCGTAGCCGCGCTCAGCCATCAGGGCACGGACACGCTCGATACGACCGGCAGGACCGGCAGCAAACTCAGACATGCAGATTCCTTTCTTATTGTCCTCATAAAAGCGGGACGGGCCTCGATCGAAAGATGGAATCGCGCGCGATTCGCAACCGATTGGAAACCCGCCCCTCAACATGATACGAAAGACGATGTATGTCAATAAATCCTAGAGAAGTTCTTTGCGAGAAGCCAAGTATGCGTGAGCATGGCGGTCGAGAACCTCGTCCTCAACGCTCGTTAGACGAATGGCGCCGAGCGCCGCGGGCAGCGGCAACATGCTACGGTTCGAGCGCGCAAACTGCTGCCTGCGGAACTTCTCGATAAACGCGGTGGGCTCCAGGTCGAAGGCAAGTTCATCGATGCCAAAGTCCTCCAGGCAGTCATCGACATCAAACACATAGTCGATATCGAAGTCGCAGGCATCATGTGCTAGGCGCGCCTCAAAGCGCATGCCCTCGGACAGCAGCTGGTAGGCAGGAACCTGCGCCGCGGCTTTGCCCAGGCAGACGCGCAGAGTACGCTCCCCTGTCTTGCCAAAATCGAGCGCATGGCGGGCGCTCGGGTTCGTGGCCATCAGTACGTCCTTACGGGCAGTCTGAGACCACTGAACGGCATTGACGAGCGCGACCTCCTCGCCCGCGAGAATCTCGGGGACGGTCTCAGTAAACTGATTCCAGCGGGACTTGCTGCTCGAAAGCATGGTGCCAACAAGTACCGCATAGCCGAGCTTGAGGTCCTCGGGGTCCGCCACGCGAACAAGGTCGAGGTCGCACACGACCAAGCCCGGCTCGGGACGGAACGCGATAGCGGGAAGCGCATTCGTCGACGAGGCGACAAGCGGCTTCATGGTCGTCGCAACCGTGAGCATGGCGTCGAACGTCGTCGGCAGCAAGGCGCACTCGGTGCGACCGCACCACTGATTGGCACACCAACAAACGACCGAGCAGGTCGCCGTGTCACCGACAGCGACAACGAGATCGTCGCAGGTAATGCCGTTAGCCGACAGGGCGCCAAAGACGGTATCGGCATCGTCCAGCGTAGCACCGGCAGGAGAAACCTCGAGGACGAGCAGCGACACGGCAAAACCGGCGTCGACCAGCGCATGCTCGACGACCTCGCCAAAACGCTCGGATGTAGCGTCGTTCCAAACCACCATCGCGCGCTTAGGCTTGCCCACGGCCGAGGCAAACATGCGCGACAGCTCCTCGAACGCGCCCAATCCAACGCGGACATCGACACTGCGGTTTTGGAAATTGATAAGTTGACGGCGAATCATAGCAGTCCACGCTCCAAAAGCATCTCGGCACAAAGGTAGGAAACGTCCTCGAAGGACTTGTTGCGAATATCAAGGGTAATATCGGCGGCCTGGCGATACAGCGGACGGCGATGCTCAAACAGGCGCGCAGCGTGCTCGGGCGAGCGGAAATCGGGCCGGGTATCGGAGCGGCGAATCTGGCGCAACGAGTCCTCAAAGTCGCCTTCGAGGTACACGCATATACCCATCTCATGCATCAACTCAATGTTCACCGGCGTCTCGACGATGCCACCCCCGCACGACACCAGCAGGCTGCGCTCGCTTTGAAGCGAACGGAGTGCCGAGGTCTCAAGCTCGCGAAAACGATCCTCGCCCTCGGTCTCAAATATCTCGGTCACCGACTTGCCACATCGACGCACAACCAAACGATCGGTATCGATAAAACGCCGCTTGAACATAGTGCCGACGTTGCGCGCGAGCGTCGATTTGCCCGCGCCCAAAAAGCCGATAAAGAAGATATGGTCGCAGCCGTGTTTGATGTGCTGAGACATGGCGAAACCTATTCCTCGCAGGGAAGGTCGCGCAGGGCCCGGCGCTCAAAGATACGGAAGATCTGCGTGTACCACAGGTCCTGGGTTGCCTGCGGCTTGACCAGAATAGTGTCAACGCCGGCAAAGTTACCGCTCCACACGTCCGTGTACAGCTGATCGCCGATCAGCACCGCCTCGTCTGCCGTGGCGCCAAGGCGCTTAAGACCCGCCTTCAAGGCAAACGGGGCGGGCTTCATGGCGTGGCTGATGGCCTCGAGTCCCAGCTCGCGTGCAGAGCTCATGACCTGATCGCGATGCCAGTTGTTGGACACCATGCACAGCTTAAAGCCTTTGGCGCGGGCGGTATCGAGCCAAGCGGAAACCGCGGCGGGAACCTGCTCGGTGTCGCGCGGAACCAGAGTGTTATCGCGATCGAGCAGAATGGCGCGTTTGCCGTCGGCCCACAGGGTATCAAGGTCGATGCAATCGACCGAGGCAACGTATCGTTTGGGGCTAAAAATCCTCATGCTAATTCCAAGACAGTTGATGCTCTTCGTAGGTTTGCGAGAAGTACTCCTCGTCCTGCGTAATGTAGAAATACAGGTCATCGGAGTCGGTTGGCTCAAGCGTGGCCTTGAGTGCCTCGAGCGACGGAGAGCAGATGGGCGTGGGTGGCAGGCCCTCGTGCTTATAGGTGTTATACGGGCTATCGCTCTGCAGGTCGTCGGCGGTAACCTCGCCACCGGTGACATACATCATGGTCGCATCGCTGTTGAGATAGCGCAGACCGTCGAGCTTGCCGGCAAGGCGGTTGTAGAAGACCGAGGCCACGTGTGCACGTTGATCGGCGTTGAGGCCCTCGCGCTCAACGATAGAGGCCAAGTTGACGATGTCGTAGTCGGACATCTCCACACCGTAGCGCTCCTTGATCTTGGCTTCGCAGCTCGCAAAGTCAAGCGACTTGTACTCGGTCTTAAACTGATCGAGCATGGCGCGAATCACGTCATCGGCCGTCGGCGAATCACCCAACGAATAGGTCTTGGGGAACAAGAAACCCTCGAGCGAGTCGTTGGCGGCTCCCTTAAGGAAGCTATAGTCGTCCACGTAGTTGGAGGCCTTGGCCTGGTTGAGGAAGTCTTCCTTAGAGATGCTGTCGTAGGCCTGGGCCACGCGGTCGGCGACTTGATCGACTGTCAGACCCTCAGGGATAGTCAGCGCATTGGAGCCCGCGTTGGGGCCTTCCATGAGCTGCTGAACAACCTTGGTCGCATCCATGAGTGTGGTGAACGAGTAGGTGCCAGGCTTAAGCGACATATCGGCGTTAAGCTTTTTCACCGCCGCGTAGTAATCCTTGGGATTTTCGACGATATGGTTCTCGGAGAGAATCGAGGCGATCGTATCGCCCGAAGCACCGTCGGGAATGGTCACCGTAACTTGCTGGCCAGCAGCGACTTTCGCATCCTCACCGGCAAAGAAGCCCTTAACGGCAGGTACGACAAAGAAAGCGATAGTAGCAAGCGCGATTACGGCCACCACAACGCCGATGATCATAGGAACCGGAGAACTCTTCTTTTGAGCACCGCGACGAGCATGCGTGTTGTAGCTCGAGCGAGTCGCCGGAGCAACGCCATGCGACCCGCGAGCGTGATGCGAATGCGATTGGGGGGCCTGCGTTCGCTGGGTAGGTGCCTGTTGCTTAAAGCGAGCACCGCCTGCAGGCTGAGCCGAACGAGCAGTGGGCTGCTGAGCCGCGTGAGAAGCCGGATACTGAACCGAACGAGCAGAAGGCTGCTGACCCGTCCGTTGAACAGGTTGGGCCGAACGAGAGGAGGACTGCACCGGGCGCGCGGCAGACTGAGCTGCGCGCTGGGTCGGCTGTGCCGGACGCTGGCCAGGCTGGGCAGGGCGCGACGCCGACTGACGTGTACAATTCGGCTGGCGCGGATCGGAAGCGCTAGGCATGCGAAACCTCCTCGTTTTTACGATCAAGCCACGTCTGCAAAAACAGGCTGGCGGCAATCATGTCAATCTTGCCCCTCATCTGCTTTTCGTTGAGGCCCTGCTCGCGCAGGATACGCTTTGCCTCTTGCGAGGACAGGCGCTCGTCCTCAAACTCCAACGGAAGATCGAGCTCGTCGGCAATCTTTTGCGCAACAGCGGCAACGCGCTCGGCCTGGGGACCGGGCTCACCGGCCATGGTCAGGGGACGCCCACTTACCAGGATATCGGGCTCATAGTCCTCAACCAGGTAGCGGAACGTCTTGGCCATACCGGTGACCTCTGCAGCCGGGAGCACCTTGACAGGCATCGCCATCTTGCCATCACGGCTCGAGACGGCGATGCCGATCCTGGTCTCCCCTATGTCCAGCGCAAGCGCGACCACAGCGACTACTTAGATTCTTAGGCGCCGAGCGCGGTCTTAGCGGCCGCGAGGGCATCGGCGATGCCGGCGGCGTTCTTGCCACCGGCCTGGGCCATGTTGGGACGGCCGCCACCGCGACCGTCGACCAGGCCCGCGATCTGCTTGATCACGTTACCGGCGTGGAAACCGGCCTTGACGGCGTCATCGGAGCCGGCAGCGAGCAGGGCCGGGGTGCCCTTTTCGGTCACGCTGGCGACGACGCAGGCGACGGGGCCGGCGACCTTCTGGTGCACGGTATCCCACACGTTGCGCAGGTCGGCAGCTTCAAGGCCCTGGAGCTCAGCGACGACGAGCTTGTAGCCATTGACCTCGACGGCACCCTCGATGGCGCCGGAGATGGCGTCGGAAGAGCCACCGGTGAGTGCCTTCTTGAGCTTGTTGGAAGTCTCGCGCAGCTCGGCCTGCAGGTTCTCCACGCGGGCGGGAACCTCGTCAACGCGGCACTTGAGCGCAGCGGCAGCGGCGTCAACGAGCGCCAGGCGGTCGGCCATGTAGTCGAGAGCGCCCTTGGAGGTCACGGCCTCGATACGGCGGACGTTGGAGCCCGTGGAAGACTCGGAGATGATCTTGAACAGACCGATCTCGGCGGTGTTGGCGGCATGCGTGCCACCGCAGAGCTCGCGGGAGAACGGCTGGTCCTCGGCGCCCACGGAGACAACGCGGACGACGTCGCCGTACTTCTCGCCAAAGAGGGCGACAGCACCGGCGGCCTTGGCCTCGTCGATGCCCATGACGCGGGTCACAACCGGCTTGGAAGCGAAGATCTGCTGGTTGACCAGGTCCTCGACAGCCTTGAGCTGCTCGGAGGACAGGGCCTCGAAGTGCGTGAAGTCAAAGCGCAGGTGCTCGGGCGTCACCAACGAGCCAGCCTGGGAGACATGCTCGCCCAGGACCTGCTTAAGCGCGGCGTCGAGCAGGTGCGTGGCGGTGTGGTTGCGACGCAGGAAGCCACGGCGCTCGGCGTCGAGCGCGGCGGTCACGGTAGCACCGACGGTCAGCGTGCCCTCGGCGACGTGGGCGACGTGGGCATACAGGCCGTTGTGGTTCTTGGTATCGGAAATGGTCAGCGCAACGCCCTCGGCGGAAAGCTCGCCGGCGTCGCCCTGCTGGCCACCCATCTCGGCATAGAACGGGGTGCGGTCGAGCACGACCTCGACGTCCTCGCCGGCGGCAACGGACTCGACGGACTCGCCGTTGCTCACGATGGCGACAACCTTGGCGCCATCGATGACGTCGTTGTCATAGCCGTCGAACTCGGTCGCGGCAACCTTGTCGGAAAGCTCGACCCACACGTCGTTAAAGCTACCCCAGGCATCGCCCTTGGCGTTGGCGCGGGCGCGGGCCTTCTGGTCCTCCATGCAAGCGGTAAAGCCATCCATGTCGACGTCGTGACCGGCGGTGCCGGCGATCTCGACAGTCAGGTCAATGGGGAAACCAAAGGTGTCGTGAAGCTTAAAGGCAACATCGCCCGGAAGGACAGCGCCGTCGGCGAGCGCGGCCAGGGCCTCGTCCAGGTAAACGCGGCCGTTGTCGAGCGTCGTTGAGAAACGCTCCTCCTCGGAGGCGACGATGCCCTTAACGAGCGCGACGTTCTTGAGCAGCTCGGGATAAGCCTCGCCCATCTGAGCGTTGACCTCGTCGATAAACTTGGTCAGGAAGGCGCCCTCGATGCCCAGCAGACGACCGTGGAACACGGCACGACGGAGCAGGCGGCGCAGGACGTACTCGCGGCCCTCGTTACCGGGCAGGATGCCGTCCGAGATCATAAAGTCGACGGCACGGGAGTGGTCGGCGATGATGCGCAGGGAGCGGCTGGCGCCGGAGTAATCGTCGGCGTCATAGGTCTTGCCGCTGATCTCCTCGCCGAGTTTGATGAGGTGCTGCATCAGATCGCCGTCGTAGTTAGCGGTCTTGTGCTGCATGATGGCGACCATGCGCTCCAGACCCATGCCCGTATCGAGGTTGCGGTGCGGCAGCTCCGGCATGGAGCCGTCCTCCTGGCGGTCGTACTGGGTAAACACGAGGTTCCAGAACTCAAGGAAGCGGTCGCAGTCGCAGCCAGGCTTGCAGTCGGGGCTGCCGCAGCCAACCTCCTCGCCCATGTCAAAGTAAATCTCAGAGCACGGACCGCAGGGGCCGGTGGGGCCAGCGGCCCAGAAGTTGTCGTCCTCGCCCAGGCGGGAGATATGATCCTCGGCAACGCCCAGGGAGCGCCACACATCGTGGGTCTCGTCGTCCTCGGTAAAGACAGTAAAGTACAGGCGGTCGAGAGGCAGCTTGAACTCCTTGGTAATGAGCTCAAAGGCCCAAGCGCAGGCCTGCTGCTTGGAGACGCCACCAAAGGAGAAGTCGCCGAGCATCTCAAAGAAGGACAGGTGACGGCCGTCCTCGCCGATGCAATCGATGTCGTTGGTGCGGACGCACTTCTGGCAAGAGATTGCGCCGATCTCCTTCATGGTCTTCTTGCCCTGGTAATACTCCTTAAACTGGTTCATGCCGGCGTTGGCAAGCAGCAGCGAAGGATCGTCGGGGACGAGGGACGAAGAAGGATAGAGCTTAAGACCGCGCTCCTCAAAGAAGTTGAGGAACTTAGAGCGAATCTCAGCCGTAGTCATTGACGGGTAGTCAGCACTCATAGAGGGAATCTCCTCGGTTTCACATCGAAACAGTTCAAACGTAACGATATTACCATCCCACCGCGCCTGTGCCAAAAAGAGGGCCGGCACAATGCCGGCCCTTCAGCGAAATTGCATGTTAGCGCGTATGAATGTTAGCCCGAATTACCCCGCTACTTGTCGTCATCGTCCATGGAGCCGTCGATGCCGGTTTTGGTGTCGTCATCCGTGTTGGAATCATCATCCTTGGCGAAGGGGTTCTTGAAGAAACCCGTGGCATCGGGCTGAAGACCCGAGAGCTTGATCCAGGGATTATCGAGCTCGGGCTTGGGCATAGCCTTGGCCTCGGGCGCGGTCTCGTTGCCGATGAGCTCGGACTCATAGATGAACGTATCGTCCCCAAGCGCGTCATAGGCGGCGACCGGGTTGCCATCGGCATCGCGGTACGGCGTGCCCTTAAACACGGCGCCGTCATAGGCCACAAGCTGTCGGCCGGTCTCATTCTCGAAGTAGTACACGAAGATACCCTTGAGGGCCGCACACAGCGGGATGGCAATAATCATGCCGATGGGGCCCATGAGTGCCGAGCCAATAACGAGCGCCGTGAGGCTCATGATGGGATGCACCTGCACCGAGCTCTGCATGACCTTAGGCGAAATCACGTTATCAGTGACGTTTTGCGCGACCATCGTCACGATGAGCGTCCACAACGCCAACATGGGGCTGAACATGAAACCGAGCACTGTGGCGATTGCCGCGCTCACCCAGGGGCCGACGACCGGAACCAAATGCATGATGCCGGTAAAGATAGCCATGAGCGCCGCATACGGATGGCCGATAATCATAAAACCGATAAAGGCGAGGAAACCACCGCAGATGGACGTCACGACCATACCGCGCATGTAGCCGCCGACAGAGCGAGAAAGGATGGCGACCATAAAGCGGTACGAAGTCTCCTTCTCCTGACCGATGATGGTGCAAATCTCGTGGTGCATGCGAGGATAATCGCAGGCCATCCAGTAGGCAAGCACCAGACCAAGGAAGATCACGAACAACTGCGAGGCCGTATTGGTGATGAGCGGGAACACACCGCGGCCAAGCTCGGCAGCGATCTGAGACACATACTTCGATGCCACGGTAACCAGCGACAAAAGATTATCGTCCAAATACTCCATGAGCGGCGTGTTGTTGAGCGTCTTGACATGCGAGACCATCTCGTTGAGGTCGCCACCCGCAACACGAAGCTGCTCGGGCAGGCGGCTCAGGACTTCCATGATCTGACCAAAAAGAATCGGCGACAAGATGCAAACAACACCGACGAGCACGGCAACAACAACAATAAGCGCTATAAGCGAACCGATGCCGCGATTCACGCCATGATGCTCGAGCCAGTTGGTGATCGGGGACATCACAAAAGCAATGATGGAACCGACTGCCAAAAACTCGATGACCGGTGCCAGGATGCCCATAAGGTTAAAGATGACGGCAGCGATGACAATGCAGCCGACGACGCCCCAAATGCGCAGCGTCAGAATACGGGTATCGCGAAGCGTGCGGTCGATTTGTTGGGGGTGCTCACTCATGAACGAACCATCACTCCGTCGGGGTCGATCTTATCTTGAATCTTCTTAAGCGTGCGGCGCAGCAGACGCGAAACCTGCACCTGCGAGATGCCCAGCTTCTTGGCAATCTCGATCTGGGTCATGCCCTTCACAAAACGCAGCTCGATAACCTCGCGCTCGCGCGGCGAGAAATCGCGGATGGCTTCCTCGATTACCAGACGGTCATCGGTAAAGTCGAGCTCGTTGTCATCGTCGGCGTAACGATCGAGAATCGAAGGCGCATCATCGGAATCGGACGCACCGGGGGCCTCGATGGGCACCGAGGTGTAGGCCGAGGACGATTCCATGGCTTCGAGCACCTCGTCGACGTTTACGCCAAGATAGTCGGCGATTTCCTCAACCTTGGGCGAACGCTGAAGCTCGTTGGTGAGCTTGTCGGTGGCCTGGTTAACCTTGGCAGAGAGCTCCTGCAGACGACGCGGCACGCGCACACTCCAGCCCTTGTCGCGGAAGTGGCGCTTAATCTCGCCCAAGATGGTGGGCGTGGCAAACGTCGTGAACTCGAGTCCGCGCTCGGGATCAAAGCGATCGATAGCCTTGAGCAAGCCCAAGTACCCGACCTGCAAAAGGTCATCGAGCGGCTCGCCGCGGTTCTTGAATTTGTTGGCAAGAAACCTTACCAGGTTCATATGGGACATGACGAGCTGCTCGCGAGCATCCGGATCACCGGTCTCCTTATAACGACGAAACAGCTCGCGGGTTTTCTCCTTGTCCCAAGCGGTCTTGCCGCTCCGGGAGCGTTCGGTCATATTAGATATCCGCCTTGAGGTCGAGGGAAAGCGTTAGGGGCGCTGTAGTCTTTTCGTAGGAGTCGCACACACTCGCCAAAATGAGCTCGGCATACACGGCAGCCTGGTCATCCTCATCGACAGTCGCCTGGTCGCCAAAGGTAAAGGTCATGCCCACATGCGATTCGTCGACATCGAATTTGATCGAGATATCGTCGGAATCAACAGCCGTGCAGCCAAAGATGAAGGCTTCTTCGGCAGCCATACGAATGTCCTCGATGCGATCGACGGACATAGAGCACAGGGCGCCGACGTTGGCGGCCGTCATGCGCACCAAGCGCGCGAGACGCGGATCACCGGCAACGCTCAGCGTAATGGGGCAGGTTGCTTCGCTACTCATCGCAGGACTCCTCGGAGGTCTCGGCAGGCGTATAGGTGTAATACTGAGCAGGCTTAGCAGCGGGCTTCTGAACATCATCGTCGTCAGCAGCGGCATCGTCGTCGCCAATCAGAACGCGCTCAGTGGGCTGCTCGGCCTCGGCAGCGGCAGCGGCGAGCTTGCGATCGGCGTCGGCTGCAGGAGCCTTCACCTTATTGAAGAGCTTCTGCACGGCGCCAGCAGCAGAATCAGTCACGCTCGATACGGCATTGCTGGCCTCGGCCACGCTGCCCGTGACCTCGGAAATGTCGCGAACGACCGCCTCAACCTCAACGAGGTTAGACGTCAGAGCATCAACGGCAGTCTTGCTCGACTTGAGGAGCGGCTCCATCTGGGCAAGTGCCGGCGTAAGCTCGTCAACGGCGCCATCAAGCTTTGCCACCACGGGCTGCGCCTCGGCAATCGTATTGTTGAGGTCGGTTACCGTCTTGTCGAGCGAATCAACGACGGTGCGGGTCTTGCGCAGCGTGAGCGCGAGCTCGACAACAGCCCACACGCCGGCAACGGCGAGCACCAGCAGGGCGATTTGAATGGGACTCATACAAGCCTCCCAAAGGAATCGAAATACAGACGCTGTTCATGGTACCCCAAAGGGGACCGAACATGCCAAGCGTGAGATCCTGGGACAAAATAATCAGCAGTTACTTCGGTGCATTCCCGCTGCGGTCGCGTTCGCTTTGCTCTACGCGCCATTCTTCCCAACCGCGGCCGGCAGGCTGCCAAAATGCACCGCGTTCTAAGCCTTCGGGCAAATAGCGCTGGTCGACCCAGCCTTCGGGATAATCGTGCGGATACTTATACACACCGTATTCATCGCTGCCCGGGCGATGGCGATCGCGTAGATAACTCGGCACCTCGCGAAGCCCACTAGAATGGATATCGGCCAGCGCCGCATCGATTGAAGCCTCACACGCGTTGGATTTAGGCGCCAAGCACACATAGAGTGCAGCCTGAGCAAGGTTAATGCGGCACTCGGGATAGCCAATGACCTCGGCAGACTTAAACGCGGCATGCGCCACCAAAAGCGCCTGCGGATCGGCGTTGCCAACATCCTCAGAAGCCTGAATCATAATACGGCGTGCAATAAACTTAGGATCCTCCCCTGCATCGATCATGCGCGCGAGCCAATAAATGGTGGCATCGGGGTCGCTGCCGCGCATGGACTTAATGAACGCACTGATAATGTCGTAGTGCATGTCACCGTTTTTGTCATACGAAAACCCACGGCGCGGATTGGCAATCTTTACGTCATCCACGGTGATGGGATAGCGCTCCCCCGCCGCCGGCGCTGGCGTCCCTTCGGTATCGGGACGCGTGACGGCAATCTCGCTCGCCAGCTCAAGTGTCGTCAGGGCCGAGCGTGCATCACCCGCAGCCAGCGTACAAATGGTCTTGACCGTATCCTCATCGGCCGAGAACTTGCCGCCCAAACCCTGCGGCGCCTCGAGCGCACGCTCAATAAGCGTGGCGATATCCTCGTCTTTGAGGTGCTCAAGCTCCACCACGCGACCACGCGAGAGCAATGCCGAGTTGACCTCAAAGTACGGGTTTTCCGTCGTGGCGCCAATCATAATGACGGTGCGGTTCTCGACCGCATGCAGCAGGGCATCTTGCTGCGACTTCGAAAAGCGATGGATCTCATCGATAAACAGAATGGTGCGGCGGTCGTAGGTGTTCAGACGGGTCTTAGCCTCATCGATTACGCGGCGCAGGTCCTTCACAGTGCCCGTCACGGCGCTGACCTCAACAAACTCGCTCTTGGTATGGTTGGCGATAATGTGGGCCAGCGTCGTCTTACCCGTACCGGCCGGCCCGTACAGAATCACGCTCGAAAGCACGTCGTGCTCGATCGCGGCACGCAACCATGAGCCCTTACCGACGGCCTTTTGCTGGCCCACATAATCGTCGAGCGAATTGGGGCGCATGCGCACCGCAAGCGGCGCATTCTGAAAGGAACGCTCGCGCGTCGAAGCAGAAAAAAGGTCGTCCATAGCCATCCCGTGCATCAATCAAAAACGTTTTCCACAAACAGTATACCGAATAAATACGAACTACCGTTCGTTAATATAGGTACGATGCGGAAACTTTAGACCCGGGAACAGCTTGCTCGTCAGCTCGCAGAAATAACCGTCCGTCATGCTCGCGATGTAATCAACCACGGCTTGATCCTTGTCGTCCTGCCAGGCATAGGTACGATGATAGTAGGAAAGCTGCTGCTCAATGCGCGAAATATGGTGCTTAAAGATATAAGAGGACTCGTCGCCACTGTTTAGATCCCGCAGGCAACGGTCGTAGAGCTTTTCGAACGCCTCACGCAGCTCCTCCTCGGAATCGCCTTCGATACCGCCCTTGCTATAGATCTTCTCGTAGTTCTCGCGCTTGGCTCGGCGAATTTCCTCAAACAGGTCCTCGCTCATCTCGATGCGCGGCTTACCATAGCTATGCTCAACGATATCGATGGAAGCGTGCGTGAGGATCCAACTGTTATAGGCGCCGCCCCGACCATCGTCAAAAGCGTCGGGCGAAAGCAGACCCGCCGCGATCGCATCCTGACGATCACGACCGACGTAGGCAAGAATATCCGAGATGCGAACGACGCAGCCCTCGAGCGTCATGGGACGCAGATGCTCAATCGCGCTATAGCCCGTGGCGATGCAGTCCTCGACCGCCCGATCGAACTGGTCAAAGGAGCCCATATCCGACAATTCAAACACGCGCTGCTCGTACTCGCCGTTATGGCATAGCACGCCGTCGAGCGTCTGGAGTGACACGTTACGGCCATACAGCGCGTCGAGCACGCGGACCGACTGCACGTTATGGAAAAAATAACGCCCCGTACGCTCGTGGTAGATATCGTTGAGAAATCGCTCACCGGCATGGCCGAAAGGCGTGTGTCCCAAGTCGTGGCCCAGGCCAATCGCCTCGATCAGATCGCAATTGAGCCCCAGGGCGCGACCGATATCGCGCGCAATGCGGGAGACAAGCTGCACGTGCAAACCGCGGCGTGACAGATCGTCATTGCTACGGAAGCTAAAGACCTGCGTTTTGCCTGCATAACGGGTGTACGCAGGAAGATGAAGTATCTTTTCGGTATCGCGCATAAACGCCGGACGCATAAGCGTGCCTTTGTCGGCGGCGCGATCAATACGACGAATGACCTGATCGTCGTTGCAACGATACGGGTTAACATAGCCCGAAGCACGATCGGTGGCAATGCGCTCGAAAAGTTCGGGCGACAACGCCGAGGGAATACGGTCCATGCGCGCCTTAATGACGGCCGTTTCTTGATTAGTTGCCATGGCATGCTCCTTAAGAAGGATGCGCAATCGGTTACAAAGTGCAGCCCACAACCTCGATTATGGCAAAAATCGGCACCAAAAACGGGAGCAATGGCAAGGAACGCGATTTTGTGATGAGGCAGGAGAGGGCAAGGACCAGGAGCGCGGCGGCAAATGCCACGATGCCACCCAGAGGGTCGAGCGTGCAAAGCGCGAAAAGCGCCTTGGCATCCCCCATGCCGATGCCGGGGGCTTGGCGAACACGACGCCAGAGCGACTCAGTGAGCACAAGGGCAAGGTAGACGATGACCGCAAGACCGGCGTGGTCAAGCGCCGTGTTAACACCTCTGTCGAGCCAAACGCCTGCAAGCGCCGCCACCGCACACACGCCGGCAAGCTCATTGGGAAACCGCCGCTCACGGGCATCAATCACCGCGCCGGCAAAGATACAAATCCAAAACGGGATATAGACCATTAAAAACCTCCTTGGGCAGTCACTCAAAAGCAAAAACCACCACAAAGGTGCAGGCACCTTTGTGGTGGTTTTGGTGGTGGTTATTTGGCGCCTTGCATGACCTCGTCGAGGGTAACGTTGACGGCGTGTTGCGTCGGGACCCAGTCGACCTTCAGGAACAGCGCGGCAACCGTGATGGGGATATAGCTGAACATAAAGATCGGGAAGGTAAACAGGTTGGTCACCAGGCGCCACTTTTGAGCGCAATGAATGTGCTTGTACTCAAAGATGGTCGTGAGCAGCGCCAGGATAAAGAAGGTCTGGTACATCATCACGAACGTCATGATAAGCGAGGCGGCACAAGCCTGCATCTCGACCTCGGTAGCCAAGAAACCATGCGAAAGGCCACCCACGATCAGGAACGTCGCATTGGCGAGCATGGAGATCAGGGACAGCAGCATGCCCGGAGCGATGGTCATAAACATGTCATATGCGGCAAAGCGATGATAGCGGAACGTCGACTTGACCAGATGCTTGCCGTAGGTAAAAAAGACCTGGTAGAAGCCCTTGGTCCAGCGCATGCGCTGTTTCCAGGACGCCTTAAACGTCACCGGCTGCTCGTCAAAGAACTCCGCCGGCGCATAACCGATGCGGATGCCGTGAATGGCGCAGAACGTGGTGAACTGGATGTCCTCGGTCAGTGTATGGAACTGCCAGCCGTGCATGCCCTCGATAACACTGGCGGAGATAAGGTAGCCCGAGCCCGAGACGGCGCAGGACGTCTTGCAGATATTACGCGCGTTGTTGAGGAAGCGGGCCTCACGCAAATACCAGGTGGCGTTGGCAGAGGAAATCCACGAACTGCCGAAGTTCTTGGAGTTACGATAGCTCGTGACCACATGAAAGCCCTGGTCAAAGGCATCATTCATCTTGGAGACGTAATCGCGGGAGATAACATTGTCGGCATCGAAGATAAAGTAGCCCTCAAACGTGTCGGGATACTCGTTGAGAATGCGATCGAAACCAAAGTCCATGACCCAGCTCTTGCCCTTGCGGGCCAGGTCATTGCGCTCGTAAACAATGGCACCGGCCTCGCGCGCGAGCTGCGCCGTGTTGTCGGTGCAAGCATCGGCGACCACGAAGACCTCGATGAGCTCGGACGGATAGTCCTGATCCTTAATAGAGCGTACGAGATTGGCGATCACGGCCTCCTCGTTATGCGCCGCGATAAAGAAGGCATAGCGGTGGAGTTTTTTGGCCTTGGGAGGCGCGACCTCGCCACGAAGAGCGCCAATGACAAAGAAGACCACCTGGTACAGAAAGCAGACCGTGAGTAGCGTAACCACAATCTGATTAAAGATCACGATGGGTGTGTTGGTTTGTAAAAAGGCGAGCATGCAGGCTCCCGAGAACGCGTTACGTAAACAACCGTATATCTTACCGTAGGCTAACCGAGTTCAAGAAACCACCTAATACTGGTTAGGCTTCGAGCAGACCGAGCTGCGGAACGATTTCGTCGCCGGCGGCAGTGCGGCCGAGCGAGCGCGGGGCTAAGTCATCCAGAACGGCGGCGAGATCCCACGGCAGCTCATCGCGGCACTCAATGCGCTCCCCCGTCACGGGATGATCGAACGCCACACGCCAGGAATGGAGGAATTGCCTGGTCAAACCCTGGTCGGCACGCGCATCGCACTTACCGTAGAGCGGATCGCCCACGCAGGCGTGGTTGATATGGCGCATGTGCACGCGAATCTGATGCGTGCGACCCGTAAACAGGTGGCACTCGACGAGCGTATAGCCATCGTCAAAACGCGTGGAATCGAAGCGCTCGAGGACCCTAAGGGTCGTAATGGCCTGGCGCGCGAAAGGATCGTCCGAAACCGCCATCTTGACACGGTCGCGCGTAGAACGGGCAATGCCGGTGTTAATGGTGCCCTCGTCCATGGCAATGTGGCCGTGGACGAGCGTAATGTAGCGGCGGTCGAGCGTGCGCGTGCGGATGAGATTCTGGAGCGCGCGCTGGGTGTCGTCGTCTTTTGCCGCGAGCATAAGGCCCGAGGTGTCACGATCCAGGCGATGCACGATGCCGGGGCGGTCCTCGCCCTGCACGGTGCCCAGATGGTCAATGCCACAGTGATAGACCAAGGCGTTCGCAAGGGTGCCGCTCTCGTGGCCATGGGCGGGATGGCACACCAGACCGCGCTGCTTGGAGAGCACGATGAGGTAGTCGTCCTCGTAGCGGATATCGAGGGGAATGGCCTCGGGAATCACATCGGTGGGATCGTGCGGCTCGGGCAAATCGACCGAAATACGGTCGCCGGAGCGCACGGCATACTTTTTTGACAGGCATGTCTCGCCGTTGACGGCAACGGCACCGCCCTCGATCAGATGCGCGCAGGCAGAGCGCGTAGGGCAGCCGTCATTAGCGCCCAGATAGGCGTCAAGACGCTGACCAGCGGCATCGTCGGCAACAAGGATATGGATGTCGGCCATTAGCGCTCGCTCCTTTCGCGAATCTTGCGGGCACGCTCCCCACGCTGCTGGGCCTTGCGCTTAGCGCGGGCCTCGTCACGGGCGTTGAGTTCGGCGGTCGCGTCGACCTCACGGGCCGCAGGACTCAAGAACATGTAGCCGATGAGGGCAAGCACCACACCGACCGTAATGCCGACATCGGCCACATTGAAGACGGGGAAGTCGATGAAGGTGGTGGCAATAAAATCGGTCACAAAGCCAAAAGCCAGACGGTCGATCGCATTGCCAATGGCGCCGCCCACGACCATAGCCATGCCCACAACCTCAAAGCGAGCAAGCTGGGGCGCGCGAAGCAAGTACACCGCGATCGCAACGATAACGACAAACGCCAGCACGGCAAACGCGAGGCCATGTCCCTCGCCCAAGCTAAAGGCAGCACCGATGTTACGCACGAAAAGGAAGTCGATCACACCGGGGATAATAGTCACATGCAGAGCATCGCCGACGGCACGAACCGCAAGCTTGGTCAGCTGGTCAACAAGCAGCACGGCCAACGCCACGCTACCAGCAACACCCAACCGCCAACGCAAAGGCGGCGTCATATCCGCAGAACGACCCAAATCAATCCCCTACCCTCAAAAACATCGAATTACGTTTAACGCAAATCAATATCTTATATTGACCAGCAACGAAATAGCCGATGATTCGCTACCAACAGCGAAAACCCGCCAGAGCGAGCAAGGTGCCTTGAAGCAAGGCGGCATAGACCTTCTGGTCATGCCGCCGAAGCTGAAAGGCAGATTGCCGCTCTGGCGGGTTTGCAGCGTCGAGCCGTTACGCGGTTTGGTAAAACCGCGTAACTAGAGTGCGTTCGCGCACCTCTTACAGATATGAGCGTGGCCGTTGTACTCGCCGACGGTGGTGCGGTAGTTCCAGCAACGGTCGCAGCACTCGCCCTCGGCAGCCTCGATGGCAACGGAGAGCTCCTCGCCCTGGGTCAGCTCAACATCGGAGACGATGTAGAACTCGGCCAGGTCGACGGCCTTGTCGCCGGTCAGCAGCGCGTACATCTCGGCGGGAACGACCGCCTTGACGCGGACCTGCTGGCTCTTGGTGAAGGTGCCGGCAGAACGGGCATCCTCAAGGGCCTTGGTCACGGCGCTACGGAGCTCGAGCGAAGCCTCGAGCACGCCCTCAAACTCGTTGGCCTCGTCGACCGTAATGGGCGACTTATACCAATCGAGCAGCGCGGCGTACTTCTGGTGATCGACGCAGCCAGCAGGCGCATATGCCATGGCCTCGTCAACCGTATAGGACAGGATCGGCTGCAGGTCGCGCATGAGCATCGAGAAGAGCTCAGCCAGCACGGTCTGGGCGCTGCGGCGCTCAAGCGAGCCGGGCTTGTCGCAGTACAGACGGTCCTTCAGAGCGTCGAGATACACGTTAGAGAGCTCGGTAACCACGAAGTCGTAGAGCGCACGGTAGGCGCGCGGGAACTCGTAGCAAGAGTAAGCGTCGTCGACCTCGGCCTGGACCTGGGTCAGGCGGGCAACCATGAGCTTGTCGAGCGGCAGCAGGTCGGCAAAAGCGACGCCGTCGGTCTCGGGCTCAAACTGGCCCTCGAGCTCGGAGAGCAGGAAGCGCAGCGTGTTGCGGAAACGACGGTAGGCATCGGACGTACGAGCGAGAATCTCGTGGTCGATGGAAACGTCGGAGCTGGTATCGACGGAGGCAACCCACAGGCGGATGATGTCGGCACCCATCTCGTCGCAGACCTTGTTGGGGTCGATGACGTTGCCGAGTGACTTAGACATCTTACGGCCCTGGCCGTCGAGGGTGAAGCCCTGCGAGACGACCGCCTTGTACGGAGCGTGGCCGTTGGCGCCCACCGAGGTGAGCAGCGAGCTCTGGAACCAACCGCGGTGCTGGTCAGAGCCCTCGAGGTAGACGTCCGCCGGGTACTCCAGCTCGGGACGGTACTCGCAGACGGCCTTCCAAGACACGCCGGAGTCCCACCACACGTCAAGGATGTCCTTATCAGCCTTGAGGTGATGGCCACCGCACTTAGGGCAGACGCAGGCCTCGCCCAGATAGCTCTCAGGAGCATCGGTAAACCAGGCGTCGGAGCCCTTCTCGTGGAAGAGCTTGATAACGGCGTCGAGCGTGGCGTCGTTCATGACCTTCTCGCCGCAGTCGGCGCAGGTGTAGCTGGGGATCGGCACGCCCCAGTTGCGCTGGCGGCTGATGCACCAGTCGGGACGCTGCTCGACCATGGCGCCAATGCGGTTGGCGGCATGCGCCGGATACCACTTGACGTTCTCGCGGACCTCCTTGCCAGCCTGCTCGCGCAAACCGGTCTTGTCCATCGAGACAAACCACTGGTCGGTGGCACGGAAGAGCACCGGATGCTTGCAGCGCCAGCAGTGCGGATAGCTGTGCGTGATCTTCTTCTCGAGGACCAGGGTGCCGCGCTCGCGCAGGAACTCGATGATGTGCGGGTTGGCCTCGTCGGTATCCATACCGCTGAAGGGGCCACCGGTGCCAAACTCCTCACCGGTGTAGAACTTGCCGTCGTCGTCGACCGGCATGCAGATGTCGGTGATGCCCTCCTTGAGGCAGGCAAAGTAGTCGTCGACGCCGTGTCCGGGCGAGTTGTGGACGATACCGGTACCGTCATCGACACCGACGTAATCGGCCAGCAGCGCTACGCCCTCAACGCCGTCGAAGATCGGCTGCTTGTAGTGGATGTGGTGGAAGGTCTCGGCGGGAACCACATAGGGCTTGCCGTCGACCATGACCGGGGTGTACTCCCAGCCAAACTCCTCACAGCACTTGGGAGCCAGGTCCTCGAGCATGACCTCGGCACGGCCATCGTGCTCAACGGCGACATAGGCGGCGCCGGGCTTAAGGGAAACGGCCTGGTCGGAGGGGATGGTCCACGGCGTGGTCGTCCAGATGATGAAGTCGACCGGGCCGTCGAAGTCCTCGAGGCCAGCGGGCTTGGAGGTCATCTCAAAGCGAACGAAGATAGAGGGGCTCGTCTCGTCGGAGTACTCGATCTCGGCCTCGGCGAGTGCGGTGTGGCAGTGCTTGCACCAGTGAACCGGCTTGTGGCCACGATAGATCATGCCCTTGTCGAACATGGCCTTGAAGACCTCGATGTCGGCGGCGTCATGCTGGTGATAGAGCGTCAGATACGGGTTGTCCCAGTCGCCGAGCACGCCCAGGCGACGGAAGCCGGCCTTCTGCAGCTCGATGTTCTCAACAGCGAACTTGTTGCAAAGCTCACGGATCTTAGCCGTGGAGGTCTGGTTTAACTTTTCGGTGCCGAGCTTCTCCTCAACCTTATGCTCAATCGGCTGACCGTGGCAGTCCCAACCGGGGACATAGGGAACTTCACAGCCCTGCATCATCCAGTAACGGTTGATCATGTCCTTGGAGATCTTGTTCATGGCGTGGCCGATGTGGATCGGGCCGTTGGCGTACGGAGGGCCGTCGTGCAGCACGAACTTCTTGTGACCCTCGTTCTTCTTCAGAACCTGCTCGTAGACCTTGTTGTCCTGCCAGTCCTTGAGTCGCTTAGGCTCGGACTTGGAAAGACCGGCACGCATGGGAAAACCGGTCTTGGGCAGATTCATCGTCTGCTTGTACTCGTTTGCCACGGTACCCCTTTCATGTCATGGGCGCACACGCCCGTTGGGCACCAAAAAAGCGCCCGTCCCTACAAGCTGGGACGAAGCGCCACAAACGGGCTGCACGCCCGCAAAAGCTCTTCGCTTAACCACCCAGCTTAGATGCCCTCGCCCGCGTCGCCGCGCGCTCGCATCCGTTACTCGGCTGGTCTGTATCGACGACCATCTCGGCGATGTCTACTAAGACGAACCTGCGCGGCACGTCCGTTGGGACCGCAGCTCCGGGGTGATTTTCATCGGTCGCATGCACGGGTTCTCAGCGCTCCCCGCTCTCTGTAGCATGCGGACGGCCGACTACTCGTCCCCATCAACGCTTATGCGGAGTATGCTAGCACGTTCCGCGCCGGCGAAAAACCCTCAACACTGGTTTTATACGTTCGAAATTTCTCGCTATTACAGCCCTTCTCTAGGAGCAAAATACCTGAAAGCACTCTATCGAACGAAAGAAGGTTGCTATGCGCACGATTGGAATGAGCGACTACACCGTTGGCGAGGATTGCTTTGACGAGCTGCCGGGCGCGCTGGCCGAATACGGAGCGACCAAGGTCGCGATCATCGGTGGCAAGCGAGCACTGGCTGCAGCGCTGCCGGGCATCGAGGCAGCACTTGAAGGTACCGATGTCGAGATTCTGGAGACGCGCGTCTACGGTACCAACAGTACGCGCGCAAATATCGCCAAGGTTGTGAACTCCCCCGCTTGCCAAGAGGCCGACGTGCTCATTGCATGCGGTGGCGGTAAGGCGCTCGACACCGTCAAGACGGCGGCCATCGAGCTCAAGAAGATCGTCTTTACGGTACCAACGATCTGCTCCAACTGCTCGGCCGCGACAGCCATTGCCGTTGTCTACAACGACGACGGCTCGCTCGAGGGCTATTCGTATCCCAACCGCCCGGCGCACATCTTCATCAACCCCAAGATCATCGCCGAGGCACCGGCGGAGTACTTCTGGGCCGGCGTGGGCGATGCCCTGTCTAAGCAGCCCGAGGTCGAATACGCCACGAGCGCCGGCAATTTGGAGCATACCGCCGGTCTTGGCCTGGCACTCGCCCACACCTGCTCCGAGCCGCTGTTTACTTATGGCGTCCAGGGTCTTGAGGACGTGCGCCGGAATCTGTCGAGCGAGGCCGTCAAGCAGATCGCGCTCGACATCGTGGTCAACACGGGCTATGTCTCGAACCTGACCAACCAAAACGATTACTACTACAACTCGAGCGTGGCGCACGCGTTCTACAATGCGACGTGCAGCATTCCGCGCGAGGGAACCTATCTGCACGGCGAGGTCGTGAGCTTGGGCGTGCTCGTGCTGTTTGCCTATACGGGAGACACCGAGAACCTTGAGCGCTACGCGGCCTTTAACAAGCAGATGGGCCTGCCCGTGACGCTTGAGCAGGTCGGGCTTTCCGAGGCCGATATCCCTGCCCTGTGCGAATACGCGCACGCCACCAACGAGTGGAAGCAGGGCAACCCTGAGCCCTTCACCGACGAAAAGTTCGCCGCCGCCATCAAGGTCGCCAACGCCTACGGCCACACGCTCTAGG
The DNA here is from genome assembly GCA_959602645.1 of uncultured Collinsella sp. Classification (GTDB taxonomy): domain Bacteria; phylum Actinomycetota; class Coriobacteriia; order Coriobacteriales; family Coriobacteriaceae; genus Collinsella. The sequence goes on along the minus strand of CAUGTZ010000029.1, from coordinate 120 downwards.
ACTGGCCCAAAACCACCACAAAGGGGACAGGCACCTTTCTGGTGGTTTTTTGTTGCTCCAGCATTCAGTTCGTACTCGAACCCGATTCTTTACGAGAAAGGGTTCGGGTACGTTTTTTGT
>CAUGTZ010000028.1 GCA_959602645.1 uncultured Collinsella sp. | reverse complement strand
TGGACGGCACCGAGCCGTCATCGAGATTGAAGAAGGGGGAGGCCTCGCGGCCTCCTCCTTTTTTGCGTTATGGGTCGTAAATGACTCAATTACACTAGACGATCTTATCGTTTTTGGTATTGAGCTTTTATTTAAAGAAAATAAAACGAATAACAAGGGCAACTGCTATGGCCACAATGATCAAAAGCAGGATTGTCAGTCGATGTTGCTTGCGTCGTTTACTTGTCGAAACGAAGATTGATTTTCCCTGTTTTGGCGTTTCGAGATAGCGAGCCGAATGCGTCAAGGTTTGCTTTGGTCGAGGACCTCTTTGTTGATGAGCGGCGGATGCTTTCAGTGGCTCATCACTAGCTGCGCTGTTTTTAGATAATGGTGCGTCTTTCAGATATACAGGGTCTCCCGAGGCGACGCCCATATGTTTACGTCCCGTTTGGGCATTCTCGAGTGTTTGATATCGATTTCTCGTCACATACTCGGGCTCCGGATCATTAATGGGCTCTTGCGAGATGTGGGGGCGATGGAACCGCGGCGGCTGCGTGGAAGTATCTTCCCCCTGCGTCGGTATAAACATTTTGTTCTGGTTTTGGTCGTCCATGATGCCCTTTAGCTCGTTACCAACAACGTGTACGCGCTCATTGTAAGCCCCTTGTTATTTGTAGCTGCGAACATACTCGTTATTTAAGCTCTGGTTCAAAGAACCTTAACCTTACTAAAACCTGAGTCATATACACTTAGATATGCTTATAGTACTGGACTCAAAAAACTTTATAGTCAATGTATATATAAGCACTGTGTGGGCATATATAAGAGCGTCAAAAGAAGTCCCAGTCACCTAGAAGATGGCTCGGCAGTCCTAAAAGGAGTGGTAAACATGGCAAGCATGGTTCCTTATCGTTCGGTTTTTGGCGTTCGTCCTTCTGCTAGCTCGCTGTTCGATCTGTTTGATGATATGACCGACCTTGCAAACAACTCGATTGCCTCTAAGGCGTTCCCCGTTGACGTTGAGGATAAGGGCGATGGCTATGAGGTCAAGGCTTATCTGACCGGCGTCGCCAAGGACGATATCGATGTCGAGCTTAACGAGGGCCGTCTGTCCATTAGCGTGAATGTCGAGGAAGACGAGGAGAACGAGGGCAAGAACTTCCTGCAGAAGGAGTTCAGCTCGTACAGCGCGACCCGTGGCGTGTATCTTAAGGACGCATCGAGCGAGGGCCTCTCGGCTAAGTACGCTGACGGCATCCTGACCGTTACGGTTCCCAAGATCGTCGAGAAGAAGAACGTTACGAAGATCTCCATCGACTAACTTCGTTGGTGTTCTGCGCTATTAAAAGATAACAAAAGGGGCTGGGAAGCGATTCCCGGCCCCTTTTGCTGTCTAGGACAGTCTATTGAATGGTTGCTGGCCGATGCTGGCTTGCGGGGCGTATCGAGAGTTTTCGCGATCCTTGGAGAAGGGTGGCGGAGCTGCCGACCTCGTCATCCAGGGATGCGGCTAGCGCTTTGGCATAGCTTTTGACGGTAAGGCTCGGACGATTGTTGTCTTGGCTGATATGCATGGCAATGAGCTGTTCGGTGCGCTCGGTAACAAGTTCGCGCGCGGCTTCGGCGGCTTGGTCGTTGGAGAGGTGTCCCCTTGTAGACAGGATGCGCTCCTGAAGAAAGCGGGGATATTCTCCCTTGCGTAGCATGGTCACATCGTGGTTGCTTTCGAGCGCGAGGACTCGACAATCTTTGAGGGTGTTCATGGCTTGGCTCGATAGCTCTCCGGTGTCGGTGGCAAAGCCGATGGAATCATCGAGGGCGTCGAATCGATAGCCGACTGGATTGATGACATCGTGTGATGTTGAGTAGCTTTGCACGTGGATGCCGGCAATGGACAGGGTGTCACCGGGATCGAATTCCTCGACAGGCAGATGCGAAAGATTTTCTTTGCTCGAAAGTGTGCCCCTACTGGCAAAGAGGGGGCCGTGCCAGTGCTTGCACCATACATCGAGCCCTTTGATGTGGTCGCTGTGCTCATGGGTGATTACAAGCGCAGAAACGTTATCTGCCGAGAGGCCAAGCTCCGCCATGCGTTTAAGTGTCTCGCGGCGGGACAGGCCATCATCGATCATGATGAGACCTTGCGGTCCCTCGATGAGCGCGCAGTTGCCTTTAGAGCCGCTGCCGAGGATATGAAGGTGCAGGCGAGACATAAGATTCCAAAGGATACAATGGGTGCGGACGAATAGAGGAGGAAGCGAATGCCAACGGTATCTCAGCACTATGGACATCATGCTGCGTCGAGGGTGGATGATTACGCCCTGGCGACGCGGCAGACGGCTGCTCCTGTGGTGCTCATGGTATCAGGTGGTGCGGACTCGACGGCCTTGCTCCTTATGGCATGCACATCAAAGTTGGATATTCTGGATGGGCGTGGGGTGGCCCCCATCGCGCGCGAGCGACTGCACGTGCTGCATGTAAATCATCATCTGCGTGGTGAGGCGTCCGATGGCGACGAGGCCTTTGTGCGCGAGCTCTGCGCGCAATATGGCTTGCCACTGTGTGTTGAGCATGCCTATTTTGATGATGAATCGGGCAATATCGAGGCGGCTGCCCGCGAGGTACGCTATGCCGCGGCACGGAGATACGTTCGTGAGCTCTGCGCCCAGACGGGCGCACCGCGGACGGCGGCCCGCATCTGTACGGCGCACACCTCGTCGGACCGTGCGGAAACGTTTTTGATGAACGCGATTAAGGGTTCGGGGCCCGCTGGCCTATCGAGCATTCCTCGCCGGAGGAATATCGTGGTGCGTCCCTTGCTCGACCTGACTCATGATGAGCTCGTGGGCTATTTGCAGGTGCATGGTCAGCCGTGGCGAGAGGACGAGAGCAACGAGGACGTGTCATACTTGCGTAACTATGTGCGCCATCGAGTGATGCCGGTGGTGGCGCAGCGCAACGCGAGTGTCTGTAAGACGATTGGCGCCGCCTGCGAGATCTTGGGCGATGAGGATGCCTTTCTTTCCCAGCTTTCCGCACGGGCGTTTCGAAGCTGCCTGCGTAAGGAGGCGGCGGGTGCACTGGTTCTTGACGCTCGCCGACTGGCCGCGGCCGAGGTGGTGATTGCTCGGCGCATGGTGCGACTGGCAATTAAGCGTATCGACCCCGACGCTCGCCCGGAGATGCGGCATGTGGAGCGCGTGCTCGCCTGTGTCGCCGAAGGCTCGGGTTCGGTCACGCTGCCGGCGGGAATCGATGCGCGCGTGGAGTTTGGCATGCTGTCATTCAAGGCTCCGGCGGCGCGCGAGGGATTAGTTGCCGATTGGGTCACCATTCCCGGTCGATTGCCGCTGGGGGCGGGCCGCATTCTTGTGGCAGAGCCGATGGCCGTCGAGCCGGGGTGTGATATTGTGCGCCGTGCCCGCGAACTCGCGGGTGCCGGAGGGGTGACCGCTATAGTGGATGCCGCGACGCTGGGCTTTGCCGATCGCGACAGCGAACGGATGCTCGCCGGCTCGCGCGGGGAGATTCCCGCCGAGGCGCGTTTGGCGCGTCTGTGGGTAGACGGTCCCGCGCCGGGGGATGTGATGTGTCCGTTGGGCATGAGTGGGCGAAGTAAGAAGGTGTCGGACCTGCTCAACGAGGCTCGTATTCCCGTTTCTGAGCGCGCAGGCGTTCCTGTGGTGAGAACGGCTCCGGGAGGTGCCGTGGTATGGGTCGCAGGCGTTCGCGCGGACGAGCGTTTTAAATGCACGGCCGCAACGCGCGTGGCGTATCTGCTTCGTGTGGTCGATGCGGAATAGCGTCCCACGTCAGCTATTCTGTGCGACGTTGACGGTATTCCCGCGCTGATGGCGTACGGGCTGGAAAATATACCCCGTGCGCTGCTAAAATGTGAAGTTCGCGTCCATACGGCGGTGTGTGGGCGATAAGCACAAGAAAGGGTTGTCATGGCTTCTCAACATCCGGATATCGAGAAGGTTCTGTTTACGCAGGAGGATATCGACGGTATCGTCTCTCGCCTAGGCGAGCAGATTACTCGCGACTACGCGGGTAAGGATCTGGTGCTGATTGCGGTCCTGCGTGGCGCCGTGGTCTTTATGGGCGACCTGATGCGCAAGATCGAGCTGCCGACCAACATCGATTTCATGGCTGTTTCGAGCTATGGTGACGGCGTGAAGTCCTCGGGTATCGTGCGTATCATTAAGGACCTGGATATCGACATCCGCGGTCGCGACGTGCTGATCGTCGAGGACATTCTGGACTCGGGCCTGACGCTCAAGTATCTGATGAAGAACCTCGAGAGCCGCAAGCCCGCTTCTCTGGAGGTCGCCGCCTTCCTGTGGAAGGACGTTGAGGACCGTACCTCGGCCATCACGCCCAAGTATGTTGGAACCCATTGCCCTGATGCCTTTGTGGTGGGCTACGGCCTCGACTATGCCGAGCGCTATCGTAACCTTCCGTATCTGGGCATTTTGAAACCGGAGGTTTATTCGTAAGATGCCCGACGACCGTAACGATAACAATTCCCAGACTCCCCGGGAGCCTAAGATCCCGGGGGTGCCCGGAGGCAAGAAGCCCACGCGTACGGGCTGGCTGTATTTTATTTTGGCTTGCGCGCTTCTGGGCTACGCCTTCTTTAACATGGGTTCCGGCTTTGCCAATTCCAGCAATACCGTTAAGCTCGCGACGAGCGAGATGGTCAACGCCATTAAGCAGGACCGCGTCGAAGATTTGACCTATACGGTTCAAGACGGAAGCGTGGCGGGTCATTACTGGAAGACAAAAAAGGACAAGGGCGATACGAGTGAGCTCAAGAGCTTCTCCTCGACCTATGTCGGCTCCGATTCGCTTGCCGAGCTTATGGCGGAGCACCCCGATACCAAGTACATCGTCAACACCAACGATCCCGATTTTTGGGGCGACCTGGCGATGAGCGTGCTGCCGACGATTGCCCTGATTGCCATCATGTTCTACTTTATGCGCCAGGTGATGGGCGCCAACAACAGGAACATGCAGTTTGGCAAGACCAACGCCAAGACCAACGAGGCCACGCGTCCCAAGGTCAAGTTTGAAGACGTTGCCGGCGTGGACGAGGCCGTCGAGGAGCTCGAGGAGATCCGTGACTTTTTGAGCGATCCGGATCGTTATCGCAAGCTGGGCGCCAAGATCCCGCGTGGCGTGTTGCTGGTGGGCCCTCCGGGTACCGGTAAAACGTTGCTGGCCAAGGCCGTTGCCGGCGAGGCGGGCGTGCCGTTCTTTAGCATCTCGGGTTCCGACTTTGTCGAGATGTTCGTGGGCGTCGGCGCCAGCCGTGTGCGTGACCTCTTTAAGGAGGCCAAGTCCCAGGCCCCGTCGATCATCTTCATCGATGAGATCGATGCCGTAGGACGTCAGCGCGGAGCCGGCTTGGGCGGCGGTCACGATGAGCGCGAGCAGACGCTCAACCAGCTGCTGGTCGAGATGGACGGTTTTGAGGAGAGCGAGTCGGTCATCCTGATCGCCGCCACCAACCGCTCCGACATTCTGGATCCGGCGCTGCTGCGTCCCGGCCGTTTTGACCGTCAGGTTACGGTCGACCGTCCGGATGTGAAGGGCCGCGAGCAGATCTTGCGCGTGCATGCCGAGAACAAGCCGATGGACGAGGACGTTAAGTTTGAGAAGCTCGCCCAGATGACCGTTGGCTTCACCGGCGCCGATCTGGCAAATCTGCTCAACGAGTCTGCGCTGCTGGCTGCCCGCCGCCATCGTTCCGTGATCTCGATGGACGAGGTCGAGGAATCGATGGAGCGCGTGATTGCCGGTCCGCAGCGCAAGGGTCGCGTGATGACCGAGGCCGAGCGCACCACGATCGCCTACCACGAGAGCGGCCATGCCCTGGTGGGCCACATCCTGGAGCATTCCGATCCGGTTCACAAGATTTCGATTGTCAGCCGCGGCCAGGCTCTGGGCTACACGCTGCAACTTCCGCAGGAGGATCACTTCCTCAAGACCAAGAACGAGATGCTCGACGAGCTCGCCGTGTTCTTGGGCGGCCGCGTTGCCGAGGAGCTTATGTGTGACGACATCACGTCGGGCGCGAGCAACGACCTGGAGCGCGCAACCAAGATGGCGCGCGAGATGGTCACGCGTCTGGGCATGAGCGAGGAGCTGGGCACGCAAGTGTTTGGCGAGGCGCAGCATCAGGTGTTCCTTGGTCGCGATTACGCCGATCATCAGGATTACTCCGAGGAGACGGCGCGCCGCATCGACATCGAGGTTCAGCGCATCATGCGCGAGGCCCATCGTCGTGCGGTCGAGATTCTGGATGTCCGCCGCAATCAGCTTGATCTGATGGCCAAGGTGCTGCTTGAGCGTGAGACCGTCGAGGGTGATGCCGTGAACGCCCTGCTCGACAACGAGTGGGACGCCTACCTCGAGCGCGAGGGTGATATTCTGGCGGCTAAGGAGGAGCGCAATGCCAAGGCGGCCGGCATGCCGACCAAGAAGCGCGCGCCTCGTATGAGCGAGGAGGAGCTTGCGGCTGATGCCGCAGCCTTTGCACAGGCGGCCATGCAGGAGGATGCAGAAGCCGCATCCGATGATGCCGGCGATGACTGTGCCGCCAATGCCGGTGCCGACACCGACGCCGACAAATAGTCTATGCGGCGAAAGCCTCCACGGGGAAACCTGCGGAGGCTTTTTCTTTTGAGCGATATGGGGCCGTCTGTTGATTGGGGACAGACTTAAATGAGCGTTTTCACGCATTTAAGTCTGTCCCCAATTAACATTGCTGCGGCACTTTGCCCGACTAAAGCGTACAATAGCGCCTATGCGAAAGGGGAACAGATGATCAACGAAACTATGTTTGCTCGCGGTGCGGAAAGTTCCATCATCCGCGAGATCTTTAGCTATGGCCTTGAGCGCAAGGCACAGATCGGTGCAGAGAACGTATTCGATTTTTCTCTGGGAAACCCGAGTGTTCCGGCGCCTGCCGCCGTGGCTGAGTCCATTAAGAAGGCCTTGGAGCTGCCGAGCGACCAGCTGCATGGATACACGCCTGCACCGGGTCTGCCGCAGTGCCGTACCGCCGTGGCGGAGTCGCTCAATCGCCGTTTTGGCACGAGCTATGAGGGCAAGGATGTCTTTATGACGGTGGGTGCGGCGGCTTCGCTCACCTGCACACTCAATGCCGTTACGAACCCGGGTGACGAGGTCATCGTTATCGCCCCGTACTTCCCGGAGTATCGCGTGTGGATTGAGAAGGCCGGCTGCACGTGTGTCGAGGCGCTCGCCGATGAAGATACGTTCCAGCTGAGCGTGGATAACGTGCTCAAGGCGATTACCGACAAGACGGCTGCCGTCATTATCGACTCACCCAACAACCCGACCGGCGCCGTGTATACGCGCGACACGCTGACGCGACTGGCCAATGTTCTGCGCGAGGTCAACGCCAAGCGCGATTCCGAGAACCCGATTATGCTGATCTCGGATGAACCGTATCGCGAGCTTGTCTATGGCGCCGAGGTGCCTTGGGTGCCTTCGATCTACGAGCACACCATCGTGTGCTACTCGTATTCCAAGTCGCTGTCGCTGCCGGGCGAGCGCGTGGGCTGGATTTTGGTTCCCAACACCAACCCGCAGGCAGCGCGTCTGATGCCGGCTGTTGCGGGTGCCGCCCGTACGCTGGGCTTTGTGTGCGCACCGGCGCTCTTCCAGCGCGTGATTATCGACTGCATCGATGAGCCGAGTGATGTCGAGGCCTATGCGCGCAACCGCACGGCGCTCACCGACGCATTGGCGGAGTACGGCTACACCTACGTTGAGCCGGACGGCGCTTTCTACCTGTGGGTGAAGGCGCTCGAGCCCGATGCAAATGCATTTTGCGAGCGCGCGAAGAAGTACGAGCTGCTCGCGGTTCCCTCGGACAGCTTTGGTATGCCGGGTTGGTTCCGCCTTGGCTATTGCGTGAGTTACGAGACGATTATCAATTCGCTACCTGCCTGGAAGCAGCTGGCAGACGAGTATCGTTAAAAGCAAAGCGCTCTGCCTGTAATGTTTTACGTGAAACGGGGTTTGGTGTTAAGCCGGACCCCGTTGTCATGTACGTTGTGTCGTTGGGATGGAGCGGTTTTACGACTATCGAAGGCTATGCGTACAATGAATATACGCGACGGCCATGCCGGATAAGGAGATCCGATGCCCTACCTGCTTTCTTGTGATATCCATACCCATACGATGTTCTCTGCGCATGCATACTCGACCATTGAGGAGAATGTGTACTGGGCGGCAGAGCGTGGCCTGCAGGTGCTCGGATCTGCCGACCATCTGAGCTCTATGGTTTCGCCTTGCCCCAATGACCTGCGTAGTTACCAGTTCTTTATCAATCAGGATATCTGGCCGCGCATTTGGAGCGGCGTACTGGTGCTGCGTGGTGCCGAGGCCGATATCGTTTCGCTGGACGGAAGCCTGTTTGGCGAGGACACTCCTGTCACGCTCGATATTGCCGGTGATCCGTTCAGTCGCCAGCATTCGCTGTTCGATTTGGTTACGCGCAATTTGGATTATTTGGTGGCAAGCGTGCATAATCCGCAGATTGCCGAAGGTGCGACGGTAGCTCAGACGACCGAGATGTATATCAATGCTCTGGAGCACCCCAAAGTGTTTATGCTGGGCCACACGGGTCGTTCGGGTGTTTCCTTTGATATCGATGAGGTGCTGTTGGCGGCCAAGGCCAAGCACAAGATTATCGAGATCAACAACCATAGTCTTGAGCATGGTACCGATGCCGAGCATTGGGGCGCTTGCCGCAAGATTGCCGAGCGCTGCGCCGAACTGGGCGTGGGGATTGGCGTCTCGACCGACGCGCATATTGGTATGGCAATTGGCAAGCTCGACCAGGCGCGCAAGATGCTCGATGAGATTCACTTCCCGCTGGACCTGATTGTGACGCGCGATCGCGAGACGCTGCTGCGCGAGATGGCGGCAGCCGGCGTGTGTGACCTGCGCAAGAGCATGTAACGGGCTCATATACCCAACGAGAGGGGGCGGTCCAGACGGGCCGCCCCCTTTCTTGTGCCGGTAGATTTTAAGGCATGTTCCAAAAATCTACTGGGGTGGGTTAGCGGCGCTCGAGGATCGCTACGGTTTCGGTGTGGTCGGTATGGGGGAACATGTCGACTGGCGTGATTTTGAGCAGGCGATAGCCTCCGTCGAGGAGCTGGTGCAGATCGCGCTCTTGGGTCACGGGGTTGCAGCTGATATAAGTGATGCGGCGCGGTTTAAGTGCGCAGGCGGCCTCAAGAAACTCGGGCGTGGAGCCGGCGCGCGGCGGGTCGAGGGAGAGAACGTCAACGCGCTCGTTGTTATCGGCGGCGTCCAGGATGTAATCGGTGGCGTCGTCGGCCATAAACCAAGCGCTGCGGGTAAGGCCGTTGAGCTCGGCATTGCGACGTGCGTCGGCAATGCCCGCGGGGTTTCGCTCCACGCCGAGCAGCATAATGCCGACACCTCTGTCCCGGGCATCCTTCGCGGCGCACAGACCGATGGTGCCGCTGCCGCAGTAAGCGTCCATAAGAATGTCACCCTGCTGCAGGTCCATGCCGTCAATCGCGAGCTGATAGAGCAGCTCGGTCTGCTGCGGATTGGTCTGATAGAACGCGGTAGGGGAGATATCGAATTCGCAACCGAGCAGCTGGTCGCGCATGCACTCGGCGCCATAAACGATGCGGGTTTCCTCGCCGAGGATGGCGTTGCCGGGGCGTCCGTTGATGTTTTGGGCGACGGTGACGATGTGCGAATTGAGTGCGGCGACAGCCTCAAAGAACTCCTGTGCATGCGGCAGATCGCGCTGGGCAGTCACGAGGGTGACCATAATCTGGTCGGTACGCCAGCCGCAGCGAACGACGGCGTAGCGAAGTAGGCCCAGATGCTTGTCCTCGTTAAAGGCGGGAATGTGCAGACGCTCGGCCTCATGCGCGATGCCGTTGAGAATCTGACGGGCACCCGGCGCCTCGACAGGACACTCGGGTACGGCAACGATCTTGTGCGTGCCGCGCTCAAAGAAGCCACAGCGGACAGCACCCTCCTTGCCGGGAGCAAAGGGGGTGGCAGCTTTATGACGAAAACCACGCGGCGCAGGATATTTGCCCGGGTCGCCCAGGGTAACACCCATACCGCGAATGGGATCAACGGCAATACCCTCGCGCTCGCAGAGCTCAGCAAACAGCTCCTCCATAGCAGCCTGCTTGGCCGCCAACTGCTTCTTATAAGGACGATTGAGCGCCGTACATCCACCGCAAGCTTTCATGATGGAGCAGGGGGACTTGGGATCCACAGCCTTGCGCGCAGACGGAACCGAATCGTTATGCGGACGCTTGGAGCGAGTCTGAGGCGCCTTATCCCCGCCCCGACGAGAGCCGGGACGCTTGGCCTTAGCCTTGCCCTTGGCCGACTTACCCTTCGCATCCTTAGACGATTTAGATTTCTTAGAAGATTTTTTCTCCTGAGACCCCTCAGCCGCCTCAATCAAAGCACGACGAGCCTTACGCTCCGCACGAGATTCTGCCATGAATTAACCCCACTAATTTACAAATTGAAATCTGAAAGCATTGTACCGTGCCAAGCTAGCGGACGATATGCAAGCGCCCATTTCATGTCAGTGATAAGCCCAACGACGTTTGCCCGCCGGGTGCCGGGGCAGGGGTTAAGTTTGTCGCGAGTTCCGCACGAACAGGAGAGCACTTAATGTGCTTTCCGTCTTGCGCAGGACTGTAGAGCAGGAAACTTAATTATGCGCCGCTCCCCGTCCGCGCCTGGCAAACCCTCCCTTGTACTCTATCAAGGTAAAGTGTATGATGCTGAACGTTACATGACTCACTTTATCTAACTAAAGTGCCACCAAGGGGGAATACCATGAATACCGATATGTCTCGTCGTCAGTTTGTTGGTCTAGCCGGCTCGTTTGCCACGGTGCTTGGCCTTGGTCTTGTCGGCTGCGGCGGTGGTGCCGGCAAGGGCTCCGCTGCTGGCTCTGCCGCGGCCAAGGATACGAAGGGCGCCGCGGAGTCCAAGAAGCTCGTGGTGGGCTTTGATAAGTCCTATCCTCCGTACGGCTTTGTGGGCGACGACGGCGAGTACACCGGCTTTGACCTCGACCTTGCCAAGGCCGTTGCAGACAAGCAGGGCTGGGAGGTCAAATACGAGGCCATCGACTGGGATGCCAAGGACACGCTGCTCAACTCGGGTGCCATCAACTGCATCTGGAACGGCTTTACCATGGAGGGCCGCGAGGACGACTACACGTTCTCCGAGCCGTACATGCTCAACGAGCAGGTGCTCGTGGTCAAGAAGGGCGCGGGTATCAAGAGCTGGGAGGATCTTGCCGGTAAGACCGTGATTACCCAGACTGATTCCGCCGCACAGGATGTGCTCGAGGGCGACCAGAAGGATCTGGCGGCGACGTTTGCCACGCTTGACACCATTGGCGAGTACAACACGGCCTTTATGCAGCTCGAGAGCGGCGCGGTCGATGCCGTGGCATGCGACCTTTCGATTGCCCAGTATCAGCTTGCCGCCAAGCCCGATGCCTATACGCAGCTCGACAAGCCGCTGTCCAGCGAGCACTACGCCGTCGGCTTTAAGAAGGGCGACACCAAGTCGGCCGACGCCGTGACCGAGTCGCTCAAGGCGCTCTATGAGGACGGTACGGTCAAGGACCTCTGCGATAAGTATTCAAGCTATGGTCTATCCTTCGACAACTGGGTTCTCAAATAGCGGCTTTCCCAGGCACCCGATTTTGCCGTTCAAACCGTCGCTTGCGTACATTTAGTACGCGGCGCTCCTCTTTCACGGCAAACTCGGGCACCTGAAAAACCCGCTTTAGCATTGGGTTCGCTGTTCCGTTACTGTGAAAGAGAGCTTGGGTTGTCTATTCAGGTCATGATGCAGATGCTTGGCCAGGGATTCTTGGTCAGCTTGCAGCTGTTTGTGCTGACGCTGCTGGGGTCGATTCCGCTGGGAATCCCCGTGGCGTTTATGCGCATGAGCAAAATCGCGCCGCTCCGCTGGATTGCGCGCATCTATATTTCGGTGATGCGCGGTACGCCGCTCATGCTGCAGATGTTTGCCATCTACTTTGCCCCGTATTACGTGTTTGGCATTTCGCTCACGCCCGATTCCAAATGGACGGCGTGCGTTGTGGCATTCATCATCAACTATGCCGGCTACTTTGCCGAGATCTATCGATCGGGTCTGCAGTCCATTCCGCGCGGTCAATACGAGGCTGCCGAGGTGCTGGGCTATTCGCGCATGCAGACGTTTCTGTATATCGTGATGCCGCAGGTCGCCAAGCGCATTTTGCCGGCGATGGGCAACGAGATCATCACGCTGGTCAAGGACACGTCGCTGGCGTTCGCCATCGGCGTGGGCGAGATGTTCTCGACGGCCAAGGCGCTGGTCGCCTCGCAGGTGAGCATGGTACCGTTTGCAATTGCGGCGCTGATTTACTGGGTCTTTAACTTCGTCGTCGAGATGCTGCTGGGCGCTGCCGAAAAGCGACTTGACTACTACCACGACTAGCCTGTTCCGTCGTGCTTTTCAAACACATGGAGGTTCCCGTGTCCGGAACGGTAATGAATATAGCGAACGCACGCAAGGCGTTTGGCGGCAATGAGGTGCTCAAGGATATCTCGCTCGAGGTCAAGCGCGGCGAGGTCGTGGCGATTATCGGGCCTTCAGGCGGCGGTAAGTCCACGCTGCTGCGCTGTGCCACGCTGCTCGAGACGCTCGACGGTGGCTCGCTCTCGTTTGGCGACCTTGCCGTCGCGACGGATGCGGGTTCGGGCGCGGTGTACGCAAAGGGCGATGTGCCTAAACAGGCGCGCTCGCGGTTTGGTCTGGTGTTTCAGAACTACAATCTGTTCCCGCACTATACCGTGATGAAAAACATCACCGATGCGCCGATCCGCGTGCTCAAGCGCCCGCGCGAGCAGGCGGAGGCCCGCGCACACGAGCTTATTGCACAGATGGGGCTGACGGGCAACGAGAACAAGGTGCCCTGCGAGCTTTCGGGCGGTCAGCAGCAGCGCGTGAGTATTGCCCGCGCCCTGGCGCTCGACCCGGAAATCTTGTTCTTTGACGAGCCGACCTCGGCGCTCGATCCAGAGCTGACGGCCGAGGTTCTGCGCGTCATCAAGGATCTGGCCGCGCAGAATATGACGATGGTGATCGTGACGCACGCGATGCAGTTTGCCCGCGACGTTGCCGACCGCGTGGTCTTTATGGATGGCGGGCGCATTGTCGAGGAGGGTCCGGCCGAGCAGGTTATCGATCATCCGCGCGAGCAGCGTACACGCGAGTTCTTGAGTCGTATCGAGGGATAGGCTCAGCAATTTACTCAACTATTTATTGAGGTGATGCCGCCGCAGGTCTTACGGCCTGGGGCGGCATTTTATATTTGCATCCGCGGGGTTCAATAATCGCCTTGCAAGCTCGCCCCCTCCTCTCGCCGCCCGTATCCATACGCGTGCCGAAAGGTCTGCATGGACAGGCGACTGCAAGGGTAGGGTGGTGGCATAGGACATTTGGAGGGTGAGTCGGCTCGGCTGCCGACCATGCTGCTCCCGGGACGGCATCGACCGCGAACTCTCCCCGTTGGCGTCGCGCATCGCGCGCGACCCTGCAAGGAGGTCATCATGGGTGCTCCCAAGACCGGCAACGTAAGGAACGTGGTGCTCGTAGGCCAAGGCGGGGTGGGCAAGACTTCACTCGCCGAGGCCATGCTCCACCTTTCCGGCAAGACCGCCCGCCTGGGCGGCCACGACGGCACCAAGCCCACGCTCGACTATGACCCTGAAGAGGTCAAGCGTGCATTTTCCATCTCGACGACCATTGCGCCGATCGACTGGAAGGGCGCCCGCATCAACGTGCTCGATGCCCCGTGCTACCCCGATTTTATCGGTGATGCCTTTGCCGCTATGAGCGTTTGCGAGACGGCTCTGTTTGTGGTCGACGCCGAGGCCGGCCCGCAGCCTACGACCGTCAAGCTTTGGTATGCGGCCGAGGACCTGCGCCTGGCGCGCGCGGTGTTCGTAAACCGTCTGTCGCGTTCCGAGGCCAGCTTTGCGACCACGATGGACCTGCTGCAGGAGCGCTTTGGTACGCGTCTGGGCGCCGTGACCCTTCCCTGGGGCGAGGGCGAGGACTTTGACGGCATTATCGACCTGGTGCGCATGAAGGCGCGCCATTGCAACGGCGCTGAAGCCGTTGAGTCGGAGATCCCCGAGGAGTATCGTGCCCAGGCCGAGGAGGCCCATGACCATCTGTGCGAGTTGGTGGCCGAGGCCGACGACGAACTGATGATGAAATACCTGGAAGGCGAGGAGACGCTGACGCAGGAAGAGCTCGAGGGCCTGCTGTCGAAGGCGATTGCCGAGCGCATTTTTGTGCCGGTCTTTGCGGGCGATTGCATTAAGGAGCAGGGCGTCAACTCGCTGATGGACGACATCGCCACGTACTTCCCGGCGCCGACCGACTACGGCGAGATGCCGCTCATCGACGGCGACTCGCTCAAGATCTCGAGTGACGATGACCGTCCGGTGGCATTTGTGTTTAAGACCCTGGCCGATCCGCAACAGGGGCGCATCAGCTTTATCAAGGTGCTGACGGGTACGCTTGAACCGGGCCTTGAGCTGGTCAATGCGCGCACGCGCAAGGGCGAGCGTCTGGCTCACCTGTATGTGATGTGCGGTCGTGACATGACCGAGGTCGGACACGCGTATGCCGGCGATATCATCGTGGCGCCCAAGCTGGCTGCCGAGACGGGCGATACGCTCTCGATTACCGGTAAGGTCGAGGCTGCGGCGTTTAAGTTCCCCAACTCGCAGTACCGCATCGCCATTGAGGCCGAGAATCGCGGCGACGAAGAGAAGCTCTACACGTTTATCGAGAAGGCCTGCAAGGCCGATCCGACTATGAGCATCGACCGCGACGAGGAGACTGGCCAGACCATTATTTCGGCGGTGGGCGAGGCGCAGGTTTCGGTCCTGCTCAATCGTCTTGAGGACCGCACTAAGGTCGTGGCCAAAAGCGTGCCGATCCGCATTCCGTATCGCGAGACCATCCGCCGCACGGCGAGTGCCCAGGGCCGCCACAAGAAGCAGACTGGCGGTGCCGGTCAGTATGGCGACTGCTGGCTGCGCGTGGAGCCGCTCATTGGGCCCGACGGCACGAGCGATGGCTATGAGTTTGTGGACGAGGTCGTGGGCGGCCGTATTCCGCGCTCGCTGATCCCCGCCGTGGACAAGGGCGTCCAGGAGACCATGAAGGACGGTATTATTGCCGGCTACCCGCTCACGGGCATTCGCGTGGCTGTGTACGACGGCTCGTATCACAGCGTCGACTCCAACGAGATGGCATTCCGCGCGGCGGCTCGCATCGGCCTGCGCAAGGCATGCGCCGATGCCGATCCGGTGGTACTGGAGCCCATCGAGGAAATCACGGTGACTATCCCCGAGAGCTACGCCGGCGCCGTGATGGGCGACATCTCGGCCTCGCGCGGTCGCGTGACGGGTATGGAGACCGATGAGCGCGGCGACACCGTGGTTATCGCGCAGGCACCTCTCGCCGAGCTGACGGATTACTCGACGCGCCTGCGCTCTATCACGCGCGGCACGGGCGACTTTACCATGAAGCCCGCTGGCTACGAGCAGGTGCCTTATGACGTTCAGGCCAAGCTGGTCGAGCGCTATGAGGAGGGCCGCGCCAAGTAACGTGTGGCTTTGTCTGCGCCACGCATGTTGATGCAAGGGCTGCTCTGGGTAATCCGGAGCGGCCCTTTTTGATCCCTGGGGGATGCAAATCGGTTCTTGTCGCGGTTAGGGCTAGTCCCCCGAGGCCTGGTTGCGGCCGGTGGCGTAGTCAATCTGCACATGCGGCTGCAAGTTGTAGCAATAAACGTGGAAACAGAGGGTCTTGCCGTGGTCCTCGACCGATTGGGCCTCAAGGCGCACGCCGCGGCAGAGAAGTTCCTCTTCGTTGTACATGGGCGTGACGCGGTAGAGCACGTGGTTGCCCGTATCGCGGATATAGCCGAGGATCTGCTCTTCAAACGGCAGCATGCCCGTTTCGTTGAGATAGCGCGTGCCGGTGAGGAGATTCTTGCGATTGGCATTTTCGCCGCAGAGCGACCAGGCGATGAGGTGGCAGCGGTTGTAGAGGCTCTGGCCTGGAATAAAGTCGTAGCGCTGCTGGTGCCAACCGGCGGGATGGATACGCGAGATATCGCCGCGCTTGCCTTGGCCGAGCGATTCGGGTCCTACGCAGGCGAGCGCTTTGCGGGTACGGCCCAGGCTGTCGAGCTTGGAGAATTTCTTAAAGCAGCCCTCTTCTGTAGCGCGCTCGTATTCATCGAGCGTGAATAATGGTGTGCCGAGCGGGTGCGTGCTGTCGGCGCGCAGGGCAACATAGGGGTTACCCGCGTAGTCGGGAATGCTGCTGAGGTATACGCCGCGGGCGCGGTTGAGGTTGGGGTTTTCCACCTCGTCGATGGGGGTGGCGGCACTATCCGCGGAGGCAACGTTGCCGTTGGTGTTGGTCGCGGTGGATTCGGAGCCATCGCCAGAGTCTTGGCTATTTTGAGAGTCCGAGGAGCTCGCTGTTCCTGATTCGAGCCGGGCAACCAGGTCTGCTTCGTCGTCGGTGCGGTTGGGGCTCTCGCTTTGCTTCTCGGCCAGAGCCGCCGCCTGCTCGTCGCTTTGCGGCGAGAGCAGCTTGGGCGCCCCGTCGAGCGATCCCGTAAACAGCGCAAACCCCAGCACCACGGCGGTGCCGATGGAAAGTACTTGCTTGTAGGCGGACTTGCGCGACATGGGGGCTCCTGGGTAGTCGGTTGCGAATCTACCAGTCTAGCAGGAGCCGACAGGGGCCGTTTTGTCGAACAAATACTTAAGATTTGGGACAAACACTTCTGATTTATTTGTCCCGCGGTCTAGATCGAGGTGGAGTCGAGCCAGTTGAGCTTGCACTCGAGAATGCGCTGCTCGCCGGGTTCGCTGCTGCCGTCAAGTAGGGCGAGCAGCATCTCGGCTGCTTCGCGACCTTCCTGGTCGACGGGCTCGATAATGGTGGAGACGGTCGGTGTGGTGAGATTAGTCCAGTCTTCGCAGTTGAGTCCCAAAAGGCCGATTTGCTGCGGAAGCAGATGGGCCATGGGCTGAAGTGCCTTGTAGACGCGGGGGAGCGCCCATTGGTTTTGGACAAAGATGAGCGTACGCTTGGCGGGATTAAACTTGAATTTAAAGTACTCGGTAAGCTCGTTGATTGACGGCTTGTTGTGGTCGATGGGGATGGCTTTGTAGAGCTGCCCATTCGCGGCTAATGCCTCGGCATATCCCTGAAAACGTTCCATGCGGGTGCGCATTTCGGTCATATTGGCGGCAATGGAGAAAAAGTCCTCGTAGCCGGCATCGAGAAGCGCCTGCGTGGCATTGTACACGCCGTCGTAGAGGTTGGTTTTGATCCAGCTGGTGCCTGGGCTGTAGATGGCCGCATCGAAAAAGACGACCGGCTTGCCGGCGCGTCTAATGCGGTCGTGCACGGCTTTGAAGTTTGCCGTGGGCTGGATGATAAAGCCATCGACGCCCAGCGAGAGCATCTTGTCGACGTACATGAGCTCGGTCTCGGGGTTAAAGTTGCTCGTGCAAACGACCGTCTGGTAGCCCGCGGGGAGCATGACCTGCTCCATGCCATTGAGAACGAGCCCCGCCCATTTGTTGGTGTTATCCAAAATGATGATGGCAATGACGTGGGTTTGCTTGCCGGTGAGCGTCTGCGCTTGGGCGTTGGGAACGTATCCGAGTTCCTTAATGACGCGCGCGATTTTGTTCTGCGTCTTCTCGCTAAGCTTTTCTCGTTTGTCGTTGAGGTAATACGAGACGCTTGCCGTCGAGGTTCCCGCCTCTCGAGCGACGTCTGCGATCGTAACGCGCTGTTTTGCCACAGCGACTCCTTCCGACAGATGAGCATTTTCCAACATGATGACTTTGAGTCTTGGTGAGGGATGCGCTTCGGTGAGCGACCTTTTCCTTTCATATGAGTATGCAACAAATGCGGTATACGGGTGGGGTCGAAATTTGTGACCGGCATGCGTATCTGCCGTCTACCGAGAAAATCAAATACTTCTTGACTTTTGAAATCGAGGGTAAAATCGCAGGATTCATTTTTGGTTAAACGCATAACTAAATAGCGTAACCAACGCTCTGACCTGCGCGTTTACCGAAATAAGCTGGCATTAAGAAAATTGAGCACCTATATTGGTCTTGTCGAAAAGACAGCAAGTCCAAACGGCAGGGGATGCTCCGGAGGCCTCCGCAAACGGTGTCTTGCGCACGCAACTCTATGAAAAGAGGGAAGCAATGAAGATCGTAGGCGTTGCCGCCTGTACCGTGGGTATCGCCCACACGTATATGGCCCAGAAGGCGATTCAAGATGAATGCGCCGCCCGTGGCATCGAGTGCAAGGTCGAGGCTCAGGGTGGCCTGGGTATCGAGAATGAGCTCACGCAGGAAGACGTGGACTCCGCCGACCTGCTCCTGGAGTCCGTCGACGTGGGTGTCGAGAACGAGGACCGTTTTGAGCAGAAGATGGCCGAGGGCAAGTTCCTCAAGGTCGGTACCTCGGATGTAATCGCCGATCCGGTCAAGATCATCGACCAGGCTGTTGAGATTATCAAGGCGACGGGTGGCGCCGTTGACGCGCCCAAGGCCGAGGCCAAGGCAGAGAAGAAGGCCGTCTCCGCTGCCCCGCAGGCCCCGACACCGGCGTCCAAGCAGTCTATCTTTGCCGATCCTGGCAAGACGCTGCTCAATGCATTCAATACCGGCGTTTCCTATTTTATCCCCATTGTCGTTATCGGTGGCGTGTTCCTCGCCTTCTCGTTGGCATCCGGTACTGCCGGTGCTAGCGGCATGGAGGTCACCAACCCGTTGATGGTGAGCCTTAACACCATCGGCATGGCCGGCATCTCTATGATGATTCCGGTGCTTGCGGC
Organism: uncultured Collinsella sp.; assembly: GCA_959602645.1. Classification (GTDB taxonomy): domain Bacteria; phylum Actinomycetota; class Coriobacteriia; order Coriobacteriales; family Coriobacteriaceae; genus Collinsella. The sequence continues at coordinate 13,330 of CAUGTZ010000028.1, read as the reverse complement.
ATACATCGCCTACTCGATGGCCGGTAAGCCCGCACTTGCCCCCGGCTTCGTCCTGGGCTACTTGGTCAACAACGCCGTCGTCACCCCGAGTGGCAACAGCGTTTCGACCGGCTTCTTGGGCGCCATGATCATGGCTGTCATCTGCGGCTACTTTGTCCGCTGGATGAAGACCTGGAAGGTCAACAACACCATCCAGACCATCATGCCCATCCTGATCATCCCGATTCTGACCTCGCTCGTCCTGGGCATGGCCTACATCTACATCCTGGCCACGCCGCTTGGCTTTGTGATGGATTGGCTCACCAGCGTGCTCGGTAGCCTGCAGGGCGGCTCCGCCGTCGTCCTGGGCCTGGTCATTGGTGTTATGACCGCCTTCGATATGGGTGGCCCCATCAACAAGACCGCTTCGACCTTTACTATGGCCATCATGGCCTCCGGCATCTATGGCCCTAACGGTATGTTCCGCGTCGCCGTCGCCATTCCCCCGATCGCCTGCGGCCTCGCTGCGCTCATCGCCAAGAATAAGTTCGATGACGCCGATCGTCAGATGGGTATCTCCGCACTGTTCATGGGCTGCATCGGTATTACCGAGGGCGCCATTCCCTTCGCGGTCAAGGACCTCGGTCACACCCTTCCCGGCATCTGCATCGGCTCTGCCGTGGGCGCGGCGCTTGCCGCCTTCCAGGGTATCGACTGCTACGTCCCGCACGGTGGCTTTATCGTCGCCCTTGCCACCAACAACGTCGCGCTGTTCTGCCTGGACATCGTGATTGGCTCCGTGGTCGCCGCTGCAATCCTGATTGCCATGAAGCCTACGCTCGATAAGCAGGCCAAGTAAACCTTTAAGGACTCCGGTTGTGCGGAGGGATGGATTTGACTCCGCACAACCGCCCCTACACAACAAAATCCATCCGTACTGATAGGGCCCGCATCTGGGTCCCAGGGAACTTTTGTCAAAAATCCTCTGGAGAAGGAGAACAAAATGTCCAACCTCACCATCCGCCAGGCCGTTCAGGGCATGCTCAAGCTGCAGGATAGCGGCGATCACGCAACCATGGTCGGCATTGGCCCCATGAGCCCCAACCTGATTCAGGCCGTGTTCGAGCTTGCCAAGGACGAGGATTTCCCGCCCATGTTTATTGCCAGCCGCAATCAGGTCGATATGGACGAGATGGGCGCCGGCTACGTCAACGGTTGGGACCAGACGCGCTTTGCCGCCGACATCAAGAAGGTTGCCGACGAGGTGGGTTACACCGGTCCGTACTACCTGTGCCGCGATCACGGCGGTCCGTGGCAGCGCGACGAGGAGCGTAACGCCCACCTGCCCGAGGACGAGGCCATGGAGCTCGCCCGCAAGTCCTTTGTCGCCGACATGGAGGCGGGCTTTGACCTGCTGATGGTCGACCCCACCAAGGACCCCTATCAGATCGGCAAGGTTATTCCGCTCGACGTGGTGCTTCGCCGCACGATCGATCTTATCGACTACCTTGAGCAATACCGTCGCGAGCATAACCTGCCCGAGGTCGCCTATGAGGTCGGTACCGAGGAGACCAATGGCGGCTTGACCTCTACCGGTAAGTACGAGGAGTTCATTTCTCAGCTGCAGCCCGAGCTCGAGAAGCGCGGCTGCCCCATGCCCACCTTTATCGTCGGTCAGACCGGCACGCTTACCCGCTGGACCGAGCAGGTCGGCCATTACAACTTTAAGAACGCCCGCGAGCTCGCCGACATGGCAAAGCGCTACGGCGTGGGCCTGAAGGAGCACAACGCCGACTACCTGGACGACGCGACGCTGCTCGAGCACATCCCGGCTCACGTGACGGCCTCCAATGTCGCCCCTCAGTACGGCACCGAGGAGACCCGCGCCTACCTCAAGCTCTGCGCTACCGAGCAGATTCTGGTCGACAACGGCCTGTGCGACGACCCCTCCGACCTGTATCACACGCTGCTGGTCAAGGCCATCAAGACCGAGCGCTGGCGCAAGTGGATGACTGGCGACGATGTCAACCTGCAGGTTGACGACATTCTGGCCGACGACGAGCTCAGCCTGAAGATTCTGGATGTCTCCGGCCACTACGCGTTCAACGATCCCGAGGTCAAGGAGCAGGTCGAGAAGCTCTATCGCAACCTCGCTGCCCAAGACATCGACGGCAAGCGCTTTGTGATCGAGCACATCAAGCGCCCGATCAAGCAGTATGTCGTCGGTCTTAACCTCAAGGGCGTCACGAGCCGCATCGAGAAGGCTCTCGAGGACTAAGTAGTTTTTCCTACACGACGCCGGGCCTGGGGCATGTCCCAGCTGCAGGCCCGGCACATAGGACAAAGGGGCATCCCCTTTGTCCTTTCTTTTGAGTTTTGGATTCCTCCGAAGGAGTTTGCACCATGAAGTTCTTTATCGATACCGCCAACCTTGACGAGATCGCCGAGGCCAAGAGCTGGGGCTGCCTGGCCGGTGTTACCACCAATCCGTCCCTGTATGCCAAGACCGGCGGTAAGCTCGCCGACTTTGAGCCCCATATGCTCAAGATTGCCGAGCTCTGCGAGGGTCTGCCCGTGTCTGCCGAGTCTACCGCCACCACGGCCGAGGGCATGATCGAGGAGGGCAAGCGCCTTGCTGCCCTCGCCCCCAACATTGTGGTCAAGCTCCCCGTCTGCGAGGCCGGCCTCGCCGCCTGCCGCGCGCTGGCCGACGCGGGCGTGCGTGTCAACATGACGCTCGTCTTCTCGCCGACGCAGGCCCTTATGGCCGCCAACGCCGGTGCCCGCTACATCAGCCCGTTTGTCGGCCGCTTTGACGACATCGCCGAGGACGGTATTTCGCAGCTCGACAACGTTGTGACCTGCATCAAGAACTATGACTGGACCGGCAAGAACGTCGACGACACCGTCGAGATCATCACCGCATCTGTCCGCACGCCCAATCACGTGACCCAGGCGGCGCTGCTCGGTGCCGATATCGCGACCGTCCCCATGGTCGCTCTCAAGAAGTGCCTGCATCACCCGCTGACCGACCAGGGCCTTGCCTCGTTCGAGGCCGACTGGAAAAAGGTCGTCGAGGCACAGTAACGATGGTTCTGCCGGCCCAGCATTTGTTATGCCGGGCCGGCGTGCTCAAGAGAGGAAACTCCATGACCGATCAGGAACTGGCCAAGATTGCCAATGAGGTTCGCCGCGGTATTGTCACGGGCGTCCACGCCGCCAAGTCGGGGCATCCGGGCGGATCGCTTGGCGCCGCCGACATTATGACCTACCTCTACTTTGAGGAAATGGATGTCGACCCGGCGAATCCGAGCCGCGCCGAGCGCGATCGCTTTGTGCTCTCCAAGGGACATTGCGCTCCGGCACTCTATGCCGTGCTCGCCGAGCGCGGGTTCTTTCCCAGGGAGGAGCTCGAGACGCTCCGTCATATCGGCAGCCGCCTGCAGGGCCATCCCAATATGAATGACACGCCGGGCGTCGACATGTCTACCGGATCGCTCGGTCAGGGTATCTCCGCCGCGGTTGGAATGGCACTCGCCGCAAAGCACTGGGGTGACAGCTACCGCGTCTACACGCTGTTGGGCGACGGCGAGTGCGAGGAAGGCCAGGTGTGGGAGGCGGCAATGTTCGCCGGCAACCACGACCTGGATAACCTTGTCGCTATCGTCGATCACAATGGCCTGCAAATTGACGGCAGTATCGACGAAGTTAACTCGGCTATGCCGCTTGCCGACAAGTTCCGCGCTTTTAAGTGGCATGTGATCGAGCTCGCCGACGGTAACGACATGGCGCAGATTGCCGCCGCCTTTGCCGAGGCTCGCAAAGTGAGCGCCTCGCCTGTGGCCATTATCGCCGAGACGGTGAAGGGCAAGGGCGTCTCCTTTATGGAAAACCAGGTGGGCTGGCACGGCAAGGCGCCCAACGATGAACAGTTTGAGCAGGCCATGGCCGAGCTCGCAGCAGCAGGGGAGGAGCTCTAATGGCAGACGTCAAGAAGGTCGCCACGCGCGTTAGCTACGGCGAGGCGCTTGTCGAGCTGGGCAATGAGCGCGATGACTTTGTAGTGCTCGATGCCGACCTGGCCGCCGCCACGCAGACCGGTAAGTTTAAGGCCGCTCACCCTGAGCGCTTCTACGACGCCGGCATTGCCGAGAGCAACTTGATGGGGCTCGCCGCCGGTATTGCGACCACGGGTCACGTCGCCTTTGCGAGCACCTTTGCTATGTTCGCCGCCGGCCGTGCGTACGAGCAGGTGCGTAATTCCATCGGGTATCCGCACCTCAACGTCAAAATTGGCGCTACGCATGCGGGCATCTCGGTCGGTGAAGACGGCGCTACGCATCAGTGCTGCGAGGATATCGCGCTCATGCGCACGATTCCGGGCATGACGGTGATCGTCCCCGCCGATGATGTCGAGGCTCGCGCCTGCGTGCGCGCCGCCTATGAGTTTGAGGGACCGGTCTATATGCGCTTCGGCCGTCTGGCAACACCGGTCATCAACGATCACGAGGACTATGAGTTCAAGATTGGTCGCGGCGTGGTCGTGCGCGAGGGGTCCGATGTGACCATCATCGCTTGTGGCCTTATGGTCGCCGAGGCGCTTGAGGCTGCCGAGACGCTCGCTGCCGATGGCATCGATGCCGAGGTCATCAACATGCACACGATCAAGCCGCTCGATGAGCGCCTGGTGGTTGCCAGCGCCAAGAAGACTGGTCGCGTGGTCACCGCCGAGGAGCATTCGATTATCGGTGGTCTTGGCGAGGCTGTGGCCTCGGTGCTCGCGGAGCAGCATGCGGTGCCGATGCGACGCGTCGGCGTGCGCGATGTGTATGGTGAGTCCGGCCCTGCGGTCGATTTGCTACACAAGTACGGTTTGGACGCCGACGGTATCGAAGCTGCGGCCAGGTCCGTGTTGTAAGGAAGGTTTTCCATGGGATTTGTATCTGCCAACCAAGTGACGATCGGGTATACCGCCGCCTCGCGCGAGGATGCCCTGCATTATTTGTCCGAGCAGGCCATCGAGCTCGGCTTTGCCGATGACGCATCTGCCGTAGAGGCTGCCTTTATTGCTCGCGAGAACGAGGCTGAGACTGGCCTTGTCGCCGGTTTTGCCGTTCCACATGCCAAAAGCGACGCGATTCACACGCCGGGCGTTGCCGTGCTTAAGCTGGTTGAGCCCGTTGAATGGCCGAGCTTCGATGGGGTGCCCGTCGATGTTGCACTCGCGCTGTACGTGCCCGCCGGCGAAGCTGGAACTACGCACCTGCGTCTGCTCTCCAAGGCTGCCGTGATGCTGATGGATGCCGACTTCCGTGACAAGGTGCGCGAAAGCACCGATCCTGTCGAGATTGCCGAGCTCATCAACGCCGGGCTCGAGGGCTAGGTGCAACCAGCCCGCTCAATCTATTGATCCTTCTCCAAGGAGCAGGGCCGCAACGCATACGACGTTGCGGCCCTGTCTGCGTTTCCCCAGATAAAACTTGCCAAAATAAACCTGTCCCTTTTCAGCAGGTTGGCGCGATATGATATATACGTTATATACAAGTTGCAAAGTGGGGTGGGGTTGCGGTAACGCAAGCCGGCGAAGGGGGCCGATATGATCAAGGCTGTCATTTTTGACATGGACGGAACGCTGATCGATACCGAGCGTTTGGACATGAGGGCATGGAAGGTGGGCGCGGCCGAGCTGGGGATCACGATTGATGATGCGTTAATCCATCAGTTTATCGGCCGTTCGAATGCCGATGTTAAGGACATCCTTGAGGCACATTACGGCAAGGGCGAAACCGCCGACGCGATTTTTGCCCGCAACATTGAGCTTCACACTGAGATGGCCAAGACCGACCTGGAGCTTAAGGCCGGCGCCGCCGAGTGCCTCGACGAGCTGCTGGCCGCGGGCTATCACGTGGGCCTTGCGACGTCGTCGCGCCGCGTTGCGGCCGAGCGCAACCTCAAGACGGTCGGTCTCTTTGACAAGTTTGAGACGGTGACCTTCGGCGAGGACGTCGTGCACGGCAAGCCCGACCCCGAGATGTATCTGCTTGCCTGCGAGCGCGCGGGCTTTGCTCCCGAGGAGTGCGCCGTGGTCGAGGATTCCCGCAACGGCTGCGTCTCGGGCATCACGGCCGGCTGCCACGTCTTTGCCGTCCCCGATATCGTGCCGCTGCCGCAGGACGTGGCGGACGGCTGCGAGGCCGTGCTCGATACGCTCTTTGAGCTGCCGGCGGTAGTTAAGGCAGTGCGTTAAAGGCATGCACTGAGGTTGATGGCGGTGGCTTCGGCGTGGCTCCGCTTGCGTTTTCCCAGATAAAACCTGCCAAAATAAACCTGTCCTCTTTTGGCGGGTTGGCGGGGCAATGCCCGCCGCAACTTAGGACACGGTTGGGATGTGTACGCTTTAAAGAGCGGCGCCCATGGTTAGAGAGATTACGCTTGTCTCTCTAAATGTCTCTCTAAAAGAAGGTGCTCATCTCTCTAAAGTTAGAGAGATATACTAAGCTTTAGAGAGATAAATCTATTGTTTTAGAGAGACGGAATGCCAATGCTGTTGGATGAACCTCTTGGCCTTATCGTTGAGCGCCTTCGCAGGCGGGGGACCGATGACGCATCGGTAGAAGTTAAAGCCTGCACGAATAAATTGAGTGCAGACGTATGGGAGACAGTGAGTGCTTTTGCGAACACTGCGGGCGGGCTCATTATTTTGGGCCTGAACGAAGCCGAAGGATTTGTTCCTTCTGCCAACTTTGCTATCGACAGGGTGCGCGACCAGTTTGTTTCGGGTATCGGAGACGGAGGCTCAGCGGCGGTGGTGACCCATGCGCCGCGGTATGAGCTTGATCGAGGCGAGGTCGACGGGCTCCAGGTACTTCTGGTGCGCATCTTTGAACTTGAGCTCAAAGCGAAGCCATGCTATATCGGCGCGCGCGGCGTGCAGAACGGTAGCTACAAGCGCGTGGATGATAAAGATATCAAGATGTCGCCCGCTGAGCTATATGAGCTACAGAGTGCGTTGCTTCCGAGTGATGCAGACGGTACGGTGGTTTCGGAGGCAACAGTCGAGGATTTGGATCCGGATGTCGTGCGGTCCATTATCGCAAATCGCCGGCTGCAGACCCCGCGCGTTTTGCGCGGGGCCGATACGCTGGAAAAGCAGCTGGCCAGACTCAATATCACTACAAAGGATGGGGATGTGAAGCTCGCGGGGCTTCTGTCGGCGGGAATTTACCCCCAGCAGTTCTATCCCAAGCTGATGATCGATGTCGCCGTTCATTCCGATGTGGAAAAATCTGCTCCTGGGCAACCCCGGTTTATTGACCGCCAGTTGTGCGATGGCCCGATTCCGGCTTGCATCGAAGATGCCCTCGCTGCGATCGGACGAAACTTGCGCAAAGCGGCGATAGTGCGAGGCGCTGGTAGAAGGGAAGATTGGGAAGTACCCCAGGAGGTTTTGCGCGAGGCCTTGGCGAATGCCTGCATCCATCGAGAGTATTCGCCCATGTTTGTGGGGCAGGCCGTGAGCGTCGATATCTACCCAGACAGAATAGAGATCAAAAACCCCGGCGGGCTTTGGGGCGGAAAGACGGTGGACAATCTTGCGGACGGGGAATCGCGCTGCCGAAACCCAAAGCTCATGAGTCTGATGGGGGCGACGCCGTTAGAGCATGCTGAGGGGGCTGTTGCGGAAAGTCAGGGATCTGGCATCCCGGCTATGATTCGCGAGATGGAGTCTCGTTCGCTTGGCAGGCCGAAATTTATCGTTAAGGCCGATTCGTTTACGGTGCTGCTTTCCCGGCACGGGGCGGAGCTTGCTGAAAACCGCATGTGGATTCAGGGCCATGTGGACACCGAACTGACGCATCGCGAGGAAACATTACTCATGTTTATGCGGGAGCATGGGTGCGTATGCGATGTTCAAAAAATACGAGAGGCTTTGAAGTGGGATTCGGATGACATTCGCCTGATCTGCGGGGACCTTGTCGATAAACATGTCCTGTCAAAATGTGGCAAAGACGCGTTTGAAATTATCGATATGAGCAGAGAATCGTCAGCTTCGACGGCGGATAGGATCCTGGAGGCTCTCAGCGCCGGAATGGATATGACGGCGCGAGAAATAGCGGTTGCATCGGGGGTCAAGATTTCGTCCGTCCGTTACCATCTGCCAAAAATGGCGGATAAAGGACTCATTGAAGTAATGGGTTCATCGACGAGCCGCAACCGCCGCTATCGGAAGAGGTAGATGCAGCCGAGTTGCCTCTCTAGTGTCTCTCGAAGTTAGATGGATACTAGAGAGGCGGTGGCTCCGCGATATTTCCCCAGATAAAACCTGCCAAAATAAACCTGTTCCTTTTTGGTAGGTTAAACGGCGTAACTTAAAGATTCATGTTGCCGTGGATGTAGGGGGTGACCTCGGGGGAGATATGGCCGCAGCCTAGGTTACGCAGGGCAGATTCGATGGCGGCGGGAAGTGGGGCCTTGCCCTCGTCGTTGACCGCGGTGCTGCCGAGGGCGGCGATCTTGGCGACGTCTGCCGGCGCGGCCTCGATATGCATGCAGCCGCCGACGAGGCGTGCGCGGACCTGGTCCAGGCCAAGGTCGTGCAGGTAGTCCTCGCAGGCGCGGATTACATCGACCTTCTCGCGCGTGAGCTCCTCGCCCGTGGGGACACGCGTGGCCAGGCAGGCTCCTGCCGGCAGGTTCCAGACGGGGTATCCCCAGGCGCGCAGCAACTCGCGCTCCTCGTCCTTGGTAAAGCCGACCTCCATAAGCGGCGAGCGCACGCCGAGCTCCTGGGCGGCGCGCATGCCGGGGCGGTAGTCGCCGCGGTCGCTTGCGTTGCTGCCGTCGATGACGGTGGGAAAGCCCAACGACTTGGCGTGGTTGACGATGGCGGTAAAGCCGGCGCGCTTGCAGTGGTAGCAGCGGTCGGCATCGTTGCAGGCTACTTGGGGGAGCCGCAGCTGATCGACCGAAAGATTGAGCACGGGGAGCTTAAAATGCGGCCCCTCATTGGCCTGCCCGTCAACGGACCGCTCAAACGAAGCCTGCTCGGGCGTGCCGATGAGCGGCGTGGTGAGGTGGACGAGAAGCGTGCTGGCGGGCATGATGCGGGCGCAGACCGCGGCCAAAAAGCTGCTGTCGACGCCGCCGGAAAAGCCGATGGCGACGCGTCCGTATGCCAAGAGCAGCTGCTCGAGTGCTGTGAGTTTGTCCTGAAGCCCCTCTGCAGGTGCGGTGGTGTCTGAAAGCATGAATCGATCCTTGCCGTTGAGTACTCGGTCGAAAACTATAATCCTACCGAGCCGCTTGTCATAAGACTTCTATCTATGTAACGAAAGTGCAATATGCTATATACGTTATATACAAGTTTACAGGTGCGGTAAAGTTGCGGGAGTACAGCAGCGCGAAGAGATGGGGGACCGATATGATCAAGGCCGTTATTTTTGACATGGACGGAACGCTGGTCGACACCGAGCGTTTGGGTATCAAGGCGTGGAAGGCGGGCGCGGCCGAGCTGGGATTCGCGATTGATGATGCGCTGATCCATCAGTTTATCGGTCGTACGCTGCCCGATGTCATGGGCATCCTTGAGGAGCATTACGACAGCAGCGAAACCGCTGAGGCAATCTATCGTCGCCACAAGGAGATTCGCGACGAGATGGTCAAGACCGAACTGGAGCTTAAGGCCGGCGCCGCCGAGTGCATAGACGAGCTGCTGGCTGCGGGCTATCACGTGGGTCTAGCGACGTCGTCGCGCCTTGTTACGGCCGAACGCAACCTTAAGATGGTCGGCCTCTTTGACAAGTTTGAGACGGTGACCTGTGGCGAGGACGTCGCGCACGGCAAACCCGATCCCGAGATGTACCTGCTCGCCTGCGAGCGCGCGGGCTTTGCTCCCGAGGAGTGCGCCGTGGTCGAGGATTCCCGCAACGGCTGCGTCTCGGGCATCACGGCCGGCTGCCACGTCTTTGCCGTTCCCGATATCGTGCCGCTGCCGCAGGACGTGGTGGACGGCTGCGAGGCTGTGCTCGATACGCTGTTCGATCTGCCGGCCGCGGTCAAGGCCGTGCGCTAGCGTTCGCACGTGAGTCGCCATATCCCGCACCCGATCCCGCGGGACGGTGACGGTAACTTTTAGTTTGTGGTTGTCGAGGGCGAGGACGTTGACGGCCCGACTCACCACATGGCTGCCTGCCTGGTCAGCCAGACTGACACGATCCTTAAGGTCGCCAAGATTTTGAAAGTGCCTGTCGAGGTCGTTTGCCGCCAGTTTAGTTGCGCGGTTTTGCCAAACCACGCAACGACTCGACGCTGTAGCGTTCAAATGAGAAACCACCGCAAGGGGGACGGTCCCCCTTTGCGGTGGTTATGGCTGTTCAGGGGCCGAGCTGTGACTCCAGTCTCGGTCTACTCCAGGAGCCAGTCGATCACGTTGCGCTTGCGGACTCCTTCGTAGTTCGCGTCCGCAAACAGCGTGTCGAGCGTAAGAAGCGTCTTGGGGTAGTTGTCTCGGACTTTCTTAAAGGGGGCCAACTCTCGATTGAGGGTAGTTTCGTCGAGCGTTGTGGCTGAAACCTGAAAATAGGCTGTCTCGTCTGAGTTTAGGGCAACAAAATCAATTTCCCCGCCGTCGATATCGCCCACGTAGACGTCGTATCCACGGCGTAGGAGCTCGAGATAAACAACATTTTCGAGGATATGACCGATATCGCTGCTTTGGGTTTTGACGAGAGCGCCTCTAAGCCCAAGGTCAACGGCGTAGTATTTGCCGTTTGTTGAAAGAAGCTGCCGACCGCGCACGTTATAGCGCGGAGCAAAGTACAGCACAAGGCTGTCTGTTAAGCCTTTGAGGTATTTGGCTACGGTTTTCTGGTCGGTTTTGTTGCCGTTGGACGAGAGCGTGTCGGAGATTTTTTTAATCGAGATCCGGTTTCCAATGCTATGGAGTAGGAACTTGGTGATATCGCGCAGGGTCGGGACGTCCGAGACCTTCAGGCGTTCGATAACGTCGCGTATGACGATGGTATCGTAGAGGCTCATAAGATAATCGCGCGCCTGGGGTCCCTGAATACCCGTCTCGGCGATAAAGGGAAAAGAGCCCCTGGTTATGTACTCGTCAAACAACTGCGCGGGAGCCTTTCCGTCATTGGTTTTTGCCGAGCAAAACTCTTTAAAGGATAGGGGCAGCATCTTGAGCTCTACGTAGCGGCCGGAGAGCAAAGTTGCCAGCTCGCTCGAGAGCAGATAAGCGTTGGAACCGGTTATGTAGAGGTCGACATTGTCCTTGATAAAAAGACTGTCGACGGCTTTTTCGAAATGCTCGACGTGCTGTATCTCGTCCAGAAAAACGTAGTTCATCTTATCGGGGACGAGTCTGGCGGAAATGTAGTCGTAGAGTGCTCTATACGACGTAAGCGACTCGAACTCCAGATCTTCAAAGTTGAGGGATATAACCTGGTCGCCTGTGATTCCATGATCGCGCAGGTAGCTACGGTAGATTTCGAATAGCTTTGATTTGCCGGACCTTCGCACGCCCGAAACGACCTTGATGACGTGCGAGTCTTTCCACGAAATGAGCCAGTCGAGGTACTGTTTGCGATCAATCAGATTCATGAAACCCCTTTCTTGGCGAGAAAAACTGGAGCAAAATCAATACTTATAGGAAATATCTAAAAATATGGAATTGAATCTATTTTAACAAAAAAGCTAATGAAAAATGGATTACATTCCATAAAAATCCGTAGCCGCAGGTTCGGCTAAACGGGGAAGGCCCGTGGGGTCAGCAAAAACGCCGCAGCGGGGCTGTTTCCGTTGCGGCGTTTTTTTACAGGTAGGCGCCCAGGTTGATGTCGGTTATTGGGGCTGCGGATGGGCCCGTCGGGTGCTGCTCGGCCTTTTGGGTGCTTACGCGCTCGAGCAAGAAGGGGCGCACGAGCTCCTGACGGTTAATGTCCTCGGTGGCCGTGGCCGTGGTGACGGTACGCGCGGCGGAGCCGATGCGGACTCGTTTGGTCTTGGCGGCAGGTTTATCCTCGATTTGTTCCATGAGCAGCTGCACGCCCTTGCGGCCGATCTCGTAGCCCGGTGGTGCTACCGTGGTGAGGGGGACCGATCCGCTCCAGGCAAGCGGGTTGCCATCGCAGCCGGCAACAAGAATCTGGCCGGGGACGGAAATGCCCTTGTCGATCAGCGCAGAGATAACGCCCGAGGCCAATACGTCAGTCAGGCCGATGACAAAATCGGGGCGCTCGTCAGCAGGGCGCTCGGCAATCTGGGCACCGATACTGTAGCCGTCGGCTGCGGTATTCCATTCGCCGGCGTCGATGACTTCGATCTTGATATCGGGGTGTAGAGCGAGCGCTTTATGAATGCCAAGGACGCGCAGGGTGAGTTGCATAAATGCTGCTCGACCCACAACAGTGATATGGCGTGCGCCGCGGGCGATGGCGAGCTCGGCGATAATGCGCCCCTGTGCCTCGTTGTCGGCGGCCACGTAGTAACCGGGTTCTGAACAATGGACGTCCAGATGGACGATCGGCACGGGCATTTTAGTCATGGCCGGGTGCCAGTCGGGGGATGCCATGGGCTGAACCATGACGCCGGACATCTGCGTGCCCATAAAGTAGCGCAGGTAATGATCCTCGAGAATATCGTCGTTATCGGCATTGGCGATGAGCAGATCGTAGCCGTGCTTGCGGGCCTCGTTGTGGGCGCCGCTGGCGATTTGGAGCGAAAAGCCGTGGTCGAGACGGGGGAGCACCAGGCCAAAGGACTTGGTGGCGCCGCCCGCGAGCTGACGAGCGCTTTGGTTGGGCAGGTAGCCCAGGCGATTGATGGTCTCGTTGATGAGCCTGAGGGTCTCGGGGCGCAACTTCTCGGGATGGTTGAGCGCGTTGGAAACCGTGCCCAGCGAAACCCCGGCCTCGCGCGCGACGTCGCTGATTTTCACCTTTGCCATAGCGGCCCCTTTGATGCGTTTCAAGTACAAACCAGATTGTAGCATCCCAAACCTACCAAAAAGGGACAGGTTTATTTTGGCAGGTTTTATCTGGGGAAACGCCGTTGCCAGCGCGACCACCACAAAGGGGACAGGCACCTTTGTGGTGGTTTGAGCTGCCCGGGCCTTCAACTGTCTCGATCTGTAACATCTGGACGGCAAAACCGCCTCCACCTGTTACAGATTGAGACATAGTGCTGGGACCGAACCGTAATGTCTCGACCTGTAACACTAAGCCGGCTTATTGCGGCGCAGATGTTACAGATCGAGATCTTTCGCCGGGATAGGCCGCCGCGACGCTCAAAACCACCACAAAGGTGCCTGTGAACTGCCTCCCATTTCTTGGACATCGGGAAA
>CAUGTZ010000027.1 GCA_959602645.1 uncultured Collinsella sp. | reverse complement strand
TGTCATGCGGACTCCAAACCGGACCTGATGGTCCAACTTTTTGTCCGCAGTCCCGATTAAGGCATGTCCCAAAATCTACTGCACTTTAGCCTAGCAAAGTAACAGCAGAACGCTACAATGGTTCGACGCGAAAAACTCGGCCGAAAGGATACATATATGTACCAGACGTGTAAGATCGGTGTGGTCGGCCAGGGCCACGTAGGAGCACATGTCGCCAACAGCCTGCTCATGCAGGGCATTGCCGATGAGCTGTACCTGTGCGATATCAACGAGGCCAAGGTGACGTCCGAGGTCCAGGACCTGCGCGACTCCCTTTCGTTTGTCCCGTACAACACCAAGATCGTCAACTGCTACGACCACTACGAGGAGCTGGCCTGCTGCGACGTCATCGTCAACGCCGCCGGCAAGGTCGCGCTGGCCGCTGGCAACCGCGATGGCGAGCTGTTCTTTACCACCGACGCCGCCCGCACCTTTGCCAAGCGCATCGTCGACGCCGGCTTTGACGGCATCTTCGTGAGCATCTCCAACCCCTGCGACGTCGTGTGCACCGAGCTGTGGCACCTGACCGGCTACGATCCCAAGAAGATCATCGGCTCGGGCTGCGGTCTGGACTCCGCCCGCCTGCGCACCGAGATCTCCAAGAAGGTCGGCGTGAGCCCCAAGTCCATTGACGCCTACATGATCGGCGAGCACGGCTTTAGCCAGCTGGCCGCCTTTAAGGCCGCGACCATCGCCGGCAAGAGCCTCAACGAGCTTCAGGCCGAGAACCCCGACAAGTACGCCTTTGACCACATGGAGGTCGAGGAGCTTGCACGCAAGGGCGGCTATGTGACCTACCAGGGCAAGCAGTGCACCGAGTACGCCGTCGCCAACTCCGCCGCGCGCGTCTGCGCCGCCGTGCTTCACAACGAGCACGCCGTGCTTTCGGCCTCCACGCTTATGACCGGTCAGTATGGCGAGGAGGGCATCTTTACCTCCCTGCCGTGCGTGATCGGCGCCGAGGGCGTCGAGGAGGTCTACACGCTCGACCTTTCCGAGTATGAGCTCGAGGGCTTCCACAAGAGCTGCCAGCACATCCGCGATAACATCGCCCAGCTCGACTGGTGGGACGCCGAGGCATACGACGCGAAGTAGGCCGTTGGCTACCGCAACCTTGCGAATCTAAGCGCGATACTAAGCGGGCCGTGCCGGAAATCCCCGGCGCGGCCCGCTTTTTTGACTCACGCAGTGCCCTTGCGAATCGAAGGTGAATACTTTTCCGCGATGTGAACGAGCAAAATCGTACCCCCGAAGCATCGACATTTTTCAAGCGCCGTTTCCTGCGGTTTCGCCGAGTTTTTCCTGCAGTTTTGGCATCAAAAAGTGTGGATGCTTCGGAGGTCCAAAATAGGTCGTTCACTTCGCGGAAAAGTATTCACCTTCATTTTCGCGCAGACACGAATCCGGCCGCTACAACGCAAAACGGGGCCCGCGCGCAGCGCAGACCCCGTCGTGAGAGGTTATTCCCGGTGCCTAGTACTGCTCGATGCCCATGTAGCGACGAACCTCGGGGCTGTGGTCGAAGACCTTGCCGCGGGCAGCGCGCAGCTCGCAGCTCATGTTGTAGAAGAAGATCGGCTCCAGGAACGAACGAACGCTGGCAGGCACTTCGCCCACGCCGTACTCGAGCGCATCGAGCACCATGACCGTATCGGTGTGCGTGTTGAGGAACGCGAGCGCGCGCTCCTCCATGGGGCGGCACTCGCCGGCGCCAAGCTGCACAAAGTAGAACACGCCGGGCTCGGTTGCCTCGAACGGGCCGTGGAAGTACTCGCCGGAGTGAATATAGCAGCAGTGCTGCCACTGCATCTCCATGAGCGAGCAAATGGCCATGGCGTAGGTCTGGCTAAAGTTGGGACCGGATCCCAGGATATAGAAGAACTTGTGCTGCTGGCAGAGCTCGGCAAAGCGGGCGCCCAGCTCGGCGTTGACCTTCTCGCGGGCGGCGGGCAGCAGCGCATCCATCCGCTTGAGGCCCTCGTACATGTCGGCGAGCGCCTCGTAGCCTTCCTGCTGGTCGAGCAGCTCGGCGGCGATCAGAGCGCCGATGCCCTGCGGCACCTCGGCCTGCGACACGCCCTCGCCCCAGGGGTAGACCCAGGTGGTCCACTTGCCGTTGTCGATCTTGGAGCCCTCGCAGTCGGTCATGGCCACGACCTCGGCACCGGCGGCCAGCGCCATCTCGCAGCCGTCGACGACCTCCTGCGTGTTGCCGCTGTGGCTGCAGGCAATAACGAGCGACTTCGGCCCAAGGCTCTTGGGGGCCATCAGGCAAAACTCGCGTGCCGTGTAGACCGTCGAGGTAAACGTGGTGGCCTCGCGCTTGAGCAGTTCGTTGGCCGGCATCAGGTCGATCATCGAACCGCCACAGGCAATCCAAAAGACATTCTCGATTTTGCCCTTGCGCTCGATGATTTCCTGAACCAGATCATGTGCGTTCATGGTGTTGTTCCTCCTTGTGGGGCGGCTTTGAGCGACGACAGCTCGTACCTGCGGTCGTTCTATGTTGTTCTATTTATAGCATGCGAGCTATCACAGGTGAAGTCGTTTCAGCAAATTTGTTCTATGTTGTTCTATCTGTGGACGTTAGATGTCGAACACGTAGCGCGAGCCCACGATCTTTTGGCGACCGAGCAGTAGAGGGCGCCCGCCGGCGTCGGTAAAGTATGCCTCCATATAGAAGAGCGGCTCGCCGACCGGCACCTCCAGCAGCGGGGCCGCCTGAGCATCGGCAAGCGCAATCTCCACGGTGCAGGGATCGGACTTGAGCGGCGCGCGGCCCGAATGCTCTGCAACGAGCGCAAAGATCGAGTTATCGGCAAGGTCCTTATCGGCCAGCGTCTGCAGGTAGGGATGGTCGGCGAGCACAAAAGAGTTGTTCTCGAGCATGACGGGCACGCCATCTGCCGTGCGCACGCGCTCGACCACGATAAGCTCGCAGCCGGGTTCCACGCCAAAGAACGCCGCATCCTCGTGCGTCGCCGCGACCACCGTGCGCGACACCAGACGCGCACCCGGCACCATGTCGTTGGCGGCGCAAGCCTCGGTAAAGCTCTGGACGTCGCCTTTCTGGCGAATCTTGCGTTTGAGTTTGGGGGCGCACACAAAGGTGCCCCTCCCCTGTTGGCGGTTGAGATACCCCGCACGCGACAGCTCCTCGATGGCGCGGCGCACGGTAATGCGCCCCACGCCGTAGGACTTCGCAAGCTCCATCTCAGAAGGAATGCGCGAGCCGGGCGCGTACACGCCGCGCGCGATCTCGCCCTTTAGGTCGTCCATGACCTGCTGGTACAGCGGCACAGCAGAGACGTCCGCGCGCTCGGTTTCATCGTCAGTTGCCACCTTTACGCTCCATCCCGCGCATGCTCGGACTCAAACTCTTCAATCGCCGCCATAAACTGCTCGCCAAAGGCGTCGGCCTTTTTCTCGCCAATGCCGTTGACCTGGACAAGCTCGTCGCGCGTCTGCGGGCGCAGGCGGCACAGGCCGCGCAGGGCCTTGTCGGAGAAGACCATGTATGGCGCCATCTCCAGCTCGGTCGAGATTTCCTTGCGCAGGGCACGCAGGCGCTCGAACAGCTCGGCATCGTCACCCACGCGCGGGCGCTGATCCAGCTCGGCCTCCTCGCGCAGCAGATCCACCGCACGGCGAGCGCGGGCCGAGGCCTTGCGCTTGGACGCGCGACGCTTAACGGTAAAGGCAAACGCCTCGTCCTCAACCTCGCCGGCGCGCGGACCGAGTCCCACGACCGGGTACTGCCCCTGCGAGGTGGCCAAATAACCGCGGCCGCACAGCTGACCGATGATGTCCTTAATGCGCCCGACCGATTCGCTCGACAGCTCACCGTAGCCGCGGTCCTCGTCCAGATGCATCTGGCGAATGCGCTCGGTATTGCCGCCGTGGAGCACGTCGGCAATCAGCGACTTGCCAAAGCGCATGGGGCGCGTGGCGACGTAGCGCACGGCGGCGCGGGCCATATCGGTGACGTCCTCGACCTCGAACTGCGTGAGGCAGTTGCTGCAGTTGCCGCAGCCCTCGGCGTCGTCCGCCGTGCCGCCCGTGGCGGCTACCGCATGCTCGGCCGCGGCCTCGTCGCCAAAGTAGCGCAGCATGTATTCGCGCAGGCAGCCGGTGGTATTGCAGTAGCCCTCCATCTGGCTGAGCAGGCGGTAACGGTTCTGGAGCGCCCACGCGCGCTGCTCGTCGTCGAGCGCCTCGTCGGCAGCATCGCCGCGGTCGATCAAAAAGCGACGCATGCGAAAATCGTTGCCGTTCCACAGCAGGTGGCAGCTGGCCGGATCGCCATCGCGGCCGGCACGTCCCGCCTCTTGGTAGTAGGCCTCGATGCTCTCGGGCACGTTGTTGTGGATTACGTAGCGCACGTTGGGCTTGTCGATGCCCATGCCAAAGGCGTTGGTGGCAACCATCACCTGGATATCGTCGTCGATAAAGGCACGCTGGCTCTGGCGGCGGGCGTCGTTGCCCATGCCGGCATGGTATCGGCCCACGCGAATGCCGCTGGGGCCCAGCGCTTCGGCAAGATCGCCTGCCAGCGCATCGACCGTCTTGCGGGTCGAGCAATACACGATGCCGCTCTCGCTCGAATGCGCGATCACGTAGTCGCGCACCCAGGCGGTCTTGGCCTTGTCGCCCATCTCTTCGCAACCAAAGTAGAGGTTCTTGCGATCGAAGCCCGTCACCACCGTCGCCGGGTTTTGCAGGCCGAGCATCTGCTGAATGTCCGCGCGTACGCGCTCGGTCGCCGTGGCGGTAAAGGCCGCCACGATAGGGCGTTGCGGCAGGGAATCGATGAACTCACGAATCTGCAGATAGGCGGGGCGGAAATCCTGGCCCCATTGGCTCACGCAGTGGGCCTCGTCAATGGCCACGAGCGGAACGCCGATGCCGCCTTCGGCCGCAGCTTCCTGCGCAAAGGCCAGAAAGCGCGGCTCGAGCAGGCGCTCGGGCGCCACGTACATAAGCTGGTAGCGGCCCTCGCGCGCCCGCTTGAGCACGGTATTTTGCTGGGCCGGAGTAAGGCTGGAGTTGAGATAGCTGGGTCGCGCGCCCGCCGCGAGCAGCGCACGGGTCTGGTCCTCCATAAGCGACAGCAGCGGACTCACCACAAAGGTAATGCCGGGCAGCATGAGCGCGGGCACCTGGTAGCAAATGGACTTGCCGGCGCCCGTGGGCATAACGCCCAGCGCGTCGCGGCCAGCAAGGATCGCATCGACCATGCGGTCCTGCCCCGGGCGAAACGAGGTGTAGCCAAAATAGGCGCCGAGCGTGTCGAGCGCCATCTGCTGCATGCTATCGATCATGGTTTCCTAACGTCAGAATCATCTGCCGCCGATTATACGCCGCCACGCGGACCGGTGCCCCACGGTTGCCGGCCACGGGCGGCGCAATCCGAAAGGAACGAGCGTGGATTTTTGGACACTTTCCGGATGAGCGTGGATAATCTCCCACTTTGAGGCCGTAACCGAGCCAAAAACGGGAGATTTTCCACGCTCATTCTGCAGATTGCCGCTCTGGCGGGCTTGCAGCGTCGACCGGTCCGTCGTTCGTCAGAACGGCGGAACCAGCCCTACATGACCATAACGTAGCGCGATCCCACGTAGTACTGCTTACCCATCAGGACCGGCTCGCCATTGGGGCCGATAAAGCCGGCACGCAGGTTGAGCAGCGGATCGTGCGGGGCAATGCCCAGCTCGGTGGCCTGCTCGGCGTTGGCACGAACGGCCTCGACCGTACGGTAGCCAACCGAGACAATCGGCGTTCCGCCAACACGCTCGACCTCGGCAAAAATCGACTTGTCCTCAAGATCGGCCGTCAACAGCTCGCGGTATGCATCAAACGGCACAAAGATGTTTTCCTCAAAGATGGGCTCGCCGTCGGCCGTGCGCACGCGCTTAATATGCAGCAGCAGCGCATCCTTCTGCAGACCAAAGAATTCCATCTCGTTTTGGCGCGCCGGCACAATCTGGCGATCGACCACGTGCGCGCCGGCCTTCATGCCATTGTCGGCACACAACGCAGTAAACGTCTGCAGCGTCGAAGCATGGAACTGGCGATTGATGTGCGGCGTGGAGACAAAGGTGCCGCGGCCCTGCTGCTTAACCAGGTAGCCATCGGAGCACAGCTCCTCGACGGCGCGACGCACCGTAATGCGGCTCACCTCGTACTGCTCGGCAAGCTCAAGCTCGGACGGGATGCGCTCCTTAGGTGCATAAACACCTTTCTCGATCGCTTCCTTGATCTCGTCGTAAATCTGCTGGTAAAGCGGTGCATTTTTGGGCGCTGGCATATCTGATCACTCTTATCAAAATATCGAAAGAACTAATACGTATATAACGTCTTTTTATATGTTACCTTAGTTTGATAAAACGATACACCGCATACAGCAAATCTTTACTTGCCGTCGTCCTGCTGCAAGCTTTCCTGGTCGTGCAGACGGGCCTGCCTGCTGGCCATGCGCGCGGGCTTGTCGGGATCGGGTACGGCCGTAGGCATGGGCTCGTCGACATGACCGCCCCACCAGCCGCCCACAAAGTTAAGCGTGTGGAACACATTGATCACGGCGCCGGGATCAATGTCGCACACCAACTTGATGATGTCCTGGCTCTCGTAGGTCGAGACAACGGTGTGCAGCAGGTACATCTTTTCGCGGCTGTATCCGCCAACGACCTCGGCGCAGCTGATGCCGTGCTGAAAATGGTCGATATAGGCGGTCATGACCTCGTCGGCCTTGCGCGTCGTGATCTGCAGCGTTACGCGGTCATAGCGGCGGTAGAAGCTGTCGATGGTCTTGGTCGAAATAAACTGGAACACGATGGAGTACGCCGCGTTGTCCCAGCCAAACATAAAGCCAAAGATCGCCAGGATAAAGCAGTTAAAACCAAAGATGACGCCCCAGATGGTCTTGCCCGTGTGGTTGGAGACCCACAACGCGATAAAGTCGGTACCGCCGGTGGATGCGCCGGACTTAAGCGCGATGGCGGCGCCCAGGCCCGAGACCACGCCGCCAAAGATGATGAGCATGATCTTGTCGCCCAAAAACGGCGCAAAGTGAAAGATGTTAAGGAACAGCGACGAGAGCGCAACCTGCATCATCGAGAAGATGAC
Source organism: uncultured Collinsella sp. (assembly GCA_959602645.1). Taxonomy (GTDB): domain Bacteria; phylum Actinomycetota; class Coriobacteriia; order Coriobacteriales; family Coriobacteriaceae; genus Collinsella. The sequence continues at coordinate 25,434 of CAUGTZ010000027.1, read as the reverse complement.
GAAGCGCTTGCTAATGCCGCTCCAGCATAGGAGCGCCACGGGGATGTTGAGCGCGAGCATACCGAGCGAGATGTCGATGTGAACGCCGCCAAGCGAGGTAACGCGATCGAGCAGGACCGCGACGCCGGTGAGACCGCTCGGAAGCAGATCAGCGGGCTGAATGAACGCCTGGATCAGAAATGTCTGGAGAACGGCGGAAATGGTGACCGCCACGGCGGTAATGGCGCGGCGGACGATGGTAAGGCGGCCGAGCACGAGCACGCGGTCCGTGAGCTGATCGATGGCATTCGCCACGTAGGCTCCCTTCGAAGGCAGATGTAGTTGTGGGGCATGTCGGCGATTGTAGCATGGAGCGACAGAGGGCGCCTCAATTCACCCTCTCTCGACAACCAAAACGGGACCGGTAACCCCACAACCAAAGGCCCAAATTCTAAGTGAGTAGACTTTTCGCAACCTGCCGAGCACAGCCAATAACAGCCACCTCTGTGACCTGCGGTTTTACTAAGGCAGAAACGCTTTGTGCTCGGCATGCGCCAAAAAGTCTACTCACTTAGTCTGAGTCGAAGCCAAACTGATCCAAATTGAAGCCAAAATGAGCCAATCCGCCGCGATAAATGCGCGAATCGGCACTTCTCGCGGCGGATTGACGCTACAAAGCGGCCAGAATGTCGGTCAGATTATCGATAACGGCATCGGCTCGCGATTGATCGAGGTTGACGCCCTCATGCGGACGCAGTGCCAGGACGCGGGCGCCGGAGCGCTTGCCAGCCTCGATGCCCAACGGCGAGTCCTCGATAACCAGGCACTCGGCGGGGTCAACGCCCAGCGCCTCCATGGCACGCAGGTAGATCTCGGGGTCGGGCTTAAATGCACTGCACTCGTGACCGCTGATGGTGTAGTCCAGCACGTCGGTGATACCGGCAATCTCCACCAGCTCGTCAATGAGCTCGCGATAGGACGAGCTCGCGATGGCACATTTCATGCCGCGCTTGTGCAGCTCACGCATCACCGGCTCCGTCTGCTCGTTGAGTAGCTCGGCATACGGAACGGGATGGTCCGGGCTGTAGACCTGCTTGTACTCCACGCGCAGGCGCTCGCGCAGCTCAACATCGTCGGGCACCAGCGACTTCCAAATGGCGGGCTCGTTAGACCCCGAAAGATCGGGAATCTCGTCAAAGTGGAACCCCTTCTCCTCCATAAACGCCACGCGACGACGGTTGTAGAACCACTCGGTATCGACCAGCACGCCGTCCATATCAAACAGCACTGCCTTGATCATACGCATCTCCTCCCACCTGCCAAAAAGGGACAGGTTTATTTTGGTAGGTTTTATCTGGGGTTTTATGACGCAACGGACACGCCCCCAAAGCAAAAAGGGGACGGGGCGCAAACCCCATCCCCTCTCAATCAACCCGTAAGGTCTACTTACTTGTGATTAGTAGGAAAGCTTCCACATGTAGCGACGCATGGTCAGCGGGTGCTGACGGGCCTCGGCGATCTGGTTGCCGTACTCGCGCATAACGGCGAGGTGCAGCAGCGGGTTGAAGTAGGTGACGACGCTCGCGGGCACGGCGTCAGCCAGGCCGTAGTCCTTGGAGTCGATCAGAGCGACCTTGGCGCCCATGCGCTCAAGGAAGGTGAGGGCGCGAGCGTCCATCGGACGGGTAGCACCATCGGACATGAAGAAGACGTAGGGCTTACCCTCGGTGGAAACCTCGAACGGGCCGTGGAAGTACTCGCCGGTGTTGTAGGCGGCGGCGTCGATCCACTGCATCTCGGTGAACAGGAAGGCGGCGTGAGAATAAGCCATCTTCTCGGAGGCACCGGAGGCCATGAAGTAGATCATCTTGTCGTCCTTGAAGTCCTGGGCGAACTTCTTGGCGAGCTTCTTGCAGTGCTGAGCGGCGTTCTCGCAGAGATCGAAGACGTTGGTGAGGCCGGTGATCATGTCCTCGTAGTGGTCATAGCCCTCGGTCTGCTGAAGGATCTCGAGAGCAAGAGCGATGGCGTAGCCAGGCTTCTCGCACTTGGCAGCGTAGTTGGCATGGAAGCCGTGAACGATGACGTGGTCGGCGTCGACGGTCAGAGCGGAGCCGGCCTTGTTGGTGAGGGAGACGACCGGGCAGTTGTGCTTCTTGGCGGTCTTGTTGGCCTCGACGGTCTCGGGCGTGGAGCCACCGAGGGAGCAGGTGATCACGAAGGTGTGCTCGTTGACCCAGGAAGGCGTGTCGTAGTTGAACTCGTTAGCGGTGAAGATCTGAACGTTCAGCTTGTCCGTGTTGTTGGCCAGGAAGTACTTGGCAGGGTAAAGGTCGGACATGGAAGCACCGCAGCCGACGAAGGCGACGCTGTGGATCTCGTGGTTGGACAGGACGTCAGCGACGATCTGCTTAGGGAGGTTAAGGTCGATCTCGTACATCTGACACATTCCTTTCGATTTTTTGCGGCGCCACATTGCCGGGCGCTCGCAGGGTTACCGTGGTTTGGACCGAGTCGCCGGCCCGTTGAGGATGTGACAAAGGGACTGTCCTTTGTCACGTATAGGGATGGAAGCCTGCCTGGGGTATGGGATGCCAGACAGGCCCCCGGGGGAAAGCGGTTAGACGCTGGGTCGCGACTAGGCCAGGATGCCGGCCGCGGAGAGGGCGATGCCGCCCACGATGGCGATCACGAGAAGCCAACCGGTGTTGACGTTCTTCTTGATGAGCCAGTACATAAGGCCGGTGAGGCCGAGGGAGATCATCTGGGGCATCATGCCGTCCAGGATGTCCTGGATCACGACGGTGCCGTCAGCGAACTGCAGCGGGGTGGTGGCGCCGATCAGCGTGGCGATCATGCCGCCCACGGACATAAGACCCACGATACCGCAGACATACATGAGCTTCTCCATGAGGTCGCCGCCCTGGAGCTTGCTCAGGTACTCGTGGCCACCCTGGTAGCCGATCTTGGCTGCGAACCAAGTGATCAGCACGGAGGGCACGATGGAGATGAGCATGGCCAGGATCGGGCCCATGATGGAGCCCTGCTGAGCCAGCTGAACACCCAGGCCAAAGGCGATAACGCGGATGGTGCCCTGGAAGAAGGAGTCACCGATGCCGGAAAGCGGACCCATAAGGGAGGTCTTGACCGCGTTGATCGAATCGGGGTCGAAGTTCTCGGGATCCTTGGCGTACTCTTCCTCCATGGAGGCGGCGAGGCCTAGGATGAAAGCGCTCGTCTGCGGGGTGCAGTTGTAGAACGCCATGTGACGGTGGTAAGCCTCTTTCTTAGCAGCGAGCTGCTTGGGGTCGGACTCGTCCGGATAGAGGCGATCGAGCGTGGGAACCATGCCGTAGAGGAAGCCCATGTTCATCTGACGCTCGTAGTTCCAAGAGGCCTGGATGGCCCAGGAGCGCCAGAAGAACTGGCTGACCTTCTTGTTCAGGGACACGTCCTTGGTTGCGGTTGCCATAGTGTGTTCCTCCTTAGTCTTCGTCGTCTTCGAGCGGATCGTAGTCGGAATCGACACCGGCGGCTGCATGGGAACCGTTGAACTTGAAGCCCATGAAGACGACAGCCAGGCACACACCGATCAGAGCGACCGCGATAACGGACAGGTTGAGGTAAGCGGCGAGCAGGAAACCGATGAACAGGAACGGAGTCATACCCTTCTTGATCATCATGGTGAGCAGCAGGGCCAAGCCGTAGGCGGTCATGATCTTGGTCGAAACGTTAAGACCAGTGGACAGCCACTCGGGAACCATGTTGACGATGGCCTGAACCAGGTCGGTGCCAACAAAGACGGCGAGGAAGATCGGCAGGAAGTACATGACGGCGTACAGACCGGAGCCGGCGCAGATGTGCATGCGGTAGGCGGTCTTGAACTTTCCGTTATCGATCGCGCTATCTGCCACATGGGTGAGGGCGGCGATGATGGAACGGAACACGATGCCGAGGAGCTGACCCAGGACGGCGACCGGGATGGCGATCGTCATGGCGGTCTCGGCGGAAGCATCGGTCAGGCACGCAAAGGCAGCGGCCACGATGCCGCCCAGGACCATATCGGGCGGAACGGCGGCGCCGACCTGCACCAGGCCCATGGACACGAGCTCGACGGCGGCACCGACGGCAAGGCCGGTGGGCACATCGCCCAGCAGCAGACCGACGAGCGTAGCGCCAACGAGAGGCTGCTCGAAGTTAAGACGACCGAGCAGGCGGGAGTCCCACATGCAGAACACGCCGACGAGGCCGACGAGCACCGCACTGATGAACGTATTCATACCCTTCTCCTTTCAGTCAGGCAAAAGCCTGGTTGATTACAGCTTGGCGTCGATGTCGACGCTCTGATACGTAGGGGTCTGCTGGACGTAGAGCTTGATGCCCATGTCGAGCAGCTGGTTGACGTCGGCCTTCTGGGTGGCGTCGAGGAAGACGGAGCTGTCCTTGCCGCCGACCTGATCGGCACCGTCGTGGTTGGCGGTGGCGCCCAGGTTGATGGCGTCGAGCTTGTAGCCCTGGCAGAACTGCAGCATCTCGGCCGTGTTGCCAAAGACGAACATGACGCGCTCGCCGAGGGTGTTGAGCTTGTCCATCTTGGCGAGGGCACGCTCGACGGTGAAGACGTTCAGGCGCACGCCCTGGGGCTTGGCCAGCTTAAGAGCGCCCTTCTTGATGTCATCGTTGGCGGCAGCGTTGTCGACGACGATGATGCGCTCGGCCTGAACCTTGGTGGTCCAGGTAAAGACGACCTGGCCGTGCAGCAGACGGTAGTCAAGACGTGCGAGGACGATCTTGGCGGGACCGGAGCTGTGACGGGACGCCTTGGCCTTCTTGGCGGGAGCCGCGGCGGCCTCGACCGGTGCGTTGGGGTTGGTCAGACCGGTGCGGGCCTCGTTGATGAGGGCCGCGAGCTCGGCACCCTTGACGGGGACGGGGCTCATAGCGAGCGTGAGCGCCAGCGGGATGTTGAAACCGCTAACAACCGTGAACTTCGTGCCGTTCTTGGAAAGCTCGACCATGTTGTTGTTGACCGAGCTGCCGAGCATATCGGTCAGCACATAGACGGTGTCGTCCGCGTTAAACGTGGCGATCATGGCGTCCACCTTATTGGTGATGGGCTCCTTGTCGTCACGAGCAAGCGACACGACGTGGACGTTCGACACGTCGCCGAGAACCATCTCGAGCGTGTCTTTGGCGCCTGCGGCCAGGCCGCCATGAGATGCGAGAATGATCTGATTCATCTTGCCTCCTCCTTTTCGTTATGGTCATTATAACGTCTTATACGTTGCGGATATTGATAATTAGTATATAAACCGTTCGCGGGTGAAAAACGACCGTTGGCGGGTTTAACGCAATCGAAACGATGGTCTTGGGTAGGCCGGCGCTGGCTGGATAACCCCAGGTCGGACGCCGCGCGCAACCCCCTATCGCACGAAGTACCAGGGGCTTTCCTGCACGGTGGGCTCCAGCGCAATGCCCGTGCGCTCGCGGAACAGATCCATGTCCTGCGATTTCTCCGTCCACCACGCGTTGGGCTTAAAGGTCATGCTCTCAACGACATGACCGACAAACACACTGTTGCGCAGCTTGGAAAAGTCGGTGTTCATAATCACGATGGACGCGAGCACCAAAACGATGCCCAGAACTTTGATCGCGCCGGCGGGCTCGGCGTAGACACCAATGCCCAGCAGTACGGTGACGACTGTCTCGAATGACATTACGACGGGAACTTTCGACGTCTCGAGCCCCATGGACAGACCCTGCATATATAAGATGTAAGCCACGGCTGTGGGGATGAGTCCAAAGCCAAGGAACAGCAGCAGCAGCTGTGGCGACATTGCCGCGGCGACATCCGGCCACGGAGCCGCGATAGCTGCCATAACCGCACCGCCAAAAACAAAGCCCCAAAACGTGACAGCCAGCGGGTGGACCGTCTTGGTTGCTATCCGGCTAAACACCGCGAGCGACGCACCACAAAGGCCTGCAATCACGCCCGACGTGACGCCCCAAACCGAAAAATGAAAACCGGAAAGGTCGCCATTGGTCACCGCAAGCACACAGCCAATGATGTTAAAGACAATGGCGACGAGCTTGTTGAGGGTCACGTCCTCGCGATAAAGGACGCGGCCGAGCGCGACGCCAAACACCGGCGACGTGTAGAGCAGCACCGATGCCGTGGACATGCCCACCTCGCGCATGCACTCGTAATAGCAGGTGTTGGCGGCAGCCAAACCGACGATACCGACAAGCGCGCAGGAAACAAGCTCTTTAGGGCTTGCCTTGAACAGGGTCAGCGGACCCTGAACCACGGTAGACCCCTCACCCGGACGGCAGCCCATAAACATCAGGACCGGCGCCAAGATAAGCGCTCCGACCAACAAGCGAAAGGCAGCCATGCTCTGGGACGAAACGCCCATGGCTGAGATGCCGTTTACAAAGATTCCGATGCTGCCCCACATAAGCGCGGCGATCAGCACCAGCACATAGCCCAGATTGCTCCTCTTCAACGCAGCCTCCTCAGTATATTTCCAATATGTTTCATACTACGTTATAGTCGTTATATACATTTTTCAAGGCACAAATCGGCGAGCGGAAAAGTGATCCGTTTTCCTCCGTCCCCAGCGGATTACTTGGCGGTTGCGGTGAAATAGTTCCTAAATAGATGCTTCAAGCCCCCAAACAGGAACTATTCCACCACAACTTATGAGGACATCGAGCTGTTAGGCCGCTCTATCCCCTAGTAGTCCAGCTTCCACATGTAGCGGCGCGTCATGTAGTCCTTGTGGGTGACGGCGGAGAGCGCACGCATGTAGACGTTGTTGAGGATCGGGGCAAAGATCAGGTGGTTGAAGTACTCGCTCACGCTGTCCTTGATGTCGTTGAGGCCGAGCTCCTTGGCGTCGAGCTGGTAGACGCGCTCACCACCGTACTGGTTGACAAAGCGAATGCCGCGCTCGTCGTTGCAGCGGCTGCGGCCGACGCTGATGAGCTGGAGCAGCGAGGTACGCTTGTCCAGGATCTCGAAGGGACCGTGGAAGAAGTCGCAGGTGTTGATGGTGCAGGAGTCGATCTGCAGCATCTCCTGCACGTTGCAGATGCTAAAGACGTAGGCGGCACCAAAGAGCGGACCCTGAGCCATCACGTTGATGCAGGGCTTGTCGGCGTTCTGCTCGGCCCACTTGGCTGCGAGCGGACGGGTGTACTCGACGGCCTTGCGATAGATGGGGTCGACCAAGTCGAAGGCGGCCATAGCGGTCTCGTACTCGGCATAGCCCTCGGTCTGCTGCGTAAGCTCCATGGCGATCATGGTCACGACGGCAGAGTTGGTGCGGCCCATGCAGGACTCGTCGACGGCCAGGCTGTCGTACTGGATCTTGTAGTCGCAGACCTCGGTGAGGCCGGACTCGTCAACATAGATGGCGATGGTGCTGGCGCCGTGGTCCTTGGCGACCTGGGCGGCGACGATGGTCTCCTTGGTGCCGCGCATGGACACGACGACGGCCAGGGTGTTCTCGTTGACGTAGGCAGGCGTGGCGTGCACGAACTCGTTGCTGGTGTAGCTGGAGCTCACGACCTGCGTGGCCTCGTGCTCCATAAAGTACTGGGCAGGATAGTTGCCGCCGTTGGATCCGCCGGCGCCGATCCACACGACGCGCTTGATGCCGCCCTTGTCTGCCTTGTCAGCCAAAACCTGGGAGACGACGTCCTTAACCTGTTCCTGAGTAGTCATCGTGCATCAGCCTTTCTTCTCGTTTGATGCTGTCGATGGCATACAAGTTACATACATGTTTTAACGATGTCGACTAGTTGTATGCTATATTTGTCTTAGAAATTTTGCTGATGCGGTTTTCGATAACTCGTTACCAGCGATTTTATTGTTGTATTGGATACATGCTTGATTAGCCAAGCATACAAGTTAGATACAGGTTGTTCGCATGAGCACTTCGTCAAAAAAGAACTTGGCCCAATACGAGCGTCTGGCGGGTACGCTGCGTGACCGCATCGCCGCCGGCACCTACGCACGCGGAGACAAGCTGCCGTCCGAGATGGAGCTCATGGACGAATCGGGCCTGTCGCGCAGCACTGTGCGTCACGCGCTTAAGGTGCTTGTTGACGAGGGTCTGGTTCGCACCGAGCGCGGACGCGGCGCCTTTGTGGCTGACACGCCGGCGCTCCACGAGAACAACCTGGTGTTTTCGAGCTATACCAAGCAGGTCGAAGGCCAGGGTATGAAGCCCACCACGCGCACGGTGGACTCGGGCTTTGCCAAAGCAATGGGCAGCGTGGCCAAGTTCTTTGACGCTAGCGTGGGCAGCAAGCTTGTCAAACTTGTCCGCCTGCGTTACCTGGACGATGCGCCACTGTGCCTGGAGACCACCTATTTGCCGCCAAGCTTTGGGTCGCTCATCGATCGCGATATCAACGGTTCGCTCTACGCCACGCTGCGCCAGGAGTTCCATCGTGCGCCGGCGCAGGGGCATAAGACCTTTGAGGTGTGCTATGCCTCGCAAAACGAGGCGTTTTTGCTCAACGTTGAGCGCGGGCAGGCGCTGATCCTGATCACCGACTACGTCTACGACACCGACGGTCGCCCGCTCCATGTCTCCAAGCGCATCCAACGTACCGACCGCGCCAAATACACCGAGCCCATCGGCTAACCTGCCAAAATAAACCTGTCCCTAAATGGTAGGTTTGGGGAGATCGGGGAACCAGGTTGGTTTGGGTTGGTTGGGCGTGCGCTCGGCCAGGACCAGCTCCATCCAACACATGTCGTACCAGCGGCCGAACTTTTGCGCGCAGCGGTCGAAGGCGCCCACCAGGCGGTATCCCATGTGGGCATGGAAATCCTGGCTGTTGTGCGTCAGATACTCGTCGTCCTTATCGTGCGGCACGGCGATGAGCGCGCACATGCTGGTGATGCCCATCGCGGCCAAGCATTGCTTGAGCGCGTCGTGTAGCCTGCGGCCCAGCCCGCCGTGGCGCACGTCGCGCGCCAGATAGATCGACGTCTCGACCGACCAGTCATAGGCCTCGCGGCTGTTAAGCGCGCTCACATAGGCATAACCCACTGGACGCCCGTCCAACTCCATCACCAAATACGGGTAGCGCTTGAGCGTACGCTCGATGCGCCCGGCGAACTCCTCAACGCTCGGCACCTCGTATTCGCAGGTTATCGCCGTCTCGCGTACATACGGCTCATAGATGGCAAGCAGCGCCGGCGCATCATCGGGCGTCGCCAGGCGAATTGTCGGCTCGGACATCTCGGGCATACAGCCCCTCCCCCACAAAAGCAAAGGCCGCCCTGCGCCAAACCCAGGCGTAGGGCGGCCCCTCGTCATTACATCAAGCTACAGGACAGCCGCCAGCGCGTCGATGTCCTCCTGCGTCGTGGCCCAGCTGGTGCAAAAGCGCACCACGGTGTGGGTCTCGTCGTACTTTTCCCAATACTCGATCGCGGCATGCTCGCGAATACGCGCCATGTCCTCGTTGGGCAGAATCACAAACTGCTGGTTTGTGGGCGTCTCCAAGAAGAACTGGTAGCCGCGCTCGTGCAGCACGCGACGAAGCGCCTGCGCGGTTTCGATCGCCTGGCGACCAATCTCAAAATACAGGCCATCGGTAAAGAGCGCCTCAAACTGCACGCCCGTCAGGCGGCCCTTGGCCAGCAACGCACCGTGCTGCTTAATGCGCGGAATGGGATGCGCCGGAGCGTGCATGCCGCAAAACACCACGGCCTCGCCGCACAGAGCGCCGCACTTGGTGCCGCCGATGTAGAACACGTCGCACAGCTGTGCCAGCTCGGGCAGGGTGATGTCGCACTCGTCGGCTGCCAGCGCATAGGCCAGTCGGGCGCCATCCACAAACAGCGGAATCTCGCGCTTCTGGCACACCGCATGAATTGCCGCGAGCTCGGCCTTGGAGTACAGCGTGCCGTACTCGGTCGATAGGCTCACGTACACGGCGCCCGGGAACACCGTGTGCTCGTAGCTCTCGTTTTCGTAGAACACCTGGATATAGTTCTCGAGGTCCTCGGCGTGCATCTTGCCCTCGTAGCCGGGGATGGTGAGCACCTTGTGGCCGCCAAACTCGATGGCGCCCGCCTCGTGGCAGGCGACGTGGCCAGTCTCGGCAGCAACGACGCCCTCGTAGGGCGCAAGCAGCATGTCGATCACCGTCGCGTTGGCCTGCGTGCCGCCCACCAGAAAAAACACGTCGGCATCGGGGGCCTGACAGGCCTCGCGAATAAGGTGCTTGGCACGCTCGGTGTGCGCATCGGTGCCGTAGCCGGGCTGCGGCTCCATATTGGTGTCGACGAGCGCCTGCAGCACCGCCGGATGGGCGCCGTGGGAATAGTCGTTGTTAAACGCGAGCATGGCAATCCTCTCTTACCGGGTATCGGCCAGATGATTCAAACGGGGCTATTGTACGCCGTTGGGATAGGCAATGCGCGCGGCAAGACACTCAAGTGCCAGCACCAGGGCAAAGCCGCAGCTCACGTCACTCAAAAAGTGCGCTCCGATCACGATGCGGCCAAAAGCGACGAGCGCCGCAACCACAGCGGCAGCCCAAAAGACCACGCGGCGGCGCGACGGCCTTTCCTTAAAGGCCGCCGCGGGAAGCCCGGCGAGCATAAGGCCGATCGCCGCGTGCGCGGTGTGCCCGCTCGCGAACGACTTAAAGCCGTCCTTGATCACGCCGGCGGCAATATAGCTCCACTTATCGGGATTGCCGATTACCCACCACGGCTGAAAATTGAGCCCCGGCGTGACCTCGATCACGCGCATGCGCGGGCGCGACCACAGCGGCTTGACGATCACGTTGAGGATAATGGCCTGAGCGACCCACACGGCAAGCACCATCAACGCCCAGCGCGTGAGCTCGTCGGGATCGGTGTCGCGTGTGAGGCGGTAGGCGATAAGGTTGGCAGCGATGACCAGCACAAACGTCAGCACCAACTGAGCTGCGATGAGTTTGCCGCCAACCCTCAGGGACGAAACGACCTCGTAGCCGGCCAGGCCAATGTTGACGAGGATGCCGAGCGCGGCGAGCCACTTGCTCGCCTTGGAATCGGGGCGTGCCGAGCGCACGAGCATAACGCCCGCGATGCTCGCCGTCAGCTCAAACGGTAGCTCGCCGGCCGCCTCGACAAAGCGACCGTACATGCTGCCGATGTTGAACAGCGCGCTCGAAATCTGATAATCGAAGAAACTGCCCACGCCCAGGCAGAGGGCAAGGATAACCGCGATAGCAGCGGCGTCTTTCTTATAGATGTACCCGAACATGCTTTCCTTTCGATGGAACCAGATTGCCCAAATGGGGCGTTTGTAGCGTCGACCCGTTAGTCATCGTCGCTCGCGCCCAGCTGCTGCAGCAGCATGAGCGCCGCAGCTACGGGGCCGGCGCCGTCGTTGGCGTCGAGGCCGCGACCCAGGCCGCTGCCCGCGCCGGCGCCCGCCTTGTAGGGCACCGACAGCTTGCGGCTCTTGGGGAAGTTCACCGCGCCATAGCGATTCTTGAACTCAAAGGCTACCTTCTTGGGAACGTCAACCCCCAGGAAGGTAATGCGCCCACCGCTGAGCGTGACGCTCTCGAGCCCCAGGCGCTCGCCGCGAATGCGGATGCGCGCGCGGTTGAACAGGTTGAGTCCCGCCAATGGCAGCTCACCATGCGCAGCCTCGGTCTCCTCCTGCACCTCGTCGACACTCTCCAGGTCCTCAGCCGCCGCGAGCTTGCGGTACACGAGCACGCGCTGGTCCACCGCCGGCATGTACTCCTCGGACAAGAAGTAGTCGGCCGGCAGGTTGATGCCCACGCTCGCCGCCTCCACGCCGGCATCGTCATCGCCGCGCGCCTCGGCCACGGCCTGTCCCAGCATCTGCGTAAACAGGTCGAAGCCCACGCTCGACAGGTTACCGTGCTGCTCGGCACCCATGAGCGAACCGGCGCCGCGAATCTCCAGGTCGCGCATGGCGATGCGCATGCCGCTGCCCAGATCCTGGAACTCGGAAAGCGCGGTCAGGCGTGCCGTGGCCTCCTCGGTAAGCGGCAGCTCGCCGGGGAACATAAAGTACGCGTATGCCTGCGTGGCTGAGCGGCCCACGCGGCCCTTGAGCTGGTAGAGCTGTGCCAGGCCCAGGCGCTGCGAGTCCTCGATGATGAGCGTGTTGGCCGTTGCGTTGTCGATACCGCTCTCCACGATGGTCGTGGCGATGAGCACGTCAATCTTCTTGGTCGCGAACTCGATCATCACGTCCTCGACCTCGCGCGGGCTCATCTTGCCGTGTGCCACACCCACGCGCGCCTCGGGCGCGGCCTCGTGCACGCGCGCCACGGCATCGTCGATGGTCTTGACGCGGTTGGACACGTAATACACCTGGCCACCGCGGCCCACTTCCAGACGGATCGCCGCGCTCACCACGTCGGGGTCGTACTCCCCCACGTGCACGATCACGGGACGGCGCCCGGTCGGCGGCGTGGTGATCAGGCTCATATCGCGCACGCCGCTCGTGGCCATCTGCATGGTTCGCGGGATGGGCGTGGCCGAAAGCGTGAGCACGTCGATCTGCTCGCGCAGGTTCTTGAGCTGCTCCTTGTGCTGCACACCAAAGCGCTGTTCCTCGTCGATGATCACCAGGCCCAGGTTCTTGGGGTTCACGTCGGCCGAAAGCAGACGGTGTGTGCCGATCAGCACATCGATCGTGCCCTCGGCAAACGCCTTGAGCGCGCGCTTTTGCTGCGCCGGGGTGCGGAAGCGGCTGAGCACCTCGACCTCGAGGCCAAACGGGGAAAAGCGCTCAAAGAATGTCTCGTAGTGCTGCTGGGCCAGAATGGTCGTGGGGCAGAGCACCATGACTTGGCGGCCGGAGTCCACGCACTTAAACGCCGCGCGCAGGGCGACCTCGGTCTTGCCGAAACCCACGTCGCCGCACAGCAGGCGGTCCATGGGCTTGGGCGCCTCCATGTCCGCCTTAATGTCGGCGATAGCCTCCAGCTGGTCGCGCGTCTCGTCGTAGGGGAAGCTCTCCTCCATCTCAATCTGCTCGGGCGTGTCGGGCGGACAGGCGATGCCGGTAATCGACGAGCGGCGCGTATACAGGTCGACCAGGTCAAACGCCAGCTTTTTGGCATTCTTGCGCGCCTTGTTGGTGGCACGCGTCCAGTCGGCGGTGTTGAGCCTGGTCAGGCGCGGCTTATCGCCGTCGGGACCAACGTAGCGCGTAATGCGGTCAACCTGCTCCAGCGGCACGTAGAGCTTGTCGCCATCGGCGTATTCCAGCAAAAAGTAGTCGCGTTCCTTGCCGCCCACTTCCTGGCGCGCGATCTCGCTAAAGAGCGCGATGCCGTGGGTAGCGTGCACCACATAGTCGCCCGGCTTAAACGGGAAGGTAATCTGCGTAATGTCAACCTTGCGGCGGCTGCGCGCGCGGTTGGCATCCATGCGGGCGTTGAGGTCGGCGATCGAGAACACGGCCAAATTGGCGTCGGGCACCACCACGCCCTGCGGCAGGGCAGCGTCCACAAAGGTCACGCGCCCGCGCGAGATGGTGGGCACGGCGGCGCCGGCGGCAGCCTGCGCGGCGCCCGCCTCGAGCGAGCGGGCATTGAGCGCATCGGCCTTACGCTCGCGAATGGAAGCATGGGCCTCCTGGCGTGCGGCACGGTCGGCGGAATCCGCTGCTGCCACGCGCACGCGGTCGCCGATAGCGCCGGCATTTTCGGGGGCGGCCGTCAGCGACTCCTCAAAGGTAACGCCCTCGTCGCCAAAGGTGAGCTCCATCGACTCGCGCGCACCGCGGTCGGGGATGGCAAACACGCAGGCATAGCGCTTGCCCACGACCTCCTGGATGCGCGTCATAAAACGGTTGTCCGAGCCTGCGATGGCAGGCTGCTCAATCTTGAGCTCGGCCGTCACCGCACCGCCGGCACGGATGAGGCTCACATAGTTCAGGCGTTGCTGGGAGCCAAAGTCGAGTTGCTGGGCACGCACGTACAGGCCATCCAGACGGTCGACCCCCGCCTCGCCGGCACGCGCCTCGATATCCTCGTAGGCGCGCAGGCAATCGTCGAACAGCGAGCGCGGCTCGGACAGCACCACGAGCGCCTTGCCGCTCACATGCGACAGCGGGCTCACGGTCTGGCCGTACATCACCGGCAAAAAGCGGTCGAGCTCAGGCGTGACGATGCGCGCATCCACCATCTCGAGCAGCGCCGCCAACTTGCTGTCGTCCTGGCTGGCGCGGTAGAGCGCCACATGCATGTTGTGGACGGCCTCGTCGGTGAGCGCCAACTCGCGGCACGGGAAGATCTCGATGCTGTCCTCATTGCCGATGGTCTGCCCCGTGGAGCTCACCATACGACGGATGCGATCGATCTCGTCGCCAAAAAACTCAATGCGTACGGGTGCCTTCTCCTGCGCGGGGAACACCTCGACGGTATCGCCGTGCACGCGGAACAGGCCGGGCGCGTCGGCGGCCCCGGCATTGGTGTAGCCCATGCCCACCAGGCGCTGCGGAACCTCGTCAAAGGGAATTTCCTCGCCCACCGCAAAGGTGGTGGACTCCCAGTAGCGGCTCTCGACCGGCGGCACACAGCGCAGCAACGCACGGGCCGAGGCAACCATGATGCAGTTGTCCCCGCGCACGATGCGCCCCAGAGCCTCGCAGCGCTGCGCCACCACGGCGTCGTCGGGCGCCTGTTCGCGCCACGGATAGTCCTTGCGCTCGGGAAAGCGGCACACGTGTGCCAGGCCCACGTAGGCGGCAAGGCTACGCGCGGCGCGATCAGCCGCATCCTCGCCACTCACGATATAGACCGTCGGGCGCGGACGACGCGCAAACTGGGCGGCCGCCATAAGCGTGCGGCCCGACTGCGACACAGCCAGCGTCACGTCCTCGCCAGCATCGAGTCCGGCCTCGACGGTCTGCAGCGCCTCGGCAGTGTAGAGCTGCGCGGCTATACGGTGAATGAGCATGCTGTTCCTCCGGCATTGCAACGCTAAAAGCCCGCCGGGGCAAGCTCGGCGGGTATGCGGCGGATTTCATTGCCTGTCATGGTAGCGCATGAGATGGACACGCCAGCGCACGCCAAACAGCTACCCCAAAACGCGCATGCCTGAACGCCCTCGGCACAAAACAGCCTGATCGGACAGCACCAATTACCAGCTTCTACCTGTATTACTTTGCAATTATGGCAATTCCTACTTTACAGTTGTGGTAACTTCTAGTTAGTAATTATGGTTTTTTTGCCTTGCCGATGTGGCAAATCCCAAAGACCTGCCACGCAACCCGGCAGATACCGACAAACTCGGTACGAGACTTTCGAACCAAAAGCATGCCTACGAGCATGCGATGCTAGACACGAAGGGCGTTAAAAATGATTGAGCGAACCATGGCCCAGAAGCTACGCGACATGTCAGAATGGTTTCCCGTCGTCTCGCTTACGGGGCCACGCCAAAGCGGCAAGTCAACTCTCATCAAGGCCGTTTTTCCTGAATATGAATATCTCAACCTCGAGAACCCGGAAGTCCGTCGCGCCGCACTCGATGACCCCGTCGGCTTTATCAGCAGGCGCCCCGATCATCTGATCATCGACGAGGCCCAATATGCACCGGAGCTGTTCAGCATGATTCAGGTCGCCTCCGACGAACGCGGAAAGACCGGCCAGTATGTATTGTCCGGCTCGCAAAACTTTTTGCTCATGCACAACATCCAGCAATCGCTTGCCGGGCGCGTCGGCATGCTCAAGCTCTTACCTCTCTCCTACCAGGAGCTCAGCGATACGCAAATCTCGCTTGACACCTACCTGATTCGCGGGGGATACCCGCGCATATATGATGCGGGCATCCCCATCGACATGTTCTACCAAAATTACCTTATGACCTATGTGGAACGCGACGCGGGCGGCCTTCTCGACGTGCGCAACCTGAGCTCCTTTAGAAAAATGATCGGGCTGTGCGCGGCTTGCGTGGGAGGACTGCTCAACCTATCAAGACTCGCCGCTGATGTGGGAGTCGCCACGGCGACGATCGGCTCGTGGCTTTCGATCCTGCAGTCAAGCTATTTGGTGTTCCTACTTCAGCCATATGCTGGAAACATGCGCAAGCGGCTTACCAAAGCGCCAAAACTGTACTTCTACGACACGGGGCTACTTTGCCATCTGCTTGGAATTCACGACGAGCGCAGCCTCATGAACCACCCCCTAAGCGGGGAAATATTCGAAAACCTCGTTGTCTCAGAACGCCAGAAGGCATATCTCAACAGAGGCATCGAGCCCACGCTTGTCTTTTATCGCGACGACAGCAAACGAGAGATCGACCTTATCGATCTAACAGAGCCGGCTCGCCCACAGGCATTCGAAATCAAATCGGGCGCTACCTATCGCGACACATTTGCTCGATACCTACGCTCTGTTGGTTCCGAACTTGGCATTCCCGCAAAGGACCGAGCCGTCGTATATCACGGCTCCGAGCGCTACGATACCGAGGGCGCATCGGTTGTGCCGGCAGAAGAGTTCTTGCTTCGGGAGTCGTAGCGAGCGCCGCGGGCACCGGCCGCGCCTCGATTTGTGCCGCCCGGAGATACGCAAAAGTGGTGACGCCCCACCCTTGTAACCTAGCCCACCCGTACGCTGGGACACAAATCCGCCAGCGGACACTCGTCGCACTTGGGCTTACGGGCATCGCAAATCTCGCGACCGAAGGTGATCCACTGGTGATTGACCGACTCCCAATACTCGTGCGGCAAAATCTTGAGCAGATCTTGCTCGGTCTTGAGCGGCTCCTTGGCATGCGTCTTGGGGCTCAGCATCAGGCGGTGCGCGATGCGGTTGACGTGCGTATCCACCGCGATGCCTTCCACGATGCCAAACCCAACGTTGAGTACGATGTTCGCCGTCTTGCGCCCCACGCCCGGCAGCTTTACAAGCTCCTTCATGTCGGCCGGCACCTCGCCGCCGTAGTCGGCAACAATCATCTGCGCGGCCTCCACAGCATGCTTGGCCTTACTCTTATAAAAGCCGAGTGACTTAATGGTGTCCGCCACGTCGGTCACACTTGCCCCCGCCATGGCCTCGGGCGTGGGCCACTGGGCAAACAGCTGGGGCGTCACCTTGTTGACCTGCGCGTCGGTCGTCTGAGCCGAGAGCAGTACCGCGATGAGCAGCCTAAAGGGATTCTCGTGGTCCAAGAAACACTCGACCGGTCCATAGCGGCGGTTGAGGCGCTCGCACACCTCAACGGCGCGTTCGCGTTTGGCGGCATTGGTCTCGCGTGGCATAACGACTCCTCGGCTCAGCGGCACAACAAAACTACGGGCACGATTGTCCCACGTATGGAGTCGTTACGCCTCCAAAAATGCGCCGGTCTGACGGCTCCACAGGCTCGCGTATTCGCCGCCCGCCTCGACGAGCCGCGCATGCGTACCATCCTCGACGATCTCGCCATCCGCCAGCACCACGATGCGGTCGAGCGAGGCCACGGTGGACAGGCGATGCGCCACCACAATGGAGGTGCGGCCGTGCATCAGGTTCTCGAGCGCCTCCTGCACCAGCGCCTCGGACTCGCTATCGAGGGCAGACGTCGCCTCGTCGAGCACCAGAATCGGTGCGTCGGTGAGGATGGCACGGGCGATGGCCACACGCTGGCGCTGGCCGCCCGAAAGCTTGACGCCGCGCTCGCCCACCATGGTGTCGAAGCCACGGGGCAGGCGGTCGATGAACTCCAGGGCATTGGCCAGGCGTGCGGCCTCGCGGATCTGCTCGTCAGTGGCGCCCGCGCGGCCGTAGGCGATATTCTCGCGAATGGAGCGGTGGAACAGCAGCGCCTCCTGCGGCACGTAGGCAACCTGGCGGCGCAGGCTCTGCTGCGTGCAGCGCGAAACGTCCTGACCGTCCACGAGCACGCGGCCGCCCTGCACGTCGTCCAGGCGCAGCAACAGCTTGGTGAGCGTCGTCTTGCCCGAGCCCGATTTGCCCACCAGGCCCACGCGCTGGCCCGCCGCCACATGGAGCGTCAGGTCGTCGAACACGCTCTCGCCCGCCGCGGCGTCACGGTATGCAAAGCTCAGGTGCTCAAAATCAATCGCGCCCTCGCCCACCTTGAGCTCGGGGGCGTTCTCGTCGTCTGCCACCAGACGCGGCTCGTCCAGCACACGCGTCATCTCGGCCGCATCACCGAGCGCGCGGTTGATGCGCTGCATCATGGAGCTCACGTAGTTCAGACGCATAGTGAGGTTGTACGTATAGGTAAAGATCATGACGAGCGCGCCGGCCGAGATGCCAAACCACGCGTTACCGCCCGCCACAAACACGCTCACCACCGCCATGGTGATGACGATGAGGCCCGAAGTCGTAAAGTTGCGCTGCATCATGGCGTGCATCGAGACCGTCTCGGCATCGCATGCGGCGCGGTCGGCGGTGTCGAACAGGTCGCGCTCAAAGTCCTCGCGCCCGCAGGTCTTGACGGCCAGGATGTTCGTGACCGCGTCGGACAGCACGCCCGAGAGCTTGTTCTGAGCGGCGGACGTCGCAGCCGAAAGCGGCATGATGCGCTTGTACATAAGCCAGACAAACGCGATGTAGACGACCATGATGCCCACCAGGATCACGGTAAACGCGGGCACCACCGGGGCGAGCGCCGCCACCGTGCAGATGACCGAGGTGATGGTGGGAATGAGCGAGTACGCCGTCACGTCCACCAACCCCGTATAGCCGCTCATAAAACGGCTCGTCTGGCTGACGAGCGATCCGCCAAAGCGACTGGTGTGAAATGTCATAGATTGGTTGGAGAGCGTATCAAAGCACAGGCGCGCCAGGTGATAGTTGCCCGCGATCTCGAGCTTGTAGACGGTGTAGTCCTGCAGCTTGGAGAGAATCTGGCCCACCAGGTTAACAAGCACGAGCGCCAAAATGTAAGGGCCAAAGACCTCAAACACCTGGTCGCCCGCCACGGGGCCGGCCTGGACGCGGTCGACGATGAGGGCCATCACGTAGGTGTTGGCAAACGTGAGCAAAAAGATGTAGCCCGCCGACGAGAACACCGAGAGAAAGACGATCAACGGCTGCGTGCGCGTGACGTCCCAAAAACGCTGCAGCGTGCGGCGCACGGTGGAACGCTTGAGCGGACTGGTGCTTCTCTGAGACATGGGCTTCCTTTCGCGTCTGATAGGGCGAAAGGCCATTGTTGCACATTAAAGTGCGCTTTAGGCAAGTGCAATGCGAAAAGCGCCCGCGCCCCGCGTTTACGCCGGCGCGCCGCCGTCCGTTGCGGCTAGTCCTCGTCTTCCTGGCCCGCAAGTAACCCTGCGGACTCCAAGCCCAAAATCTCGTCGGCCTCCCGCGCGTCTTCCAGCGCGTCGATATCCTTGAGCTTGCGCTCCATGACGTTGGTACGCGTGGTGATGATGCCCTCGACCGTCTTTCCCGCGGTCTCGATCTGCTGCTGGGCGCGACGCAGCGCCGCCTGATAGCGCGGTAGCTCGGCCTTGACGGCGGAAAGCACGCGTAGCACGTCGTCGGTGCGCTTTTGCAGCTTAAACGTCTGGTAGCTCATCTGCAGGCTGTTGAGGATGGCCGCCATGGTGCTGGGGCCGGCAACGTTGACGTGATAGTCGCGGCCCAGGGTCTCGATAAGCCCAGGGCGCGTGACGACCTCGGCGTACAGGCCCTCAAACGGAACGAACAGGATGCCAAAGTGGGTGGTCGCGGGCACGCTCAGGTACTTTTCGCAGATGTCCTTTGCCTCGCGCTTCACCATGGTGTCGAGCGTCTTGCGCGCGGCGGCGACGGCCTCCGCGTCGCCCGACTCCTGGGCGTCGAGCAGATGCTCATACGCATCGCCCGGGAATTTGGAGTCGATTGGCAGCAGCACGGGGTCTCCCTCGTCTACCGGCAGCTTGACGGCAAACTCAACGCGCTCCGAGGCGCCGGGCTTGGTGGCGACGTTTTCCAGATACTGGTCGGGCGTAAGGATGTCCGCCAGGATCGCGCCCAGCTGCACCTCGCCCAAAATGCCGCGCGCCTTGACGTTACCCAGCACGCGCTTAAGGTCGCCCACGCCAGTGGCGATAGATTGCATGTCGCCCAGGCCCTTGTACACGGCCTCGAGCTGGTCGCTTACCTGCTTAAACGATGCAGACAGGCGGTCGTTGAGCGTGCGGGAGAGCTTCTCGTCCACCGTTGCGCGCATCTGATCGAGCTGCACGCTGTTGTCCTTGCGGATGGCGCCCAGTTGGGCATCGACCGTCTCGCGCACCTTGTCCAAGCGGTGCTCGATGCCTTCGCGGTTGACACCGAGCTGCTGGACCGTCTCGCGGCGCAAGTCGTCCATGCGGTCGCCAGCCTGCGAGAACTCGCGCGCGATGGTCAGGTAACGCTGCTGCTCTACAGCGGCATCGGTCATCTGCTGCTGCGCAATGGCGTTTGCCGTACGGCGGGTTTCGGCCAGCGCGACGTTGAGGGCATCGAGCGTGCTGTTGGCCTGCTCGAGCGCCGCGAGCGTCTCCGCGTCGTTGCCGCCACGCTCCCGCAGCTCGGCACGAAGGCCTTTAAGCTGCAGGGCGCAAACCACAGCAACTCCCACCGCCACCAAGGCAATCACAACAAGCGCAATATCAATAGCAGACATAGACTTCCGCCCAACAAACCCAATCGATATCAATCAAAACCGAGACCAATCTTACCCCGCCACACGCACCGGGCGCCCGGCCCCTTCTTGGGTGCTTCTCTCCTCCGCATATTCCATAATGCGACGCGCTGTCTTCCTGCTCACCTTCGAGTCATCACCGGCTAAGTATGCGTACACGTTTCCCTTATTCAGATTCAAATCGCGGCAGAGACCGTAGCGCGTTACACCCGATTCCTCCAATGCTTTAAGTGTTCTCTTTCTCATCAGGGCGTTCACCCTTCTGTCGGCCGCTGGCTTTTCTTTCACCCCTCTATACGCACGCCAAACGTTGGCGTAACGATTGGGGAGCATATCCTCGGAGCATAGAGATGCCAGGCTACTCGCTTGGCCATACAGAGACAAAACACCTCGATAGCCCTCTTCCATCCACGAGCCCTCGGATAAACCCAGAACGTATTCGGCCTTACCCTGCGCCAAAGCGAGCAAAAACAGAGGCTCCGCCACACGCGGCTCAACCGTTGTTGCCTGCTTTACAAGCTTCCTAAAACTCAGCGACTGCTGTCCGGACAGCTCTCGGCAATAGCCTTTCAAAAATCCCTCAAAAGTCAGATTCAACCGAGCACCTCCTTTTTGTATTGCCTGTATGCGCAGACCATCTCTTGATAACTCCGCTCCGAAGGCGACGACGCCAGCGCCTCTCCATCGTCGAATATAAGCCGCTCGAGCAGATCCCAATCAAGTCGGTCGATAAATGTTCGACTATGGAGGTCGATGATGTCGTTCGGACGATAGGCATAGAGCTTCATCACCGCCAGATCCTCCAAAGATGGCGTAAAGTACCTGATAAAATGCGCCCCAATCTCCAATGGGATCAGGCGATCTTCGTAATTGAATGGCATCTGGTTGCAATATGCCACTGCCATACCATTCACCTCGGAGTATCGAGCTATGATCTCGCGGAGGCACCTGTCTGCCTCAAACACATCAATGTCATGTGTAACTGCCCGATTCGTCACGTCGTTTAGCATGAAGGCGCTTCCTCCCACCAATACAACGCTCGGCCTATCGTCTCTTGGACCTATTTCCAGCTCCGCCTCTTCGTCAATATCCAAAAGAGTCTGCTCTAAATCCTGCTTATACATAGCAAATCCTAATATTATTCATCTTCAATAATACTATTCAGTCGCACGACAGGACCCACAGGATGCAAGGATTCCACTCGTGGCGATAATCCCTACACCCTAGAAGTCCTAATGCGACAAACGCTAGCTCTCCCAGCCGGCGCGGATGGTTGTTATGACGTCACCTAGGCGCTGACCCAGGGCCGCTAGATGCTGGAGCACCTCGTTGGGCGATGCGCCGTTGAGAATGCACGTGAGGGCATACGACACCAAAAAGATGGCCGCAAGCCCCAGCGGGATGAGCACGATCATCGCCAATGTGCGCAGGCGCTGGCCCAAACGGCGGCGGCGCGCACGGCGTTTATCGAACGCGAGCTCCTGGGCATATGAATCTTGCTGTACGGAATAGGTCTCTGGGGTCGCCTCACCCGCAGGCGAAATCGCGGGCGCAACGTTTTGTGCAGGAGGTTGGATGGCCGCCCCTTGCATTTGCATCTCCATAAGCCGTTGCTGCTGGCGCAACATGCGCTCGGCTTGTTGCTGCGGGGTCTCAAGAAACAGATCCATGCTGGCCTCCAAAATCTGAGCATTCGACGCTTGCGCCCAGCATCCCGCACCGTCAATGCCACGGCAACGCAATCCGTAGCAATAGCCGCAAAGTTTCTTGTTGACAAAAGCTGTCGAAAACCTCAACAACTCCCCTACCAGCACTTTCTCTGAGCTTTTTTCGCCAACAATCTTTTGGCCTTCCACCCTTACGCCAACTGACCAAAATCTAACCAAAAGCTTGACGAAAATTGTGGGGACAGGGACCCCACACAAAAACGTGCCGCCCCAAAAGGGGCGGCACACAAACTTCTAATCAGCTTTTCAGTAACGAGCACGCGACGACCCGAAGCCGGAGCGCAGGGCGGGAGGCCGGATCGCCTTCCCTCAACGCGACCCTGCGGAGCCGTGAGCGGGGAGGGAAGGCGATCCGGCCTCCCGCCCTGCGCTCCGCAGCAGCCAGCGCCAAGCGCTAGTAGTTCACCACCTGCTCCTCAAAGTACGCCTTCGGGTGGTTACACACCGGGCACACCTCAGGTGCCTCGGCACCAACGTGCAGATGTCCGCAGTTCAGGCACTTCCACACCTTCACGCCCTCGCGCTCAAACACCTCGCCCGACTCGATGCGCTCGACGAGCTTGTTGTAGCGCTCCTCGTGGGCCTTCTCGACGGCGGCGACACCACGGAACTTTGCGGCAATCTCGACAAAGCCCTCCTCCTCGGCGGTCTTGGCGAACTCGTCGTACATCGTGGTCCACTCGTAGTTCTCGCCTGCCGCGGCATCACGCAAGTTGTCCAAGGTGTCGGGAACGGCGCCGTCGTGCAGATACTTAAACCACAGTTTGGCGTGCTCGGACTCGTTGCCTGCGGTCTCGGCAAAGATGTTCGAGATCTGAACGTAGCCATCCTTCTTGGCCTTGGATGCATAGTAGCGATACTTGGTGTGTGCCTGGGACTCACCAGCAAAAGCGGTCTCGAGGTTCTTCTTGGTTTGGGAATTCTCAAAATCCATAGGTGTACTTCCCTTCAACGCATGCCGCCCGTAGGCTTCGAGCGGCCTCGTCTTTAGGATGCCCCTCAAGCCGAGAATTTAAACCTTACAATCCCGTTCTTCAGATTTGAGCGGACTACACACTCAACCAACGATCGTCCTCGGCTCGGCAAAAGCCCTCGCGCTCCAGGTCAGCTAGAATGCCCGCGATCAAGTCGCACTCGACCGGCCCGCGACCGGCTGCCGTCTCCATCTCGTTAACGCCTGCAACGGCTTCATCGAGCGTAATACCCGCCGGCTGCCTATCGCGCGCTGCCAGCAGCATGCGCACAATGTGGGCGCGCTTTTGGCGACGCGAGCCCTCAAACTTGGACTGACGGCTATAGCCCGCCGACCGCCTGGACGGATTGGGCAACGTCTTTTTTAGATATGCGCCGTAATCTAGCAACGCGTAATACCATGCGCGCGGCGTGTCGGCATCATCGAGCGGCACGGCAAAGGGAGCGATCTCGTCCGCCGACGCACCGGGGGCCGCCGGACAGGCCGCCTGGATCAGCGGCACCAGCTCGCGATCGGGAACGGCCGGCACATCGGGAAAGAAGTGATGCAGAAAGACCGTGCGCACGTTGGTCTCCAGATACACGCCCGGAAGATCAAACGCAAACGACCGGATACCCTGCGCCGTTGCCGGGCCAATACCAGGCAGAGCGACCAAGTCACGCGTCTCACGCGGAAACTCCCCGTCCCAGTCCTCTACAACGCGCTGAGCGGCATTGTGGAGCGCCAGAGCGCGTCGGTTGTAGCCCATCCCCTGCCAAGCGTCCAAAACATCGGAAGGCGCGGCCTGGGCAAGCGCCTGCACGGTCGGAAAACGATCGAGCCACACCGGCATGCGCGCCTCCACGCGCGGAACCTGCGTTTGCTGCAGCATGACCTCAGAAAGCCAAATGATGTACGGATCGCGCGTGCGGCGCCACGGAAGGTCGCGATAACGCAGGACCCCTTCCGAACGAATCATCGAACGAAAGGGGTCCTGAATCATATCTATGCTCCTTATGCGGCGCTATTCCTCCCGGCATGTATACGCACAGGTGGCGTACTCGGGAAACGCTTCGCGGTCGGCGAACTTGGGATCGACGGCCGGGAACTGGCGGTGAGCGACGATGTCGCCGAGCGAAACGGAATCGAGGTAGTCGCGCATCAATGCTTGAGCTCCGGCCCACAGGGGATGATAGCAGCACGTGCCCATGCGCGCACAGTCGCCATCGGGTGCGGTGCAATCATTCATAACCATAGGGCCCTGAACGGCCTCGACGACCTGACGAATGGTAACGTCGTCCGGACTGACCTTGAGACGCATGCCACCGTGGACGCCACGCAGGCTCTCCACAATACCGGCCTGGACCAAACCGTGCTGAATCGAGCGGGCAAACGAATACGGGACATTGACCTCTTCGGCAGCGGTGCGAACAGAAAGCAAACGCTCCGGATCCTCGGCAAGCATCGCCAACATACGAAGGGCGTAATCAGTCTTCCTCGATATGTCCATTTTTCCCCTTTCAAGGAATACGAACAGCTCGAACGAGCTCCGGGGCCGAGCTTGTGTCGAGACGCTAAATGACCGCAGGACATCCAAATGGTAAATCGGATATCCACTGAATGCCGCGCTTGGAGCGAAATGCATCAGATGCGGCCTACAGTGCAATTTAGTATAGCCTAACCCCCTGTCTCGTTGAACAGGTGTTGCGCAACAAAGCTGTTGTTCAGACAAATATACTTATTAGATTTTACTTGCGTTCCCGAAGGGGCGGGGATTCTGGGCGAAGATGCGCCAGGGCGATCGTTCTATCGAAACAAAGTGCATCAAACGCAAAAAGCCACGTCCGAAGACGTGGCTTTAATTGCGTTGGCGGGAAGTACGGGGCTCGAACCCGCGACCTCCGACGTGACAGGCCGGCGCTCTAACCAAACTGAGCTAACTCCCCAGGCAGACGTTCGCGTTTGTTTCCGCTCGCGTGCGCTGCGGGGATTAGTATACACAGAAGTCTGTCCGGCGCGCAACAACTTTTTTGAAAAAATTTTTCGGTCCCTCCGGGAGGGTCTCCGGGGCCGGCGGGCGCGGGTTAAGTTTGCTGCTCTACAGTCCTGCGCAAGACGGAAAGCACATTAAGTGCTTT
>CAUGTZ010000026.1 GCA_959602645.1 uncultured Collinsella sp. | reverse complement strand
TCCGGGAAGTGGGCTTCGCGAACTTCCCGGAGCAAGGCAACCCCGCCGGGCAAGGCCCTTTCGACCGTTTCGATATGCGGGGGCTGATATTTTTTAATGTAATGGGGACTTGGCTGTTGCTGCCTTGTGGATCGTGCATCCAACTAGGGTCAGCCAAGATTACATCGCCGGGGCCGGGGTTCCTGCTTTGTTTTGAGAAGTTCGCGAAGCCCACTTCTCAAAACAAAGTATGCCTCCCCGGCCCTCGCCCGTATTACCCCGCTGGGCGAGCCATAGACGCCGCGTACCGATAGGGTGAGGTGGCGGCTTGAAATTGGTGCTATATTCGGCGTGAGTTGTTTAATACTAGTAGGAGAGGCTGATATGGGGCTGTTCAAGAAGAAAAACCCGCAGGATGCCTTTGATCCCGATGTGTTTACCATCACGGATACGATTTTGGACCCGCCGCGGTTTACGTTTTTGCCGGCTATCTACCAGGATGCCACGCGTCGCAAGTGGGCCGTGCATCAGCGTGGTGCAGAGCCTAAGATTTTTGACTATGCGGACGTGTTGCAGTGCGAAGTAGCCGAGGCGGGCGATCCGGAGGCCGAGGAAGTGACTTCAAAACAGGAATTTGCCCAGCGTATCCTGGCAAATCCTGCCAAGGCGGCGAAAATAAACGCTGCCAAGCGTAATATGTGTCTTGGTATGGGCGTTGTTGTGGCGGTTCAGACGGGAAAAGACGAGGTTTCCAAATTAGAGATTCCCGTTATGACCGACGAAGTTAAACGCGATTCAAGTCTATATAAGTCGTATCGGAATGTCGCCGAGAAGATCAAGGCCGAATTTGATGCCATGGGAGGGCTGGCCTAATTTTGGCGGCATACGTTTCTGAATGAGGAGTCTGTGCAATGGCAGGCGAATCTTATGCAATTCCCCCCAAAGATCGTGCTGTTGAGGGAATTCTTTGGTATATCCAGCACCATCAGCTTGCCGGCGGGGATCGCCTGCCGGCCGAGCGCGTGCTGTGCGAAGAGATTGGCGTTTCGCGTACAGCGTTGCGTGCCGGTATCACGCGGCTCATCTCGTGTGGAACGCTCGAGAGCCGTCGCGGATCGGGTACGTATGTGTGTCCTCCCAAGCCGCTAAACATCTTTCAGGAAACGTATAACTTTTCCGATGCTGTGCGGACTGCCGGTCTGCACCCCTCTTCTCGTCTGATTTCCACCGGGACCATCGAGGCGGATGAGGCGCTTGCCGACAAGCTTGGGGTGTCTGTAGGCGCTCCTTTGCTCCGCATGCAGCGCGTTCGACTTATTGAGGGCGAGCCGGCGTCAATCGAGACCGCTCACGTTAACCTGTCCCTGTGCCCATCGCTTACCGAGCACGATTTTGAGTGCGAGAGCCTTTACGATGTCTTGCTCAAAGAAGGCGGCGTGCGTGTTGAGCATGGACGTGAGCATATCTCTATCTCGCGTTTGAACGTCGAAGAGGCCGAGCTGCTCCAGCAAGAAGAGGGAACGCCGGTGTTCTATGAGAGCTCGATTGAATTTGATAAGGACATGCGTTTTGTGGAGCATTGCAAATCGGTGATTTTGCCCACAAAGTTTCGCTTTGCCGATAACGGCGAAGAGAACGGCATGAGGAGTGTGGCAGGTGAACAATGGCTGAAACAGTAGATGCCACCCCGGTTTATATGCGCATTCGACGCCGCATCGAGGAGCGTATCGAGCGCGGTACATATCCCACGGGTTCCATGATTCCGTCCGAAAAAGACCTCGCCGAGGAATTTGGTACGACACGCTTGACCATCCGAAGCGCTGTCGATGAGCTGGTTCGGCGCGGGCAGATTCGCCGTGTTCGGGGGAAAGGTGCCTTTGTGGCGCAGAAAGTACCTGCTTTTTTTGAACGCACGGGCGGTTTCCGTGAATCGGTCCGTGCTTCGGGCGGCGAGCCGTCCGTCCGTATTCTCGCACGTTCCAAGCGTTATGCGGGGCCATACTACGCTGACCTGTTTGGCATCGCCGAGGACGACCTGCTCTATTCCATTCGACGCCTGAACTGCATAAACGGTAGCCCCGTATCGATCGAGACGGCGCTGATTCCCTGCCTGCTGTTCCCAACCATCGAAGATATTGACGTGTCGGTCTTCAGCTTGTACGAGACCTATGAGATGCTGGGCCGAAAGCCAGTTATGGCACAGGAAAAGCTCGATATCGAAGCGCTGGGCGCACGAGATGCCGGCCTGCTTGGACTGGAGCAGGGTGATCTTGCCTTGACGCTGGAGTGCGTAAGCTTCGATGCGAGCGGCCAGGCGATCGAGTACGTCAAGTCGTTTAACCGCGGTGATGCGGGTGGATATACCTATACGTACTAGCTGGTTTTTTGCATAACGGGCTGAAAAGTTGACGGAATTTTGATTCGTTGAGCAGACCGTATATACAACCTTACATGGCTCAAAATCGACCGTTCGCCGATGGGGATAAATTAATCGACAAAGAGGTATCAAAAAGCCGTAACCTGTAACTGTGATTGGTATCAAATACTAATGATTTGTTACGAGGTGAGACGATGAAGATGCTCGATTACGTTCAGCTTGCCCATGTGCGTATGGGGGAGAACCTCGAGCGTTCGTCTGAGCTGGTAGCGCAGCTCGTTGATATTTTCCAGTCCGGTTCTTTTGATGCACTGCGCATCGTTGCTTCGGGTTCGTCGCGCCATGCCGCCGATTGCGCCCGCGATTACCTGCAAGATGCGCTGCAGATGCAGGTGTCCGTTGTGACGCCCGAGGCCTTCGTCGATTTTGAACACACCTATCCACAGCATGCGCTTAACATTGCCGTCTCGCAGAGCGGCTATTCAACCAATACGATTGCGGCGCTCGATTACATGCGCGCACACGATATGGCTGCAGTTGCGCTCACGGCAAACGTCGAGGCACCCATCAAGGAACACGCTGACATCGTTCTTGACTACGGTGTGGGCGTCGAGTCGGTGGACTTTGTGACTCTGGGCGTCGAGGTTCTCGTTGAGTACCTGGTGCTCTTTGGTATTTACGGCGGTCAGGCGCGCGGAACGATTGACGCCAAGGGCGTTGCTCAGCGTCTTGATGACCTGCGCGAGGCTATCCAGGCTAATGCCGTGATGTGCAAGACCGCCGAGGCATATGTCCAAGATCACATGCTCGAGCTTTCTGAGCACATGCCCGCCATGGTCGTCGGCAACGGCCCCAACTATGGTGTTGCCGAGGAGGCAGCGCTCAAGCTGAGCGAGACCATCAAGATTCCTGCCATGCATCACGAAGGCGAGGAGTTCGTCCACGGTCCCGAGATGCAGATCGTTCCGGGCTATCTGGTGTTTATCGTCGACGATCCGCAGGGGTCGGAGCGTCTTGCGAATATCGCCGATGCGCTATCGAACGTTACGGCAAAAACGGTGCTGCTCACGGCCCATCCCAAGGGTAGGGCTCACGAGGTTGCGGTGCCTCAGGTGGCTCCGCTGCTCAGCGCAATTCCCAATCTTGTGTTCTTCCAGACGATTGCGGCCATGATCGCCGAGCGTCTGAAGTCATGGAACGTGCACCCGTATCTCGATGCCGTCTCCAAGCAAATGGAGGTCAAGGCAGAGGGCTACGAAGAGTCAGTCAATGCGCTTAAGGCCAAAGCGGCTGAGTGTTACGGAATGTAAGCGGGTTTTGATGCCCGTTGGCATGGGGGATGTGGAAACAACCCCAGAAAGGAGAGACAAATGAAGGAAACCGAGAAGATCGAGATCATGCATTTCGACCAGGAGGGCTATCTCGAGGACGGCAAGGCGCTCTACGAGACCGGCAAGAAGATGACCGCGCTCGCCGACAAGGTCGCCGACGAGGGCTACGACGCCGTGTTCCTGATGGGCGTCGGCGGCACCTGGGACGAGCTCATGCAACTTGAGTACCTCATGAACAAGTTCGGCGACCGCGACCTCGAGGTCTACCTGATCCACGCCGCCGAGTGGAACGTCATGGGCCACAAGCGCATGACCGAGAAGTCCGTCGTGCTCACCGCCTCCGAGTCCGGCACCACCCCCGAGGTCCTCGAGGCCGTCAAGAAGATGAAGGGCATGGGCGTGCGCGTCTACGCCATGACCAAGCCCGAGGGCCCCATCGGCCAGGCTGTCGGCGCCGAGAACTGCGTCGCCATGGCTTCTGACCATGGTTCGGGCGGCTGCGAGAAGGGCTACTACCTCGCCGACTGCTTCGGCCTGCGCCTGCTCAACCGTCGCGGCTGCTTCCCCAAGTTCGATCTGTTTATCGAGCAGACCAAGGACATCTGGAAGGACATGCTCGATATCCGCAAGCGCTTCGAGCCGCGCGCCGAGGAGCTCGCCAAGAAGTACGCCCTGGCCCCCTACACCATGTTCATCGGCTCCGGTGCCCTGTGGGGCGAGGCGATCCTGTTCTCGATGTGCATCCTGGAGGAGATGCAGTGGAAGCGCACCCGCTACATCACCTCGGCCGACTTCTTCCACGGCACCCTCGAGCTCGTGGAGCCCGGCGTCCCGGTCTTCCTGTTCATGGGCGAGGACGAGAACCGCAAGCTCGACGAGCGCGTCCGCGCCTTCCTGACCCGCGGCGTGACCGGCGACACCGACATCAACGTCATCGACACCGCCGAGTTCGCGATCCCCGGCCTTGACGACGAGTTCCGCGTCATCGTGTCTCCGTGGATTCTGACGGTGCTCGTTACCGACCGCCTGGCTCGCTACTACGAGACGGTCACCAAGCACAACCTCAAGTATCGTCGCTACTATCACCAGTTCGACTACTAAAGAAAACGGGTGCGGGAACGCGCCGGGCTATTGAGAGGAACACAGAATGAGGCAGTACATCATCGCCAGCCATGCGCACTTCGCTACCGGCATCAAGGAGAGTGTCGAGCTGCTCTCGGGCGCTCGCGACAACGTCCACGATCTTTCGATGTTCGTCGATGACCGCATGGACGTGGCCGAGGAGGCCCAAAAACTGCTGGCAGGCATGGCTGCCGACGATGATGTCGTTGTCTGCACCGACCTCTTTGGCGGCAGCGTCAACAACGAGTTCACCAAGATCGTCCAGACGCGTCCCCGCACGTACCTCGTTACCAACATGAACCTTCCTCTGCTTATCCAGCTGCTGTTCTCTGACGAGTCGGCGCCGGTTGAGGAGACGATTCGCGCCATCGTCGCTGCGGACGATACGCGCGTGAAGTTTGTCAACGATCTTTTGGTCGATGACGAAGAGGAAGAAGAGTTCTAATCCGCAGCACCTACTGACACGCCGTAAGACGGCACAAGACCTTTGGGGGGTCACATTATGATTCAGCTACTTCGCGTCGACCATCGCCTGCTTCATGGCCAGGTCGCGGTCTCTTGGGTCCAGGGCCTTGGCTCCAACTGCATTTTCTGCGTGGGCGATAAGGTCGCCAACGACCCGGTGTGGAAGACGACGCTCAAGATGGGCAAGCCTGCCGGCTGCAAGCTCGTCATCAAGGATATGGCGAATGCCATCGAGGCCATTAACTCGGGTGTGACTGACAAATACAAGATGATTATCTGTGTCGCCACCATCGCTGAGGCAAAGCAGCTTGTTGAAGGCTGCCCGCAGATCAAGTCGGTCAACCTGGGCAACACCAAGCCCAAGGACGAGAAGCGCCCCGATGCTCGTCAGGTCTCTCGTCAGATCTTCCTGACTGCAGCCGAGGAGGCCGATGTGCGTGAGATGCTGAACAACGGCGTCGAGGTCGAGATCCGTCCTCTGGCCGATGACCCCAAGGTTGACTGCGCAAGCGTGCTCTAGGCGTTCAATTTCGAAGAGTCTGAGCTCTTCGTAGTGTCCTATTAGGAAAGGGGGATATATGCTTACCCAAGCAATCCTCATCGGACTTATCGCCGCATTTGGTAAGTTCGACTTCCAGCTCGGTACGCTCTACGCGTTCCGCCCCATCGTCCTGTGCCCGCTCGTGGGCCTGGTGCTGGGGGACCTGCAGTCCGGCCTCGCGATCGGCGCCAGCCTGGAGCTTCTGTTCATGGGCTCGATCTCCATCGGCGCCTACGTGCCGCCTGATGAGACGATCGGCGGCGTGCTCGCCTGCGCCTTCGCTATCCAGTTGGGCCAGAGCACCGAGGCAGCCATCGCGCTCGCTATGCCCATCGCCACGCTGTGCCTTGCCATCAAGAACATCCTCAACGCCGCCCTGCCGATTCTGGTTGACCGCGCTGATGTCTTCTCCGGCCAGGGCAACCTTAAGGGTGTCTATGCGATGCACTTCCTGATCGGTTTGACCGGTATCATCATGGCGTTCCTGCTGTGCTCGCTGTCGTTCTATCTGGGTGCTGACGCCATCCAGGGCATGCTCGACTTCATCCCGCCCTTTGTCCTTGCTGGCTTTGGCGTTGCCGCCAACATCCTGCCTGCCATGGGCTTCGCCATGCTCGGCCGCCTGGTGCTCACCAAGCAGCTCGTGCCCTTCTACTTCCTGGGCTTCCTGCTGTGCTCCTACGCCAACGTGCCCGTCCTGGGCGTCGCCCTGATCGCCATCATCATCGGCATCGACAAGTTCGACCTGCTCGGCCTGGGCGGAGCCCAGCCCCAGCTCTCCGCGGAAGGGGATGAGGACGATGACTTCTAGTCCCGAGAACAAGATCACGCGCTCCGACCTCGTCAAGAGCGCCGTCAACGTCGGCGCCCTGGGCATGGAGTTCTCCTGGACCTACTACAAGCAGATGAACATCGCCTTCTGCCTGATGGTCGCCAACATGCTCAAGAAGATCTACGCCGGCCGCCCCGACGACTACGCCGAGGCCCTGCACCGCCACTGCGCGTTCTTCAACATCACCGTCCAGTTCGCCCCGTTCGTCGGCGGCATCGCGATGGCCATGGAGGAGAAGGTCGCCCGCGGCGAGATCGAGCCCGAGAGCGTCAACGACGTCAAGGCCGCCCTCATGGGCCCGCTGTCCGGCATCGGCGACTCCATCTTCCTGTCGACGCTGCGCGTGGTCGCCGCCGCGGTGGGCATCAGCCTGTGCCAGGCCGGCAACCCCTTCGGCCCCATCGCCTTCCTGCTCATCTACAACGTCCCCGGCTTCGCGCTGCGCATCTGGGGCGCCGTCAAGGGCTACGAGCTGGGCGTGGGCTTCCTGGACGAGGCCCAGAGGACCGGCCTCATGCAGAAGATCATGACCTGCGTGGGAATCGTGGGCGTCATGGTCGTGGGCGCCATGTGCAAGGACATGTTCTGGGCCAGCATCCCGGTGGCCATCGGCTCGGGCGACGACGCCCAGACCCTCCAGGACATCCTGGACGGCATCATGCCCGGCATGCTCGGCATGATCGCCTTCTGGCTGTACTACTGGCTGCTGTCCAAGAAGATCAACCCCATGGTGCTGATCGTGGCCACCATGGTCGTGGGCATCGTCGGCGCGTTCTTCGGCGTGCTGGCGTAAGGGCCCGGCTGCATAGACTGTCATTGCAACCTGGTAAGGGGATGGAGCGGGCCTATGCCCTCCATCCCCTTACTTGTATAGAGGGAGTTCGTATGTTCGCGAAGGATCGCGAAGCAATGCGCCTGACGCCGGCAGAGGTCAGGCTGATTCTTATTGAGTCCCTGCAATGGTGCGCCAACAACGCGGTGTACTTTTTAGGGCTTATCGGCGCGGCGACGTATGATTTGGCTGGCACGGCCTTTTTGGTTGCTGCCATTACGCTCGTACGCAATCTTATGACGTCGGCGGGCAATATGGTGTCGGGCTCGGTCATCGACCGCTTTGGACCGCGCCGGACGTCGTTTGTGACGTGCGTGATTACGGCGGTGCTATCGCTTGGCGTGGGGTTGGCGCCGTTGTCTGTCCCCGGGCTTGTGTTTGCCGCGTGCGTCTTGGGGCTTGCGGGCGGCTTTATCAACACCTGTACGCATGCGTTTCCGGGATACCTAGAGTCGACCACCGAGGGCCGTACCCGCGTGAACGGTCTCATGGTGTTCTACAGCAATATCGCCTATACCGCTGGCCCGCTGCTCGGTGGTGCCATCGTGAGCTGTTTTGCCACGCAATCGGTCTATCTGCTCATGGCGGGCATGATGGGTGTGGCGGCCGTGCTCTCCTTGGGCTGTCACGAGTGTGTTGCTCCCGCAAAAGGGGAGAAGCCGAAGGGCGGCATTCTGGGCGGCATGGCCGAGGGCGCGCGACTTACGTTTCGCGACCACGACCTGCGCCTTATCTTTATCTCGGGCTTTCTGGGCTTCTTTGCGTTTGGCGCGTTCGATTCGCTGGAGTCGTTGTTCTATCGCGATGTGCTCAACGTGGATATCGTCTGGCTGGGCTGGCTGTCCTCGGTCGTGGGCCTCACTTCCTCGGTGGGCGCGTTCATCCTGACCAAGCTTTCTGCCCGCCATGTCAACCTGCGATTGCTGCTCGGCGCGCTCATGGCCGTGGGCATTGGGTCCATGGTGTACGTGGGCACCGATATGCTGGGGGTCGCGATTATCGGTCAGGCGATTAACGGTCTGGCCTGGGGATTCCTGGAACCGCTGCAGATGATCTTGATTCAGGAGCGCGCTGACATCAAATACCTGGGGCGCATTACCGGCTTTGTGCGTTTTGGCCTGATGAGCGCCGGCGTGCTGCCGCTGCTGGCGGCTCCGTTTTTGGCGGAGGCTTTGGGTGTCCAGACGGTACTGTTTGGGGCATCGACCATTATTGCGCTGGTAGGAACGCTGTTCTTTGTCACACAAGGGAGGCGCCAGAGGCGTTAGCTATACATTCAATTCTAATTTAATACCACTCACCAGAGAATTTCGACCGTTCACCGAGGATTTGAGCAGATTGATAAGTGGTATTAAAAACACATTAGGTGTATGTCTATAATTGGTATCGAAAAGAAACGCGATGTATAGAGTTGCGTGCAGGACAGAAAGGAAAAGCCATGAAGGAAACCGAGAAGATCGAGATCATGCACTTTAGCCAGGAGGGCTACGTCGAGGACGGCAAGAACGTCTACGAGACCGGCAAGAAGATGATTGAGCTCGCCGACAAGGTCGCCGACGAGGGCTACGACGCCGTGTTCCTGATGGGCGTCGGCGGCACCTGGGACGAGCTCATGCAACTTGAGTACCTCATGAACAAGTTCGGCGACCGCGACCTCGAGGTCTACCTGATCCACGCCGCCGAGTGGAACGTCATGGGCCACAAGCGCATGACCGAGAAGTCCGTCGTGCTCACCGCCTCCGAGTCCGGCACCACCCCCGAGGTCCTCGAGGCCGTCAAGAAGATGAAGGAAAAGGGCATGCGCGTCTACGCCATGACCAAGCCTGAGGGCCCCATCGGCCAGGCTGTCGGCGCCGAGAATTGCGTCAAGATGGCTTCCGATCATGGTAACGGTGGCTGCGAGATGGGCTACTACCTCGCCGACTGCTTCGGCCTGCGCCTGCTCAATCGCCGTGGCTGCTTCCCGCAGTTCGATAAGTTCATCGAGCAGACCAAGGACGTTTGGACCCACCTGGTCGACATCCGCAAGAGCTTCGAGCCGCGCGCCGAGGAGCTCGCCAAGAAGTACGCCCTGGCCCCCTACACCATGTTCATCGGCTCCGGTGCCCTGTGGGGCGAGGCGATCCTGTTCTCGATGTGCATCCTGGAGGAGATGCAGTGGAAGCGCACCCGCTACATCACCTCGGCCGACTTCTTCCACGGCACCCTCGAGCTCGTGGAGCCCGGCGTCCCGGTCTTCCTGTTCATGGGCGAGGACGAGAACCGCAAGCTCGACGAGCGCGTCCGCGCGTTCCTGACCCGCGGCGTGACCGGCGACACCGACATCAACGTCATCGACACTGCCGAGTTCGCGATCCCCGGCCTTGACGACGAGTTCCGCGTCATCGTCTCCCCGTGGATCCTCTCCTCGCTGATCACCGATCGCCTTGCCGCTTACTACGAGACGGTCACCAAGCACAACCTCAACTACCGTCGTTACTATCACCAGTTCGACTACTAATAGTTGACCACTCATTTAAGAAGCACCCTGCCCGGGCGCATGCGTCCGGGCATTTTTATGCCGAAATTCGCTAGGAAGGGGAATCGAATGAGGCAGTTTATCGTGGCGTCCCATGCTCATTTTGCGTCTGGAATCGTCGAGAGCATCGGCCTGCTTTCCGGCGAGCGCGAAAACGTCCATGCGCTCTCTATGTATGTCGATGGAAACGAGGACCTGACCAAGGAGGCCGCAGCGATTCTGGCCGGCTTTGCCGCGGACGATGAGGTCGTCGTTTGCACCGACCTCTTTGGCGGCAGTGTCAACAACGAGTTCACCAAGATCGTCCAGACGCGTCCCAACACGCATCTGGTGACCAATATGAACCTGCCGCTCCTTATTCAGCTGCTGTTCGTGCCCGAATCCACCCCGATCGATGAGGCCATTCGCCAGATCGTCGAGGCGGACGACACCAAGGTCAAGTACGTCAACGACCTGCTGGGGCAGGCCGAGCTCGATGAGTTTTAACCACTAGGGAGCACATCATGATTCAGATGATTCGTGTAGATTATCGACTGCTTCACGGCCAGGTTGCCGTTAGCTGGACCTCGGCTCTGGGTGCCGATTGCATCCTGTTGGTGAGCGACACGGTCCTCAATGACAAGCTTCGTCTACAGGCCCTGTCCCTTGCAAAGCC
Source organism: uncultured Collinsella sp. (assembly GCA_959602645.1). GTDB lineage: Bacteria > Actinomycetota > Coriobacteriia > Coriobacteriales > Coriobacteriaceae > Collinsella. The sequence continues at coordinate 22,346 of CAUGTZ010000026.1, read as the reverse complement.
TGAGGGCTGCAAGGTCGTCGTCAAAAACACCGAGGACGCCGTCAAGGCGCTCCAGAGCGGAGTGACTGATAAGTACAAGCTCTTCGTGGTTTGCGAGACGATCCAGCAGGCCGGTGCCGTCGCCAAGGCGATGGGAGTCAAGAAGATCAACCTCGGCAATGTTGCCTTTAGCGAGAATGCCCGCCAGGTCTCGACGAGCGTGTTCCTTACGCCCGAAAACGAGGCATACGTCAAAGAGCTGCTCGGCGAGGGCTATGAACTGTTCATTCAGATGATTCCGGCAGATGCGAAGACTGACGCCGCGAAGGTCATCGGTTAGGGGCTGTCATGGTTATCAAGACAATCCTGATTTTCCTGATTGCCCTTTTGGGCTATTCCGAGTGGCTGACGGGCACGAGCTACCTCCAGCGCCCGATCGTGCTCGGACCTCTGGTTGGCCTTGTCATGGGCGACATGGTGACCGGCACGATCATGGGCGCCACGATGGAGCTTGCCATGGTCGGCGCCATCTCGGTCGGTGCGTATAACCCACCCGATACGATTTCCGGAACCATTCTGGGTGTGTCGCTTGCCATGCAGGCCGGCGCGGACGCTTCGGCGGCCCTGACCCTGGGTATTCCCATCGCAACGATCGTCCTGGCGCTCGATACCGCCTTGGGCCAGCCGGTGATGCTGCTGCTGGTGCACCGTATCGACAAAAACGTCGAGGACGGAGACACCAAGGCCATCACGCGCAACATGCTCATCGCCGGCTACGCGCAGAGCTGGTGCGGCCTGCTGATTATTCCCCTGGCATTCTTCTTTGGCGCCGATGCTGTTGCCAGCCTGCTCAACATCATCCCCGATTTCGTTCAGACCGGTATGGATGTCGCCGCCGCCTTCTTGCCCGCACTCGGTTTTGCAATGCTGGCTCAGATGATTATGAACAAGACGGTGGCGCCGTTCTTCTTCGCTGGCTTCTTCCTCGTCGCCTACTTTGGCATTAGCACGACGGGCGTGGCGATCTTTGCCGCGATCATCGTCGTCGCGATGACGGTTTTGGGTGACAAGAAAAAGGCGGAGCAGCCCGCAGTGGCAACCGAGGATCCTGCGATTGGGAGTGGGTTCGATGAGTTTTAAGTTTGAGTCTTCTTATGACGGGCTGATTTCCCGCGCAGACCTTAAGAAGCTGTTCTGGCGCTCGATTCCCTATGAGCATTCCTGGAACTACGAGCGTATGGGCCATATCGGCTTTATGTGGGCCCTTATGCCGATCATTCGCAAGCTGTATCCGCAGGATGCGGACTTTAAGGCCGCCCTTAAGCGCCATATGGAGCTCTATAACGTCACGCCGTACATCTCGACGCTCCCCATGTCCATTGCTGCCGCAATGGAAGAGGTCAATGCTACTGACGATAGCTTTGACACGAGCGCGATCTCTAATGTCAAGCTTGCTTTGATGGGACCGCTGTCCGGCGTGGGCGATGCCTTCTACTGGGGCACACTGCGAATTTTGGCAACGGGTGTCGGCACGTCGCTGGCGCTGCAGGGCTCTATTCTTGGCCCGATTTTGTTCCTGCTCGTGTTCAACGTCCCTCACTACATCATCCGTTACCTGCTGACGTTTGTGGGATATCGCTTTGGCTCGGACATGATCAGCAAGGTCCAGGAATCGGGCATTATGGACACGATCGTCAAGATGGCCTCTATCATGGGCGCCATGGTGATCGGAGCTATGACCATGGAGATGGTCACCGTGGACATTCCGCTCATGGTCGGCGCGGGCGATGGCGCTCAGACGCTCGCCGAGCTGCTCAATGGAATCTTCCCGGGCTTTGTCACGATGGGGCTGTTTGGAATCGTCTATCTCATGCTCAAGAAGAAGATGAATCCGCTGCTCATCATGCTCGTGATCCTGCTCGTGAGTATCGCCGGCGCGTTCTTTGGAGTGCTTGGTGTTCAGTAGGGCATCCGTCATAATTAAAACAATGTAAGAGGGGGCGTCGCGCACACTGTGCTGCGGCGCCCTTTTGCCGAAAGGTGGACAAGATGGAGTATCCGCAGCTTGCCGTCATGAATATCAGCCATCGCTATTTTGACCTTGAGGAATTCTTTTCCTCGGCAGCGGCCTCGGGCTACACGTGTTGCGAGCTTTGGACCGGGGCGATGCATCTGTATGTCGATTGCCATGGATACGATTCGCTCGAGCAGGTGCGGGAGCTGTCGCAGCGGTATGGAGTTCGGATTGTGGGGCTTTGTCCCGAACAGAACAACCCCAAGCCGTGGAATATCGCGGCGCGCGGGAATGAGGCGCGTGCCCGCACGCTCGCGTACTTTAAGAACGTTGTGGATATCGCGGCGGAACTTGGAGCCGAGCAGGTCATGGTCTCGAGCGGCTGGGCATTTTTGAACGAGCCGATCGAGGACGCGTGGGGTCGCAGCGCCTCGATGCTGCGTGCGATTGCCGAGCATGCGGGAGAACGCGGCGTGCGACTGGTGCTCGAAGCCCTACAGCCGGTTGAGTCGATGATCGTGAACTCGGCGGCCGATACGAAGCGCATGATCGAGGCAGTTGATCATCCGGCACTTAAGGCGTGCCTGGATATGGGCGCCATGGCGGTGGCGGGGGATACCATCGATGATTACTTCGATCTGCTTGGCGAAGATGTCGCCCACGTGCATTTTGTCGATGTTGCGGCAGATGGCACGACGCATCTTGCCTGGGGTGACGGCGACCGCGATATGCGCGCTGACCTGGATAGGCTGGTGGCGCGCGGCTATCGCGGAGTTGTTTCGGCCGAGACCTATGACGGGCGCTATTTTGCCGATCCCGCAGCTGCCGATGCGCAGGTAATGGCAGAGTATCGTCGTGCGATTGGCGCCTAGGTGGGGTTGGGCTGCGGCAATCTGCCCCATGTTTCCAAATGAATACGGTGTGAGCGGCTGCGACGGATTTCCCCCGCAAGCACTCTAGTATGCTAAAGTACCCAGAAGACCGGCGGAGCTATGCCGGTCTTCTGTTCTATACGAAACACAGCATGAGGAGGCTCGCCAGATGACGGCCACACCGTGGGGATTCCGGGACATATTGCCCGAGGAGGCTCAGGCGCGCGAGGAGATCGCATGTACGGTGAAGGGCTGCTTCAGGGAGCATCATTACCTTCCGGTCGAGACGCCGCTGCTCGAGGACAAGGGTTCGCTCGAGGAAGGTGGCCGCATTGCGGACACGCCGTTTAAGCTCTTTGACGATGACGGGCGTTTGCTGGTGGTCCGTCCCGACAACACGTTGCCGATCGTGCGCTTGGTTTCGACCCGCATGCGCGCGGCCGATTTGCCGCTGCGCCTGCGCTACGAGGCACCGGTGGTTCGCGAGTGCCAGCGCAATGCCGGCGGCTCGCGTCAGTTTACGCAGCTGGGCTTTGAGCTCATCGGCGCGGGCGACGCCGCGGGCGATGTCGAGATTGTCTCGCTGGTAGCCGAGGCCGTGCGCAAACTGGCGCTGCCCGATGCGCGCATTATCGCAGGTAGCGTGCGTCCTTTTAAGGAGCTGCTCGCGGCGTGCGAGGATCGCGAGCTGGCTGCCGAGGCCCTGCGCTGCGTGCACGCCAATGACTTTGTGGGCCTCGATGCCCGCGTGGCGGCAAGCGCCGAGTCCGAGGCCGTCAAGGCCGCCATTAGCGAGCTGCCGTGCTTGCACGGCGGTGCCGAGGTACTCGACCGTGTGGACGCGCTGCTGGAAGCTGCCGGTATCGTCGCGCCGCTGACGCGCGAGCTGCGTGCCCTGGTCGAGGGCCTGGCTCCCGAGGACGCCCAGGTGCTGTCCTTCGACTTCTCCATCATGAACTCTTTTGATTACTACACGGGCCTGGTCTTTAAGGCCTATGCCGGTGGCCTGCCCGATCCTGTTGGCTCGGGCGGACGCTACGACTCTATCTTTACCGGCGCGTTCGGCGACGGCATCGAGGTGCCGGCGGCGGGCTTCGCCTTTTCACTCGAGCGTCTGGAGGCTGCGCGCACCTCGGCCGAGGATGCCGCCTCGGATGGCGACCACGCCGCGGGCCGTGGTGCCGAGGGTCCGCTGCGCATCGCCGTTCCCAAGGGCTCGCTTAAGGCCGACACGCTTGACGTGCTCGAGGCTGCGGGCCTGGACGTCTCCGAGCTGCGCGACCCCGGCCGTCACCTGATCGTGCGCGGTCGCGATACGCGTGCCGGCGAGGGCGCGGTCGGAGATATCGAGTTTGTCATTGTGCGCCCCAGCGATGCGCCCGCCTTTGTGGGCTGCGGTGGTGCCGATTGCGGCATCTGCGGCTGGGATTCGCTTATCGAGGCAGACCTCAACTTGCTGCAGCTGGTCGACCTGGGCTACGGCCTGTGCACGTTTATCGAGGCGGAGCCCGCGTGGCGCGCCGGCCAGGCCGAGCGCAACTATGCCCGCCGCGGGTCGCTTCGCGTGGCCACCAAGTACCCGCGCATCGCGAGTGCCTGGTATGCCGAGCGCGGCGTGAATGCCGACATCGTCTCGCTGCACGGCAATATTGAGTTGGGCCCTATCGTCGGCATGACCGACCGCATCGTGGACATTACCGCCACGGGCGCCACGCTGCGCGATAACGACCTGGTCATCACCGGCCGCATTATGGACTGCACGGCCCGCTTCTTCGTCAACCCGGGTGCCGCGCGCCTGGATCCGCGCGTACGCAATCTGGCAGATCGCTTGGCGGCAGCCGTGAAGGACAAGCATTTTGAGCCCGTTGCGGGCTCGGCACAATAGCGCGAGCACGCACGGGCGCCCCAACGTCCGGGCGGCAGGTCGACTGACGCCGCCGCCCGGTCTCTCGTTTTTCGAACAAAACCTCGACCGATAGGGGATACCGATATGAAGACCATCAAGCTTGCTCCCGGTGAGCGCCTCGTTACCAACCAGCTTAACCGCAAGGGCGTGCTGCCGCAAAACATCGTCGACGCCGCCCGCGATATCGTGGCCAACGTGCGCGCTAACGGCGATGCCGCGGTGCACGATTACTGTCGGCGTTTTGATGGTGTTGAGCTACAGAGCTTCCGTCTGCCGCAAGAGCAGATCGATGCCGCGCTCGAAGGCCTCGATCCCGCTTTTGTCGCCGCGCTCGAGAAGGCTGCGCGTCAGATTCGCGAGTTCCACCAGCGCGAGGTCGAGCAGAGCTGGTTTACCACGCGCCCGGACGGCACGATGCTCGGCGTTAAGGTGACCCCGCTTGCCGCTGCCGGCATCTACGTGCCGGGTGGTCGCGCACAGTATCCCTCCACGGTGCTCATGAATGCCATTCCCGCCAAGGTTGCCGGCGTCAGGCGCGTGGTCATGGTGACCCCGCCTCAAAAGGATGGCCTGATCAGTCCGTACACGCTTGCCGCGGCAAAGCTCGGCGGCGTGGACGAGATCTATATGGTGGGCGGCGCTCAGGCCGTGGCCGCACTTGCGTATGGTACCGAGACCATTCCGCGCGTCGACAAGATCACCGGCCCGGGCAACGCCTTTGTCGCCGCGGCCAAGCAGATTGTCTCGGGCGACGTGGGTATCGACATGGTCGCCGGCCCCTCCGAGGTCTGCGTGCTGGCCGATGCCACGGCCAAGCCCATGGTGGTTGCTGCCGACCTGATGGCGCAGGCCGAGCACGATCCGCTGGCTGCCTGCTACCTGGTGACCTGCGACGAGCAGTTTGCGCGCGAGGTCGAGGCTGGTATCGACATTCTGGTAGCGCAGTCGCCGCGCGCCGAGATCACGCGCGCCTCGCTCGATAACGAGGGCACCATCGTGGTGGCCGCCGACATGGCTGCCGCCGTCGAGGCCGTGAACACCGTGGCGCCTGAGCACCTTGAGCTGCACTGCAAGGACGCGATGGGCCTGCTCGGCGGCATTCGCAACGCCGGCGCCATCTTTGTGGGCGCCTGGAGCTCCGAGCCGCTCGGCGATTATGTTGCCGGCCCCAACCACACGCTGCCGACCGGCGGCACTGCCATGTTCTCCAACCCGCTTTCGGTGGAGGAGTTCGTCAAGCGCTCGAGCGTCATTTGCTATACGCCCGAGGGTCTGCTCTCCGACGCTCCCGCTACACAGCGTCTGGCTGAGGCCGAGGGTCTGTGGGCACACGCGCTTTCGGCCGCACTGCGCCGCCGCGTGCTGGAGCAGGGCGAGGATGCCGTGAGCGCCGAGTCGCTCGCCGCGGCCGACCTGACCAAGGTTGCCTGGCCGGGCGACGCCGTGGCGACGGTTGCCGAGGGAGTGGACCTGGCGGCTGCTGCGGGCGGCGCCGCTGGCCCGACCGGCGAGGAGGCCTAATATGGCCGAGCTGACGCCCCGCATGAAGGAGCTCCTCCAGCCCTACTTGGCCGGTATTGAGCCCTACGATCCCAACTTTACGCCTACGCGCATCAACCTTTCGGCTAACGAGAACACCTATCCCGTGCCGGCCGGCGTGCGCGAGGCGATCGACGCTGCCTTGGCTGCCACACCGCTCAATCGCTATCCCGATCCCATGTCAAACGACCTGCGCGACGAGCTTGCTGCCTGGCATGGCATGACGCGCGAGAACATCTGCGTGGGCAACGGCGGCGACGAGCTGCTCTATAACTATCTGCTGGCGTTTGGCGGCGCGGGGAGAACTCTGCTCAACTGCCCGCCGTGCTTTAGCGAGTATGCCTTCTTTGCGTCGCTCTGCCAGACCGAGGTGTGCGACGTGTGGCGCGACCCCGCGACCTTTGAGCTCGACCAGGCAGCTGTGCTCGCGGCAGCGCCGGCGTGCAACCTGGCAATCGTGACCTCGCCCAATAACCCCACGGGTGACGTGGCACCGCTCGACTTTGTCGCGGCGCTGTGCGATGCGTGCCCCGGCATGGTCATGGTCGACGAGGCCTACGTTGAGTTTGCCGACGATTCGTTTGGCGCGGCCACCACGGCGCAGGGGCTTATTGCCGAGCATCCCAACCTGGTGATTCTGCACACGCTGTCCAAGGCGTTTGGCGCCGCCGGCACGCGCCTGGGCTACGTGATTGCGGCGCCCGAGGTTATCGAGGTGTTTGCGGCGATTCGCCAGATCTATTCGGTCAACGTTCTGAGCCAAGCCGCCGCTCTTGCCTGCGTGCGTGCCCGCGATGCCTACGCGCCCGTGGTGGCACAGGTCGCATCCGAGCGCGAGCGCGAGCTGTGCGCCCTGCGCGCAATGGCTGCCGAGGGCCTGCCCGTGGAGGCATGGCCGAGCGCGGCGAACTTTGTACTCGTGCGCACGCCGCATGCCACGCGCGTGCGCGAGCGTCTGCGCGATGAGTATTCGATTTTGGTGCGCGACTTTAGCTACGCGCTGGGGCTCGCGGACTGCCTGCGCATTACCGTGGGTACGCCGCGGGAAAACGATGAGGTGCTGGCGGCGTTTGCCGCGCTGGTGAAGGAGGAGATGTAGATGGGCCGTTATGCCGAGGTAACCCGTAAGACGGGCGAGACCGACATTGTCGTCAAGCTCGACCTGGATGGGAGCGGCGTGTGCGATATCTCGACCGGCGTGCCGTTTTTCGACCACATGCTCAACGCCTTTGGCCGCCATGGTCTGTTCGATTTGACGGTACATGCGGTAGGAGACGTGGAAGTCGACGCACACCACACCGTTGAGGATACGGGCATTGTGCTGGGCGAGGCGTTTTGCCAGGCGCTGGGTGACAAGGCGGGCATTACGCGCTTTGCCGATGCGGCGATCGCCATGGACGAGACGCTCGTGATGGCTGCCGTTGACATCTCTGGCCGTGGGCAGGCCTACTGCGAGCTGCCCGTGCCGACTGAGCGCGTGGGCAGCTTCGATACCGAGCTGGCCGTCGAGTTCTTCTATGCCTTCGCGCGCGACGCCAAGCTCACGCTGCACGTGCGCGAGCTGGCGGGCGGCAACTCGCACCACATTATCGAGGCCGCCTTTAAGGCCGTGGGCCGCACGATGCGTCACGCCTGCGAGCTCGATCCCCGCGTGCAGGGCATCCCCAGCACCAAGGGCTCGCTGTAACCTACCAAAAAGGGACAGGTTTATTTTGGCAGGTTTTATCTGCGGAAATGCCGTCTCATGTGGTGGGTGAACGTTTAACCGACCAAAATAAACCTGTCCCTTTTTGGCAGGTTTTGAATGGGAAAAGGGAGGGTCGCGTGGGCGAACCGAAGATTGTGGTGGTCGATTACCACAAGGGTAACTTGTCGAGCGTCGTGCGCGGGCTTGCGCGCGCCGGTGCCGTCGCCTGCACATCGGACGATCCGGAGCAGATCCGCAACGCCGACGGTCTGGTCATCCCGGGCGTGGGCGCGTTCTATGACGCGATCGCCTTTATGCGCCAGAGCGGCGAGGCGGACGCGGTGCTCGATGCCGTTGCCGCCGGAACTCCGCTGCTCGGCATCTGCCTGGGCCTTCAGCTGTTTTTTGAGCGCGGCGACGAGGGTGTGCCGGTGGACGAGGGTGTTGCCGCGGACGGCGACGCCTCCGGGCAGGCCGGTGCCCCTTGGGTCGATGGCCTGGGCATTATGCGCGGTTCGTGCACACGTTTGGAGTCGAGCCGCCTGAAGGTGCCGCACGTGGGTTGGGACCAGGTGCACATGACGTCCGCCAGTGCGGCCGATCCGCTGCTTGCCGGTTTTGCCGAGGGCGCCAACATGTACTTTACCCACAGCTACGCGGTGGCCGACAACGCCGATGCCACCGATGTGCTGGCGCGCACGCACTACACGCGGAGCTTTCCGTGCATCGTGCGCCATGGCAACGTGTGGGGCTGCCAGTTCCATCCCGAGAAATCCTCCGCGCTGGGTCAGCGCATTCTTAAGAACTTCGTGAGCATCGTCGAGGGGGCCGGCCGATGATTCTGTTTCCCGCAATCGATCTGATCGGCGGCAAGGTTGTGCGCTTGGAGCGCGGCGACCGGAGCCGCTGCAAGGTATATTCCGACGACCCCGTGGCCGTCGCCCGCTCGTTTGCCGAGCAGGGCGCAAGCTGGGTGCATGTCGTCGACCTGTCCGCTGCCTTTGGCGAGGACGAGGGCGCATGTGCCGCCAACTCGACGGCGATTAAGGCCATCTGCGGCGTCGACGGTCTGTCCGTGGACGTGGGCGGCGGCGTTCGCTCACTCGCACGCATCGATGAGCTGGCAGGCTATGGTGCTCGCCGCATTGCGCTGGGCACCGTGTTGGTGACCGAGCCGGGTTTTGCCGAGGTGGCGGCCCAAGGCTTTGGCGAGTTGCTGGTCGCCGACATTGCCGCGCGCGACGGCCAGGTTAAGGTGAACGGCTGGCGCGACGGCGCTGGCGTGGCGCTCGACGATGCCGTGGCGCAGCTTACCGAGCTGGGCTTTAAGCATCTGGTGTATACCGACATCGCGCGCGATGGCATGCAGACGGGCATCGATGTGGCGGCGTATCGCCATGTGGCCGAGGTCGCGGGATTTCCCGTCGTGGCTTCGGGTGGCATCTCGACGCTCGACGACATCTGCGCGCTGGCCGCGGTGGGCGAGGTCGCGATTGAAGGCGCCATTACCGGCCGTGCGCTCTACGAAGGCAACTTTACGCTGGCACAGGCGCTGGCCGCCGCCCGAGGGGAGGAGTAGCCCATGCTTACCAAGCGCGTGATTCCCTGCCTGGACGTCAAGGATGGCCGTGTGGTCAAGGGCGTCAACTTTGTGAGCTTGCGCGATGCGGGCGATCCGGTGGAACTGGCGCGCGCCTACGACCGCGAGGGTGCGGACGAGGTCGTCTTCCTGGACATTACCGCCACGAGCGACAACCGCGCGACGACTATCGAGATGGCGGCGCACGCGGCCGAGGAGCTCGCTATTCCCTATACCGTGGGCGGCGGTTTCCGCGACTTGGCGGGCATGCGGACCATGGTTGCCGCCGGCGCCGACAAGGTGTCGCTTAACTCTGCCGCCGTGCGCGATCCGTCGTTGATCAGCCAGGCCGCCGCGGCGTTTGGCAGCCAGGCCGTGGTCGTGGCGATTGATGCCAAGCGCGTGGGCCTGCCCGGTCAGCCGGATGCCGACAAGTGGGAGGTCTTCACGGCGGGCGGTCGCAACGCCACGGGTATCGATGCGGTGGCGTGGGCCGAGGAAGCGGCTCGTCGCGGCGCCGGTGAGATCTTGCTCACCAGCATGGATCGCGACGGCACCAAGGCTGGCTTCGACCTGGCACTCACCCGCGCCGTGGCGCGCGCGGTGCCGATCCCGGTGATCGCAAGCGGCGGCGTGGGCACGCTCGAGCATTTTGCCGAGGGCGTGATCGAGGGCGAGGCCGATGCCGTGCTGGCGGCCAGCGTCTTTCACTTTGGAACTTTCAGCATTCGCCAGGTGAAGGAGTATATGGCCAGCCAAGGCATCCCTGTGAGGCTGGACTTCTAGTGCTGCGGCTTGCCCAGGCACCGCATCTTGCCGCTCAAACCGTCGCTCGCGTACCAAAGTACGCGTCGCTCCTCTTTCGCGGCAACCTGCGGCACCTGGACAACCCTCGCCGACCTGTGGGATTTCGTTTGTTACTTGGGAGAAATGATGACTGAGGTAATAAATGCTACCGAGCTTAAATACGACGCCCGCGGGCTGATTCCTTGCGTGGTTCAGCAGCATGACACCGGTGAGGTGCTTATGGTTGCTTGGATGAACGAGGAATCGGTGGGGCTGACGCTCAAGACCGGGACCACGTGGTTTTGGAGTCGCAGCCGTCAGGAGCTCTGGAACAAGGGCGCGACGAGTGGCAACATGCAGGAGGTCAAGGAGCTCTGGGCCGACTGCGATAGCGATACGCTGCTGGTCAAGGTGGACTCACCGGGCCCGGCCTGCCATACCGGCAACCGTACCTGCTTCTTTAAGCGCGTGGAAGGGGGAGTGCGATGAAAGTCGTGACGCCGTTCGAGGTCGCCGAATGCAACACCGAGCTCCTCCGCGCGGGCGTGCCATGCCGCGTGCACCTGACTGATGCCTGCGGGGCGCAGTCGCTTTGGCTCGAGGCCGAGAAGGAAAGGCTCGATGAGGCCCATGCCGTCATCGTCGAGTTCTTTGAGAAAAAGGGCGCAAAGCCTCGGTTCGATGAGGCCGGTACCTACTTTACGCTGCAGTAACGAGAGGAAATAACCATGGGAGTCAGAACAGCTAACGTGCAGCCGGGAAACATCGGTGAGACGCTGACGGGACTGGCCGAGGTGATTCACAGTCGTCGCGACGCATCGCCGCAGGAGAGCTATACCGCGCGTCTGCTGACCGACGTCGAGGACGAGCTTCTCAAGAAGCTTGCCGAGGAGGCGAGCGAGGTGATCATGGCCTGCAAGGATAACGACCACGATCACATCCGCTACGAGGCCGGCGACCTGATCTACCACCTGCTCGTGACGCTCGAGCGCTACGGCATCACCCTCGACGAACTGGCCGGCGAACTCAACGCCCGCCGCCACTAGTCATTGGGGACGTTCTTAAACGACTAGTTAGGCGAGGGGCGTGGATTCCCATTCGCCGGTGGGGTGGGGGATATCGAAGGCCCGGTAGCCGCAGTCGTAGGCGTGGGCCTGGGCCTCGCGGATGTTCCAGCAGATGTCGCAGGCGCGGTGCGCGTCCGAGCCAAAGGTGATGGGCACCTCGGCATGGGCGAAGCGGCGCAACAGCCCGGTCGCGGGGTAGTAATCGTCGAGCCCCTTGCGCGGTGCGGCGGTCGAGACCTCAACGCGGCGACCCGTATCGTGGGCGCATTCGGCCATCTGCTCCCAAAACGGCGCGGGGTCAAAGTCGGGTGCAAAGCCGTCCTTCGAAAAGCGCATGACCAGGTCGGGATGGGCCATCGCGTCAAAGTTGAGTGAGCTTTCGCAAGCACGGCACCAGTCGTCGACGTAGCACTCCCACACGCCGCGCACGCCTAAGTTTTCCCAAACATGCAAGTTGGTATCGTCGTCGATCCAACCGCAAAGGGAATCGGGTGTATCGGGGCGCGCGACGTCCTCTGTCCCTGCCGTGCCCGCGGCGCCTGCCGCAATATCGCCCGGGTTGCCAATCCAGTGCACGCTGCCCAGACGTACGACGGCGCCCTGGGACCAGTGCTCTACCAAGGGCTCGCAGCCCTCGTACCAATCGCATTCAAAACCGTAGATAAAGGTGAGCTCCGGCGCAATCTGCGCGGCGAGTTTGCGGGCGTCCTCAAAGGCCAAACGATGTGCCGGCAAGTCGCCCTCGACGACCTGCACCTCGCAGTTAGCATCCATACTGGCGGGCAGGGTAAGGTGGTCGGTCGAGACCATGACGCGGCAGCCGGCGGCAGCAGCGGCACGGACGTTGTCCTCGAACGAGGCGTGCCCGTCCGAGAACGAGGTATGAGTATGGCAATCGACCAGCGGGCAGGCGGGCATGGCGACTCCTTTGCATTTGGTGAATCCGCTCCATTGTAATGGTGCAGCTCTCAACACGCCGCGCACGCCGGGTGCCGAAATCGAGTGGAAAGGCGGGGCGGCGCGTGCCGGCGCCGGCGACTACTTGCTTCGTGCCGCCGCGCGTTTGGCCTGCACTGTTACCATCGCGTGTCTCACGGCGGTGATGGGGCGATAGCGGATCATACGCGGTCCCGACCAACGCATAACCTCGCGGATCTTCTCGCGCATGGCAGGCCGGTAACAATGCGAAGGACATGCCGAGCAAAATGTCTTGGTGCCCATGTGCGGGCAGTGCTCAATGCGCGCGATGGCGTATTTCTGCAGCTCGGCGCATTCGGGGCAGAGCGTAATGGTTCGAAGGCCGAGTTTCACGCGCACGGACTCATCGTCGCCAGCCTGTTCGACCACATGCCCGCCGCCATGATGCCCACGACACCACAGCGCAATCATCTGCGACACCATTTGGGCCTCACGCTCACGTTTGCGTGCTAGCTCCGGTGTGTCGACTGGGCGCGCCATTAGCTCAGCCTCCCATGCTCGACCGAAAGCGAGAAATCGGCAAACGCGCAGGTGCTGGCACGGTGGCTCACGAGCACAATGGTCTTGCCGCGGCGCTTGAGCTCGTCGATTGCCTGCATCACGGACGCCTCGTTGAGAGCATCGAGCGCGCTGGTGGGTTCGTCGAGCAAGATGAAGGGTGCGTCGTTGAGGAAGATGCGCGCAAGGCCGATGCGCTGGCGCTCGCCGCCCGAAAGCGAGTCGCCCAGCTCGGCAACGGGCGTGTCGAGTCCCTGCGGCAGACGGTCGATGAGCGTGGTGAGTGAGGCGGAGCGGCAAGCGTCGAGCAGCTCGGCATCGGTGGCGTTGGCGTGCGCGACCAGCAGGTTCTCGCGTACGGTGCCGCAGAACAGATGCGTGTCCTGGGTCATATAGGCCTCGTGGCTGCGCAAGCTCGCCGTGTTGATGTGGCGGGCATCGACGCCGCTCACCGTGATGGTGCCGGCTGCGGGGTCCCAAAAGCGCATGAGCAGCTTAAGCAGCGTCGACTTGCCCGAACCCGAGCGCCCCATGATGCAGGTCATGGTACCGGGCGCAAAGGTGCAGGTCACGTCGTCGAGGATGAGACTCGCAGCGGTGTCGTTCGCGACCTGCTCTGTGGCGCCCGCACCGCCCGCGTCCACGCCGCCCACATAGCTAAAGCTCACATGCTCGGCTGCGGCGCCGGCAAACTCAACGTTCTGTCCATCGGCGACCTCGGCGCACTGGGGCTGCTCGTCGAGCAAATCGAGCACGCGTGCGCCCGAGGCGAGCGTCTCCTGCAGTGAGGCGCCCAGGCGGCTCACGGCCATCACCGAGCCAAACGACGACACAAAGGTAAAGACGGCGACAAACGCCGCGGCAAAATCAATCGTTCCCGCAGAAACCAGCTGCAGCGCACGCTCGAGCATCACCAGATTGGCCGCAAGAATAAGCGCATCGGCTACGGCCTCGCTGGCCGCCTGGCGGCGCTTGAGGCGCGCGTCCACGGCGCCGACTTGCTCGGTCAGCTTGCCCAGGGCACGGCTGCGATCGGCGCCACCGGCAAACTGGATAGTCTCGGACGCGCCGCGTAGACTGTCGAGCACAAAGGCACCCAGCTTACCGGCGCCCTCGCGGCTCTGGCGGCCGGTGGTGCCGCACGCCTTGGCCGAGGTCAGGGGCAGCAGCACGCCCAGGACCGCGTAGGCCACGAGCGCGATGCCCGCGAGCTCGGGGCTCACAGCCAGCAAAAAGCCCTCAAACACAACGGTGCAGACCAGAGCGATGGCAATGGGCGAGATGGTGTGCGCGTAGAAGACCTCGAGCAGCTCGATATCCGAGGTGACCAGGCTCACGAGCTCGCCCTTGCCGCGGCCCTCGAGCTTGGCGGGGGCGAGCTGGCGCAGGGCGCCAAACACCAGGTCGCGAATGTGCGCGAGCAGGCGAAACGCGATGTAATGGTTGCAGAGCTGCTCGCCGTAGTGGAGCGGCCCGCGTGCGATGCCGCAGGCGGCACAGGCCGCGCATGCTGCGATCAGACCAAGCCCCAAGGCGTTGCGGCCCAGCGCGGCCATAAGGCCAAGGGCGCCAAAGGCCGGCACGAACGCGGCGGTGAGCATACCAATGCTGCCCAGCGCGACGGCTAGCACAAGCCAGCCGGCAAGCGGTCGGACGAGCCCCATCATGCGCCATATGATGGACGGCGCCGAGCGACGGGCGCGGCCGGAGTCAGGCGCCGCGGTAGCGGAAGATGAGCCGGCACCGTTGAGGCCATCGGTACGGGCAGTACTGCCGCCAACAGCCTCAACCGCGCCGGCATCCTCGGCATCATCCTCCGCATACGCATATGCCGAGAGCTGCTCCTGGCTGTTCCACATGCGCGCATAGGCGCCCGCGTCCGACAGGAGCTCATCATGGGTGCCGCGCTCGGCAATGCGACCGCGCTCCAGCACCAGAATCTGATCGGCGTCCACGATTGTCGACAGGCGATGCGCCACCACGATTACGGTGTGCTCGCCGGCGAGCGATGCAATGACCTCGCCGATTGCGGCTTCGCTTGTGGCATCGACGTTGCTCGTCGCCTCGTCAAACACATAGATCGGCGAGTCGTGCAGCAGGGCGCGTGCCATGCACACGCGCTGGCGCTGGCCACCCGAAAGGTTGGTGCCGCCCTCGTTAATCACCATGTCGAGCCCGCCGTTGGCCTGCACAAAGGCCGCCACGCGCGTGCGGCCGAGCGCGCGCAAAAGCTCGGCGTCGGTGGCGTTGGGCTGGGCGAGCAGCAGGTTGTCGCGCAGGGTGCCGGCAAACAGGTAGCCGTTGGTGGGCACCAGGGTGACGGCACGCATGAGTGAGGCGGCCGTGGCATCGCGCAGCTCGACGCCGCCAATGCGAACGCTGCCACGGTAGGCGCCCTTGCGGCCCGCGATAATCCCCGCGAGCGTGGACTTGCCGCCGCCGCTTTCGCCCACGAGTGCCACGAGCGAGCCGTGCGCAATGGTCGCGCTGGCGCTGTCCAGCACCGTGCGGTTGCCGTATGCATGGCTCACGCCCGCGAGCTCGATATCGCCGCGACCGTCAAGCTCAACATCGCCGCGCTCGGGCTCGGGCGTATCCAAAATGCCAAACATGCGGCGCGAGGCGGCCATGCCGTTCATGGCCGTGTGGAACAGCGATCCCAGGCGGCGCATGGGCAAAAAGAACTCCTGCGACAGAAAGACGATGAGGAAGGCAGCCTCAAAGCCAATCTTGCCCGTGGCGAGCTGCAGCGCGGCTACGATAATGCCGAGCGCGGCGCCCATATAGACGACCAGGTCCATAACGCAAATGGAGCGCAGCTGCATCACCAGCAGGCGCATGGTCGCTGTGCGGAAACGCTCGGACTCTGCGTTGATGCGCTCGTGCCAGCTGCGATCGGCCTGGTAGACCTTAAGGGTGGTGAGACCCTGCACGGCCTCCAGGAACATGCCGCCCAGATCGACATAGCTGCCCCAGTACTCGGCACCGATCTTTTTGGCGTTGCGCATGACCATCATGATGGAGACGGGGATGACCGGAACGCAGGCGAGCAGCAGCGCGGCGGGAAGACCCGCCTGGCCCACGAGCAGTACAAACAGCGTGATGGGTGCCAAGCCCGCAAAGAAGAGCTGCGGCAGGTAGCCGCCAAAGTACACCTGGAGTTGCGTGGCGCCCTCGACGCTGGTCTGGACGGCCTCGGCGGTGGGGACGGTCTCGGTGTAGGAGGGGCCGAGTGCGGTGAGCTTGTCGTAGACGAGCGAGCGCACGCGGCGGACGGCTTTGAAGGCGGCCTTGTCACCGGAACGCTGCGCCAGATAGATGGCGGCGGCGCGCACGATGATGGCGCCGGCGAGCGGCGGAGTTGCCTGCGCGAGCGCGTCGACGGCGAGTGCAGCCGGCAGTCCGCCGGCAACGATGCCGCCCAGAATGCGCGCGAGGATCCACATCACCGTGATGTTTGCCATCAGCGCGATCCATTTAAACAGGACGCTCGCCACAATGTAGGGCGTTGCCTGCGGAACCAGGGAGAAGAGCCGCTTCTCGAACATGAAACCTCCTATGCCGTAACGGTGCCGGGCTGGGTCCTCGGCAGCCGCTTAGTTAGCCAAATGCAACTAGAGTAACATCGTGCAGCGGGTAAGTATGCCGAGGGTAATTTTTAGCCGATGAACTGCGTAGAAAGTTCAAAATTGTTGAGTGCGGCGAACTTTGTGGTGGACGGAATGCGGGCGCAATTTTGATCGTGTGCGGCCCGCTCCAAAACGTGTACGTCAGCCTCCAAAACCGACAAAAAATGACATGTTTGGAGGCTGACGTACATGTTTGGATAGGGGCAAGGGCGACGACGGACGAAAGTCACGCCTGTGCCACGTTCGATGTGCTAGCGTTTGGGTGAATAAAACGAGCCCGTGCGGAAAGGATCCGGACCGTATGCAACGTGGAAGTACATCTCCGCTGTCCCGCGAGACCGATGCGCCCGAAACCATCGTCAAGCTGGAGTGCGACATCGATGATGCGTCGCCCGAGGTACTCGCCTATGCCGCTGACCGCCTGCGCGAGGCCGGCGCCCGCGAGGTGCACTGGCTGCCCCTCTACTGCAAAAAAGGCCGCCCCGGCTGGCAGTTGCAGGTGATCTGCTCACACGAGGATATCGAGCGCCTGCAGACGATTATCTTTTTGGAGACCACGACCAACGCCATTCGTCGCCAGGTGATGGAACGCGTTTGCCTGCCGCGCCGATTCGAGCAGGTGACAACGCCTTGGGGCGAGGTATCCGTTAAGGTGGCGACCCTGCCCGATGGCAGTGAACGTGCGGCTCCCGAGTACGAGGACTGTGCTCGCCTTGCCCGCGAGCACAACGTGCCGCTCCAACGCGTGATGCAAGCGGCTCAGAGCGCGGCGCTGCGATTTGAGTAACACGGTAGATGGGCTCCACATCCGCCGGACCCCGTATTCAGCCCCCATCAACTCCGCTTCGAAAGGACTCCCCATGAAATACCTCATCGCCTCCGACATCCATGGCTCGGCATACTGGGCCGAGCGCCTCTGCGCTGCCATCGAATCCGAGCAGCCCGACCGCATCGTGCTGCTGGGCGACCTGCTCTACCACGGCCCGCGTAACGACCTGCCGCGCGACTACGCCCCCAAGCGCGTGATTCCGCTGCTCAACGCCCTGGCCGACCGCATCATCGCGGTGCGCGGCAACTGCGACGCCGAGGTCGACCAGATGGTGCTCGACTTTCCCGTCATGGCCAACTACGCCACGTTGTTCGACGAGGCCGGCCGCGAGCTGTTCTTGACACACGGCCACGTTTTTGGCGCCGGTATGCACAACAGCGTCGACCACGTGCCCGCGCTGCCCGAAGGCTCCGCGCTCGTCTACGGCCACACGCATATCAAGGTTAACGAGGCAAGCGAGGCGCACCCGGGCCTGTGGCTTTTCAACCCCGGCAGCGTGAGCATTCCCAAGGACGGTACGCACAGCTACGGCATCTACGAGGGCGGCGCGTTCCGTCACGTGATCCTGGAGGAGGAATAACCATGGCGCAGCACATGGCTCAGCAAAATGCCGAGGGCTCGCGCGACCTGTCCACGCTGGTCGACGCGTCGGCCGAGCTGCAGCATCTGGTGCAGACCATTTGGCGCCTGCGTCAGCCCGACGGCTGCCCGTGGGACCGCGAGCAGACGCACCGCAGCATTGGCAAGAACATGATCGAGGAGGCCTATGAGGCGCTCGACTGCATCGAGGCCGACGATGCCACGCATCTGCGCGAGGAGCTGGGCGACGTGCTCATGCAGGTGGTGCTGCATGCGCAGATTGCGGCGGACGCCGGCGAGTTTACGCTGGCCGACGTGGCACGCGATATTGACGCCAAGCTCATTCGCCGCCACCCGCACGTGTTTGGCGATGCGGATGCCGACAACCCCGACGAGGTGCTCAAGATCTGGGATGAGGTCAAGCTTGCCGAGAAGGCTGCCAAGGACAAGGCTGTGGCGGCGGACGAGGCTGCGCCCGAAGGCCTGCTCGACGGCGTGCCCACGCACCTGCCGGCGCTGATGCAAGCTCAGAAGGTGTCGCGCAAGGCGGCGGCCGTGGGCTTTGAGTGGGAGACGGTCCAGGATGTGTGGGACGAGGTTGCCGAGGAGCGTGCCGAGTTTGAGGCCGAGGCTCCCGGAACGCCCGAGCGCGAGATGGAGTTTGGAGACCTGCTCTTTGCCCTAGTCAACGTTGCGCGTAAAGAGGGGATTGACGCCGAGAGCGCCCTGCGCGCGAGCACGGCAAAGTTCCGCCGCCGCTGGGCCGCGATGGAGCAGATGGCGGCCAACGCCCACGTGGATCTGGCCGAGCTTTCGACCCATGGCCTCAACGACCTCTGGGATGCCGCAAAGGCAGAGGAGTAAGACTGCGGGGGCGACGGGACGGACTTTCTCATCGCCCCCATTATTTTTCAAAAAGATTGTATCCCTTGGCTAACTTAGGGCATAATGCAAAAAGTGCGATAAGGCTAACTTATGAACCTGCGCGCCACTGTAGCGTGCAAGCCGTGTCGCCAAGCATTCAACCCGTTTCCAAGTGAGAGGGAGACAACATGAGCGATATTTTGGATGTCTACGGTCGCGAGGTACTCGACAGCCGCGGCAATCCCACTGTCGAGGTCGAGGTCGTGCTCGAGGACGGCAGCTTCGGCCGCGCGATGGTGCCTTCGGGCGCTTCGACCGGCGCCTTTGAGGCATGCGAGCTGCGCGACGGCGACAAGGGTCGCTACCTGGGCAAGGGCGTCTCGCAGGCCGTCGAGCACGTCAACAACGAGTGCGCTAACGCCGTCGTGGGCCTCGATGCCTTCGACCAGCGCGCCGTCGATGCCGCGCTGATCGCCGCGGACGGTACCCCCAACAAGACCAAGCTCGGCGCCAACGCCATTCTGGGCGTGTCGCTGGCCGTCGCCCGCGCCGCTGCCGAGTCGGCGGGCCTGTTGCTGTATCAGTACCTGGGCGGCGTCAACGCTCATCTGCTGCCCACGCCCATGATGAACATCCTCAACGGCGGCGTGCATGCCGACAACAACGTCGACTTCCAGGAGTTCATGATCATGCCGGTGGGCGCCCCGAGCTTTGCCGAGGGCCTGCGTTGGTGCGCCGAGGTCTATCACACCCTCAAGGGCGTGCTGCACGAGGCCGGCCTGGGCGGCGGCGTGGGCGACGAGGGTGGCTTTGCGCCCAACCTCAAGACCAACGCCGAGCCGTTCGAGTACATCACCAAGGCCGTGGAGAAGGCCGGCTTTAAGCCCGGCGTCGACTTCATGTACGCCATGGACCCGGCGTCCACCGAGTTCTACAACGCCGAGACAGGCATGTACGAGCTCAAGGGCGAGGGTGTGGAGTACACGAGTGCCCAGATGGTTGATTACTGGGAGAAACTCGTCGACACCTATCCCATCATCTCCATCGAGGACGGCATGGCCGAGGAGGACTGGGACGGCTGGGTCGAGCTGACCCGTCGCATTGGCAACAAGGTGCAGCTGGTGGGCGACGACCTGTTCGTCACCAACACCGAGCGCCTCAAGAAGGGTATCGAGCTGGGTGCCGCCAACGCAATCCTGGTCAAGGTTAACCAGATCGGTACGCTCACCGAGTCGCTCGAGGCCATCGAGACCGCCAAGGAGGCCGGATACGCTTGCATCGTGAGCCACCGCTCCGGCGAGACCGAGGACTCCACGATCGCCGACCTCGTTGTGGGCGTCAACGCCGGCCAGATCAAGTCGGGCGCCCCGTGCCGCAGTGACCGTATTGCCAAGTACAACCAGCTCATCCGCATCGAGGATGAGCTCGAGGGCAGCGCGCGCTACGCCGGTAAGGCCGCGTTCTACAACATTCGCTAAACGGGCGGTGCTCGCGGGGGCGGGGTTGACTCGGCTCTGTTCCACTTCTGATGGCCGCTATTGGGCGCTGGGCCGTGTGGCTCAGCGCCTTTTTTATGTCGAGCAAAGGCTGCCGAAGGCGGTGCGCGCGCTCGTGCTATAACTAGAATACTTAGCGCAAACAAACCTCAACCGCACAAGGCGCACATGGATCAGATTTACGACAACAGGTACTATTCCGCCGGTTCGCGTGAGCCGTCGTCTCGCCGCGCGCATTCGGTGCAGCTTGGCGGGCCCGAATATACGGGTGCTGACCGTCCCACGCATCGCACGCCGGGCACTTCGCACTCCCATGCTCAAACGAATATGTCGACGCATCGCCCGGACCGTCCGTCGCGCGCGACGTACGAATCGCGCCCGTCTGCTCAAGCGCACGACAAGTCGACCAAGCCCTCGAGCCGTCTTTCGGGCTCGGACTTCATGCACTACGCCAACGACAACGCGGTGATTAAGGCAATCTACGACTTTACCCATGGGCCCCAGCGTGGACTGTTTATCGGTATTGTCGTTGCCCTGGTGCTCGTGAGCCTGTACTTTCCCGTGCGCGACCTCTACGTTGCCAAACGCTCGAGCGACATCTTGGCCAAGCAGGTCGAGATTCGCCAGCAGTACAACGACGAGCTGCAGAAAAGCGTCGACAAACTGCTCTCGGAGGAGGGCATTAAGGACGCGGCGACCGAGGATCTGGGCCTGGTGATGCCCGGCGAGACCAAGATTGACGTGCTGGGCCTGGACGACGATTCGGATTCGTCTTCGAGCAAGAAGTCGTCGAACGCCAAAAAGGCCAGCGAAGTGGCCAAAGAGATCGAAGAGGTGGGCAAGGACGCGCCGTGGTACATCCAGACGCTCGACATGCTGTTTGGATTTAACGGCGTCGAGGGTCAGACGGTCGCGTCCAGCGGCGAATAGCGCCCGGAGGGGAGCCTGCAATGACGAATTGCAAACGATATAAGGTGGCGGCGATTGACTTGGGAACGGTGTCGTCGCGACTGGTGCTGGCCCAGGTCGAGGGCGGGGCGATCGTGGAATCGTCCAAGCATACCGAGATTACCGATCTAGGCGAGGGTGTCGACGCGACGGGGCGCTTTTGCGAGGCGGCCGTTGAGCGCGTGCTTGCCGCATGCCGCATGTTTGTGGACGAGGCACGTGCCTTTGGGGTCGCGTGCATCTGCACCACCTGCACGAGCGCCGCGCGAGATGCATCCAATGCCGCACTGCTGCTGGACGGCCTGTGCGATCTGGGGCTTGAGCCGCAGGTGATTCCGGGCGAGGTCGAGGCGCGCCTGACGTTTTTTGGCGTGGCGCACGACTTTGCAGGCGAGCGCATTATTGTCGCGGATTCGGGCGGCGGGTCCACGGAACTCGCGACGGGTGTGTACGCACCGGAGCGTGGGGTCTTTGCGCTGGAGGGCACGCGTTCGCTGGACATTGGCTGCCGTCGTGTGACGGAGCGGTTTTTCTCGGCATTGCCGCCAACGGACGGCGAGCTTGCTGCCGCCGCCAACTGGGCGGGCGAGCAGTTCGCTGCCTATTTTGAGGGCCTGCCCGTCGATTTTGAGCGTGCCGAGCGCCTGGTCACGGTGGGTGGCACCGTCACCACGCTCGTGGCGCTCGTTCACGAGCTGGAGCCGTACGACTCGAGTTTTGTGCACCTGCGCGAGCTTTCGATGGAGCAGGTCTCGGCCGCTATCGAGCGCATGTCCACGCTGGATGTTGCAGGCATCGCCGCGCTGCCAGGCGTGCAGCCCAAACGCGCGGGCGTGATCTTGGCCGGTGCCGTGGTAATTCGCGAGCTCATGCGCGCTGGCAATTACGACACGCTCGCCGTAAGCGAGAACAGCTTGCTTGCCGGCATGGCCGCCACCATCAACGAGACCCTCGACGGCGAGCTACCCACCATCGGCTGGACCCCCAGCCTGAGTGCCCTCCAATAAGTTGCGGTGAAATAGTTCCTAAATGGGCCGGTAAGGGGGTGCGGACAGAAAGTTGGACCGCGGGGCGGTCCGGACTGGAGGTTCGCATG
>CAUGTZ010000025.1 GCA_959602645.1 uncultured Collinsella sp. | reverse complement strand
GCAGCAGGGGCTCTCAATGTTTTATGTCCTGCTCATATCGTCTGTGCCGGCACTTCGGGACACTCCTTTGCATCCCATGCGCGTCCTCATAAGTTGCGGTGAAATACGGACTGTTTAGCGGCCTGAAGCCATAAAACAGTCCGTATTTCACCGCAACTGCGGAGGAGGACCGGGTGGATGGCGGGGTAGCTAAAAGAGCTCCGTCCCTAATTAGCTAAAGAGCCCCGTCCCCAATTAGCTACTTAGGCTCGGTCGATGTCCATGCTGGCGATAAGGTTGATGTTGGTGTCTAGGAGGTTCTCTAGCACGACGTCGCCCATGCGGATGGGGGCCTCGACGACCACGCCGCAGATGAGGTCCATGGCCTGGGCGTGGAGTTCTAGCGGGATGGCTTCGGCCGTGCGGACGGGGAGTAGGGCTTCGTCGCCGCCGGAGACGGCCACGGTCGTTGTGAGCACGCGCATGGGGCAGGTGAGCTCCTGATGTGCGAACGTATCGCCGCGCGGGCAGTTGTTACCGGTTACGGAGCGCACTTCCACCACGGTGCCATTGGCGTCGTGCTCCACCTCTACGGTCAGGAGGCACTCGGATGGGCAGGTGGTGCAGTTGAACTGCAGCGTCTCGGTCACATTCGTACTCATGAGCTATGCCTCCTCAACGGGATCGACGGACAGGACGATTTCGCTGGCACCCAGGTCGAGTGCGCGTTGAATCACCTTAGCCGGCAGCGGGAAGCTTTCCATGACGCTCGGTTTAAACGCGCGGACTTTGCCCGCAAACACTTCTTCGTCGTTGGCCAAGATGCGTACTCGAGCGGTATCGACCGGTCGGCGTACGCGGAAGTTGAGCTTGGTGAGCGCCACAGCCGTAATGCGTCCCGGCAGCGCGTATCCCGCAATGCCGGCAGGGGAGACGGTGAGCTCGCAGTCCGGAACGGCGCCCGCGCCGGTCCCCAGCGCGTACGCCGCCGCAGCCGCACCGGCGCGCTCGGACTCGGCCGTCACGTTGTCGGCCAGGTCGTGCACGTGCAGCACGTTGCCGCAGGCAAAGATGCCGGGCACGCCCGTCTGCAGGCTCTGGTCCACCACGGCGCCGCGCGTGCGTGGGTCAAGCTCTACGCCCGCGGCAACCGAAAGCTCGTTCTCGGGAATCAAGCCCACCGAAAGCAGCAGCGTGTCACACGGAACAATGCGCTCGGTCCCCGGAATGGGCGCCAGGTGCTCGTCGACCTGGCTTACCTCGACGGCCTCCACGCGATCGTGTCCGATCACGCGCGTGACGGTGGTGGACAGGTGCAGCGGAATGCCAAAGTCGTCCAGACAGTTCTTGACGTTGCGGCGCAGGCCGTTGGCGTACGGCATGAGCTCGTACACGCCCTCGACGGAAATCCCCTCGAGCGTGCAGCGGCGCGCCATGATCAGCCCGATGTCGCCCGAGCCCAAAATGACGGCGCGCGAGCCGGGTTTGAGGTTCTCGATATTGATGTATCGCTGCGCCAAGCCGGCCGTAAACACGCCGGCGGGGCGGCTGCCGGGGATCTTGATCTCGCTGCGCGTGCGCTCGCGGCAACCCATGGCAAGGACGACCGCGCGCCCGGTGAGCTGCAGCATACCGGAGGGATTCATGAGCGTGACGGTGTGGAGTGAGGCGTCTTCCGTGGACGCGCCCGAATCAATTCCAAGCACCATGCTGTCCAAGAACAGCGCAATGTCGGTCGCGCGCACCTGGTCGATAAAACGCTGTGCATACTCGGGGCCGGTGAGCTCCTGCTTAAAGTGCGAAAGGCCAAAACCGGGGTGGATGCACTGGCGCAGGATACCGCCCAGATGCTGCTCACGCTCCACGATGGCCACGCGCGCGTCGGCCTTGTGCGCGGCAAGCGCGGCTGCCATACCGGCGGGGCCGCCTCCGATGACGACCACGTCGAAGGCCTGCGTCGACACTGACGCTGCAGTTCCGGTCTCCGCGCGTTCGTCGCGCATATCAAACGTCGCCATCCTAGCGCACCCCCTTTAGCGGTCCCTCGACCAGCCAAGATCCGGCATCCTCCAACAGCACCTCGCTGGGGTCGCAGCCCAGCTCGCGCGCTAGGATCGCCACTACGCGGCTCTGGCAAAAGCCACTCTGGCACCGACCCATGCCCGCACGGCAGCGCCGCTTGACGCCCTCGACCGAAACCGCACCCGGGCGGCATCGAATCGCGGCCACGATTTCGGCCTCGGGCACTGTCTCGCAGCGGCAGACGATCTGCCCCCATGCAGGGTCGGACTCAATGAGCTCCTCCTTGCGTGCAAGCGGCGCACGGTCGAAGTCGTCCGGCGCGTGTCGAATCGGATCCCAATCGGCCCGTTCGCGCAAAGCAACGCCCGCCTCGCGCATCACGTGCTCCATGCGCTCGGCAATGGCCGGCGCGCTCGCCACGCCTGGCGACTGAATGCCCGCCGCCTGGAACAGTCCCGGCACCACGTCCGACTGTCCAATAAAAAAGTCGTTCGTTCCCTTTATGACCGGACGCCCGCCGGCAAATGCGCGCACCACGCGGCGCGTGTCCAGATCGGGAACCAGTTTGCGCGCTCCCGTCAGCAGCGCGTTCACATCGCTTGCATAGGTCTGCGTGTCGCCCGGCTCCCGCACGGCAGCGGTTGCGGTGATTACGGTGTTCCCATGTACGGTACTCGTGACGATTACGCCCTTGGACACTGGCGTGGGCACGGGGTAGAGCGGCATGAGCGCGCGGCTCCTTGTCCAGCACCACGATGTTGCCCTGGCGCCAGACCATCTGGAACTCCTCGGCGCCCGCCATATGCGAGATGTCCGCTGCACCGTTGCCCGCGGCGTTGATCAGATAGCGGCAGTGCACATCGCCGACAGGCGTCACCAGCGTAAAGCGTGCAGCCCCGTCGGTGGCCTCGCTGCCAACAACCTCAATCGCTTCCACCGGTGCGGAGCGCATAAACGTCACCCCGTTGGCGACGGCGTTCTCCAGCGCGGCAATGGCAACCTCAAACGGATCGACAAAACCGGTCGAGGGGCACCACAGCGCGCACGTCGCCTCGGCACTCGCGCGCGGTTCCAGCTCATGGATGCGCTCGGGGCCGATAATCGACAGTTCGGGAACGCCGTTGGCCACGCCATTCTGGCGCAGCTTCTCTAGGTGTGCGCGGTCTTCGTCGTTAAACCCCAGCACCATCGAACCGGTGCGGCAAAACAAAAAGCCGAGCTCCTGGGCCCAGGTGCCATATAGCTCGCAACCGCGGGCGTTGAGCTGCGCCTTTACCGTGCCCGGCGCCGGATCGTAGCCGGCGTGTACCAGGCCGCCGTTGGCCTTCGATGCGCCTAGGGCGACATCGTTGGCCGCCTCGATCACGCAAATGGACAAGTCATAGCGCGCGAGCTGTCGCGCGATGGCGCACCCGGTGATGCCCGCGCCCACAACCGCGATATCAAACGTTTCTGCCACGGTGCCTCCCAGACAAGTTGACAGGCTGTCAATAGGACTATCCTACGGTCTGCGCGCCCCCAGTACGGCGGCAATGCGGCGAACAGCCCCACTGCATCCGCCAACGGCAGGCGTGGGCCGGCCCAGCACGGATGCCGGCCACGTTAGAACGCGAGATCTTCCCGCCCAACCTCGCGGTCTGCGCCGTTACCTGTTACAGATTGAGATCTTGAGTCCACAGGCGCACGTTCTTCTCGATCTGTAACAGTAAGAACTGTTTTTGGGTTCCAGATGTTACGGTTCGAGATTTAAGTCGGGGAGAGAATGGTTTGTCTAAATCTGTAACATCTGGGACTGTTTTTGCCGAGTAACTGTTACAGATCGAGATTGAAGTCGGGGAGGGACTTCTGTTTCTCGGTCTGTAACATCTAGACCAGGATTCCGCTCCCACCTGTTACAGATTGAGATGTTTGTGTCCGCGCCAGCCCCGTACCCGGCCGTGGTCCCATATAAACAAACCCCGTGGTAAACTTGACCGGACTGTAAATATTCCGAAAGGTACACCTCAATGTCCAAGTACATCTCTGAGCTCATGTCGCCGCAGCTTATGGGCGTCATCTATGCCTTCGTGGGCTTTATCATCGCCCTGTACGTGCTGTCGGTCGTCTATGTATTCATCGACGCTCGCCGCCGCGGCGCCAGCGCCTACGTGGCATGGGGCATCATCGCCCTCATCCCGTTTGTGGGCCTCATCGCTTACCTGGTCCTGCGCCCGCACTCCTACGCGGCCGACCGCGAGGAGCAGGAGCTTGACATGGCCCTGCGCGAGCGCCAGCTTGCCCAGTACGGCACCTGTCCGCAATGCGGCGCCCCCATCGAGAAGGACTTCGTCGTCTGCCCGGTGTGCGACACCCAGGTTCGCAACGTATGCCCCAGCTGCCATCGCCCGCTCGACGCGCACTGGAAGGTCTGCCCCTACTGCCGAACTCGCATCCAGTAACGCATCCATCGCCGGGCCGGCCGCAAGCCACGGGCACCGCGCGTCCCGCGCAAGCCACGGGCGCGCCGCAAGCCACGCGCGCCCCACACCCCGCCCCACACGATGAAGCATGCGTAGAAAATCGCCCGCCGTGCCATTAAGGTGCGGCGGGCGCTTGTATACCAAGGCAACCTGCCTATAATGATGCAAGTCAAAAACGCCGAGCGCATCGCACGCACTTGCACCAGGCATCCGAGAGGAGAAAACATACCCATGAAGGCACTCTACAATGACGGTTCGGTGGCCGAGCTCCCGCAGGACGAGGTCACGCACGTCATCCGCCACTCCGCCGCGCACATCATGGCGCAGGCCATCAAGCGCCTGTACCCCGAGGCCGACTTTGCCTACGGCCCCGCGACCGACAACGGCTTCTACTACGACGTCGACCTGCCCGAGGGCGTCAAGATCAGCGAGGACGACTTCCCCGCGATCGAGGCCGAGATGAAAAAGATCGTCAAGGAGAACCTTAAGTTCTCCGTGTACGAGAAGCCCCGTGCCGAGGCCATCGCCCTTATGGAGGAGCGCGGCGAGAAGTACAAGGTCGAGCACATCGGCGACCTGGACGACGACGCCCGCATCACCTTCTACCAGCAGGGCGACTACATCGACATGTGCGTCGGCCCCCACATTTGCTACACCAAGGCCCTCAAGGCCTTTAAGCTCACCGGCGTCTCGGGCGCCTACTGGAAGGGCGACAAGGACAACAAGATGCTCACCCGCATCAACGGCGTCGCCTTTGCCACCAAGGAAGAGCTCGACGAGCACATGCACATGCTGGAGGAGGCCAAGAAGCGCGACCACCGCAAGATCGGCCGCGAGATGGACCTCTTTATGATGCGCGACGAGGCCCCCGGCTTCCCGTTCTTCCTGCCCAACGGCATGATCCTTAAGAACACGCTGCTGGACTACTGGCGCGAGATCCACCACAAGGCCGGCTACGTGGAGATCTCCACGCCGCTCATCATGAACAAGCAGCTGTGGAAGACCTCGGGTCACTGGGACCACTACAAGGACAACATGTACTCCACCGTCATCGACGACGAAGAGTACTGCATTAAGCCCATGAACTGCCCGGGCGGCGTGCTGGTGTACGCCTCCAAGCCGCACTCCTACCGCGAGCTGCCCATCCGCGCCGGCGAGATTGGCCTGGTGCACCGCCACGAGCTGCGCGGCGCCCTGCACGGCCTGTTCCGCGTGCGCTGCTTTAACCAGGACGACGCCCACCTGTTTGTGCGCCCCGACCAGCTGACCGACGAGATCGTGGGCGTGGTCAACCTCATCGACTCCGTGTACCAAAAGTTTGGCTTTAAGTACCACGTTGAGCTTTCCACCCGCCCCGAGGACTCCATGGGTTCGGACGAGGACTGGGCTCGCGCCGAGGAGGGCCTGCGCACCGCTCTGGAGAAGCTGGGCATTGACTACGAGGTCAACGAGGGCGACGGCGCCTTCTACGGCCCCAAGATCGACTTCCACCTGGAGGACTCGCTCGGCCGTACCTGGCAGTGCGGTACCGTCCAGCTCGACTTCCAGATGCCGCTCAACTTTGACCTGGAGTACGTGGACGCCGACGGTACCAAGAAGCGCCCCATCATGCTGCATCGCGTGTGCTTTGGCTCCATCGAGCGCTTCATCGGTATTCTGATCGAGCACTTTGCGGGCAAGTTCCCCACCTGGCTGGCTCCTGTGCAGGTCAAGGCGCTTCCGGTTTCCGAGAAGAGCCGCGACTACGCCCACGAGGTGTGCGCCAAGCTGGAGGAGGCCGGCATTCGCGTGGTCTGCGACGACCGCGACGAGAAGATCGGCTACAAGATCCGCGAGGCCCGCAGCATCGACCGCGTGCCCTATATGCTCATTCTGGGCGAGAAGGAGGTCGAGGCCGGCAACATCTCCGTCCGCGATCGCTCCAATGAGACCGTTCAGATGAGCGTTGACGAGTTTGTTGCCAAGGTGCTCGAGGAGATCAAGACCCGCGCCTAAGGCAAACTTCACAACAATTAACAAAGGCGACCGTCCACATAGGGCGGTCGCCTTTTTTCATACCAAAATTAGAAAAGCCGCTGGTTGAGCGGCTTTTTTTGTTGCACAAAAAGGTACAGGTTTTTGTATCTTTCGACATAGGCCATTATACGAGCAATTAATTAGCGTTTGCCCAGATTACGCAAAATGTACTGCTAGTAGGTACATCTCCATACCCTTCTACAAAAACCTGTACTTTTGCGACTGCGCCTAGCTGCGAGCGAGAAGCCTGTTCTAAACGCCCCTGCATTTGCGTGCATCGCAAAGCCAAAAGAGGGGGGGCGAGAACATGGAACAGACTACACGGCGCCAAGAGCAGCTGCCAGGCGCATTTAACGGCGTCACCACCAACAGCCAGCACGGTCGCGTCCGCTGGTATCTGGTTCACACCCCCAATGGAAAAGAGCGTGAGACCTGCGAAAAGGTCCGCCGCATTATCCCGCACGAGCTGATGCAGGACGCTTTTGTGATGCAAAAGGAGTTCTGGTTTAAGCGGGACGGCGCCTGGTCGCTCCAAACCAAACCCATGTACAAGGAATATTTCTTCGTCGCTACGCACGATGCCGCCGCGCTCGATAGGGCTTTGGCCCAGTTGAGCTTTGGCTGTCGCATTGCCGGCAGCAGGGAGCGGGCGTACATGCCCATGCCGGACGATGCGCAGGATTGGTACCGCAGTGTGCTGGACGACGACGGCGTGGTGCGCAACAGCGTAGCGCGCATAGAAGACGGCGTGTTGCACATTGAACAGGGTCCCTTGGTGGGGCAAGAGGCCCGCGTTAAAAAGATCGACCGTCATAAACGCTGGTGCCTGGTAGACGTGGGCGAAGGTGGCTCCGCTTTTAGGGAGTTACTTCCGATCGACGTGCCCAGCAAAACGTAAGGGAGACGTTGCACCGGCAATTTATTTGGTTTTTGGATTCATAGATGGGGGGGGGGTTCCTGGGGACAGGAACGTGAGTTTTATTGTGGCTGCTAAAGAAGTAACAGAGACCAATGCGCCCGCGGGAGCGGCGTTGATTGCTCAGGCCATGGATCGGCGTGAGGGCGCCGTCCGCTACAGGGCCATGCAATCCATCATGGACTGGGACCGCTCGCGTCTAGGCTATCGGGCCATCAAGCGCGCGTTCGACATCGTGTTCAGCGGTGTCGTGCTCGTCGTTATCGCGATCCCCAGCCTAATTCTCGCCGCGGCCATCCGCCTGGAGAGCGAGGGCAACCCGTTCTACAGCCAGATTCGCGTTGGCCAGACCCGACCCGACGGCAGTCTGTCCACGTTCCGCATGTGGAAGTTCCGCTCCATGTACAAGGACGCCGACGAGCGCCTCGCCGAGCTCAAGGAGCAAAACGAGATCGCCGGTGCCATGTTCAAGATGAAGGAGGACCCGCGCGTCACCAAGATCGGCAGGTTCATCCGCAAACACTCCATCGACGAGTTCCCGCAGTTCCTGAACGTGTTCCTGGGCCAGATGAGCGTCGTTGGGCCCCGTCCGCCGCTGCCTAACGAGGTGTCCGAGTATACCGAGTACGACCTTCAGCGCTTGGCCGTGAAGCCCGGCATCACCGGCTGGTGGCAGGTTACCGATCGAAACTCAACCGGTTTCGACGGCATGGTCCGCCGTGACCTCGAGTACATAGCCAAGCGCGGAATCGTCATGGATCTCAAGATCGTCCTCCTCACGGTTCTGGAGGTCTTCAACGGAAGCGATGCGTACTAATGCCAAACTCTAATGCTCGATTCGAATCGGAGAAGAAAATGAAGATTGCCGTCGCCGGTACCGGCTACGTCGGCCTGTCCCTCGCCGTCCTGCTCTCGCAGCACAACGAGGTCCATGCGCTGGACATCGTTCCCGAGAAGGTCGAGAAGATCAACAACTTCGTGTCGCCCATCCAGGACGACGAGATCGAGCGCTTCCTAACAGAGGCAAAGGCGGGGGAGCGCGAACTCGACCTGCACGCCACCGTCGACGTGGCCGAGGCCTACGCTGGCGCCGACTTCGCCGTCATCGCCACTCCCACCAACTACGACTCCGATAGGAACTTCTTCGACACGAGCTCCGTCGAGGCCGCCATCGCCGCCGTGCGCTCGGTGAACCCGGACGCCTGGATCGTCATCAAGTCGACCATCCCCGTGGGCTACACCGCGGGCCTGCGCGAGAGGCTGGGCGACAGCAAGATCTTCTTCAGCCCGGAGTTCCTGCGCGAGAGCAAGGCTCTCTACGACAACCTGCACCCCAGCCGCATCGTGGTGGGCGCGCCCAAGGACGACTCCGAGGCCGTCGCGGCTGCGGAGAAGTTCGCCGGCCTGCTCGCGCAGGGCGCCGAACCCGCCGAGCTGGAGCGCGTGAACGCCGACGGCTCCAAGGGCATCCCCGAGCTCGTGCTGGGCACCACCGAGGCCGAGGCCGTCAAGCTCTTCGCCAACACCTACCTGGCGTTGCGCGTGGCCTACTTCAACGAGCTCGACACCTACTGCGAGGTGCGAGGCCTCAACACCCGCGACGTCATCGACGGCGTTTGCCTGGAGCCGCGCATCGGCTCCCACTACAACAACCCCAGCTTCGGCTACGGCGGCTACTGCCTGCCCAAGGACACCAAGCAGCTGCTGGCCAACTACAGGGACGTGCCCCAGAACCTGATCGAGGCCATCGTGGAGGCCAACCGCACCCGCAAGGACTTCGTCGCCGACGAGGTGCTGCAGATGGTGTGGGACCGCGTGTACGCCGGCAAGGAGAGGCCGGTCGTGGGCGTCTACCGCCTGACGATGAAGTCGAACTCCGACAACTTCCGCGCGAGCTCCATCCAGGGCGTCATGAAGCGCGTGAAGGCCAAGGGCGTGCCCGTGGTGGTCTACGAGCCCACGCTGGACGCGCCGGAGTTCTTCGGCTCCGAGGTCACGCACGACCTGGAGGCTTTCAAGGCCGGCTGCGACGTGATCGTGGCAAACCGCTGGAGCGACGAGCTCGCGGACGTGGCGGACAAGGTCTATACACGCGACCTGTTTAAACGAGACTAGGTGGTATGAATGGCAGATAGAAAAGTCCTCGTCACCGGAGCCGCCGGCTTTATTGGTGCGTTCCTCGTCAAGAAGCTGCTCGAGGAAACCGATGACACGATCGTCGGCCTCGACAACCTCAACAGCTACTACGACCCCGGCATCAAGGATGCGCGCCTGCGCATGCTGGCCGAGGTAGACACCGACGGCCACTTCGCCTTCGTTCGCGGCGACCTGTGCGATGCCGCCCTCATCGAGCGCCTGTTCGCGGAGAACGGCTTCGATGTCGTTGTGAACCTTGCCGCACAGGCGGGCGTCCGCTACTCCATCGAGAACCCGCGCGCCTACCTTGAGAGTAACCTCGTGGGCTTCTTCAACGTGCTCGAGGCCTGCCGCCACCACCCGGTGAGGCATCTTGTCTACGCGAGCTCCAGCTCGGTCTACGGCGGCAACAAGAAGGTTCCGTTCTCCGAGGAGGACCGCGTCGACTCGCCGGTTTCGCTCTACGCCGCCACCAAGAAGTCTAATGAGCTCATGGCGGCCGCCTACTCAAAGCTCTATTCCATCCCGGCCACCGGCCTGCGCTTCTTCACGGTGTACGGCCCCATGGGCAGGCCCGACATGGCCTACTTCGGCTTTACCGAGAAGCTGCGCCGAGGCGACACCATCAAGATCTTCAACATGGGCGACTGCCGCCGCGACTTCACCTACGTCGACGACATCGTCGAGGGCGTCAGGCGCGTCATGGACGCCGCCCCTGAGGTGAAGATGGGCGAGGACGGGCTGCCGCTCGCCGCGCACCGCGTCTACAACATCGGCAACTCGCACCCCGAGAACCTCCTCGACTTCGTCGACACGCTGCAGCGCGTGCTGGTGGAGGAGGGCGTGCTCCCGGCCGACTACGACTTCGAGTCACACAAACAGCTCGTGCCGATGCAGCCCGGCGACGTGCCCGTCACCTACGCCGACACCACAGCACTCCAGCGGGACCTGGGCTACAAGCCCGCGACCCCGCTCGAGGACGGCCTGAGGGTTTTCGCCAAGTGGTATCGCGAGTACTACGGAATCGGAGAGTAGCTCATCGTGGACCTTTCTAAGGCAAAGATCTGCATTCCCAGCTCAAGTGGTGGGCATCTTACGCATATGTGGCTCCTGAGACCTGTATGGGAACGTGCGGCTGATCGATTCTGGGTGACCTTCGACAAGGAGGACGCGAACTCTCTTCTGGAAGGGGAGCGTGTCTACCATTGCCACTACCCGACGAACCGCAACATCCCGAACTTGCTGAAGAACACGGTTCTCGCCTGGAAGGTGCTCCTCAAGGAGCGTCCCGATCTGATCATCAGCTCCGGTGCCGCGGTTGCGGTGCCGTTCTTCCTGATTGGAAAGATGCTCGGGTCCAAATGCGTCTACGTGGAGGTCTTCGACCGCGTGGACAAGCCCACGATGACTGGTCGCATGCTCAACGGCGTGGCCGACCTATTCGTAGTGCAGTGGCCAGAACAGCTCGATGTCTACAAGAGCGCCGTTGATCTCGGCTCTATCTTCTAGGGAGGGACGCGTATGGTATTCGTGACCGTGGGCACCCACGAGCAGCAGTTCGACCGTCTGGTCAAGGCGGTTGACGATCTCAAGGCGGACGGGACGCTCGATGAACCTGTCTATATCCAGACGGGTTACTCGACGTACGAGCCCGTCCACTGCGACCACTCGCAGTTCGTGCCGTTCCTACAGATGAAGAGCTTCATGGAGGGTGCTGATGTGGTGATCACGCACGGCGGCCCCTCAAGCTTCATCGAGGCCATGGCTGCAGGCAAGGTACCCGTCGTTGTGCCCCGCAGGGGCGACCTTGACGAGCACGTGAACAACCATCAGGCCGACTTCGTGCGCATCGTCGCGGAGCGCCAGGGCGGGATCGTGCCCGTCTACGACGTGATGGACCTTTCCGCCGCCATCGATCGCGCCCGCGAGCTCTCGCGCGGCGTCACTTTTAAGAGCCACAACGCCGAGTTCTGCCGAGAGCTCGAGAGACTAATAGAAGGAATTTAATCGCATGACTAAACCCCGCGCCGGCATACTCAGTATGCAGAGGATCTACAACTACGGGTCCTTCCTGCAGGCTTTCGGCCTGAAGTCCATCCTGGAGTCCCTTGGCTGCGATGTGCAGTTCGTTGACTACGAGCCTGGCAAGTGCCTGGTCACGTCCCCGTCATCGAAGAAGGGCGTCGCCCGCAAGGCGGAGAAGGTCCTTGAGGTATTCCGCTACGACGCTCCGCTCAGGGACAAGCTCGCCTTCATCCGCTACAAGCGCACATACGCCCAGCGCTTCTACCCGATGCTCGGCCTCACCGAGGAGCCCAATCTTGACCCCGACATCGACCTCCTGGTCATCGGCAGCGACGAGGTGTTCAACTGCGTTCAGGATAACGCTAATGTCGGCTTCACGCCCGCGCTTTTCGGTACCGGGTTGCGCGCCGGACGCAAGGTGACCTACGCCGCTTCCTTCGGTAACACCACGCTCGACAAGCTTGACCGTTACGGCAAGCGCGAAGAGGTCGCGGGCTACTTAAAGCGTCTCGACGCCGTCTCGGCTCGCGATGCCAACACGGGCGCCATTGTCGAGTCACTTACGGGGGAAGTACCGACCTTCAGCTTGGACCCGGTGCTCGCCTACGACTATTTTGGCGAGTGCGGGCTGATTCCCGCCGAGGTCGACGAGGACCGCTTCATGATCGCATATGGCTACTCGGGCCGCCTCACGCCCGAGGAGTGCGCCGCCGTGCGCACCTACGCCGACCAGCGCGGCCTCAAGGTGCTCAATATCGGTGGGGTGCAGGGCGTCTGCGATCGCTTCGTGGATTGCTCGCCCTTTGAGGTGCTCGCCTACTTCAAGCATGCTGAGGCCGTGGTGACCGACACCTTCCACGGCACCATCTTCTCGACCATTGCACACACGCCCTTCGTTTCCTTCGTGAGGAGCTCGGGCTACGGTAACTCCGAGAAGCTCACCGATCTGTTGAGCCGTCTGGGCCTGACTTCCCGTGCTGCAGCTGGGTCGGGCGAGCTCGCCGCCGCCCTTGATGCGCCCGTAGACTGGGCCGCCACCGACGCCGTCATTCACACGAGCCGCGAGGCTGCACGCGCCTATCTTAAGAAGGAGGTCTCCGCATGTATACGGAGCTAAAGTCCTACCAGATCATCATCGCCCTGCTCAAGGAGTACGGTATCCACCATCTAGTGCTCTCTGCCGGCAGCCGCAACGTCCCCTTCGTGCACTCCGTCGAGGAGGACCCGTATTTCACCTGCTATTCCGTCGTCGATGAACGTAGTGCCGGCTACTTTGCGCTTGGGCTTGCTCAGGAGCTCGGCGAGCCCGTCGTGATCTCATGCACCTCCTCCACGGCGACCTGCAACTACTGGCCGCCCGTCGCGGAGGCCTTCTACCAGGACGTGCCCCTCGTCGTGCTCACGTCCGACCGCAATCCCGCGATGCTCGGGCAGTGGGAGGACCAGATGATCGACCAGGTGGGCATGTACGACCGTCACGTGCGCAAGTCCGTCAACCTGCCCATCATCAACGACGCCGAAGACGCGCACTTCTGCGAGCGTCTCGTCAACGAGGCCTTGCTAGAGCTCGATCACCACGGCACGGGCCCCGTCCACATCAACGTGCCGATGAAGGCGTACAACAACTCGTTCAACGTCAAGGAGCTACCGAAGGTCACTAGGATCCGCAGGGTCGAAGCCGACCAGGCCGTTGAGTGGGCCGCATGCGCGGATCGGCTCTCTCGCGCCAAGCGCGTGCTCGTGGTCGCCGGCCAGCAGTCTTCCTGTGCCGCCGAGCTCGCGTGCGCCCTTGAGAGCTTTGCAGCCAGCTACGAGGTGGCCATTGCGGCCGAGTACATGGCGAACATCCCTCGCGAACACGCCTTCAACCCGACGCTGTGCATGGAGTACCGCTACATCACGCCCAAGAAGTTCTCCGAGTTCATGCCCGACGTGGTCATCACCTTCGGTGGCAACATGACTGCGGGCCTCAAGGATATGCTGCGTAAATTCGCAGGGTCCTATGAGCACTGGTCTATCAGCGAGGACGGTTCTGTCTGCGATATGTTCAGAAGCCTAACGAGGGTGTTCGAGTGCACGCCTGCTGAGTTCTTCTCGCGCATGGCCGATGCGTCCTCGTGCAAGCCCGGCGGGAGCTACCTCGCCGCCCTTAAGGCCTATGAGGCCTCCGCGACGGTGCCGGAGCTTCCCTACTCGAACATGGCCGCCATCCGCAAGGTTGTCGAGCGCGTGCCAACGGGTTCCATCCTGCACCTCGCGATCAACAACGCAATCCGCCTCACAAATTTTTTCAGGCTTCAGCCGGGTGTCAAGGTCTACGCGAACATCGGCACGCACGGCATCGACGGCTGTCTCTCGTCCCTCCTGGGCCAAGCCGCGGCGAGCGGCAGGCCCAGCTATCTCGTGATTGGCGACCTTGCTTTCTTCTATGACATGAACGCGCTTCGCATTCGCCACGTCACTGAAAAGGTGCGCATCCTCCTCCTCAATAACGAGGGGGGCGAGGAGTTCTACTTCAACCAGGTGTGGAAGGACGAGGCCTCGGACCTCCACACCTGCGCTCGTCACCACACCAAGGCTGAGGGCTGGGTGCGCGAATGTGGATTCCGTTACCTGAGCGCGCATAACCCCGAGGAGCTCGACGCGGCAGTCGAGGAGTTCTTCGATGACGACGCTGAGGGCCCCGTCCTGCTCGAGGTTTTTTCCGAGATGAGCGCGGATTCCAAGCTTGTCTACGACGTTTTCGACATGACCCGTCCCCGCGACGCGCAGTCGGAAGCGATCCGCAAGTCCAAGGAGCTCATCAAGGCGACCATCGGGCAGGAGAAGGCCCAGAAAATCGCCGGGATTTTCAAGAGGTAGTCGCATGGGATTCAAAAGAGTTATTCGTAAAGCTGCAAAGCTTGTCCTGGCGTCGTCTCCAGAGAAGTTCGTGAATGTCGAAGTCGCGCAGGTGAGCGCGGGCAACGTGCTTAAGGGAAAGACTGTCGTCATCACTGGCGGCGGGCGCGGGCTTGGGCTCGCCATGGCAGAAAAGTTCATTTCGGAGGGTGCCAAGGTCGTCATCTCTGGCCGCAAGGAAGCCACTCTCAAAGCTGCCTGCGAGAAACTTGGCTCCTGTGTTACCTATGTGGTCGCCGATGTCTCCGAGGCGGAGCGCGCCGGCGAGTTCCTGGACGCATGTGAGGCTAAACTCGGCGGGCGCATTGACTGCCTGGTGAGCAACGCCGGCGTGAGCCTCCATGAGAACCGTTTTGACAACGTGACTATCGAAGGTTTCGATAAGCAGTTCGACATTAACATGCGTGGAGCGTATTTCCTTTGTCGCGAGTTTCTTTGCCGTAAAGAGCGTGAGAAGGAACCCTCGGGCGAACTGCTCGTGATTACGAGCGAGACGGGCGAACAGGCCTACGACATTCCCTACGGCATGACCAAGGCTGCCATGGACAGCTTCGTGCGCGCTGCTTCCAGGCGGATGTATCCGCTTGGCGTTCGTGTGAACGCCGTGGCACCTGGCGTTACGCTCTCGGACATGACGCGCGACTATGCCGAGGCCTCCGACGGCAACATGTACCGTGAGTGCGCATCTGGTCGCATCTTCAGGCCCGAGGAGGTCGCCGAGGTCGCGTGCTTCCTTTTAAGTGATGCCTCTAAGTGTGTGTCCGGCGAGGTCATCCATACCAATGGGGGAAACCACATCAAAGCTTTTTGGGACGTGAGCTGCGATGGATAGGAAGGTCCTCGTGGTCCCGACTGGCGGGCTACGCCGCGAGGGAATTACGTCCTCCATACTGAGCTTCATGCGCTCCATGGATCGCGACGGACTTGATGTCCGCGTGGCGGCCGT
This sequence comes from uncultured Collinsella sp., assembly GCA_959602645.1. GTDB lineage: Bacteria > Actinomycetota > Coriobacteriia > Coriobacteriales > Coriobacteriaceae > Collinsella. Next base: position 18,249 of record CAUGTZ010000025.1, on the reverse strand, counting down.
ATATAACAATGAGTCAGACGTACTCGACGAGCTGAGACTGCTCGGATGCGATGTCGTGGAGACACCCGACAGGCGCTCGGACACTTTTGGGTACGTGCACTTTCTCATCTCCTATATGAGGCGAGAGCGTATCGACGTGGTGCACGTTCATGGGAGCAGCTCGGTTATGGCCATTGAGCTCCGGTGTGCGCAGCTCGCGGGAGTGCGCGAGCGGATTGCGCACTCGCACAACACCAGGAGCGACGATTCCCGTCGGGACAAGATGCTTCGCCCCTTCTTCCGTGGTAGTTGGACGCGGGCACTCGCGTGCGGCGAGGACGCTGGCAGGTGGCTCTTTGAAGATAGCCCCTTCGAGGTCCTCCACAACGGATTTGCCCTTGAGAAGTATGCCTTTGATGCCGTGCGGCGCGACGAGGCACGCTCACGCCTCGGATTCGGGGACGAACCTGCCGTCGGTTTCGTCGGCAACATCAACTACGTGAAGAATCAATCGTTCCTCATCGATGTGTTCGGGCTACTGTCTCGTGATGTTCCGAGTGCTAGGCTCTTCATCGTCGGCGAGGGTCCCGACCGCTCGAAGATTGAGGGATTAATTGCCGAGAAAGGACTCGCGGACCGCGTGACGATTACAGGGCGCGTTTCCAATGTCGACGAGTTTCTCCAGGCGTTCGATCTTATGATGCTCCCCTCGCTCTTCGAGGGGTTGCCCAGCGTTGTACTCGAATGGCAGGCGGCTGGACTTCCTTGTCTGGTCTCCGATGTCGTGACGGGGGAGTGCGCCGTTACCCCGCTCGTTCGATTCCTCTCACTTGGGGATGGTGCCGTCGCATGGGCCGCCTGCGCGCGGGATGCCCTTGCGGCGGCTGGCGGCGCCGACGCGCGCCTCGATGCGAGCCGGCGCGCGCTTCCCGCGCTGCGCGAGCACGGTTTTGATATAGGCGAGGCCTCAAAGAGGCTGAAGACGATTTATCTAGGCGGTGAATGATGGGGAAGTGCCTCAAATGGTGCGCGAGCGCGGCCCGCGTCGCGTGCGCGAAGATTCGGCTCGGGTCTAGGCTTCTCCTGCCCCGCGGCGGCAAGCCTGTATATCTTGGCCGCGCGGCGAGGCTCGATGTCGCGCCCGATGGTGTCATGGTGCTCGGGAGCGGCGTTTATATCGACGATCTCTGCCGTCTTCAGGTAATGCCCGGAGCGCGCATGGAGCTCTCTGGGGGCTGCTACTTCAATACCAACTGTCGCGTTGTCGCCGCCGATTCCGTATGCGTGGGTGGGCATACCATGTTCGGACCCAACGCCTGTGTGTTCGACCATGATCACGTCTTTGACTCTGGGGGCGTTCACGGGGGACTCGTGAGCTCGCCTATCGAGATTGGCGATTGCTGCTGGCTTGGTGCCAACGTTCTCGTGACCAAGGGCGTCCATATTGCCGACCGAATCTGCATCGGGGGGGGGTCTGCCGTCACGAGGGACCTGGAGGAGCCTGGCATCTATGTCGGGGCTCCAGCCTGTCTGGTGCGGCGGACCTTCCCAGAGGGCGGTGGCGTAGATGGCGCTCCCGGGACCCCTCAAGAAGCTCAAGCGCGAGACGGTTCGGCTCAAGCTTCGCAACGGGCTGTGGCTGCCCCTCACCTGCAAGGCCAGGGCGAAGGGGCTTGACGTGGACGGCTTCACCATCATTTCCAACAACTGCTGGGGTGGCACGATCTACGAGAGCTACGGCATGCGCAAGGCCTCGCCGACCGTGGGCATGTTCATCATGCCGAGTGACTTCGTGCGCTTCTGTGCTGACCTTGACCGTCATCTCTCCGAGCCGCTCGAGTTCATATCGCCCGAGGAGTCGAAATGGAGGGAAGTCCTCAGCTCCAACGGGAACTGGGGGACGTACCTCATCGGGCGGCTGGGGGACGTCGAGCTCCAAATGCTCCACCACCACGACGAGGCGACCGCCCGCCGCAAGTGGGAGAGCCGCGTGGGCCGCGTCGACCGCAACCGTCTGATTTTCAAACTGAACGACCAGAACGGCGCCACCGAGGAGGACCTGCGCGCCTTCGACGCCCTGCCGCTCGAGCACAAGCTCGTCTTTGCGGTGAAGGATCACCCGGACGTCAAGTGTTGCAGGCGCATCCATTGCCCGCGGAGCTGCGAGTTCATACCCGCTTCGTGGGAGCCCTTCGGGGCGAACCGTTCGTTCAACGTTACCGAGTACATTAACGGCTGCTTTGGCAGCTGTTAGGACCTCAAGGGGAATCGTGATATTAGAGAATCGAGACATTATCTTCGTGAGCAACGCCCTCGCAAACGGGGGCGCTGCTCGTGTCATCTGCGTCCTAGCGGCAGAGTTCACCCGTCGCGGTAAGCGTGTTGGCATCGCCGTGTACAACAATTATGAGGGTGAATATCCGGTCGTAGATGGGGTCCAAAAGGAGTATGGGCCTCAGGGTTCCGGCGGGCATTCCAAGGTGAATCGCATCTCCTGGCTGCGTGGTATTGCCAAACATAACCCCTATGCATGTTTCGTGGCGTTCGAGTACTTCGTGAACATGCAGACCATCATTGCACTCGCTGGGCTGCCCAATCGCTTAGTAATCTCGGAGCGCAACGATCCGGCGCGTGTAGGCAGTGGTAAAAAGACCAATTGGCTTCGCGAGAGGCTCTACCGCCATGCGGATATGTTGGTCTGCCAAACCGACGATGCGGCGGCGTATTTCTCGGATAAGGTTGCGAAGACCGTGATCCTCAATCCAGTAAAGGACAATTTGCCTGAACCTTTTTGCGGAGAGCGCCGGCATTTGGTCGCCTGCTTCTGCCGTTTGGAGAAGCAGAAGAATCTAGGTATGCTGCTTCGCGCCTTCGCGGAGTTCTTTGCTTCTCATGATGATTGGACACTCGAGGTCTATGGCGACGGCACGGAGCGCGATTCGCTCGTCGCACTCGCGGAAGAACTGGACATTGCGAATGTCGTCTCCATCAACCCCGGGCGTCAGGACGTGCACGATGTGGTGCGCGATGCCGGGTTGTTTGTCCTGCCCAGCGATTATGAGGGACTCTCCAACTCCATGCTTGAGGCCATGGCAATTGGCCTTCCGTGTATTTGTACCGACTGCCCCTGCGGCGGTGCGCGCATGGTGATTCATGACGGCGAAAACGGAATACTGGTTCCTGTTGGCGACGAACATGAGCTTGCTGTAACGATGACACGCGTAGCGGATGATAATGACCTCGCTTATCGCCTAGGGGCAAACGCTGCTGGTGTGAGGGAGTTACTTTCTGCTAATGCTATTGCCGATATGTGGAGTGAGGTGATTGTGGGTGAATGTAGATAACCTCGTTTTTTCAAGAAATAATCGACGCCCTATTGAACAGGACGAGGCGGTCGGCAGAAGGGCTGGCATATTCATTGCTCTTGGTTTGTTTGCCACTCCTTATGTTTTGAGGCATAGAATTATCCCTGGTAGCGAGGCGGTCTGGGCCCTTAATCCTCTTGTGTTGCTGTCTGTCGCTTGGCTTCTTCTATACATGCTTGGTCATAAGTACTCAATGTCTCGAAGCGTTAGCGTGGTCCGTTTCGTATTGTTTGCTGGTCTGGTCTTTCTTGCTTTCTCAACTGGGATGTCTATCTCTTATCTCATCTCTTGTCTCTTTCCTCTGGTTCTTCTATTGATTGTTATTCCGGAGACCATCTTCCCGTCTTTTTTTGAGGGGTTTATGAGGGTCTTAAATGTCGTTATGGTTATTATCGTCGCATGCGCTGCGTGCGATGTTGTGAGCGGTTCTGCTGTATCGAAAACCTTCACTGCATTTTATGGCTCAGCCAGTCTTGTTAGCATGAGTTCTTCAGGTCGCCTTGTCTCAATCATGGGTCACAGTCTCCTAACTGCTGAAGTCGCACTGTTATATTTTGCCTTGAGCCATATTGCTAACAGAGCAATGGGAATCAGGGTCAATCAGGTTCTCGTTACTCTTATCACGGCCGCCGTTGTCCTTCTTACCGGAAGTCGCTCGGCGATGGTTTGTCTGCTTTGCATGTTTATCCTTGCGTATTCAAATGCGGACAACATTAAATACTGCATTGTTATTATTTTTGGTTTGTTTGCGTTTTACTTAGCTGGCTTATTCGACACTATGATTGATCGAATAATGATCGGTATCAAAACAGGAGACATGACTTCATCGCGCAATATTCAACTTGACCAGTTGATTGCTGCGGGCATTATTCGTTATGAATGGTTTGCTGGTCATGAGTTTGACTATTCTAATGGCTTATTAGTTATTGCACTGGAATACCCTCTTCTCAGATTTGCTTTCAGTTATGGGATTGCTTTTGCCGTTTTGCTGGGGATCTACTTATTTTTGTTGCCACTTATGCAGACGTTTAGAAGCCTCGGTGCCGTTCCTTGTGGTCTTCTTGCTTTGTATTTTGTTCATGTCAATACCTATTCATCAATTTGTTCGACCCAGGACGGAATGTTGCAATGTGTAATTGTCGCTTGGCTTTTTATCGGGGCAGCTCGATATTTGGCATATCTTCAGGTTTCGCGAAGCACTGAACCGGGTGAGTGATTTGCGCATTTGCTTTGTCTGCCAATCGCTCGCCGGTCTTGGTGGGCTTCAGAGGGCTGTCGCGCTGTTGGCCAACGAGCTCGTTTCGCGCGGTGTGGATGTCTCTGTTCTCATGGATACCCCCGAGCTGGGCGAGAATCCCTATGGCTTGAGCTCTGATGTTTCGATCCTGCCCGTCGGCATCAAAGGGGCTTCCAAGCCGCTTGGCAAGCTCGTTTCTAAGGTCAGGCGACATTCCGGTTTATTGAAGCCAATTTGTCACGAGCACAGTCTCGGTGGCTCAGTAATTGATAAAAAGTCCCTTGCGGCTGTGCACGAGGCTCTAAAAGAGGGCCGTTTCGACGTGGTTGTCGGTTGTGATCCGCTTCATACTATCGTTGCGGTGTATGCCTGCGACGGCTTGAGCATCGATGTCTGCGGCTGGCAGCACAGCACCTATGACGGCTATTTCAATCAGAGCGGCAGGGGCTTTTACGGTCAAGACTGCCTCTATGCATTTGCGCTCAGGCGCTGCAAGGTGAATTTCGTACTTACCGAGCAGAGCAAGGAAGTCTATGAGCTACACACCGGGCATTCGGCGATTGTCCTTCCCAATTCTATCGTGAATATGGGCACGAGAGGCTACGCGGAGAACTGCGTGCTTTACTGCGGTCGTCTTGATCCCGGCTCCAAAGGCGCCGACTACATCCCGCGCATCGCGGAGGCGCTCGCGGTGAGAGGTTTTGCCGGAGAATTCCTCGTTGTGGGAGACGGCCCTTACCTCCCGAGCCTTGAGGAATGGTTAGAGGACGCTAGGCTACCGTTCAAAATGGAGCTCAAGGGCTTCGTCACCGACGCTGAGCGTTATTACGAACAGGCGACCGTCCTCATCTCCCCGTCTCGCTGGGAGGGGTTTGGGCTGTCCATCCTGGAGGCGATGTCGCACGGCGTCCCCTGCGTTGCCTTTGAGAACGACGGCCCCTGCTCGCTCATTGATGACCCGGTGGACGGCCTCATCGTTCCCAACGGGGACGTGGAGTCCCTTGCCGAGCGCACTATGGAGATTCTCGGCGACGAGAGGCTTAGAAGGTCGATGGGGGACGCCGCCGTCGAGGCTGCACGGGGATACCTGGTCGGCGCGCAGGCGGACCGGTTCCTCGAGTCGTTGAAAGGATAGGAAATGGCTAAGAAGCTGCTCATAACCATAGACACTGAGGCGGACAACCAGTGGGATGTCTCGAACGGCATCTCGACCGAGAACACTCTGTTCCTACCGAGATTCCAAGAGCTTGCCGAGAATTACGGTTTTGTGCCCACCTGGCTTACCAACTGGGAGATGTGCCAAGACGATCGCTTCGTGAGGTACATGAAGCCTAAGAACGACTCAGGTAAATGCGAGATCGGCATGCATTTGCATGCCTGGAACAACCCGCCGGAGTTTCCACTCGAGGAAAAGACCGATCAGCGCGCCTACCTCATCGAGTATCCCGAGGAGCAGATGGAGGCCAAGTTCGACACTCTGCTCGAGTCGCTCCGCAATCGTTTCGAAGCTCCCGTGACCTCCCATAGGAGCGGGCGCTGGGCGCTCGATGAAAGGTACGCGGCCCTCCTCGCGAAGAAGGGTTTCATTGTCGACTGTTCCGTGACCCCGCATATGGACTGGACTATGGCGCCGGGGCAGACGGGCCTCCCTGGTAGCGATTACTCGCAGTCACCCGAGCATCCTTTCGAGCTGTATTCCGGGCTTCTTGAGGTGCCAATGACGATCAGGAGGACTCACCGGTTCGCCTTCGATGCCCTTCATGAGCCGAAGGATGTGCTTCGCCAAGGTAAACGGCTTGTTAAGGGTCAGTGGCAGTGGTTGAGACCACCCAAGAATCCTTCGGCGAGCGCTCTGCGCGGTCTTCTAGACGATGTCGACTCGTCAGCCGACACGTATGCGATGTTCATGATCCACTCCTCGGAGCTCATGCCCGGGGGGAGCCCAAATTTCCCGGACGAGAATTCTGTCGACGACCTGTTTGGTGTCATCGAGAAGGCTTTCTCTCATGCCGCAGAGCTAGGCTTCAAGGGTCAGGGATTGACTGCGTTTGCTAAGGATTACTACATATGTAGGAGAACGGATTGAAGAAGTTGGACCTTAGAGGGATCAAGCGAAAGGTGCGGGGCGAGGGCTTCTGGGCTCGCCTGTTCAGGAACGCTGCAACAGCGCTACTAGGAACTAGTGGGGCACAAGCGATAGGGATTATTACCCTTTCGATTCTCGTGCAATCGCTTGGCGTCACTCAATATGCGTTTTTCGTTCTTGGACAACAGTATATGACCGTCGTTGATGCACTCGTGAACTTCCAGTCATGGCAAGCAATAATTAAGTTTGGTGCCGACGCAAAGTCAAAGAAGGAGGACGAGCGACTGTTCGCTGACCTGAAGCTTGGCATTTTGATGGACGTTGCTACTGCAGTGGCTGGAACGGTTCTTGGTCTTCTTGTCCTTACATTCGTCTGCGACCTGATGGGCTGGGGCTCCGAGGTCAGACTGGCTGCCTATATATTCTCCCTTGAGATCGTTTTTCATATTGAGGGCTCTTCGATTGGCATTCTTCGCCTATTTGACAAGTTCCAATGGACGGCAATTAACAGCATTGCTCTTGCTGTGTTAAAGCTTCTAGTGGTTGGCGGTTACTGCTTTTTACCAATAGAGCACACGATGATTGGGTATGTGGTTGTTTACGTTGCGACGGATATTGCCAACCATGTTTCTTTGCTTTTCTTGGCATTATTTTTCTTGCACCGTAGGTTTGGGCTTAGAAGAATTTTGCTTGCACCACTCTCCTGTCGCGATCGCGAATTTGTTTCATTTTGCCTCTGGTCAAACCTGGGTACAACTGTCGATGTTCCTGTAAAGTACCTCGATGTATTCATTATTTCTGCGGTTTCTGTTGAGATGGTCGCAGTCTATAAGGTTTTTAAGCAGGCGTTACAAGTTTTTTCGCTGTTAACTAACCCCATCTCGACCGCTATCATGCCTCAAATGTCTGAACTTGTCTCGGAGGGAGAACAAAGGAAGGCGTTTGATGTTGTCCTCAAGATTAGAAATGCCATTTGCATGGTTATGGTTGCTTGCTTGATCGGAGCATCATTGCTAGGCTACCCGCTATTCAATGTTCTCTTTGGGCACGTCTATGCTGCAAATCTTCCGCTGTTTCTTATATTGCTCGCGGTACATTTCTATGCGCTGATGTATGTTGCCCTTCATCCGTATTTCTTCTCTCTTGGACTTGCCAAAGAGGACAGCATGGTCAGTCTTGTCTCCAATGCTGTCTATCTTGGTGTTGCTTTTGCGCTGGTTCGCTATCTCGGTGTTTATGCAATTGTTCTCGCTTCAGCGCTCCAGTATTTGTCCACCAATTTAACCAAGGTACGGATCGTGAAGATGAGGCTGGCAGACCTCGGATAGGGTGAATTTATGTCTATCGTGTCGAATATTGCTTGGAAGTTAATGCCCAGCAAGAAGAAACTTGAAAAACTAAAAAAGCGTGGCCTTGTTATCGGTGAAGGATGTGAAATTCTCAACGGATATGAATTTGGGTCAGAGCCTTATCTGGTCGAGATCGGTAACAACGTTCGTATTACGCGCGGCGTGAATATCACGACGCATGATGGTGGTGTATGGGTTCTTCGCCACCTATATCCGGAGTTATCCGACATCGATTGCTTTTCTAGGGTGAAGATTGGCGATAACTGCCATATAGGTCTCAATGCGACAATCATGCCGGGGGTCACTATCGGTAAAAACTGCATTGTCGGTGCTGGTGCAGTTGTTACCCATGACATCCCTGACAATTCTGTGGCGGTGGGTGTGCCTGCGAGAGTTATTGAGAGCGTGGAGGAGTATCGAAGAAAGTGTGAAGGGTCTTTTTTGCATACCAAGATGATGGCCTGGTCGGAGAAACGCGCTGCCGTTGAACGAGAGATTCGCGAGTCTGGTGAAAAATGATTACATCTAAACAAGAACTCAATGAGTTTCTCGAGTGCGATAGGCTTGCTTTACATCAGACGAGGTCTCGCCCAGGATTCTTCGGTGACGATGTGTGGAAATATCAGATTCGTTTGCGAAAGACTGAATGGTATTGGTACTCGGGGAAGTGTCTGAGAAATCCTTTTAACGCTGTGAAATTTCTGATCAGTAGGCACCTTCTTGCTAAGCGCGCTATAAGGCTTGGATTCTCTATTCCAATTAATGTTTTCGATAAAGGACTATCGATTGCTCATTACGGAACAATTGTCGTTAACGCTCATTCAAAGGTTGGTCGAAACTGTCGTATACAGGAGTGTGTGAATCTTGGGGCGACCGGGGGCAACAGTCTTTCGCCAATGGTTGGCAATAACGTGTTCATTGGAACTGGAGCAAAGCTAATTGGCGGTATTACCGTTGCCGACGGTGTTTCAATTGCTGCGAATGCTGTCGTAGTGAAGGATATTTTGGAGCCAAATACAACTTGGGGTGGAGTTCCCGCAAAGAAACTCTCTAATAACGGATCGAGGGAGTTTATCGATTCGCGTGTTTACAGTACTGTCAGTTAGGACTTCTATATGAATATTGAAAAGCTACGCCAGCATCCCTTTGTTGTGTTCGGCCAAGAACACTATAACCCTTTGGGGATTGTGAGAACGCTCGGTGAAAATGGCATCCATCCGACTGCCTTTGTATATGGAGGCGGGTTGAGGCTGACTTCAAAAAGTAAGTATTTGAAGAAGGTCTATGAGTTCGAGTCGCTCGATGAAGCCTACTATAAGCTACTTAAGTTTATAGAAAGTTATGAGGGTCCCAGGCCGTTTATCTTGACTTCTGACGATACGACTGAGAGCTACCTTGATCAGCGCTATGACGAGCTTGTTGATAAGGCTTATTTTTTTAACGCTGGAAAAGCGGGCCGTGTAACAGCATTTATGGATAAGAAAGCGATTCTCGCTGCAGCTCAGAAGCACGGTCTTAATGTTTTGGATGCGGTTGTTACCGAACGCGGCGTTGTGCCAGAGGGTCTAGATTACCCTGTGATTACCAAAGCGATAACTCCGACTATGGGCGCTTGGAAAAACGATATGCACATTTGTAATAACGATGATGAGCTTCGCGCGGCTTTCGATTCCATTCGAAGCGATGAAGTGCTTGTTCAGAAATATATCGTTAAAAAGAATGAGCTATGCATGGAAGGCATTTCCTCTCCCGAGGGGTGCGACATGTTGATTACCATTGCGTCTACATACAATTATTATCTTCCGATGAGCTATAGCCCTTATATGACGGTGGGCAATCTCAAAAATCCTGAGCTTGAGGCGAAGCTGAGCGAGCTCATGGCCGACATTGGTTTCACTGGAGTTTTTGAAATAGAGTTTTTGGAGGACCAAGAGGGCAACCTTTGGTTTGGCGAGATCAACTTTAGGAACTCCACCTGGAGTTATGCTTCCACATGTGCTGGCATGCCGCTTGCACTGATATGGGCTGATTCTCAACTCACGGGCATAGTTGATCGGTCACTTCTGCGTAAAGTGCCTGATGGTTTTACTGCAATGGTGGAGATTACTGACTACCGCGAGCGCGTAAAGAAAGGCAAAGTTTCCTTGGGGGCATGGCTTTCTGATTTTAAGAATGCAGATTGCAGGTATTATCTAGGCTGTCATGGCGATATTGCACCTGTGGTTTCTTTGCTCGGGACGAGTGTTCGTCGCAAGCTGCATTTGGATCGCTAAGCTGGTGTGCGATTTGAGTAATTTCAAAAAAGTACTTGCAGTTTGTGGCGCTTGTATAGGGTTGTACATCGGTTCGGGTTTCGCTAGCATGCAGGAAGTCTTGCAATACGAGGCCTCCTACGGCAGTATGTTTTGGGTTGTTATTGCTGTTACTGCTATTGTTTATCTTTATACCAATTTGTCCTTTTCTATTAATGGTGCAAAGAATGAGATTAAGCGCGGCGGCGATATTTATGGTGTATATTGCGGCAAAATCATCGGTGGTTTCTATGACTGGTTTGCGGCGCTGTTTTGCTACATGAGCTTTGTAGTAATGCTCGGCGGTGCGAATTCGACCGCTATGCAACAGTGGGGTTTGCCCAATGGGGTCGGTGCTGTGATTCTTGCTTTTGCGGCCGTTGTAACGGTGGTTTACGGACTAGAGAATATCGTTAAAGTTTTAAGCTTTCTCGGTCCGCTAATTATTGTTTTTTTACTTGCCATAGTTGGGTACTCGTCGATCTTTGGCTCAATGGGATTCGTCGACGGCTCATCTGCCATCGACTCTAATGTATTTGATGTCGTTCAGATTGGCGGCGGTAATCCTCTGGCGTCAGGCGCATCATATGCTGGCTTTGTAATTCTGTGGTTTGCTGCTTTTCTTGGCGAGCTTGGCGCAAGGGAACAATTAAAAGATGTCAAGCGCGGAATGTTGCTTTCGAGTTTGTTTATATTTGGCACGGCGGCACTGTGCTGCGTTGCTTTGATTTCAAATATCGATTTAGTGTGGGATGCGCCAATCCCAACACTTGTGCTCGCTAACAGAATGAGCCCTTTTCTTGGACTTATATTTGCTGTTGTCATATTTGTCGGTATCTATACGAGTGCTGTGCCGTTGCTATGGACCGGAGTTAAGCGTATGGCCGTTGAGGGGGCTTCACGTTATAAGTGTGTCGTCATTCTCGGAGGAGTTATTGGATGCATTATCGCTTGTCTGGTTCCTTACGCTCCGCTTCTGAATGTTCTTTACGGTCTTAATGGGTACCTTGGCTTTGCTCTCATGGCATTTATGGTTATCCATGATGTTAGGTCTTTGGTTCAAAAGTGATGTATTGATCTAACTTACCAATATTGAAATAAGGGGTGTCAGCTTAAGTTGACACCCCTTATTAATATGTTATGACCTTCGTTCGTTTTATATGTTCCAATAGATGGATGGCAGATTGCATTGAATGCCATATTGTTAGGGTGGCGCCCAGTATCCGTTTTACGATAAACAATAAAGCACCGGGGTTCATATCATCTCTGCTATATCTAAGTACAATAACGGCAATTTAGCACTTGGGCAACGGGATTAGCTTGGGTTTCGGTGCCCATTTATGGCAACCGCCTGCTTCGCGTCGCAGTCAAATATTGGCATTGGCTGCGGCGCACTTCTCTGTCCATTCATCTGCTTTGCCGTTTCGCACAAAGTAATTGTTGGACAGATCAGTTGAACGGTAGGCGTAGTCGTCCTTTTGATAGTTGGCCGTGTGGTCGGAGTGGGCGATAGCCATGAGTTCGTCGGTCAGGCCAAAGTACAGATGGCGCTGGCCCAGGTCCCCGTACCAGTTGTCGCTGGTGTCGTCCCAGGTTAGATCCGTCTGACACCATTAGCCGTCAATATTTACGGCGTTCCAGGTGTGGCCGTTGCCGGTGATGCGGCCGTTGGCGATGCCCGCGGCGTCAAGGAGCTTGGAGTAGATGCGCTGGTAGCTCTCGCAGGTGCCCTGGTGGCGCGTGAGGCCGCTTTCGGCCGAGCACCAGTTGAGGTTGTGGTCGTACTCCAGCTGGTCGAGCGTCCAATCGTGGAGCCACAGCGCCATGTCGTATTCCGAGCCGTTTGTCTCTTGCCTGCACAGGTCCACGGCGTTGTTGACGATCTGCGCGACGCTTGGGCGGGCGGCGTCGTTTACGGTCACCTCCGCCGTGGTGCGCAGGTAGTAGATTCCCTTGTCGTTTTGGGGGTCGTATCTGTCGTTGTCCATAAAGTAGAAGTAGATGCGGTACGTGTCCGGTGCCGTGAAGTCGAAGGTAAAGTCGTGGCCCGCGGTGCCCAGGCTGTAGTAGCTGCCCCATGCCGCGCGCGACGGGTCGCAGACGCTTTCCTGGCTGCCGCCGTCCCAATAGGTGGGCACGTCCATGCGCGCCTTGGCCTGGGACGAGCCGTTGGTCTGGGTTACGTGGAAGGTCGTCGCGGTGCCCGCGGGGGCGTCGTTCCACGAGACGGTGAAGGTGACGCCGTTTTGGGTTGCCGTGGCGGAGTGGGCGTAGGTGGTTTGTAACGTGGTGGAGATTGCGGCGGGCGTGGGGGTGGCTTGGGCGCGGAGGGATGGGGTGGGGGTGCCGGGTGTGGCGGTGGTATCGTCAGCGGTATCCGTGTTGACGTAGCTGGTGCCGGTGGATGTTGCGGTGCTGTCCTCTACGGTATCTGCTGTCGCATTTGTGTTGGTGCCGTCTTCGGCCTTGCCTGTGTCGCTGCTCGTGTCGGCGGCTTGCGCCTGCTGCTCTACGGTTGCCTGAGGCTGGATGGCTTCCGCGATGGCCGCCGTGGGCATCGTCGCGCTGACCATGGACGAGTACGCGATCGCGCAGAGCAGGTAGTAAAGGGGTCGTTTCATAGCGGAGCCTCTCGGTGAGCAGCCAATAGGGTCCGAAGGCAGCTCCAGGCCAGCACTCCGCACATATTTTGTTGCGGTTTATTTTACGGGAACACCAGTCAACATCAGCGAACTTTCTGGGGAATGTTGGCGAGGGGAGGGAGCGGGCCCGCTTTAGTCCCCGGCGTCGCTCTGACCCGAGCTGGGTTGACTATACGCGACGCGGCAGCTCTAACATGAGGCCGTCTTGCGCCTCTTCGAGGCTCGGCACCGAGGCCTTCCAGGAAAAGTCCGCGAGGCTGCTGCTTAGGTCAAGCTCTGCATGGGCGTAGTTTTCAATTCTGCGGTCGGTGTGATCCTCGTCTGGTAAAAGGGGACATTCGACCGGTCGCGACCCGATGATTCGATACTCCTTCTGATATGCGTACTTGGGCGTTTTGATAACGAGATTGTGCGGGATGCCCTCAAAGATCTCGCGGATCAGTTTTGGCCCTGGGACGCCGTAGGAGATGGGGCCGTGAGCGTAGATGCTTCCGTCGTCGGCTATGTGTCTGTCGGCGAGGCGCGCGAAGCTGTCGTACTGCACAATACCGATCCGCCCGTCCGCGCACCCGAACTCCCGGATCATGCGCTTCGGGATTTGGACAGAACCGTCGACGATGTCGTTCTCGCGGACCGTGTACATGCAGTAGATGGGCAGGCGGTAATTGCCGTAGATGCATGCCGGGAGGACCATGGACGCCTCGAGCGGATCGCCCTGTTCGCCAGGCAGGCCATGATAGTAGCCGGCTGCATTCATATAGAGATGTCCGTTCAGCAGGTCGTCGATGTACACCTCCTTAGGTGTTCATTTTAGTAGGTAGATGATGGTGTCTTGGACAGCTGGACGCTTATTCCTTCGTTCGATTCGCTTGGTGAGAAGTTCACTTTCATGAGCGTGGCTTTGGTTGCAAGGCTTGTGCAAGCCTTCGTACGGAATGGTGATGCCGTTGCGTGAGCTGTTGTATCTGTCATGTTGCCGTTCGTACGCAGCGGCGGGGAGTGCCGTCTAGGCTTCCGTGTTTAAGCAATTTAGGTTACTGGAGTGGTCGCGCATTGTCGGTTCCAAATGCTTCATTTGAAATTCCAATTTCTCAAGACACGGCATACATGTATGGGCTTTATAGAGGTGGATTTGCCCGAGGCGCATTCAATAACGGTTAATGCTCGGCCGTTTATCTAGTAAACCTGGCATGCTGTTTCATGGTCTTGAGATGCCCGTTGATCTATCATGCAGAAATATGGAATTACCCTAAATGCCCGGTAGTTTTGTTTGATTAAAATTTAGTACGAGAAGGTGGTGTTTGGATGCTTCTATCAGGGGTTTTAGAAAAGAAATTATCCGAACACATTCGCCTTACGTTTTTTAATGTCATTGAATACGAGGATTTTGCCAAACGTTTGGACGAATGCTTGGTGTCAATTTGGTTTGGCCCAAAAGAGCAGAGGTCTTTGGAGGTGACAAAAAGAAAAGTTCGAAATTATTATGAATCTAAGCTAGGGGATCGTTCTTTGCTTTGTGGCTCCTGCGCAGAGGTCTTCCTTCATATCTACTTGGGGCAAGCTGGATATCGGCAGGCTTGTCTTGCGTCAAACCTCGAAGAGGGATCGATAAAAAAGGGATTTGATGGCTTTTATTTAAAGGGGGACCAATGCTGGCTAATGGAGAGTAAATCTGCAATTAACGGTAGCGCCTCGCATCTTTCCAAAGTTGAGGAGGCTTACCGCGATCTTTGCAATAAATTAAATGATTTTAGTAATAATGACCCTTGGGAAAATGCTTTAAATCATGCTTTTGCTGCTGGAATCGAGGAGTCTATTCTAAAACAGATTAGATCGCTTTCAGATGATTTTACGCTTGCTTGCAAGCATGAGGTCAGCGAGTTCAATATGATTCCGTGCGGTACAGTATTTATTGACAAGCCTTTAACCAATGAGCAGGTTGGTAAATTGTCGCATGGCGTATGTCGATATTTTAAAGACCGAGATTACTCTGCGCTGCATATTATTTGCGTTTCGCATTCGGCACTTATCGGATTCCTACGATATTTGGGGTTAGAGTATAAAGATGAGTGACATTGGCTCCATTACAAAACTCAGTAGTATTGATGCATTTAATGCCGCTGCCGATAAGTTGCTTTTAGGCAAAGGCCTTACAAATGAAGAATCAAGCCTTCTTCTATCTGCTGCCGTTCTTTTGCTGAGGTATGGCCTCGCTGATGCTGATAGGCAGCGAAGTCGTGAGTTTGCATACTGGATAGTTTTAAATTACTCCTTAAGCTCGGGAGATTATAGACCTTTATACGATCTATCATTTGAACTCGGCTTATATCCGTTATCTAAAGCAATAGCAGTTATTGATAAGAATTCTTTGAACACTTTTAATAATTACATTGCTCTTACGGAAGTCGAAGATCGATTTACTGATAAAGTGACTGTTACATTCGAGCAAAAACAAGCCGATAATTCGTTTTCTTCACACTCAGGTGAAGGATTTGCCTACATCGCACCCACTTCGTTTGGTAAAACCGAGCGTCTGGTTAATTGCGTTCTAGATGAAAGAAGCGGTAATCGTCCCTGCATAGTGGTACCAACTAAATCATTACTAGCTCAAACTCGCGATGATGTATTTAGAGGTCACCCTTGCACAAAAGTAATAACTCATGACGAAATGTATCGTGGCGAATCTGAATTCATTGCAGTTCTTACTCAGGAAAGAGCAATTCGCCTATTAGAATCTCATCCTTCTCTTTCATTTACTAGTCTATTTGTTGATGAGGCGCACAATGCCTTTAACAAGGGCGATCGGTCGTTACTCTTATCGCGCCTGATAAGAGAATCTCGACTACGAAATCCAAATGCCAAGTTTTATTTCTTTAGCCCAGTTATTGAAGATATCGATAATTTAACTCTAATTTCAGGTTTTGATGTTTCGGGGTTCAAGGTAAGCAGAAGTATGAAAGAGCCGCGTTATTACCACCTTGATTGTGGTGGAACCTTGCGTGCTTATAACAGGTTCTTTAATTCCTTTTGCACTGACTCTCGCTATCAAAATCTGTGGGATTGCTTGTATAAACGAGCTACTTCAAAAAACCTCGTCTTCTTATCGAGCCCCAAAAAAATACGTGAGGCGGCGATGGATTTTGCGAACAACCTTCCGGCTATCTCGATCGAACCTGATCTTGAAGGGGTAATTTCGGCTCTGTCTGAGCATGTGAGCGCCATGTACGACGAGGTGGCGTGTCTTCGTCATGGCGTAATTTACCTACATGGCCAGATGCCTGATGGGATTAAAAATTATTTGCTCGATCGCGCGGCAAAACTGAGCTCTATTCGATTCATTTTTGCTAATTCAGTCATTATGGAAGGCATTAATTTACCATTCGATTCGGTATTTATTGTCAACTTACGAACATGCAGACTTGCAGATTTAGTTAACCTGATCGGACGTGCATCTCGTCTTAATTACGTATTTGGGGATATCCCTCATCTTGAAAAACTCTGTCCTCAAGTTATTTTTGCAGATTCGAAATGGACTGGATCTAGCATCAAGATGGAAAACGCTATTAAGAATCTCCATAAAGTATCTTTTAAAGATCGCGAAGATAATCTCCGGATTAAGAAATCTAAAGGCTATTCGCTAACTCCGGAAGAAAACCGCCGTCTTGCATTTGAGGATAATTTAATTAAGACGAGCAGACAGCCGGAGGACGATTTGGGTATTCTGCTGAATCGCTCGGGCCTTTGCTCACTTTACGATAATTGGGTTGAGTCGAGCGGGGAAATCATTCATAGGCTCGAGACGCTTGAGCCGAACATCGATGACGATGTATTTGAGCTCATATGTAAGTACTTCATTGATGATGGCCCTTTTAGTTTTTCTAGGGCAAATCGTCGTGTTGCATATTTGCGGCAACAGATTGATTTTTATCGAAATTATTTAGAAAGAAAGGCTTCTCAATCATTGCGTCAGCGACTCGCTTCTGACATTTCATTTTGGAAAAGAAAGAGTGAAATAACAGGGAGCCTTCTCTATGTTGGTTCAAGTTTTGGAGAACTAAACTACTCTGGGCTAGCTGACGGGATTAGGAGCTACGTAGATTTGAGACAGAAAGCGGATGCCGAGCTCCCAGCCCTATTTCTCGCGAAGTACAAGACTGAGGACGATTATATCGGCTTTATTCTGTCTAGGTTTGTTCGGGTTCTATATAAGACCGACAAAATTGATAAAAGCCAGTACTATATGTTCATATATGGTGCTTCCGACGACAAAAGTGTCAATTTGATTCGATCTGGCGTTCCACTGTCTTTAATTAAGAATCTCAGCGAAAACAATCTGCTTGACGACATAGGACTTGACGATTATGGGAATATCAAAATTGGAGATAGGCTAAGCGCTTATTCGAATGAAGTTGATGACTATATTGGGTTTGAAATAAGCCAATTTCTTATTGGGTAATTTTATCCACCCTAGTTATTTGGTTGGGGGTGCGGACGATTTCTTGGACCGCGCCTAGGCGTATCCAAGCTTCCTGCGGTACTCCATCGGGCTCAGCCACCCGAGGGACTTCTTGATGCGCCCGTCCCGATAGTACACGAGGTAGGCCTCGAGTCTCCCCATGAACTCCTCGGCCGTCACGCCCTCCCAGTCCCTGTAGCGGAAGAACTCGTTCTTGAGGCGCCCGAAGAAGCCCTCGCAGGCCGAGTTGTCCGGGCTGCAGCCCTTCGCGGACATGCTCCTGACCAGGCCGTTCTCCTCGCAGATCCCGATCCACTCCGGCCAGCGGTAGTGGCCGCCCCGGTCCGAGTGGATCGTCGTGCGCGCGCCCGCCGGCCTCGCCGCGCAGGCCTTGAGCAGGCTCGAGTTCGCGAGGCGCTTGTCGGGGTGCAGCCCGATCGACCAGGCGACGGGCATCCCGTCGAAGCAGTCGATGACCGGGCTCAGGTAGACCTTCTCGCCGCCCGGGAGCCTGAACTCGGTGATGTCGGTGAGCCACAGCCGGTTGGGCTCGTCGGCGCGGAACTTCCTGTTCACGAGGTTCTCCGGCGCCTTGGAGACCTCGCCGGCGTAGGAGCTGTAGCCCCGGGCGCGCCTCTTGTTGTAGACGACCTCGAGGCCCTCCTCGCGCATCACGCGGGCCACGCGCTTCTCGCTGGCGCGGACGCCCTCGCGGCGCAGGCGCGCCCAGACGGTGCGGTACCCCCAGCACCCCGAGCCCTCGCGGAAGATGCGCACCACGCGGCCGCGTATGTCGGCGTCGCGGTCGCGCGGCGCGGCGACGCGGGGCCTCCAGTACTCATAG
>CAUGTZ010000024.1 GCA_959602645.1 uncultured Collinsella sp. | reverse complement strand
ATAGCGGGTGGGTTGAAGCTGGCCGCTGCGCGCCCAGCAGACTAAAGTCTTGAACAAAAAGGGCCCCGCACATGCGGGACCCCTTACAAACGTATATACGCCGATGCTTAGTAGCCGACGATGCCCTGCGGGAAGAAAAACATGCACAGAACGACACACACGGCAAAAACGACGGCCATAATTACCGTCAGGCGATCGAGGTTCTGCTCCATGACGCCCGTGGCAGAGCTGGAGTTATACAGCGAGCTAGCGATCATATCCGAAACGCCGGTGCCCTTACCGGAATGCATCAGAACGAGAATCGTCAGCGCCACGGCAGAGATAGCCCAAACGACAAACAGAAGAATCTGAAACGGACCCATAGATAAGCTCCTTAATAGAACAATTCAAACTCCAGTACTGTACCACAACCTCCAACACTCCCCCACCTGCCATTTAGGGACGGGGTAGAAATGGCAGAAATACCAAAAAGGGGGTCGTCCGGTTGTGGACAACCCCCTTACTAGAAAACGGTATTTGTTTTCTATTAGGCCTCGGTGGCGAGCACGCGACCCGTCATCTCGGCGGAAGGCTCAATACCAGCCATGGTGAGCATAGTCGGAGCGATATCGGAAAGACGGCCGTCCTCGATACCGGTGAGCTTGGCCTTATCATCAACGATGATGAACGGCACGCGGTTGGTGGTGTGAGCCGTAAACGGATGCTTGGAACCGTCGGAAGCAACGTCAAACATGTGATCGGCGTTGCCATGGTCGGCGGTAATCAGCGCAAAGCCGCCCTTAGCGAGAATCGCCGGGACAACCTTGGACAGAGCATCGTCAACAGCCTCGACGGCCTTAACGGCGGCGTCGAACACGCCGGTGTGACCAACCATGTCGCAGTTCGCGAAGTTCACGATGTAGAAATCAGCGCGATCCTCGTTAATAGCGGCGACGAGCTTCTCGGTAACCTCGGGAGCGCTCATCTCGGGCTGCAGATCGTAGGTAGCAACCTTGGGGGAAGCGACGAGCACGCGCTCCTCGCCCTCCTTGGGCTCCTCGATGCCGCCGTTGAGGAAGAACGTCACATGGGCGTACTTCTCGGTCTCGGCGGTGTGCAGCTGCTTCAGGCCATTGGCGGCGATAACGTCGGCCAGAACGTTCTCGGGGAATGTCTTGGGGAAGGCGACCTCGACGTCAAACGTCGGATCGTACTCGGTCATCGTCACAAAGTGCGAAAGCTTAATCTGCTCGCGCTCAAAGCCGTCGAACTCCTTGTCCGTGAACACGCGAGTCATCTGACGAGCGCGGTCGGGACGGAAGTTGAAGAAGATGGCCGCGTCGCCCTCGTGAATGCCCTCGTTGTGGGCAGCGAAGGGCTCGACGAACTCGTCGCCGCGCGGATCCTTCTCGTAGTAGGCCTTGATACCGGCAACGGGGTCGGTATCGGCATCGGACGCGTTGACCATGACGTCGTAGGCGCGCTGGATGCGCTCCCAACGATTATCGCGGTCCATGGCCCAATAACGGCCCGAGACGGTGGCAACGCGAGCGTCGCAACCGGTCTCCTCAGAGATCTTAGCCAGGAAGGCGCAGAACTCGCTCATGTAGCCGGCACCGGACTGCGGGTCAACGTCGCGGCCATCCATGAAGGCGTGGACGCGAACGGTCTTGACACCATGCTGGGCAGCCATCTTGACCAGAGCCTCGACATGGTTCATGTGGGAGTGAACACCGCCAGGGCTCATAAGGCCCATAAGGTGAAGGGTCTTGCCTTCGGCCTTGACGTCGTCCATAGCCTTGACGAAGACCTCGTTCTTGGCGATGGAACCGTCCTTGATGGCGTTGTTGATGCGCGAAAGCTCCTGGAACACGATGCGGCCGGCACCGATGTTGAGGTGGCCTACCTCGGAGTTACCCATCTGGCCATCGGGAAGACCCACGTCCTCGCCCGAAGCGCCGAGCGTGGTGTGGGGGTACTTCTCGTACAGGCTATCAAGGAAGGGCGTCTTGGCAGCGGCGACGGCGTTCTCGCCATCGGCCGGAGCCAGGCCGCAGCCGTCCATGATGATCAGGAGTGCAGGAAGATGACGCTGTGCCATATGTCCTACTCGCCTGCCTTGACGACCATAGAGGCAAAGTCGGCAGCCTTGAGCGAAGCGCCGCCCACGAGGGCGCCGTCAACATCGGGCTTGGCGACGAGCTCGGCGATGTTGCCGGGCTTAGCGGAGCCACCATAGAGAACGCGGATGCCGTTAGCGAGCTCCTCGCCGAACATCTCCTTGAGGGTCTCACGGATAGCGCCGCAGACCTCCTGGGCGTCCTCGGCGGTAGCGGTCTTGCCGGTGCCGATGGCCCAGATGGGCTCATAGGCGACGACGACCTGCTTAGGGCAGGTGATCTCAAGACCAGCAAGGCCAGCCTTGACCTGGTTCACGACGTGCTCGACATAGGTGCCGGCCTCGCGGACCTCGAGGGACTCGCCGCAGCAGAAGACGGGAACAAGACCGGCGGCAACGAGAGCCTTGGCCTTCTTGTTCTGGTCCTCGTCGGTCTCATGGAAGTAGTCGCGACGCTCGGAGTGACCGATGATGCAGTAGGTGCAGCCAGCGGACTTGAGCATGTCACAAGAAGACTCACCGGTGAAGGCGCCCTTGGCCTCCCAGTACACGTTCTGTGCACCGAGGGCGATGGGGGCAGCCTGAATGCGGTCATGAACCGTGGTGATGTCAATGGTCGGAGGGCAGACGAGCGCCTCGACGCCAGCCGGAACCTCGGGCAGAGCCTGGGCCAGCTCGTCGGCGAGCTTGGCGGCCTCGGCGACGTCGTTGTTCATCTTCCAGTTACCAGCGATAAGAAGGGTGCGATTAGGCATCGAGAAGCGCCTCCACTCCGGGCAGGGCCTTACCCTCGACGAGCTCCATGGAGGCGCCACCACCGGTGGAGATCCAGCTCATCTTGTCGGCCAGGTTGAACTTGTTGACAGCTGCGACAGAGTCGCCACCGCCGATGATCGAGGTGCAGTCGGCCTCGGCAACAGCCTCGGCGATAGCCTGGGTGCCGTGAGCGAAGTTGTCGAACTCGAAGACGCCCATGGGGCCATTCCAGAACACGGTCTTGGCGCCCTTGACAGCCTCGGCGTAGAGCTCCTCAGTCTTAGGACCGATGTCCATGCCCTCACGATCGTCGGGAATAGCGTCAGAAGCGACGACCTCGGGGACAGCGTCCTCGCCAAAGTGATCGGCAACGCGGTTGTCGATGGGGAGCAGAATCTTGACGCCCTTCTCCTCGGCCTTCTTGAGCATCTCGCCGGCGCGCTCGACCCAGTCCTCTTCCTTGAGGGACTGACCGACGGACAGGCCCTGAGCCAGGAAGAAGGTGTAGGCCATGCCGCCACCGATGATCAAGGTGTCAGCGGAGTCGATGAGGTGATCGAGAACGCCGATCTTGGAGGAAACCTTGGAACCGCCGACGATAGCGACGAAGGGGCGCTCGGGCTCGGCGAAGATACCGGTCAGCGTGTCGACCTCCTTCTCGAGCAGGAAGCCAGCGACGGCAGGCAGGTAAGCGGCGGGGCCCACGACGGAACCCTGGGCGCGGTGAGCGGTGCCGAAGGCATCGAGGACGAAGACGTCACCATAGGAAGCGAGCTTCTTGGCGATCTCGGGATCGTTCTTCTTCTCACGCTTGTCGAAACGGACGTTCTCGAGAACGAGGACCTTGCCCGGCTCGACGGCAGCGACAGCCTCGGCAGCCTTCTCGCCGTAAGTATCGGCGACAAAGGCAACGTCGAGACCAGAGAGCTCAGCGAGCTTCTTGGCGACGGGCTCGAGGGACAGCTCGGGCTGGAAGCCGGTGCCATCGGGACGGCCGAGGTGGCTCATGAGGATGACGCGAGCGTTGTGCTCAACGAGGTAGTTGATGGTGGGCAGGGCAGCCTTGATACGGGTGGTGTCGCCAACGACGCCATCCTTGATAGGCACGTTAAAGTCAACGCGGACGAGAACGCGCTTGCCGTCGACATCGATGTCGCGGACGGTCTTCTTGGTAAAGGCCATGTTTGCTTCTACCTTTCGTACGTGTCTGCCTCCCATTACGGCAGACGATTTCCTATAAAAAGGGCGCGACCCTAGGGTGTAAGCCCTATAAGGCCGCGCCCTTCTTTAGACGCTCAACGAGCTATTCGCTAAAAGCTAAATTAAGCAACGAACTTCTCGAAGTACTTGATGGTGCGGACCATCTGAGAGGTGTAGGAGTTCTCGTTGTCGTACCAAGAGGTGACCTGAACGAGCGTCTGGCCGTTGCCGAGGTCAGAGCACATGGTCTGAGTGGCGTCGAAGATGGAGCCGTGGGTCTCGCCGATGATGTCGGTGGAGACGATGTCGTCCTCGTTGTAACCGAAGGTCTCGGAGATGGTGGCAGCGTAGGCCTTCATAGCAGCGTTGACCTCGTCGACGGTGACCTTCTTGTCAACGACAGCGTAGAGGTTGGTGATGGAGCCGGTCGGCGTCGGGACGCGCTGGGCGGCACCGATGAGCTTACCGTTGAGCTCGGGGAGAACCAGGCCGATAGCCTTGGCAGCACCGGTGGTGTTGGGGACGATGTTGACGGCGCAGGCGCGGCTACGACGCTTGTTGCCCTTGCGCTGCGGGCCGTCGAGCGGCATCTGGTCGCCGGTCCAGGCGTGAATGGTGGTCATGATGCCGGACACGATGGGAGCGAAGTCGTTCAGACCCTTGGCCATCGGGGCGAGGCAGTTGGTGGTGCAGGAAGCAGCGGAGATGATGTTGTCCTCAGCGGTCAGCGTCTCGTGGTTGACGTTGTACACGATGGTGGGCAGATCGCTGCCGGCCGGAGCGGAGATGACGACCTTCTTGGCGCCAGCGTTGATGTGGGCCTGAGCCTTAGCCTTGCTGGTGTAGAAGCCGGTGCACTCGAGAACGACGTCGACGTCGAGGTCGCCCCAAGGCAGGTTGTTGGCGTCGGCCTCCTTGTAGATCTTGATCTCCTTGCCGTCAACGGTGATGGAATCCTCGCCAGCAACGACCTCGTGATCGCGAGCGTAGTTGCCCTGCGTGGAGTCGTACTTCAGCAGGTAAGCGAGCATATCGGGAGAGGTGAGGTCGTTGATAGCGACAATCTCGGAGCCCTCATGACCGAACATCTGACGGAAAGCCAGACGACCGATGCGACCGAAGCCGTTAATAGCAACCTTTACTGCCATTGTGTCTCCTTTCGTAAGGCCCCCGCAAGCTACAGCGCCCGCCGTTGAGGCCCACAAACTAACCACTCGCCTAATATACCTTTTTTTTGACTTGAATTTCACGAGAATGCTCGAAATTGAAAATCAAATTTACGTTAAAACGTTTTAAAGAATAAAGTAGCAGCTAAATCCGTATATACGTCAATACTTTAAACTACTTGTTTGCTTCAATGAGCTTTTCAAGACGTAAAACACGATGGTAGAGGGCCGACTTCGACAAGGGAGGGTCAGCCATCTCCCCTAAATCACGCAGCGACAGATCGGGATAGTGCTCGCGCAGGTCGCAAAAGACCGCCAAGGCATCCGGAAGCGCATCGCGAAGGCCGCGCTGCTCGAGCTCATCGATAAGCGCAAGCTGATGTTGGGCAGCACCGGCGCTTCTGGTCTGGTTGGCGAGCTCGGCGTTCACGCGACGGTTCACATCGTTCTTAACCAACTTGACCGCGCGCGCCTCCTCAATCTCGGCAACGCTGCGCTTGGCACCAATCAGCTTTAACAAATGCTCGATTTCCTCGGCGCTCTTAATGTACACGGCATATGACCCCCGCCGTGCATTAACACGAGCATGGACCCCAATCTGCCCCAACAGGTCGCAAAGCCCCTTAGCATATTGCTCGCCCTGCACCGCGATCTCCAAATGAAAATCGCCGCGTGGATCGGCCACGAAGCCGCCCGCGATGAGCGCGCCGCGGATGTAGGCAAGCCTGCAGCAGGGACGGGCAACGATGTGTCGGGGAACACCAGCGACGAGCCCTCCCCTGCGGTCTAGAATGCCCAGCAGCACCAGAGCCTTGTCCAGGTCGGGTTGATCGGGCAGGGTAATGAGATAGTTACGGACCTTATGCAAGACCGATTTACGAACGGTGAATTCCGTTTTGAGCTTAAGGATGCGATGTGTCAGCGTGATCATCGTGCGCGCGACGGCTCCCGTCTCAGTCGCAACCGTCAAACGATACCGCCCAGAGCCGGTAAGCGAGAGCGTACCACTCACGCGCGTGAGGGCGGCAAGTGTCGACAAGTCGCAGTATTCACATTCGGGTTCGCAGCGCGCAAGCTCGTCGCGCACCTCAGCGGTAAACGACATGCAGGCCTATGCCTTCGTGTTGGCGCGCGACAGATCGCGGTGGGAGATGCTCACGTGATACTGGGCGCCTTCCAGGTAACGGGCCGTGGCCTCGGCAATGGCGACGCTACGGTGCTGTCCGCCCGTGCAGCCGATGGCGATAGAAAGCTGCGGTTTACCCTCCGCGATATAGCCCGGCATCACCGTATCGAGTAGCTGTGTCCAAGCCTTCCAAAACTCCTGCGTCTTGGGATGGTCCAGAACAAAATCCGAGACCTTTTTATCGAGACCGGTCATCGTGCGCATCTCGGGATCGTAGAACGGATTGGGCAGGAAGCGGACGTCGATCATAATGTCCGCCTCGACGGGCATGCCGTGCTTAAAGCCAAACGAGAACACATGGACGTCCATGAGCTGTTGGTCGGACAGTTCGGAAAATGCCATACGTAGCTTGTTGCGCAGCGCAGAGGTGCGCAGACGGCTCGTGTCGATAATCATATCGGCTCGATCGCGCACGCCCTGCAGCTGAAGGCGCTCGCGCTGAATGGCATCGGCCGTAGTCTCCCCCGGTTTGGCAATGGGATGACGGCGGCGGTTTTCGCTATAACGACGGATCAGCACCTCGTCAGAAGCCTCGAGAAACACGATATCACAGCTCATCTCGCGCTCCTCGAGTGCGGCAACGGCATCGAGCAGCTCATCGAACAAGCCCTGGCTGCGCAGGTCGCAGGTGACGGCAAGATGCCTGCCCACGCCCGTATTGATGCCGACGAGTTCGGCAAGCTGGGCGATCAGACGCGGAGGCAAGTTGTCGATGCAAAAGTAGCCCATGTCCTCGAACACATGCATGGCCTGCGTTCGGCCCGATCCGGACATTCCGGTGATGATGACGATATCGGGGATGCGCTCCGAGCGCTCCGCCGCATCCATGGCATCTCCCTTTTGCATGTGCTGCCTCCTAAAAACAAGCGCGGGACCCAGCAACCCGGATCCCGCGCGGTCAATTGCCTATATTGAGTATACCGCCCCGAGCGGATACGAGGCCTGTCTTACGCCTCAAGCGCAGCCTTGAACCAACTCGTAATACTCGTGGGGTGCGTGATGGCGGTGCCGACGACAACGGCCCAGGCGCCCGCATCGATCGCGGCGCGAGCCTCCTCGGGCGTGTGAACGCGGCCCTCGCAGATGATGGGAAGACCGGGAAATTCCTCGGTCGCCTGACGCAGGAGCGGCAGATCGGGGCCATCGGCCATGGTGCAGTCGATGGCGGCGACACCATGAGAAAGCGTGGTGGATACAAGGTCGAAGCCCATATCAACCGCACGGCGAATGTCCTCGATGGTGGCACAATCCGCCATCAGGAGCACACCCTCCTCGTGCAGCGGACGGAAGGTGTCCTCGACGGTCTTGCCATCGGGACGCGGACGATCGGTGGCGTCGATCGCCACGATATCGGCACCCGCAGCAACGCAGGCGCGAGCGTGACGCAGCGTCGGCGTGATGTAAACGCCCTCGTGTCCATCCTTCCACAGGCCGATGACGGGAACCTCACAGCGACCCTTAATGGCGGCAATGTCGGCAAGGCCCTGGCAGCGAATGGCGGCAGCGCCGCCGAGCTCGCAAGCGCGAGACATTTGAGCCATGGTCTCGGGCGTACGAAGCGGCTCGCCCATATACGCCTGAACGCTCACGACGAGCTTACCCTTCAGGGATTGAATCAAAGGATCGACGGTCATAAGGCTGCAACCTTTCTCAGAACAGCCTCCCGAGGCGTGTTGTCTCGGGAGGCTCCTACAGCAGATACGTTTACTTTAACGAAGCAAGAAGATGCTCGGCGGCACCGATGAGCGGAGCATCGCCCTCCAGAGACCCGATGAGAATCGGCGTGTCCTGGAGCGGATCGAGCGCCTGGCTGGCATAGCCCTCGTGCACCGAATCCTTCCACGTCTGCGAACGCCAATCGGGACCCTGATGAATTACGCCGCCCGAAAGCACGATGACCTCTGGATCCAGAATATTGGCAAGCGAGCCCAAGCTGGCGCCCAGCGCAAAGCCGGCGTCATGGATGACCTCGGTCGCCTTTGCGTCGCCAGCACGACACAGGTCGTTCACGTCGCGACCGACCGAAGGACGGCTGGGGTCAACTCGACCGAAGCGTTCGTCGTACATACGGCCAATCGAGGTGCCCGAAGCAACAGACTCAAGATGGCCGGAACGCCCGCAGGCGCAGGGAATGCCGGCGGCAGCCGAGCACTCGATGTGGCCCATATGACCGGCAGCACCATGGAAGCCCTGCATCACGCGGCCGTTCTCGACATATGCGCCACCGATGCCCGTACCGATTCCCAGGCACAAGACGGAGAACTTGCCCTTGCCGACGCCCCAGTGGGCCTCGCCCAGAGCATGAGCCTGCACGTCGCCCACAACGGCAACGGGAAGACCAAGGTCCTCGCGCAGACGCGGCCCCAACTGAACGCCAGACCAGCCGGGCATAATCTCGTTGGCATAAGCAATGGCGCCCGTCTTGGGATCGACGACGCCTGCGGCACCGATACCGACACCGAGAACCTCGACATCGGGATTCGCCTCAAGAGCGGCCTTGATAGACGCCTCGATACGCTGGAAGACGGCCTCGCCGCCCTCCTGGGCCTCGGTAGGAACCTCGGCCTCAAAAACGGGATGGGGCACACTACCGTCAGCCGGGTACTCCATGATGGCAGTCGCAATTTTAGTTCCGCCGATATCGACAGAGCAGACATACTTGTTCTCCATGTCGCTCTCCTTCGGAGATAAAAACATCTACAGGAAATGCGCCGTCAGGCTAGCCGTCACAGCGCAGTAAAGGTTTTCCAGGTGTCCGAGATCGCCGAGAAACCGTGTGGCCATTGACCTAATAGTCATGGCCACACGGTTGAACGGCGAGGTCAGGTACCTGGGAAAGCTTTACAGGAGGCCGTTGTCCTGGAGGACCTTCCTAATAGCCTCGACGTTCTCGCCGGTCATGGCCTTCACCGGGCGCGGCATGGTCGGGCTGTCGAAGATACCCATGAGGTTCATAGCGGTCTTGAAGGCGCCGACGCCACCGGCATAGCCCTGGACGCCCGAGGTGACATCCCAGATGTGCGAAATCTCATTGAGGCGATCCTGCTCGGCCTTGACGGTAGCCCAGTCACCAGCCTGAGCGGCCTTCCACTGACGAACGTAGCCCTCGGGCTCAACGTTGGCGAGACCCGGGACAGAGCCGTCGGCGCCACCGAGGTAAGCGCCGTCGACAACAACCTCGTGGCCGGTGAGGATGCTCATCGGATGGCCGTTCTTCTCGTTCTCCTGAACGAGGTAGCGGAACGAGATGTCATCACCCGAGGAATCCTTGACGCCAGCAAGGACGCCCTCGGCGCCGAGCTTGGCAAGGAGCTTCCAGGGGAGCTTGGTGTGAACGCAGACGGGGATATCATAGGCAAAGATGGGCAGGTCAAGCTCCTCGTGCAGGATGCGGAAGTGCTCCTCGACCTCGGTCATGCCCTGCAGGGCATAGAACGGGCAGGTGGCGACGAGGGCATCGGAGCCCAGCTCCTGAGCGACCTTGCCGTGCTCAATCATGCGCTCGGTCTCGGTATCGATGATGCCGACCAGAACAGGCACGCGGTGGTCGACGATGCGGACGGCCTCGGCGATGATCTGGCGACGACGCTCGTCGGTGGAGAAAACGACCTCACCCGAAGAGCCCAAGAAGAACAGGCCATCGACGCCGGCATCGATCATGCGGTTGATGCTGCGCTCAAAGGAGGCAACATCGAGCTGGTGATCTTCGGTATCGGGAACAACGACGGGAGGG
Organism: uncultured Collinsella sp.; assembly: GCA_959602645.1. Classification (GTDB taxonomy): domain Bacteria; phylum Actinomycetota; class Coriobacteriia; order Coriobacteriales; family Coriobacteriaceae; genus Collinsella. The sequence goes on along the minus strand of CAUGTZ010000024.1, from coordinate 25,202 downwards.
ATAACGCCGGTGAATTTCTGAGTTGCCACAAGAATCTCCTTAGTTGTCTGGCGGGCGGCCCTATGCCACCCACTCTTGTTGGCAGTGTCCAGGCCGTCTAGGCCAAAGAACACGAGTGGAACGTTTGGTTAAAAAAGTCTACGACTTCGTTTTCGAACGCATTGATGCGCTCGTGAGCGTATTTTGCATAGATGATATGCCTCCGGTCACACTCAAGACCGTTGAATACGGCAAACTGATCCTTGGGATCGCTCACGGTATCCATAAGCGATGTGCCCATGAGCACCGATCCGCGCACCCGAGACGACAGCACCTCGAGGCCGCCAGGAAGCGGATTGGCAACCGCCGTGCGGGCGAGGCCCCGCTCGTCCAGAGCAGAAACCGCCAGCGCGACTCCGCCGCCAAGACCCTCGCCCCATGCAAAGATGCGGTCGGGGTCCACGCCATCAAGATTGCGCGCGACCTCCGCCAACGCGCAGCCCCAACGGACGCGCCTGACAAAAGCAGGCGAGGTAATCCCCTGCCGCAGATCGCTGGGTTCAATCGCCTCATCGTCCAGCGCAAGCACGGCATATCCCATGGCCGCAAACCTCGTCATGTGATGCCATCCCCGCACGGGTCGGTCGATGTCGTGAAACATCAGACATAGCGGCACAAGCTCGGATGCTCGGGCGCGACCGGCAGGCTCGATCAAACGTGCGTGGACCACATCGCCACCAAGCTCAAAGGAAACCTCGGAGTAGCGGGCATACGGATTGGCGAAATCGATCGCCGTAATGGCCAGGCCTTGAATCTCAAGATTCATAGCACATGTCTCCAAATCAGAAACATCTGCCTGAACATCACCGTGCCAGTCCCGATATTCAGAGAGCCTTGACGAAACCGTCCCGGGAATCCCCACAAGGTCGGGGACAATCAGCTCGCCGACATTGCTCTCGCACTTAGACATGAGCCTCCCCTCCCTTGCAGAAAAACGGAATGATCAGATCGTCAAAATCCTGAATCTCCTCGTGGCCAAAGCCTTCAAAGAACTCATGACGCTTTTCACAGGTCAGGTTGTTATAGACCGCAAACTGCGTCGCTGGCGGACAGACGGTATCGGCTGTGCCGGTGCCAAACAGCACGGGGCATTTGACCATAGGGGCAAAGTTCTTGGAATCGAAGTACGCCAGCTTGGCATAGGCTTCGTCGATACGAGTCGAGTCCTCGTCAAACCAGCGAGACCAATAGCGCAGGCCCTCGTAGGCAATGTCGTCGGCATCCAAGTCCCAGACCAGGCGGAAATCCGACAGGAAGGGATAGAGGATGGCGGCGCGATTGATAAGCTCGCTGTTAAGTGCACAGGTCGCAATGCCCAAACCGCCGCCCTGCGACGCGCCGTTCACAAACACACGGGCAAGATTGATGCCCTCGAGCTCGCGAACGATGCGACACAGGATGCGAATATCTTGGTGCAAGCGGACATAGTAGAGGTTGGCCGGGTCGCCGTCGATACCGGCGACGATATGGCCCGCGACCGTTGTGCCCTCAAATCCACCAATGTCCTCGGAGGGACCTCCTTGACCGGGGCAGTCGAGGGCGATGAGTGCCATGCCCATGCCCGCAAACGACGCCTGCTCAAACCAGCTGCGGCTTGCACCCGGATATCCATGGAACTGAAGTACCAATGGCACGGGCTCGTCCGAGACGGGTTTAAGGTACTTGGCATGCAGGCGAGCGCCACACATGCCGGTATACCAGAGGTCGAAAAGCTGGCAGGTCACGGCATCTGTGACCGATGCCGTCTCGATCGCATAGTCAAGCCCGACCGCGTCGGCCTCGGCCATGCGATCCTTCCAAAAGAGATCGAAATCTGATGGACGGGGCATGGCGCCTCGATATTCACCAAATTGATGTTGTAGCTCCTGAGCACTTGGCATGGCTCGTGAACCCAACCTTTCGAAATCGCAACGGAGGTGCGCCCGGCAAGGGAACCGGGCGCACGGGAGGGAAAGCGAGGCTACTCGCCGAGCTTGGGATGCAGCAGCGACGGCGCAGCGCCGAGCAGCATCTTGGTGTAGGGGTCCTGGGGGTGCTGGAAGACCTGCTTGGCCTCGCCCTGCTCGACGATCTTGCCGCCATTCATAACGATGATGTCGTCAGAGATATAGCGGACCGTCTGGATGTCATGGCTGATGAACACCATGGCCAGGCCGAGCTCCTTCTTAAGGTCGGTCAGCAGGTTCAGAATCTGCGCGCGGACCGAAACGTCCAGAGCCGAGGTTGGCTCGTCGGCGATGATGGCATCGGGGTTCAGCGACAGGGCACGGGCAATTGCGACGCGCTGGCGCTGGCCGCCCGAAAGCTGGCCGGGAAGAACCTCGGCGGCGGAGCTGGGCAGACCGGTGAGCTCCAAGAGCTCCTTGACGCGCTTCTTCTGCTCGGCCTCGGTACCCAGGTTGTGGACGCGCATGGGGTCGAGCAGTTGCTCGCGAACGACCATGCGGGGGTTGAGTGCCGTGGCCGGGTTCTGGAACACGACCGAGATGACGCGACCCATGTGGCGACGGTCCTCGGCGGTACGTTTGGTAACGTCCTTGCCCTTAAAGTAGACCTTGCCGCTCGTGGGGGCCTGCAGGCCGCACATGACGTTGGCGGTGGTGGACTTACCGCAACCGGACTCGCCGACGATGCCGATCGTCTGACCGGGCATGAGCCTAATCGTTACACCCTGGACGGCGTGAACCAGGTTGGGGTGCAGAATCGAGCCGGTACGGGTCCTAAAGGTGACGTGGACGTCATCAAGGAAGATGATCGGCTCGACGCCGTTGACTGCGGTCTCGCTCATCTACATCACCTCCGCGTGAGGGGTCAAACCATTTGCCTTGAGCACCTCGTCGGGGAGCTCGGAATAGAAGTGCTCGGTGCCGGGCACGCGCTTGAAGACCGGACGGGTGTCCAGGCCAATGCGCGGATGGCTCGAGCGGGGCGCGAAGCGATCGCCCTTGGGGAAATCGCGCGGGCTCGGAACGGCGCCGGGCACCTGGTGCAGACGGCCCGAACCGCTCTCGATGGACAGAACGGAGCCCAGAAGACCGCGGGTGTACTCGTGGATCGGGTTAGCGAGCAGCTCCTTGGTGGGCGCCTGCTCGATAACCTGACCGGCGTACATAACCGTGATGTTATGGGCGACCTCGGCGACCAGCGCCAAGTCATGCGAGACGAAGATCATGGCAAAGCCGAGCTTGGCCTGAAGGTCGTTGAGCAGCTTGATGACCTGCTTCTGGACGGTAACGTCCAGAGCGGTCGTGGGCTCGTCGCAGATGACCAGCTTGGGGTCGCGGGTAAGGGCCATAGCGATCAGGACACGCTGACGCTGGCCACCGGAAAGCTCATGCGGGTAGCTCTCGAGCGTACGCTTGGGGTCGAGGCCCACGAGCTCCAGGAGTTCCTCGGCGCTGCGGGTGCCGCCGCGCTTGGTGAGCTGCTTCATCTGGGCAGAGATGAGCATGGAGGGGTTGAGCGAGGACAGGGCGTCCTGATAGACCATAGCGATATCGGTACCGCGCAGGCCGAACCACTCCTTCTTGCTCATCTTGAGCAGGTCGCGGCCCTCCCAGAGGACCTCGCCGGAAAGGTGCTCGTCATCGTCGGTCAGGCCCATGATGGCCAGCGTGGTGATGGACTTACCGCAACCGGACTCGCCCACCAGGCCCATGGTCTGACCAGGACGGACGTCAAAGTTGACATGGTCGACGACGTTGATATCGCCGTGATGCTCAAACTGAATGCAGAAGTCACGGACCGAGAGAATCGGTTCGACAGACTCGTCGGGCACATGGCGATCGTCACGCTTGAGCTCGACATCGCGCAGGGCGCCAAGGCGAGCGGAGAGGGACTGGGCCTGCTCCTTGTAGGCGCGAACGGGGTCGGAGACCAGCAGGTCGGCCTCGCGACGCTTGGAGGAATCGGTCGGATCCAGGGCGGCGGAGGGAGCAGCGGCCATGGCGTCGGTAATGCCCTCGGAGAGGATGTTGAGCGCCAGGCAGGTGATCATGATGGCCAGGCCCGGGAACAGCGCCTGCCACCAACGGCCGGCGAGCACGCCGCCGCGGGCGTCGGCGAGGATGTTGCCCCAGGTAGCGGTGGGCTCCTGGATACCAGCGCCGATGAAGGTCAGCGAGGCCTCGAAGATGATGGCGTCGGCGACCAGGGTAACGGTAAAGACCATGATCGGGGCGATGCAGTTACGCAGAACATGCTTGATCAAAATCCACGGAGCCTTGGCGCCGGAAACGATGACCGCGCGGACATAGTCCTCGCCGTACTCGGACACGATGTTGGCGCGCACGATACGGGCAATCTGCGGAGTGTACATAAAGCCGATGGCGAAGATGATCGACGGCACGGAGTTGCCCAGGATGGAGACGAAGACGGCCGCGAGGGCGATGCCCGGGATGGACATGATGATGTCCAGGATACGCATGATCGTCTCGGAAACGGCCTTGCGCGAAACCGCCGCAAGGGCGCCCACGACCGAGCCGCAGACCAGAGCCATGGCAGTGGCGCCAAAGCCGATAATCAGCGAGTAACGACCACCGTAGAGCATACGCGACAGAATATCGCGACCCTTATCGTCGGTACCGAAGATAAATCCGTTGCCGGGAGCCTGGCGAGCCGTAAAGATCTCGACCGGGCTATAGGGGGCAAGAAGGGGCGCCAGAATCGCAGTCAGGGCGACCAGCACCAGCACGACGGCGGCAATCTTAGAAGACAGCGTCATCTTCTTCCAGCCACCGAGCTTGAGCCCCTTGGAGGCAGCCTTCTCGAGCTGCTCGGTTTGCTTCTCTCGAATCTTTACCATAATCTACACCGTCCTGATGCGCGGGTTGATGAGCAGGTAGAGCATGTCAACCACGATGTTGATGATGATGAAGGCAAGAGCAACGACGATAACGACGCCCTGAACCAGGTTCGCCTCGTTGCCCTGAACGCCCTGCAGAATCGCGGTGCCCATGCCGGGGAGGTTGAAGATAACCTCGATGACGACGGCGCCGCCCATGAGGTAACCGATCTTAAGACCGAGGGTGGTGACCGGGGTGATCAGCGCATTGCGAAGAACGTTGATACCGACGACGACCTTCTCGGGAACGCCGGCACCGCGAGCCATACGGACATAGTCCTTGTCGAGCTCCTCGACCATGGCGGTACGCACGATACGAGTCATCTGGCCCGTCAGCGGAAATGCCAAGGCGATGGCGGGCATAATCATGCGGCCCAGATAACCAGCCGGATTCGTGGTGAAGTGAGGCAGAGCACCCGATGCCGGGAGCACCTTAAGGTAGGAAGAGAACAGCAGGATCAACAGAACGGCAAGCCAGAACGACGGGGTTGCCAAGCCGGCGATGGAAAAGACGCGGATCACTTGGTCCGGCCATTTGTCGCGATACAGTGCCGCGATGACGCCGAGTAAAAACGAAACGACCGCACCGATGGCAAGGCCGATGAAGGTCAGCTGCATCGTGACGGGCAGGGCCGTGGAGATGCGCTTGGCAACGGAGTTGCGAGCAGCACCATAGGTGCCCATGTCGCCATGGATCAAATCGCCCATATAGCGCACGTAGCGCACGGGCCAGGGGTCGTCCAGACCATACTTCTCATGGTACTCGGCAACCGCCTCGGGCGAGGCACCGTCACCCAACGCCGTGTAGGCGGGGTCGGTCTTGGAGAACGACATAAGGAAGAACACCAGGACGGTGACGCCCAATGCCATGATCGGCAGCGCCACAAGACGCCTTCCAATCAAACGTAGCAAGTTGTTCACGTTCTCTCCCCTTTCTTTTGTCGGTAGGACCAACTGGTATATGAGTACGGATACTCATTACAAGACCCGAGCGACATCGTTGCCGCCCGGGTCTTTGTTTCAACTATGAGGATACGGTCCCAACGACCGACATCCTGCATACAGACTCAAGCGAGTCTTACGCCTTGACGGTCGCAACGCCCCTGAAGGACATACTCGTCGTACCGATGCCCTTGAAGCCATCGAGGGCCTCTCCGTTGGGCGCAGTGGACGGATCGTCCCAGGAAGCGGAGACGGTCTTGACGTGGACAACGGGGTACAGAACGGCATTGTCGGCAATGATGTCGAAGCACTCGTTCCACTTCTTCTGCTGCTCGTCGCCCTCGGCGGCAAGAGCCTCGTCCATGAGACCGTGGAGCTTCTGCCACTCAGCGGACTCCTTCCACGGGCAACGGGTCTGCATCCAGACGTTGTCGCCGTACCACCAGTTGAGCAGCAGGTCGGGGTCGGCGCCGAAGCAGGAAGGATCGCCAGGGGCAAGGAGGATATCGTAGGCCTCGCCGCCGTCGATGGCAGCGTAGGTGGCCGGCGAGGTATCGGTCTGGATGGTCACATCGAAGCCGAGAGCGTCGAGGTCGTTCTTGACCTGGGCGGCCATGCCCTTAATCTGCTCGTTGTCGGTGGTGCGCAGGGTGATGGCACCCGGGGTGATGCCAGACTCCTCGATGAGCTTCTTAGCCTTCTTGGCGTCGGTCTTGTACACCGTGGAAGCCTCATGATAGTTGGTGAAGCTCTTGGGCAGGTAGCAGCTGGCAGCGGTGGCAAGGCCGGCGAAGGTGTTGCTGACCATCTTCTCGGTGTCGAGCGCATACATGACAGCCTGACGGACCTTGACGTTGTTCCAAGGCTCCTTGGCGACGTTGAACATGATGAAGCGGGTGCCGAAACCCTGAACGTTATCGATCTTGCAGCCGGCGCTCTCGAGCTGGTCGACGGCGTCAGCGGTAACGAGCTCCATAACGAGCGTGGAGCCCTCCTGCTGAGCGGTAACGCGAGCGGTGGGGTCGGTCAGGATGCTGTACTGGATCTTCTTATCCTCGGCAGCATACTCACCGTTGTACTCGGGGTTGGGAACCAGGGTGATCTCGGTATCGGAGATAGAGTCGTACATCCAGGGGCCGGAGCCGATCGGCTGCTTGGCGCGATCCTCCTCGGTCTGGGTGGCCGGGGTAACGCGGACGATGGCCAGACGATCCTTGAGCAGGGAGAAGTTGGGGACCTTGGTCTTGACCGTCACGGTGCTGGCGTCCTTGGCCTCGATGGACTCGAAGGGCTGGAAGAACGGAGCATAGGTAGCGGAAGCGGCGCAAGCGGTGTAGGAGGCAACGACATCGTCAGCGGTGACCTCGGTGCCATCGGAAAACTTGGCGCCCTTGCGGATGGTGACCTCGAAAGTGGTGTCGTCCACAGACTTGGGATCGTCGGTGGCGAGCTCGTTGAAGGTGCTGTAGTCGTGGTAATCGATGCCGTAGAGGCCCTCGACGACGTGCCAGTTAGCACCCAGGCCCACAGCGGAGCCGGTGCTGGCGGGATCGAAGCTGGACGGAGCGTAAGCGGAACCAGCGGTGATCACGCCGCCGCCACGGTTGGCGGAATCGGTGGAACCGGAAGCGGAACCCTCGTCGTTGGAGCTGCCACCGCAGCCGGTGAGACCAAGCCCTGCGACAGCAGCGACGCTGCCGGTGAGGCCGAGGAACGAACGCCTGGACATACCCTTGTTGATGATGGCCATGTCTTCTCCTATCAATAGAGAATCTTACCCGGGAGCACCTAGACGTGCCCCCGCGCAACTTGCGGACGATATATACCTTACCTACCGACGAACCCAACTGAGGTGCCGCGCTCGGCGACCGATACATACATACGCTTGAACGGTATTTACTACCGTTCACCGAATTCATTGACAAACGATTCGCCAGACAGTATGTATCGACGAGGTGAGATATCAGTCTTCGTCAACCCGCAGGATAGCAGGGTTGTTCACCATGGCTAGTCAAACGTTTTAGCGTTAATTAAACCCGAAATCGGCTGGTAATCGCCGTGAAATAAATGATTGAAAATCACGCAATCATGTATATCAGTTGTTTAGAGGCGTGTTTAGTTTTCGGATTGCTTTGCCGCCGCCTCGGCGCGCTCGGCATTCCATGCAACGAGCGCCTCGTGAACCGCTTTGGCGACATCGGCAGGAATGCCTCGAACTTCCGCGATCTCTTGCTCGCTCGCCGCGCGCAAACGCTTCATCGAGCCAAAATGGCGCATAAGGGCACGTTTTCTGGTGGGTCCCACGCCTGGAACGTCATCGAGTACCGAAACCGTCATGGCTTTATCGCGCAATTCGCGATGGAACGTGATGGCAAAACGGTGCGATTCATCGCGCACCTGTTTAATTAGATAGAGCGACGCGGACCCGGTCGGCAGCACGACTGGAGTCTCGTCCCAAGGCACGAAAACCTCCTCATCGGCCTTTGCCAAGCCACAAACTGGTATATCGAGCCCAAGAGCCTCAAGTTGCTTGATCGCAGCGGTCAATTGCGGCTTACCGCCATCGACAACGAGCAAATCGGGGCGCGAGCCAAAGCGCTCGTCGGCCATACGCTCGGGAGCATAACGTCGTCCCAAAACCTCGGACATCGACACGAAGTCGTTTGCCTCGTCCAATTCGGCCTGAATTTTAAAACGACGATACTGACTCTTGTCGGCGCGCCCGTTGGTAAACACCACCATCGAGGCGACCGTGAAGGTGCCATGCAGTGTAGAGATATCGAAGCACTCGATACGCAACGGCGGCGATGGCAGCGCCAACGCACTTTCGAGCTCCAGGAGCGCTTGATTGGTGCGGTCGTCAGCGTACCCCGTTCGCATCATGTAGCGCATGAGAGCATGGCGCGCATTTTTGGATGCCATATCGAGCAGACGGTGCTTTTCGCCACGCTGCGGCCTATGGAGATGGCAGGAACGCTCACGCTTGCCCGCAAGCCACTCCCCCAGCGCCTCCGCATCCTCAAGCTCGACGGAAAGGTTGACCTCAGCTGGAATATCAGCCGTCTCGTCGTAATAGCGCTTAAGAAAGCCCGACTGGAGCTCTTCCTCGTCAACATCAAGACCCTTGTCGAGAATGAACTCGCAGGTGCGAACTGTTCGGCCCTCGCGAACGACGAAGACGCAAGCGGCGGAGATGGTCTCCTCGCGATAGAAACCGATGACATCGATATCGACACTGGAGGGAAAAACGACTTGCTGACGATCGTCCAGACCCCTGATGACCTCCAAACGACGTTTGACGCGTGCCGCGCGCTCAAAGTCGAGCGCCTCAGCGGCATCCGTCATCTCGGAGGTCAGCTCATCGACGACATCCTTGCGATGGCCCGACAAAAAGCGCTCGACACGCTTGACGTTCTTGGCATAGTCTGCCGGGGAAATCGCGCCGACACACGCACCCGGGCCGCGCCCGACATGGTAGTCAAAGCAGGGGCGCCCGTTTTGCGCGCAAATCATATTGACGATGTCTTCCTCGCCCTTGTGGGACTCGACGATACGGCGACAACGACGCCACTCCGCACAGGATGCGGAGCAGATGGGGATAACCTTGCGCAGCGTATCTATCGTCTCACGTGCCGCGCGGCTATCGGTATAAGGTCCAAAATAGCGCGTTCCCGGCTTATGACGCTCACGCGTGTATTTGATAGCGGGATACAGGTCGCCCTTTGTAATGGCGATAAAGGGGTAGCTCTTGTCATCCTTGAGGTCGACGTTAAAGTACGGATGGTACTGACCAATCAAATTGCGCTCGAGCACCAACGCCTCGTGCTCGGTCTCCACCACGATATAGTCAAAGCTCGCCACCAGCTGCATCATAAGCGGGATCTTCTGGCGCTCGTCCTGCAGCGTCACGTACTGACGCATACGGGCGCGCAGGTTTTTCGCCTTGCCCACGTAGATGACATCGCCCTTGGCGTCTTTCCAAAGGTAGCAGCCGGGCTGCGTGGGAACGCGCGAAACCTGCTCGGCAAGCGTTGGAATGTTGTCGTGACCGGCCACGCGCACCTACTTGCGACGAATCAGCGCCGAAACCTCGGGCATCTTAAGGACGACGGCAAGGCCAAAGGTAACAGCAAGCGAGACGACACCCGCAACGCAAACGTAGCCAAGAGTAATCAGAATCGAGCCGCCAAGTGCCCCGACAAAGTGCTCAAGCGCCCACATGACGCCGGCGCCTGCGGCAGCACCCAGGCCACCGAACAAAAGGCCAAAGAAACCGCCATGCAGGATAGATTTAACCTGAAGACCACGCAGACGACGACGCAGCCACCACAGCGAGCAACCGACCAAGATCACGTAGTCGACGACATACGAAAGCGCGATTGCCGGCATACCGAAGCCCAGCACAACGCCAAACAGCAGAACCGAGCCGGCCTGGCCGATGGCGGAATACAGACAATAGCGGCTATAGGGCTTCATGTCGAGCAAGGCAGAGAAGCTCTTCTGCATCAGCACGACCACGCCGTAGAGCGGCAGGGAAAGTGCCAGGTAGATAAGGAACTCCGACACCAGCGCCACACCGGACTCATCGAACTTGCCAGCGCAGTAGATCATGTTGAGCGGACGCGCGAAGACAATCAGGTACAGCGCGAATGGAATCAGGAAGAACAGCATCTGGGCGACGCCACGCGAAATGCCCGTGCGGACGCTGTCGTAATCCTTCTCCTGTGCGTCGTGAGAGAGCTCGGTATAGAGCGCCGTCGAAAGCGAGGCGGCAATCAGCGCGTAGGGCAGCGTGTACCACAGGCGCGCATAGGCGATGACGGAAGGGCCAGTCTCGGGCTGGACCACCAGCGCGGCAGCGTTGGTGATAGAAGTCGAGACAAACATGCACACCGTGGCGAGCAGCGTCGGGATACCGAGCGCAATCGTCTGGCGCAGCGCGGGGTCCTTAAAGTCGATATGGATATGGGGATGCACGCCGTGCTTGCCAAGCGCGGGGATCTGACATGCCATCTGAACAAAGACACCGAGGGTCGTACCGGCCGCAATCAAGATGATGCCGGCACGTTCGCCAAACTGTGCGGACACGGGCGCAAAACCCATAAAGCTCGCAATGACGATCACATTGTTGAGGACCGGGGCAAACGTCGACCAGAAGTAGTCGCGGTGTGCGTTGAGAACGCCCGAGAACACCGAACCCAAACCATAAAACAGAATCTGGATGGCAAAGAAACGGAACATGAACGCAGCGGTATCCATGCTGCCGCCGTCACCCGAAAGGAACGATTGCGTCCAGATAAAGCCCGGGGCGAACACGGTCCCCAGCAACGAAATGCCACCCAGCACCAAAAGCAGAATGCCGAGCAGGTTGCCCACGTACTCGTTAGAGGCCTCGCGACCCTGCTCACGCCTCACGCCCATGTACACGGGCAAAAACGCCGTCACGAGCATGCCGCCCATCACGAGTTCGTAGAGCATATTGGGCAGGTTGTTGGCGACCTGATAGGAGGACGAGAGTAGCGACATGCCGATAGCGGCCGCCATTGCCCACGTGCGGATAAAACCAGTGACGCGAGACACGATGGTCAGGATGGTCATAAGCCCGGCGGAACGACCAACCGTGGAGTAGTCCGACGAGCCCATGTCGTCAGTGTCATCTCGCGATGAAGAAGCTTCGGATGAGGGTGTCTGAGGCGCAGATTCTTCTGCAAAATGAGCTCCGCGCTTCAATTCTTCCTGCGGCATCGCTCAGTCCTCTCTCGTAATCGCGGCAACTGTCGCCCCGCAAAATGCAATTAAATCATCAGGTGCAAGCTCGAGCTGATAACCACGCTTGCCTCCCGAAATAAAAATGGTATCCCAAAGGACACATGTCTCATCAATGAGCGTCCGGTAGCGTTTTTTCATACCGACCGGACTGCAGCCGCCGCGAACGTAGCCAGTCGCCGCAAGCAAATCCTTCACATGCATCATGGCCAAGGACTTCTCCCCCGCGGCACGCGCCGCGGACTTTAGATCGAGCTCGTCGGCAACAGGGATGCAGCACACGACGTGGTCGTTGGACGGCGTCACGCAGACCAAGGTCTTAAATCCTTGACCGGGCTCCTCGCCAAGCTGCTCCGAAATCGCGACCCCCAGGCCCGCCGACTCATCACCATCGTCTTCGTACGTATGTAGAACATAGGAAATGCCGGCGCTTTCCAGCTCGCGCATCGCATTGGTTTTTGGCGTCTTTACAGCCTTTGCCATGGCATATCCTTTCCCTCGCATTCGGACGCAAGGATTAAGTATATGTCCAATTCGGCTGCATACGTCACTTCGACACAGCAAGCGCCATCGAATCACAAGGAGTCGATGGCGCCCATAAACTGAATCGCCTATTTATTGAGCATCAAGTTGAGCCTGACGCTCCCGGTCACGCCTGAGCAACGGCGCCAAAAACTTGCCCGTATAACTCTGCGGACAGTCCGCAACCTGCTCCGGTGTGCCCGAAACCACGACGGTTCCGCCGCCGTTACCGCCCTCGGGGCCCATATCGATCAGACGGTCGGCAACCTTGATGACATCAAGATTGTGTTCAATCACCAGCACCGTGTTGCCCGCATCGACCAAGCGCTGCAGCACATCGAGCAGCTGGCGGACGTCCTCAAAATGAAGGCCGGTCGTCGGCTCATCCAAAATATAGAACGTCTTGCCCGTCTGGCGTCGATGAAGCTCCTTGGCGAGCTTCACACGCTGCGCCTCGCCGCCCGAGAGCGTCGTAGCGGGCTGGCCCAGGCTCACGTAGCCCAAGCCTACATCGTACAGCGTCTGGAGCTTGCGCTTAATCTGCGGGATATTCCCAAAGAAGGCCAGTGCCTCGGTGACGCTCATGTCGAGCACGTCCGAGATGGTCTTACCACGGTAGGTGACCTCAAGCGTCTCGCGGTTATAGCGTTTGCCGCCGCAGACCTCACAGGGGACATAGATATCGGGAAGGAAGTGCATCTCGATCTTAATTTGTCCGTCGCCCTTGCATGCTTCGCAGCGACCGCCGCTCACGTTAAAGGAGAAACGTCCCGGCGAGTAGCCACGCGCCTTCGACTCCGGCGTACTCGCAAACAGCGCGCGAAGATCATCCCACAGGCCAATGTACGTAGCAGGGTTGGAACGCGGCGTGCGGCCAATCGGCGACTGGTCGATATCGATAACCTTATCGATACACTCGATGCCCTCGATTTTCTTATACGGACCCACAGGGCGCGTCGAACGGTGAATGGCATTCGTAAGGGCAGGTGCGATAGTGTCGGTAACCAGGGAGCTCTTACCCGATCCCGACACGCCGGTAACGACCGTAAGCGTACCGAACTCAATCTTGGCGGTAACGTTTTTGAGGTTGTTGGCGCGGGCGCCCGTGATCTTAAGGCAGCCGCGACCGGGCTTGCGGCGTTCATCGGGAACCCGGATCATTCGTTTGCCGGTCAGATAAGCGCCCGTCATCGACTCGGGACACGCCATGATATCGGCAGGCGTTCCCGCCGCGACTACGTGTCCGCCGTTCACGCCCGCGCCGGGGCCCATGTCGATCACATAGTCGGCAGCACGAATCGTATCCTCATCATGCTCGACGACGATGACGGTATTGCCGATATCGCGTAGGCGCTCAAGCGTCTTGATCAGGCGCTCGTTATCGCGCTGATGGAGGCCAATCGATGGCTCGTCCAAAATGTACAGCACACCCATGAGGCCGGCGCCGATCTGCGTTGCCAGGCGAATGCGCTGGGCCTCGCCTCCGGAAAGCGTCGCCGAGGCACGATCGAGGGTCAGATAGTCGAGTCCGACATCGACCAGAAAACGCAAGCGCTCCAGGATTTCCTTGACGATGCGCCCACCGATAAATTGTTGGCGCTCGGTAAGCTCCAAGCCCTCAAAAAACTCGAGCGACTCGCGGCACGATAGGCAGCAGACCTCGTAAATGGACTTACCGCCTACGGTAACGGCGAGCATCTCGGGGCGCAGACGAGCACCATGGCAACTCGAGCACGGCTCCTCGCGGATGTACTTCTCCAAGCGCGCCTTGGTGTTCTCATTCGTCGTCTCGGTATAGCGCTCGTACAGGATATTGCGCACGCCCGAAAACTTGGTGTCCCACTGGCTGCGGCGCCCATCGAGCTTTTGATAGTCGACCGAAATCTTCTGGTCGCCCATGCCGTCTAAAAACGCGCGACGCACCCGCGGAGGCAGATCCTCCCACGGCGTATCGACGCTCACCTTAAAGTGTTTGCAGACCGCAGCGAAAATCTGCGGATAGTAGTTAGAGTTGCCAAACAGGCTGCCAAAAACCCCGTCGGCGATCGACTTCGAGGGGTCTTCGATTAGGGCCTCGGCATCGACCGTCTTCTTAAAGCCCAGGCCATCGCACTCTGGGCACGCGCCATAGGGCGCGTTGAACGAGAAATCACGCGGCTGCAGGTCATCGATGGAGTGTCCATGCTCCGGGCACGCTAACGCCAGCGAATACTCCAGCAACTCGCCTTCGGTCCCCTCGGGAGCGTCGCGGTCGGGCAGCAAGTATACGTTCACATTGCCGTGCGCCAGCGCAGTCGCCTGTTCAACGGACTCGGCAATACGGCCCAGCGAGTTCTCACGGATCACGATGCGGTCGACCACGACCTCGATATCGTGCTTGAATTTCTTATCCAAATCGATAGGGTCATCAAGCGAGCGAACCTCGCCGTCGACACGCACGCGGCTAAAGCCCTCGGCGCGAAGGTCCTCAAACAGCTTGGCGTACTCGCCTTTTCGCCCGCGCACTACCGGTGCCAGCACAAACGCGCGGCGGCCCTCCCCCGCCGCCAAGACCTTGTCGGCAACCTGGTCGGTCGTCTGGCGCTCAATGACACGGCCGCATTCGGGACAGTGCGGGGTGCCCACACGGGCGAACAGCAGGCGCAGATAGTCATAAATCTCGGTTACGGTGCCAACCGTCGAGCGAGGGTTTTTAGACGTCGTCTTTTGGTCGATCGACACCGCCGGCGAAAGGCCGTCGATTGAATCCAAGTCGGGTTTGTCCATCTGTCCCAAGAACTGGCGCGCATAGCTCGAAAGACTCTCGACGTATCGACGCTGGCCCTCGGCATAGATAGTGTCGAATGCCAGCGAACTCTTGCCCGAGCCAGAAAGACCGGTAATGACCACGAGTTGGTCACGCGGAATGGAAACATCGATATCACGGAGGTTGTGCTCACGGGCGCCGCGAATAACGATAGAAGAATCAGACATGGAAGCTCCTTGCCTCCTATTGCATCGAATCATACTGCCGATGAGTTTAGCGCACTCGACGCGCACAGATGTTCGTAATACAAGATTCGCAGACCTTTAGCTTTGCGTATCGGGCGCTTTGTTTCTCGAAATGCCGTGGAAAGGTTACAGTAATCTAATGCTGAACTTAATTTGCTGTACCAGAGGAACGTCCATGACCGAAGATATCCCCCTTGAAATCACTTCGAGCGACATGGCCAATCTGCCCATATTCATCGCCGTCCTTATCGTGGCCGCCGTCGTCGTGCGCGTGTATTTTTCAATCAAACGCAACGAAAAGCCACCCATTGCCCGCGTCTTTTGGTGCGCGACGCTCCTCGTCCCGCTCGGCGTGGTAGCTGCATGGATTACGAATCAATTGCTCGTAAATGAGGGCAGCTCCCTATGGATCCTTTCTTATTCGGCGCTCGGTGCTGTCGCCGTCATGCTTCTTGTCGAGCCCTTGGTTTCGGGACTTATCGACCAAACCGACCTTGCGACGGGAACGGTTGCCTGTATTTGCCGTGACATCCTTGTCATCGCCGCTGTTTCAGCGCTCTCGTTCGTTTCACTCGAAATTGCCTGCAACGAAACGTTCTATCGCATTCCCGCCAACTCATTCGGGTTTTCCGTCGGGCTGCTCGCGACGGTTCTGCTCTCCCTTTATTTGCTGGGACAGCGTCATGGAGGCGTCATGGCTCTCGTGCCCGTCGTCTGCTGCATCCTTGGCATTGCCGAGCACTTCGTCATAACGTTTAAAGGCGAAGCCATCCTGCCAAGCGATATCTTGGCCCTTGGCACCGCAATGGAAGTCAGCGAGGGATACGAGTTTACCTTTACCGCCGGAATCGTAACCTCTCTCGCCCTGCTGGAGATTTCCCTGGGGCTTCTTTCGCTCATCCGACCGCGAAAGCTCCGTACGCCCACCCATGTCTTCCCCGCTATCGCCGCTAACCTCTGTGCTTTTCTGCTAGTGACCGTTGTGGGGCTCTCAGGCTTTTCCAACATCGACTTGGAGCAGGCGCTGGATTTTGGATTTGACCGTTGGCAGCCCATCACCACGTATGCGTCTCAGGGTTTTATCACTTCGTTCACCGAAATGGTCAACGAGTTGCCCATTGAGAAGCCCGAAGACTATACGCCCGATGAGGCGCAGAGCATCGAGCAGGAGCTCGCCGCCGTCTACGACAGCACATATGGCTCGAGCGAACAGCGCGCGGCGGCCGTTGCCCAGTTCAATGAAATCAAGCCGACGATTGTTGCCGTCATGAACGAGAGTTTTAGCGACCTTTCGTGCTTTGAGCAGCTCCAGGCGGCCGGGTACTCCGGCCCCGCATTCTACAACTCGCTTCCCGACACACTTGTTCGCGGCACCATGCTCGCTTCGGTCGCCGGTGGCGGAACGGCAAACTCCGAATTCGAATTTTTGACCGGAGCGACAACGGCCTTTGTCGGATTAGGCAAGATCCCCTATCAGCTGTATCAGATGAATGGCGTAAACAGCCTGGCAAAGGACCTTAAAGAGCTTGGGTATACCACTACCGCTATGCACCCGCAAAACCCCGTCAACTACCATCGAGATAAAATCTATCAGCAGCTGGGCTTTGGAGACTTTCTTTCAATCGGCGATTTCGAAGGTGCGCCCTATTACCATGCCGGCGTATGCGACTACGCCACCTACGACAAGATACTCGACCTGCTTAGAACCGACGAAGCGCCGCAGTTCATCTTTGACGTCACGATGCAAAATCACGGCGGCTACGACTATGGCACCGTTCCCGCCGAAGAGCTGACAAACTATTGGGTCGAGGGAGCCAGCGAAGGCGCCAACAGCGCGCTCAACACCTATCTCACCTGCATCAACGCATCCGACCGGGACCTCGAGTACTTTATCAACGAGCTCCGCAACATCGGCAGACCGGTTGTTCTTGTCTTTTTTGGCGACCATCAGCCGAGCGCCGCAACGACTCTCAACGACGAGCTGTACCCTCAGGAAGATACGGCAAGCCACGCTTTCCGTATCTATCAGTCGACATATCTCGTCTGGGCTAACTATGAGATCGCCGGCAATACCGAGCTCAACGTCTACGACACCGTCGGGGCAAACGAGATTGCAGCCATTACCCTTAATAAGATCGGCGCCCCGCTCACCAATTACCAAAAGGCCCTGCTTGCGACAAGGTCAGATGTGCCCACCATCAATGTCGCCGGCTATCTCGGTGCCGACGGGCTGCGCTACGACTTGGAATCGGAAGACAGCCCCTACGCCTCGACGATCGACAAGCTGCAGCGCATGCAATACCTCGAGTTCGCCAGCAAAGTTCAGTAAGCCCGCCCATTCGCTTGGGCCCATCGTATTGCAAGCACGCTCGGCCCAAACGCATCGCAAATGACTCCCGCTCGCAAACGAGGGTACAATGACGCTCGTGTCACATCGCGGGGCCCCGGCCCCAGCATATACAAAGGAGTCATACATGGGTTGCGAACACGCACAGGCCGCCGGCGGACAAACGTCGCCGTCGCAATTTGAGGAGAACACGCTGTCCGAGGTCAAGCGCGTCATCGCCGTGCTTTCCGGCAAGGGCGGTGTCGGCAAGTCATTTGTCACCGGTGCCATCGCCACCGAGCTTGCCCGTCACGGCCACAAGGTCGGCGTCCTCGATGCCGACATCACCGGTCCCTCTATCCCCAAGATGTTCGGTATGAGTGGACGCCACGTCCATGCCCTTGGCAACCTTATGCTGCCCGAAATCTCCGAGCACGGCGTCAAGGTCATGAGCTCCAACCTGCTGCTCCAAAACGAGACCGACCCCGTCCTTTGGCGCGGTCCGGTCATCGCAGGCGCCATTAGGCAGTTCTGGAGCGAGACCTCGTGGGGCCCCATCGACTACCTGCTGGTCGACATGCCTCCGGGAACAGGCGACGTCGCGCTCACCGTCTTCCAGTCGCTGCCGGTCGACGGCATCGTCATCGTCACGAGCCCGCAGGATCTGGTCTCGATGATCGTCGCCAAGGCGGTCAACATGGCCGAGAAGATGAACGTCCCCATTCTGGGCATTGTCGAGAACATGAGCTATATTGAGTGCCCCGACTGCGGCAAGAAGATCGAGGTCTTTGGCAAGAGCAAGCTCCCCGAGGTCGCAGAGCGCTATAACCTCGACATCTTGGGCCAGCTTCCCATTAATCCGGCACTCGCCGAGGCCTGCGATAAGGGCGAGGTCGAGACCGCGCTGCCCGATGGCATGTTGCCCAAGGCGGTCTCTGCCGTCGAGGCTATTACCCCGCACGAGACCGACGAGGCCTAAGTGAACGCGAGCGCCCTCTATGACGTCTTGGTAATCGGCGGCGGGGCTTCAGGCCTCGCCGCCGCCATTACGGCCGCACGCGCTGGCAAAAGCGTCTGCATCGTTGAGCGCGATGTCGCCTGCGGCCTTAAGCTCCTTGCGACCGGTAACGGCCGCTGCAACCTCTCCAACGAATCGATCGATCCTCAGCGGTATAACCACCCAGCATTCGTCACATCCGTCATGGGCCCCCAGCCCGAACAAGAGCTTATGGGTTTCTTCTCCTCGCTGGGCATCATGACAACCTCCGAGGAAGGCCGGCTGTACCCGCGCTCCCTTCGCGCCGAATCGGTGCGCGACGCGCTTCTCAGCGTTTGCGACCGCCTAGGTATCACCTTAATCTGCGGAGCCAACGTTGCCTCGGCGCACAAAGCTTCCGAAGGCTGGGCACTCCAAATAGACCGTCCAGCGCGGGCACTCAAGGCAAAAAAGCACGACGACCGAAAATCGGAGCTCCGCTCGCTTCGGAAAGCGCTCGCCGATGTCCCTCGCAAGAACGAGGCCCTGCAGGCACATGCCGTAATTATCGCCACGGGCGGCAACCCCACCGGTATCGCCGATACGTTTAGCCTCCCCCTCACTTCACTGCGCCCCATCCTCTGCCCCGTATCGGCAACGGTCGTTGGCGATCGAGCGGCACTCAAGACGTTGGATGGCCTGCGCGTCCGTGCCCGCTTGACGCTCGCCCGCAATCATAATGAGCTCTGGCACGAAGACGGTGAAGTGCTGTTTCGAACCTTCGGTATCTCGGGTGTCGCTGTCTTCAACCTCTCTCGTCGTATCCAGCACGGCGATACGATCCTGCTCGACGTTTTCCCCGACCTCTCCAAAGACGAGTTGCTCGATATGCTCAACCGGCGCGTTGAGCTGTTCGGTGACTTTTCACCCCGCGATCCCCGTTGGCTCGACGGCATGCTCGCCCCGCAACTCTCCCGCGTCGTCTGCACAGCGTTCGAGCAGTGCCATCCAGGCTCCAACGATGTCATCCATCTGGTCTCGATCCTCAAGCACTTTAAGTTGCTCGTCGAGGGAACAGCCGAGGAGCGCTCAGCGCAGGTCACGCGTGGTGGCGTATCTGTCGAGAGTATCTCAACACCCAGCCTACGCGCGCGCAGCGTTGTCGACGCTCCGCTTTACGTTTGCGGTGAAGCGCTCGACATCGACGCCGATTGCGGAGGCTTTAACCTTGCGTGGGCCTGGATCTCGGGCATTCGCGCTGCAAGCAGCCTGTAGCCGCGCAGTCTATAATCAAAAACGCATTCGGGCCGTCTGGAATACCGGACGGCCTCTTTCTTGCCTCTAAGGAGACCTCGATGATCGAAATCACCCAAGTCAACGCGTCGCTCGATGAAGCCGGCGATGAAAATGCCTGTCTCATTGTTGGCAAGCGAGTCGCCAAGCGCGTCCTACGTTGCAAGGACTCCGAAATCAAGTCCATCGAGCTCCACCGCAAGTCAATCGACGCTCGCAAAAAACGAGACGTCCATTTTATCCTGGGCTTTCGTGTTGAGCTGACTAGTCCCCACCTCGAGCGAGAAGCAGTCGACAGCGTTGTCGAGCGTGACCGCTCGCGCGTACGCGCGATAGAAGACGATGAGCCTTCATTCCCCTCCCCCGCCTCCGACGCACCTCAAGAACGCCCTGTCGTTGTCGGCGCCGGATGCGCCGGCCTTTTCGCTGCGCTTACGCTCGCCGAAGCAGGTCTTAAGCCCTTGCTCATCGAGCGCGGCGACCCGGCATTTCGCCGCTCGCAGGCGATCGACCTCTTTCTAAAGGAGCGCATCCTCGACCCCGAGAGCAATATCCAGTTTGGCCTGGGCGGCGCGGGAACCTTCTCGGACGGCAAACTCAATACGGGAACCAAAAATCCCGCCCATCGCCTTATCCTCGAAACCTTCGTCGAGGCGGGCGCGCCCCGCGATATTCTGTGGGATGCCAAGCCGCACATTGGCTCCGACATCCTTCCCACGGTTGTCACCGCTATATCCCAGCGCATCGAGCAGCTCGGAGGTGTCGTCCGTTATCGAACGAAGCTCGTCGACATTCGCATCGACGCGTCTGGCGCCATCACCGGTATTGATGTCCAATCGTCCCAAGACGCCGCTTGCGAGCCAATCGAGACAAAGCACCTCATCCTCGCCTGCGGGCATTCTGCTCGCGATATTTTTGAGCTCCTTAAGGGCCACAACGTGGCCCTCGCACAAAAGACCTTTGCCATGGGCGTTCGCATCGAGCATCCGCAGCGCGACATCGACCGAGTCCAATACGGAGCCTCGGCGGGACATCCTGCCCTCGGAGCAGCCCCTTACAAGCTCGTCGCCCATCTTCCCAACGGCCGCAGCGTGTTCTCGTTTTGCATGTGCCCCGGCGGGCAGGTTGTCGCCGCCTCTTCCGAGCAGGGCCACCTGTGCGTCAACGGCGCCAGTCTCAATGCCCGCGGCGGATGCAACGCAAATGCCGCCCTGCTCGTTAACGTCACACCCGAGGACCTTCCCAACAATGACCCGCTCGCCGGCATCGAGCTCCAGCGTGCCTGCGAGGCGGCCGCCTATCGCCTGGGCGGTTCCAACTGGAACGCACCGGCACAGCTCGTCGGAGATTTCCTCGCAGGACGTGCCAGCAAGGCGCCCGGAAAGGTAAAGCCCACCTATCCGCTCGGTGTGACCTGGACGGCAATTGACGAAGCCCTGCCGCAGCATATCGTCGAGTCGCTCCGCCTGGGACTTCCCCTACTCGGAAAAAAGCTGCGCGGCTACGACCGCCCCGACGCCGTTCTTACCGGCGTGGAGACTCGTTCGAGCTCACCGGTCACTGTCACCCGAGACCGAACGTGCCATGCCGTGTCGACCCCGGGCCTCTATCCTTGTGGTGAGGGGGCTGGATATGCCGGCGGCATCATGAGCGCGGCCACCGACGGCATCCGTTGTGCCGAAGCCCTGATCGCAGACCTCTAACGCACGAATTCCAGCGCGCAAAAGACACAGGCCCCAAGCTCCACAGGGAACTCGGGGCCTGTTCACTATTTCTTAAACCGTGCACCCTGGCGTTTTCTGCCCGATGCGAACGTGGAACCCTTGCGGGCCTGCGAACGTAAGCGCTCAATCGTCTCGTCCTCAGACGCACCCTCGAGCATCGCTCGAATCTGAACGACGGCATCGCGCAGGCGCGCCGCCTCCTCAAAGTCCATGGCAGCAGAAGCGTTACGCATATCCTCTTCCATGGTTTCGACGATCCGCACGAGCTCGTCATGCGGCAGTTCTTCCAACTGCTCCGCAAGTGTCTGCTCGGGCGCCACCGTTTCCGGCACGCCACCCTCGCCCGACTCATCGGGCGTATAGAATGCGCCATGGCCAAGAGAGTCGCCCTTCGAACGTCCCTTGGAACCCACGGTTTTTTCGGCCTCGGCAATAAAACTTGAGATGTCGTTGATGGCCTTGCGCACCGTCTTGGGCACAATGCCATGCTCTTCGTTATATGCCATCTGAATCTCGCGACGGCGCTGCGTCTCCTCGATGGCCTCTTTCATCGAATCGGTCATAACGTCTGCATACATGATGACTTCGCCATCGGCGTTACGGGCCGCGCGGCCAATCGTCTGAATCAGCGAACGGCGGTTGCGCAAGAAGCCTTCCTTATCGGCATCGAGAATTGCCACCAGTGAGACCTCGGGGAGATCCAAGCCCTCGCGAAGCAGGTTGATACCAACGAGAACATCGATCTTTCCCTCGCGCAGCGTTCGCAGGATCTCGACACGGTCCATCGTCGCTGTATCGGAGTGCATGTAATTGACCTTAATGCCGGCATCAAGCAGATGGTCGGTCAGGTCCTCGGCCATGCGCTTGGTGAGCGTGGTCACCAGTACGCGCTCCTTGCGCACCACGCGCTCGCGAATCTCGTCCTCAAGATCGTCAATCTGCCCACGAACCGGACGCACATCAATCTTGGGGTCGAGCAGACCGGTCGGACGAATAATCTGCTCAACGTCGTTTTGGCTCACCCGCAGCTCATAGTCGCCCGGCGTGGCCGAAACATAGATGAACTGGGGAATCCTCGCCTCAAACTCATCGAAACGAAGTGGGCGGTTATCGAGCGCCGAGGGCAGACGAAAACCGTGTTCCACCAGCGTCACCTTACGCGAGCGGTCACCTTCGTGCATGCCGCGAATCTGCGGCACCGTCACATGGCTCTCATCGATGATGCAGAGCATATCCTTGGGAAAGTAATCGATCAGGGTAAACGGCGGCTCACCCGGCTTGCGACCGTCCAGATGACGCGAGTAGTTCTCGATACCGTTACAAAAACCCATGGTCTCGAGCATCTCAAGATCATAATCGGTGCGCTGCTGCAGACGCTGCGCCTCGAGCAACTTATCAGTCGCCTTGAGCTCGGCCACACGCTTCTCGCACTCTTCGCTGATCGATTTCAGAGCCGCCTTGACCTTCGGCTTCTCGGTCACGTAGTGCGAGGCCGGCCACACGGGGATGGCCTCGTACTCACGAAGCATCTCTCCGGTGACCTCATCGATC
This sequence comes from uncultured Collinsella sp., assembly GCA_959602645.1. GTDB lineage: Bacteria > Actinomycetota > Coriobacteriia > Coriobacteriales > Coriobacteriaceae > Collinsella. The sequence goes on along the minus strand of CAUGTZ010000024.1, from coordinate 2,229 downwards.
TCGGCAATCAGCTCGACCTCGTCGCCAAAGAACTCAAACCGCAACGGATGCTCGGCATAAGGCGGATACACGTCGACGACATCGCCACGCACGCGGAACGTGCCGCGCGCCAGGTCATAGTCATTGCGATCATATTGAATGTCGATAAGTGCGTGGATAAAGTCATCGCGCTCGAGCGGCACCTTCTTGTCGACGTTTGGAGCCAGACCCGCATAGTCCTCAGGAGAGCCAATGCCATAGATACACGAGACCGATGCGACAACGATCACATCGCGTCGAGAGAGCAGCGATGCGGTCGCCTGATGTCGCAGCATCTCGACCTCTTCGTTAATCGAGGAGTCTTTCTCGATATATGTATCGCTTTGCGGCACATACGCCTCGGGCTGATAGTAGTCGTAGTACGAGACAAAGTAGACCACAGCGTTGTTGGGAAAGAACTCTTTGAGCTCGCTCGCAAGCTGAGCGGCGAGCGTTTTATTGGGAGCCATGACAAGCGTCGGCTTCCCCAGGGCCTCGATGGTTTTAGCCATCGTAAAGGTCTTGCCCGAACCAGTCACGCCCAGCAAAACCTGATAGCGATCTCCATCCCTCACGCCCTGCACAAGCGACTCAATGGCCTTAGGCTGAGAACCTGCAGGCTCATAGGGAGAAACGACTTCAAACGGCACCTCAGCGCCCTCAACGCCAAAGCGCTTAAGTTCACCGCCGACGCGTTCTACTTCAAATTCCGCCATGGATACTCCTAACTCATATATCTGCAGTATACGCAGGCGGCAGGCATAGTCCTATACGAACCGATCGGGATAGAGGGTCTTATAGCGAACCCAGGCATTATTGACGCGAATCAGATACGCCTGCGTCTCGGGAAAGGTGATTGCATTGTGCAGCGACGTACTTTGCTGCGCCCATCCGTCGACATTGCCCATGCCGGCGTTATAGGCGGCAATAGCGCTATCCGTCGACCCGTTGAAATACGTTAAGAGATACGAGAGGTACGCACAGCCAAACTCGATATTCGTAGCCGGATCGCTAAGGTTGTCGGCCGAATACTCCCCACCGTCGACAAGACCCTTGGCGATCATATCCTGGGCAGTCTCGGGCATCAGCTGCATCAATCCCTGAGCACCCTGATTCGACTCAGCCTCGGGATCCCAATTCGATTCCGACTTTATGACAGCACACACCAGATACGGATCAAGATTGTGCGAAATGCTCGATTGCTTTACGTACGCCTCGTAGTCAATCGGATACAAAGGCTTAAAGAAAGCGGCAGGAGCATACGAGTAGACGAGCGAAATAAGGCCAAAGACGAACACAACGGCAAGTGGCGCCACGCGATACCACGTAAAGAAACGTGTCCTAGGCATCGACCTCCTCCTTATCCACTACATCCCCGAAGCCATGGCGCACAAGCCAAGCGTCCAGTTGTTCAAAGAGCGAGTTATCGCCCGCCGCATTATCGATTACCGTCGAAGCGAGATTGCAAAGCGAAGCCTCATCAGGTTGGCATGCAGAACGCGCATCAAAATCAGAGGGCTCCATACCACGATGAATAGCACGCCCGCGACGAACTGCTAAAGGAGCGCTGATAACCAGAATTTCATCAGCCAGGCCAAAAGCATCCTCAAAACCAGTCGGGGCAGAAACCTCGACAACCGCAAAGGGATAACGGGGGGACGAAACCGTGCAGCAAACCGGATCAAGAATCCTCAGTGACAGCTGCTCAATGAGAACGGGGTGCACAATGCTATTGAGCCTCGCGACCGCATCAGGAGAAACAAAAGCTCGAGAAGCGAGGATGTTACGGCGAACGCCGCCCTCCTCGTCCAAAATATCCCAGCCAAATTCTTCCGCGAGGGCATTGACGATATCGGAGCCTGGCACATACAGCGATTTGGCAAGCTCGTCCAGATCGATAAGCATGGCGCCATGAGATTCGAGATAGCGGCAGGCAGTCGACTTACCCGAAGCAATATTGCCCAAGACAAAAACGGTAAACATCAAGTCCTCCCTAACGCCAATGGGAGTTATTATCGCGCAAATACAAAAGAAGGACTCAAAATACAGCCAAACAGTAAGACAAGCTAAAAGAAGGCGAGTTCTTGTATTACAGCTCTCTATAAAACGCAAAAAAAGGGGGAGGCCGCGAGGCCTCCCCCTTCTTCAAGTCATCAGACGGCTCGGTGCCGTCCACCGGTCAGCGGCGCCCTGGCCTCCCACGGGCTCACC
>CAUGTZ010000023.1 GCA_959602645.1 uncultured Collinsella sp. | reverse complement strand
CGCGAACGGCGCGTTTGATTGGTGAAACTGGTGAAAATTAGATTGACGCTAACATCGAGACGCCCCACCCGTCGAGGTCGTCGACGATGGAGCGGGCGGTGCCGTCGTAGTCCTGCGCCAGCCTGGCGAGCTGGTCGTCGCTGAGGCTCGCCAGCTGCTCGGTGTCGACGCCGAGCTGCGTGAGCGAGCCGGAGACGGCGGACAGGGTCTCGCCGTTGGCCGAGAGCTGCGCCTGGAACAGCGTGAGCTGCGCCTGGGCGAAGTGCTCGAAGGTGCTGCCGGCCTCCTGCGTGGTCAGGCTCGCGTCGCCGAGCTTGCCGTTGAGCACGTCGATGCTGTCCGAGGCGGAGTCGAACTGCTTCTTCGCCTCGTTGTACTCCCTGCCGACCTTCTCGGTGCAGGCGAGCGCCTCGAGCTCGCCCTTGGTGAGCTCCGGGTAGCTCTTCGCCAGCTCCTTGAGGCGGTCCTGGTAGGGCTTCGTCTTGGAGGCGAGCGTGTCGGCCGCCTCGGACTGCGCCTGGTACGCCTCGGTGAGGTTCGCCGTGAGGGCGCTCACCTCGGCGTCCTTCTTCTTGGAGGCGACGAGCTCGTCGATGGACTGCTTGAGGTTCTTGACGTTGCCGTCCGCGTCGACGTACTGCCCGTTCGCCACGTCCTGCGCCGAGATGTTGAGCCCGAGCTGGTCGTTGAGCAGCTGCAGCGCCCACGTGAGCCTGCCCTGGGCGTCGGTGGACAGGTCGGTCTTGCCGGCGTAGTTGTCGATGATCTGCTGCGCGGTGTTGAGCTGCGCGATCTGCGACTCGGCGGCCCTCGTGTTCTCGTTCATGGCGTCGACGTGCCTGCCGATCGACTCGGCGAGCTCGTCGACGGACATGGCGGAGAAGGAGGACTTCTTGCCCACGTTCTCGACCCTGCCGGCGTAGGACTCGAGCGCCGCGGTGTTTGAGGCCGCGTCGACCAGGCCGGTCGTGGCCTTGCTGAGCGCGTCCGTGCGGGCCTGCCACTCGACCTGCTTCTCGATGAGTATGCCGATGCCGGCGGCCGCGACGGTGCAGCCGATCGCGACCGGGTTGAAGCCGATGCCCACCGCCTCGAGCGACTCGGCGAACGTGCCTGCGCCCCCGTGGGCGAGTTTGAAGGCCTCGGTGGCCTTGCCCACGCCGCTCGCGACGCCGGAGAGGACGGGCACCGCCTTCTGCCATGCCGCGATGCCCGCCGCGCCCGAGACGATCTCGGGCGCCAGGCCCTTGAACCCGCCGTAGAGCTGCTTGACCAGGGGCATCGACGCGGAGACTCCTCCGTTGACGACCTTGAAGAGGCCGTTCACGGCGCCCTTCGCGTCGTCGAGCGCCCCGGCGATGTTGTTCCTGCCGACCGCCTCGAGCGTGCCGGTGACGCCCTTCGTCACGGCGTTGGACATGTTCTGGATGCTCGTCTGGACGCCGCCGGCGGCGGTCTCGGCCTGGTCCTTGAAGGACGCGAAGCTGGCGCCGCCCTGCGTGTCGAGCTCTACCATCTTGTCCATGAGCTGGTCGAGCGTGATGGTCGGGTCCTTGCCGCCGCCGCCGAGCGCTGCGTACAGGTCGTTGGCGTTTGCCGTGGGGCCGAGCATGGATTTCGCCAGCTGGTCCATCTGGCCAGGTGCGGCCGTCGTCAGCGAGCGCCAGTCCTCCATCTCGGGCTTGCCCTTGGAGAGGATCTGGCGGAACTGCTCCATCGCAGCCGAGCATAGCTGGGTCGAGCTGCCCGAGGCGATGAGCATGTCGTTGAGCGCGAGGCCGACGTCGGTGGCCTTGTCGAGGTCCCCGACCGTGGCGGTGATGCCCTGGACGACCGAGACCATGTCGTCGAGCCTGGTGGGCAGGGTCGACAGGCGGTCGGACATCTTGCCGATCGACGCGTTGGCGGAATCCGCGGAGTACCCGAGGGACTGCATGACCTTCGGGTAGTTGTTGAGCGTGTCGAAGCGGCTGATTGCCGACCCGACATGGGACGAGATGGAGTCCATGGCCTTCGACGTGAGCGTCGAGAAGGCGCCTATCATCGCGCCGGAGCCGGCCAGCCCCTTCCCGAACCCGGAGCCCGTGCTCTTGCCGAGGCTGGAGCCGGACTTGCTCGCCTGCCCCTCGCACTTGCCGAGCGCGGACTCGACCGACTTGGTGAGGTTGTCGAACCTGGGGACGATCACGAGGTCCGCGCGTCCGATCTCAGCCATCCGTCACCTCCACCCACTCGGTGTTCTCGATGCGGGCGCGAACCGACGCCGCGCGCTCTGCCGCGGCGCCGGCGGCCGCCACGTCCCTCGGGCGGGGCACCCTCGGGGCTTCCGATGCCTTGCCGCCGCACAGCGCGGTCGCCGCCGCGTAGACGCTGTCTACGATGTCCGCAGCCAAGTGCCGCTCCTGCGTCCAGCTGCGCTCCGGGTGTAGGGCCGCCACGGTGAGCGAGCCGTCGGGCAGCGTCCTCACGAGGTCGTACGCCTCGGCGGCACCGACCTCGTCGTAGCAGCAGCCGTAGTAGGCCCTGAAGTCGTGCCTGAGCAGGGGCAGGTGACGTTCCTCGAGGTCGGCGAGCTCTAGAAGTTTTTTAGTTCGGCCGAGTAGAGCAGCTTGTTGTATGCGTAGCCCAGCGCGTCGTCGTCCTGAGTGCCGTCGTCCTCGGTCACGGCCTCCATGAGGCTCGCGTACTGCTCGTCGCCGAGCAGGAAGCGGAACGCCCCGTCGAGCTCCTCGGTCGTGCGGTCCTCCTTGTTCATGGCGTCGATGAAGCGGCGGTCGTGCGCGCGCTTGACGGGGATGCTCATGGCGATGCCGAGCACGGTCAGCTCGGCGCGGCGCCCTCGCTTCTGCTCGATGAGCTTCGCCTTGTCCGCCGCCGTCTGTGCGGCGGTGGTCGTGAAGCCGAGGACCTTGGCGTACGCCTCGAGCTCGGCCTCGTCCATCGTTGCGAGGTAGTCCTTGTTCATCATTTCCTCCTAGGTAAAGGGCCGCCCCGGCGCGGCCGGGGCGGCTGTCTCGTTACGGCCCTGCCTACGCGGCGGGCTTTGCGCGGTAGATCGTGAACAGCGGTTTGTCGGCGGTCTTGAGGACCGTGAAGGTGAAGCCGTACTGGACCAGGCCGCCGGGCTTGTGCTCGACGTCGTCGCAGGAGTCGATGGAGACGCGGGGGATGACGGTGCGGCGCAGGTACCCCGTGTCCTCGAGCTCGTCGATGACGAGCGGGACGCGCACGTCGGAGTTGGCGACGGCCTTGATCTGCTTGAAGGTTCCGTCCTCGTAGGTCTCGACGTTGTCGGCGCCGTAGCGCAGCTTGGCGACGGAGGAGCGGACGGACTCGATGAAGACCATCTTGTACTGGTGTTTCTCGCCGGAGACCTTGGTGAGCACGATGGACTGGTGCCAGCCCTGGAACTCGTTGACCGTGATGCTCTTGGAGGCCGTGAAGCCGTCCGTGGAGAGGTCGCCCAGCGACACGAGGTCGGTGAGCGTGGAGATCTTGGCCACGGCGTCGGTGGGCAGCGCCGCACCCGCCTTGAAGCTCGTGTACACGCAGCCGCCCTCGACGGGTGAGCCGGTGGTTACGAGCGAGGGGTCGATATCGGCCTCGGGGACCGCGTCCTCTGCCGCGAGGGCGATCTTGGCCTCTTCGTTGTTGGATGCCATTTATCCTTCTTTCGGTTGGTATGTCTTCAGTCGGTACAGCGCGTACCAGCGCGGGGACCGGGCGAGGTAGTCGTAGTCGGTCCGCATCTCGAGCTCCTCGCAGGCGCAGAAGCCCCGCTCGAACGGCAGGCGCGACATGGCGTCGCCCACGCGCTCGGCGAGATCCTCGGCCTCGGCCTCGGTGGGCGCCCACATGAGCACCTCCACCTGCGGCGAGTCCACGAGCGCGTCCTGCCGCGCGCCCCCGCACCGGCGGACCACGGCGACGGTCCCCGGTCGCTCCCCGGGCACGTCGACCCTCACGGGCACGCCGCCCAGGGCGGACTCGAGGATCGCCCTGAGCTCGCCCATCACGTTGAGTCTCGGCACGTTTCCTCCTCAGAGCAGGTGGTCGAGGGTGTGGTTGCGGTTCTGGTCGAATGCGCCGGCCGGGGTCGCGACACGCACGACGCCGAGGGTGTCGCAGGAGCCCGACTTGACGACGCCCACGTAGGGGGCGCCGTCGAAGGCCCCGGGATGGAGCTTCTCGAGCGACTTGCGGTAGCCGGACGGCACGTGGTGCGATGCGGCCTCGGCGTTGGCCCTCGCCGTGAGGCGGGCGGTCTCGATCGCCACCCAGGCGCGGACGCCCGCGCCCTTCGTGACGGCGATGACGCCCGCGTCGCTGTGGACGAAGCGCCCGAACTTGATCTTGTCAGCCATGGGCCCTCCCCGCCGTCGCCGTCATGTTCCACGCCGTGGGGCAGGGGTTGGTGATGTCGGGGGAACCGACCACCAGCAGCGCGGTGTCGGGGTCTGCGGGCATGCCGCGCCCCGTCAGGGCGATGCGGCAGCGCGCCAGCGGCGGCCCCGCGTACGTCTTGGGGAACGCGATGGAGTAGCTCGCCACGATGCCTTCCGGCCGGACGGCGTCCCCCGCGTCCGAGCCGGCCAGGGGCCGCACGAGGCACCCCGGGACGACGGTGGGCTCCCACTCGACGGTGGGCTCTCCCATGGCGTCCCTGCCCGTCTCCCTGCTCGACAGCACCGTCACCTCCTCGCCCATCACGGCCTGCCCCCGTAGCTCGGGCACACGGTGCCGATGCGCTGGCCGCGCCCGAGCAGCCTCTTGAGCGCGGTGAGCGTCGAGCGGTCGAAGTAGGCCGTGCCGCTCGGGTTCTGGAATGTGAAGCTCCCCTGGAACCCGTTGGCCGTGAAGCTCGACTGCGATACGCCGGTGAGGTCCTCCACGCCCATGGGCGCGCAGGCCGGCTGCACGAGCTTCTTGCGGGCCGCGTCGGTCACGAGGTCCCGCGCCAGCGCCGCAGCGTCCCCCGCCAGGGTGCGCGCCCGGCCGATGCCGAGCGTCGCGCGGAGCTTCGCGCTCTGCCGCGACAGCTCGGCGGCGACGCGCTCGTCGGGGGTCGCCGCGTCTCCGGTGTCGATGCGGTACTCGTCGACCGTCGCGAACGAGTATTCGTCCACGGTGGCCTCCTTACTTGGTCGTGATGGTTCCCTTCACGATGTAGTCCTTCACCTCGGGGAAGAACGTCGCGCCGGCGAGCACGTTGGTCTCGACGGACACGTGGTCGTACGCCGGGGTGTGCGCGACGCCGATCAGGCCGGAGTCGGAGACCGTGTACGTGAGGCCCGAGGTCGCAAGCTCGCCGAAGTCCACGCCGAAGATGCGGATGTTGTCGGCGGGGGTGGCGATCATGGTTCCCTTGGCGACCTGGTTGGTCAGGAAGACGCCCGAGAGGCCCAGGAAGTTCTCGAGGTAGGTGAGGCCGAACAGGTTCTGGTCGGTGATGGTCGCGGCGCCGAGGTAGTCGGCGGCGTCGTCTCGGTTGATGAAGTGGACGACGCGCTCGGCGGCGTCGCCGTTGGTCTCGAGGGTGTTGCCGAGCTTGGCGTCGACGGCCGCGGCGCATGCCTGCAGGCCCTTGCCGGTCGCCGTGCCCGTTCCCTTGAGCAGGAAGGAGAAGAACTGCGAGACGATGCTGCGGCGCACGAGCGAGGCCATGTGCCTGTCGGTCTTGAGCACGGCGTTGACGTAGCCGGACTGCTGGATCGCCTTGTGCGTGGTCATGCGGCGGTACGGGAAGGCCTCGGCCTCGCCCACGGGCTCGTAGGTGGCGGTGAACTTGGACAGCGCGACCTCGTCGCCCTCGACGTAGGACGTGCCCGAGCTGGATCCCAGCTGGACTGCGGTATCGCCGGTGGCGGACTCCTTGGAGCCGGCGGTCTTGGAGTTGTTGAGCTCGCCGGTCACCTTGAGCATCTTGAGCGTGGTGCCGGCGGCGATGGTCTCGGCGCCGAAGATGCGGAGGACCTCGAGCAGGCGGTCGAGGTCGCCCTCGAAGTTGCGGATGAACTCCTGGTCCATCGAGGCGTTGATGGCCTTGGAGTCGGAGATGTTTGCGGGTACGGGCATGTTTGCCCCTTTCTTACTTGTAGAGGTCCATGTGCGCGGCGCGGGCCATGATGCGCTTGGCGGGGTCCTTGATGGACTCGATGGACTCCCTGTTCACTTTCTTGCCTCCGCCGGATCCGCCCTTGTCGAGCGGGTAGCCCGGCTGGCGCGACTCGGCGAAGTCGGCGACGGCCTTGGCCGATGCCGTCATCGACTCCTCGTCGTCGCCGTGGATGAGCGCGGCCGGCACGCCGGTGGCCTGCGACACGCGGGCCAGGGTGCGCTCGCGCTCGCGCTCGGCCTCGGACGCGGCGAGGCGTCCCTTCAGGTCGTTGAGCTCGTCGTTGAGGGACTCGACGGTGGGCGCCTGCGCGCCCTGCGCGTCCCACAGGTCGGCCTTGCCCTTGTTCTCCTTGGCCCGGGCCTCCCACTTGCGGGACTCCTTCTTGAATCGCTCGGCCTCGGCCTTCCAGTCGATCGCGGGCGGCTCCTGCGGCGCGCCGGGCTCCTGGCCGGCGCCGGGCTGCGCTGGCGCGGCCGGCTGCGGGGGCTCGACGGGATTGGTCTCGGTGACGGTGTTCTGCTGGGTCGGCATCTTGCACTCCTTCCGCCCCGTGCGGGGCTCGCTTCGCGCCGCCATGCGGCGGCGCTGGCGGTGTTTTGGCATGGAAAAGGCCGCCTCCCGTGCGGGCTGCGGCCTCGTGTTCCTGCCGGCGCGTTGCGTGTCTTCGCCGGCGACGCTTGATGGCGCGTCGCGCCCGCCCTCCCACGGGGCGTCCTCACCTGGCCGAGAGCCTCTTGCTCACGCTGGCTGCGGTCTGCGCGAGCGACTTGGCGTAGGGGCTCCCGGGCTTGAAGCCCATGGCCAGCCCCGCCCTGTTCGCGGTGGCCATGCGGGCCTTGAGGTCATCCGGGGACGACGCCCCCTCCATGTACCTCTGGATGTCGCCGATGCTCCCGAACCTCTTCCCGTCCACGAACGCGGCGACTACCTTGCCGCCCCTGCGGCGGCCGCGCGATCCCGTGCGGCGGGAGCCCCATTCGGGGTGCCTCGCGCGGTACTCGTCGTAGAGCGCCGCCGGGTCGTAGCCGTCGAGCGCGGGGCTGCCGGAGAAGTCGGCGACCGGTATGCACCTGCAGCTCGGGTGGCGCTCGGCGCCGGCTGTCGCCGAGCTCTTGAAGACGAAGCCGCGAGAGCCGATCATCCGGCACCAGTCGCACGCGCCCGCGTGCGGCACCAGCGCCCAGCGCGGGTACGCCGGGTCGGCCATCGCGTTGCCCTGGATCGTGGCGTCCGCGTAGCCCATGACGCGCTGCACGGCCCTCGCCGCGAGCGCCGCGGCGGGCGCGGAGGCCCGCAGCGCCTCGTCGACGTCGCTCGCGAGGAGCCCGCCGTGTCCGGGGTCGAACTGACGCGGCTCGTATCCCTGCGCCGGTCCGGCGCCCGAGCGCATTGCGGCGTAGAACTCGACGGCCGCGGCGGCCGCGAATGAGCCGAACTTGGCCACGAGCGCGGCGTAGGTGCGCGCCAGCGCCCGGTAGAGCTCCTCGCCGTAGAGGCCCGCGCACTCGTCTATCGCCTGCGCGACCGCCGCCTGCAGCAGGTCGGCGTTGATGCCGAGCGCGCGGGCGTAGCGGTCGAAGTCCTCGCGCGGTATCACTCCGCCTCACCGCCGGCTGGCGGCAGGGCCGCGGCCTTCGCGGCCTCGATGGCCATCGTGTCGGCCATGGCGTTGAGCGACGCGATGGCGCCGCCCTGCTGCTTCTCGCGCTCCAGGCGGTCGATGGTCGGCTGGGACAGGCCCACGCCCTCGTAGTAGACGCGGGTGCCCACCATGCTCTCGTCCGCGGCGCCGAGCTTCGTCCAGGCGTCGGCGCGCGCGGCGATGGTGGGCATCGAGGGGTCCTTGAAGCACGCCTGGACGGCGCACTGCTCGTCGGTGAGTCTGGTTATCGGGACGTCGTCCTTGACCGCCATCATCATCTGCGCGATCGTCTCGAGCGCCTCGGCGTTGTGCTCGTTGATCTGCTCCACCTCGAGGATGAGCGGATCGTTCGCCGCGCCCAGGGCGTCCGAGGACGTGTAGGTGTTCGACAGCACGCCCAGCTGCGCCAGCGGCACGTTGGTCGCGCCGGAGAACCGCTGCGCGTCGTTCTCGAACACGCGCGTGAAGTTGTCGGCGGTCGGGGCGGCGAACTGCCCCACGGTCGGGACGTCGCCGTCCTCGTCCTTGGTGATGGCGAGGAACGACCCGACGTATGCGTTGAACTTGGCTATGGGCGACGGCACGCTGTCGCCGCCGCCCCCGTCCTCGCCTTCGTCCCCGTCCCCGTCCTTCATGGAGAAGAGGTCGTCCTTGGCGCCGAGGATGTATCGCTGCGGGAACGTGAAGAACTCCGCGCCGACCTCCATGCGCAGCACGTCGCGCATGGCCTTGTCGACGATGCCCCGGACCTCGGGCGTGAGCATCGAGTGGCCGAGCGGGCGGTCGGGGTCGGGGTCGTAGGTGAGCACCTCCATGAGCGGCCGCCCCATGGGGTTCGGCTCCACCTCGCAGTCCCACTCGTAGGGGCCGCCGCCCGAGCCGATGCGCACCAGCGTGAGCACCGCGTCCCGGAAGTGGCACACGTAGCGGGAGGCGTTGCCCGACCGGTCGACGTCGGCCAGGACGACGCCGCAGCGGATGCGGCCCTCGTCCTTGTCCCATAGACAGCAGAACTGGTTCGCGCTGAACACGCGCACCATCGCCGCGGGCTGGCCCGGCCTGCCCTTCATGACGGTCATGGCCGACACGCCGTAGGTGAGGGCGCTCGAGCACGCCTGCCGGTAGAGCGACCTCAGGCGATTCTTGCGCACGAGGCGCTTGAGGTCCTGGTCCTCCGCGCCGTCGAAGACGAAGCCGTCGAAGACGGAGCGCACGGAGTGCGCCTTGACGGCCTTGGCGCACCAGCCGGTGACGCAGTCGACCTTCTCGAGCATGGGCGGGATGGAGATGCCGAGGCTCCTCATCCCGTTCTTCATCTCGTAGTAGCGCTTGAGGACGGTGTTTCGCGCCGACACGTCGCCCCAGGTGTCGAACATGTCCTCCACAGCGGATCGGTACGGCTTGGGGACGGCGTCGAGGTTCGGGGTCTCGACGGAGGTCCCGCGCCCAATTCTCTGGATCACAGTGTCCTCTGCTTCCTGCGCGGGTTGCGCTTGGTGGTCCTCGCGCCCCACAGCGCGAGCGAGCATGATTCGAGCGGCTCGGGCGACACGGTCGCGTCCTCGGGTGAGCCGAAGCCCCACCCTCCCCTGGACCCGATCTTCCTGCGTACGCACTTCCTCGCCGACTCCTCGAGGGTCGGGTCGTAGGTGTGCGCGAGCGTGCCGTCGTTGAGCGCGTCCACGAAGCCGACCGCGGCGGCGACCACGTCGCGCGTCTGCGGCCTCACGACGTAGCCGCGCGGCGGCTTCATCTCGGCGAGGCGGTCGATGAGCGCGTCGGCGCCCGACATGCCGTCGATGACGACGACCGACGCGGTCGCGCGGCGGTCGTAGAGCCACTCGGCGAGCTCGCGCGCGCCGCCCGCCGTCGTTCCGATCCTGATGAGCTCGACGGCGGCCTTGCCCTTGAGCGCCCGCTGGCCGAGCTTGCAGCCCGACAGCGCGTAGGTCGACCCGTCCCTCGAGAACTTCACCCCGAAGGCCTTCTTGCCGCGGTACCGGTCGCCGATGGCGTCGATGAGGGCGGCGCCCCACGATTCCCGCGGGATGGCCCTCGTGAGCATGGCGGCCGGGCTGAACCAGCCCAGGCGCTCGTGGGCGAAGCCGGTGATCGAGCCGCCGGCGAACTCCGTGCGGGTGAAGTCGAGCGACAGGATGATGCCCATGCTCGGGTTCGATTCGTAGATGAGGTCCACCACGTCGTCGAACGTGGCGTCCTGGCGCGGGCACTCGTCGGTCGCCCAGGAGCACCACTCGGTGTTCGGGATGTCGCCGGCGAGGATTGCCGCGCGCGTGCGCGCGAACACGGTGCCGGGGCAGTCCTCGTTGGGCGGCGTGCCCGTGTATATGATCTGGCGCTCGCCGGTCGCGGACGCGGCGAGCGTGTACATGATGGCGTCGTACTGGGAGTCGGTGAGCTCCTGCGCCTCGTCGAACACGACGAGCTGGATGTCATCGAAGCCTCGCGCGCTTCCGTTGGTGCGCGCCGAGAACTCGATGGAGCCGCCGTTGGTGAGGTAGATGGCCTCCTCGCCGTTCGTGCGGCGGATCCTCTCGACGAGGCACGAGAGCTCGGGGTGATCCTTGTCCGTGAAGTAGCGGACGAGTCGGTTGAACGCCTTCTTGGCTGTCTTCACGCGGTGCGCGGTATGGAGGATGTGCCAGCCGCAGACCGCCAGGCGGAACACCTCGTATATCTCGATGACGGCGTTCTTGCCGTTCTGGCGGGGCACGTCCAGGCCGCACGTGACGTAGGCGGGGCGGCCCTCGGCGTCGCACGCGCACCAGTCGGACAGCACGAGCGACTGCCACTCGATGGGCTCCATGCCCAGGTCCCCGCCCAGCTCGGCGGCGTCCTCGCCCTCGGAGTAGGCGACCTCGCCCACGGCGACCCTATACCGCGGCTCTTGCCTTCCGCGCCTCGTGGCGCTCGGCGATCGAGAAGAGCTTGGTCTGGACGTTCCGGACATCTGGCGCCCCCTCGTGGCCGTCGGTTATGCCGAGCTGCTTGTTGAGCTGCCTGATCTCCGCCGACGCGGTCTTCAGGGTCGCTATCTGCGGGAAGGACTTCAGGTCCCCCATGTCGTTCTGGTAGGCGGTCTGCTCGCCGAAGCTGTCGAGCTCGTCCTGGGCGAGCTCGACGATCTTGTACCACTGGCACAGCAGCGCGAGCGTCGGCGCGTCGGCCTGGGTGAACGAGCGGCCGGCGGTGAGCTCGTCCCACTTGGCGCTCTTCACGGGGTCGCCGGCGACCGCGGCGGGCTTCTCGAGGGGCATCCGCCACCTCCAATCGGCATAAAAAAGCCGCCCCGAAGGACGGCCGTCGGTAAGCACCCGGATTTGAACCGGGGTCTCCTCCATCAAGGGCACTCCAGGCTGTGCTATGTCTTACCTTGCTTGTATTGTTCCCAATCAGACAGAACCCTGTCAACCATTTTTCGCTCGTCAGTCGACAGGCGCATCGGTTTGCAGTTGGGGGAGCCCTCGTTGTGCAGGTAGCCGATATGCGTATGGGGAGACATCCCGTGATGGTCAGCTAGGTCTATCTGCTTGCTGCGCTTGTTGTGGTTGTCGAAGTATACGACCGACTTCACCTTGCCACGATCAACGACGGCATATACCCTTCCGTGCGTCATCGTTTCCATGAGGGTCTCGGAGCTCTTGCTGTTTTTCTGAACGTACTTAACGTTCCCGACGGTCAGTACCGAATGGTACTGGCTGCCGTACGGGTTCTTCGGGTTCCCGCGCTTATCTGCGCTCAATCCGCTGCTGGCGCCCCTGCCTCCCACGGAAACCGCCTCCCTTGTACTCGACGACCTCGCAGCCGCCGAAATCGAAACCTATGTCGCCGCCGTAGAGCAGCACGCGAGCGGGCTCCAGGCGGCTCATGGCCTCCGCCATGCCCTCGCGCCAGACGGCCAGGGCGCCCTCGTCCCCCTTCACGCCGACGGTCGACACGGCGACGGTCGATCGGCGCGGGACGCCGTCGAACGCGAAGCGGAAGCTCCGGCGCTGCGCCCACGACAGGGTCGGGACTACACGGAGGCCCTGCTCCTGCCACCAGTGGCCGAGCGCCTGGGAGCGGTAGCGGTTCCACCGCTGCATGGCGTATGGCATGTCGAGGTAGAGCGAGAAGTCGGGCGTGAGCACGCACTCGAAGCCGCGCAGGCACTCGAGGTAGGCCGCGGGGCGGGCCCACACGCGCTCGAACTGGTAGTCGTCGATGAAGAAGTGGCAGCAGCGGCCCGCCTTGTCGGCCTCGGGAGTGCTCTTGGCGTAGTTGAACCCGATCATGTCCGCCGGCCTGGCCATGCACCGCTTCATGCGGGGCATGCCGTCCCTGCCGCAGTCGGACCGGCTGACGAGGCGCAGGTTGTACGCGTCGTCCGTCCTCAGGCGCTCGTGGCCGTAGTCGAGCCGCTTGCTCTTGAAGTCCAGCCCGAACCTCGACATGTCGAAGTCCTTGAGGCTGCGGACCTCCTCGCGCAGCATCGACTTGTTCCACGTGGCCACCTCGCCGGTCTTGTTGTCGGCGATGCGGAAGGCCTTGATCTGCTCGTCGGTCAGGTCGTCGCAGTACTCGATCTTGGAGTCGGGGATCTCGTCCCACCCCAGGGATCTGCACGCCTCGACGCGGGTGTGCCCCCATACAATAACCGGGCGCTCGCGGCTCTCCAGGCCGATGGTCCCGCGCAGCCCGAACTCCTTGATGGAGTCGGCGACCACGGGGACGGCGGAGGCGTTGTGCCGGGCGTTTCGCTCATATGGGACGATTTCGTGTATCTTCACGTACACACCCGCCTAGTTTTTCTCGGTTTAGCTGCGGTTTTGGCTTGACTTCCGTAAAAAAGCGTATTCGGGGGTATTGCGGCCCTGGCGCGGGATGGTGGCCTGTCGTCCTCCGGCAAAAGACCCCCGTGGGGTCGAGCGCCGGGGCGCATCCCCTACCATGAGGTCGTTTGCCGCGGCTGCTTTTCTGGTACGGACGGGGGGCTAATAAAGGGAATACGTTCGGACTTGAGCGCCTTGCACAGCTCGACGAAGGACTCAGGCGAGTTCCACGCGGCGAGATGCTCGCGGAGGGCGCGGCGGACGGCCGACACCTCGGCGACGCTGCGGGCGCGGCGCCAGTTGTTGCAGCAGCGGTGCGCGGCGGCGACGTTGTCGCGGTCGAAGGGCGATCCGCCGCGGCTGACCGGGACGAGCTCGTCGCACTCGAAGGCCCGGGGGTCGCCCGCAGGCACCCCGTAGTCTATGGGTAGCCCACATATCCAGCAGGGCCTGCCCTGCGAGCGGAGCCACCGCACGACATGGCGGCGGCGGGCTCCGTTGGCCTTGCGCGGGTTGCCCATCCCCTACCACTCCACCGGGGAGCGCCCTCGGTTGGACATGCACGCCTCGATGCCCCCGTAGCGCAGCGCCTCCAGGCGCACGCCCCCGGCACCCCCAGCTCGGCGGCGGGGCGCCGCCGTGACCCCCAGGGCGCGGCGGAACGCCCACGCCATGACCGTGTCGTGGCGGCGGGCGGATCGCGCGATGTACTCTCTGCTGACCACGGGCATCATCCCCTATTGAATTGAACGCAATAGAAAGGCCGGAGTCCCTGAACTGCTGAAGGGAACCCCGGCCACTCATCTGTGCTTCCACGCACATCCGACCCGCACACCGCGCGGGCGGCGCTGCGAATCGACACCCTAGTTATATCCCAGAAGAAACCTGCAACGGTCTGCAATTGTGTGCAATTGTCTGCAACTATCTGCAATTGTCTGCAGAAGCGTGCAATCGTCTGCAATTGCCTGCAGTCCCATAAAGACAAAAGGCCCCGACCGCATATGGCGATCGGGGCCGACATGCTGACGCGAGCCAGCTATCCAATTATATTGCCGCACGGCCCACGCCAGCCCTTGCGGTGGCGATGCCCACCATATCGACCCAGTCCAGGGCCGATGACATATCTGAATGGACCGACCTCACCGACACGCCCAGCGTACCCGCGATCTCCTGCAGCGTGCGGTCCTCGCAGTAGCGCAGCTCCAGCACGTCGCCCCAGCGCTTGCCCGGATTGGCGGAGCGCACGCCCGCGCAGAGCTCGCGGCCCTCCTCCACCTCGCGCCGCAGCTCGGACAGCTCCGCGCCGCTGCGGCGCTCATAGTCGATCCTGTCATCCGTCGAGCGCATAAAGTCCGTGCCGTGCGCGCCCTTGCCCACGGCGTCGTAGCGCTGGGCGCGCACCTGCTCGCGCGCCTGCATCGACTGGATGACCGCCAGCCTGCGGTCGATGCCGCGCTGGGCGGCCCGTACAGTCTCCAGATATTCTCGTGCGTCCATGTGACCTCCCGCGTGGTACCATGCTCTACGCCACATAGAGGATGCCGGGAGGCGTCTTTGCCAAAGGCCGCCGGCGCTCCAACGCCAGCGGCCTTAATTATATATCTACCTGCGGAAACTCAATATCTCATCGCGACCTCGCGCCGCATGGCCATGATCTCGTCGTGCACCGCGCCCGAGCCTGCCAAATAGCGGTCGACCCTGTCGCGCTTCGGCTTGGCGCCCTTGCGGCGGGCCTCCTTCACGCGGCGCAGGTCGTGCTCGCGACGGCACGCCTCCGAGCAGTACTTGGCGTGGGGCGCCTTCGGGATGAAGACCCTCCCGCAGATCGCGCACGTCCTCTCCTGCACGTCCCACATCACGGTCATCTCTTCGACCTCCTGCACCTGCGGGCACGGCGGGCCTCGATGCTCTTGCGCACGCGGCGGTTCTCGGCGAGCATCCGCCGCAGCCTCTCGAAAACTCTCATCGGTTAGCCTTCCTCGACCTCTTGAGCGCGCGGGCCCGGTCGCGCTCCAGCGCCCGCGCCCTCCGCTCCGTCTCCCCGATCTGCGCCGCCGTCACGTGTGGCGCGTCGGCATGACCGTGCACGAGCGCCCGGCGGGCGGGACCCGATACCAGATCGGGCACCGTGCGCCAGGCGGTCGCGCGGTACAGCTCCACCGCCGAGCGGATCACCGGCTGTTCCAGCTGTCCGTGAGCATGGAGACGGCCTCTTTTTGTGGCGTCGCCATCAAGCTCCCCCACGCGATTCTGTTGGACATCCCGCAGGAGGGGCACGTCACGCTCATCACATTGGGACGGTCCAACGAGCGCTCGCGCACGTCCTCCACCTTAGGCTCGGCCCCGCACTTGGGGCACGCCTTGAACTCGGCATCGTTAAAGGTCACAGTTCTCTCCCATCTCGCTGAAAACATCTCCCGTCGTGCGCCATCTCGAGTACGAGTCCATCAGCATCGCCCAGAGCAGGCAGAGCGTCGAATCTTCTCTCAGGCTCTTCACGGCTTGCATCTGAAGGTCATACGTAAGCCGCAGGGCACCGCCACCGTCGGGGCAGTAGACCTGTACGCCGAACGGCAGGAGCCGCTCATCGTACAGCTTGTGCGCGAGGTCGCGGGGGCACACGAGCCAGTTCTGGTCGCCGTGGAACGTGAGGCCGTGGCCGCTCTTGAAGTCCGCCATGCAAGATTTGACCTCAACGAAGACGAACCTCCCGTGCTCGAGCGCCGCGTTCCGTCCGCCGCTGCCGGGAGAGAAGGCCACGAAGTCGACCCTATGGTCAGGATCGACCCAGACCTCCTGCGCGACAAGGGCGAACTGCCTGCGGAGCTTCTTCTCAACCTTCTCGGACAGCTCTTTAGTCACGTCTCCGCGCGTCATCTAAAAACTCCTTCGTCGCGTTGTATCTATTGATTTCTCTGGACATCTTCCAGCGGCCAAACTCATGTGCGGATTCATCTCGCGAAGAGCAGGGGCCTACCATAATCTCGTCATCTACGGCGAAGAACTCTTGGTCGTGCTGAAATATCAAGAAGTGCTCAACGGCGTTATGGTCGGGAAGCTCGGCAACGCAGTGCCCGCGACCGGCAAGGACGTACACCCTTGGAAGCGGATGTTCCAAGCGCACAATGCTCGCCTTCTTGTTTTCCAGCAGGTTTACGAAGCCACGTTTGACACCCCCGATAAACGCGAGTTTATCCAAGTAGGTCTCGGCCTGTCGGATTGTCTCGAATCGACAGGTCGACATCTCTGTGATTCCAGTCCGCGTGTCTGTAACCTCGATCGCGTACATCAGTCCTCCCCTCCCAGAAAACTAGGCACCAGCGCCGCGACCATGGCGACGGTCTCGAGGGTGGTCATCGCGTCCGCGATTTCATGGCAGCAGCCGAGGATCTCAACGTCATCGACCGCAACTGGGTCTTTGCCCTCAATCGCGCTCAGCACGTCGCGAGCGTTGGCGGCAATCTCGTTAATCAGATACGACTTCGTTTTCACATAGACCTCGTTCACCTAAAGCTCCTCTCCGCAGAACGGGCAGTACTTGATGTCCTCGATGTAGGCGGTCGCCGTCACGTCGGCGCCGACGGTCTCTCCGCACGAGCCGTTGACTGAGACGTCGAGCTCCACGCTGGTATCCAGCTCGACCCTGACGATCGGCTCGCCGTCGTATCGGCGTTCCAGGGCCATGGAGCCCACAGACCAGCTTCGGACGTCTCGGCCAGGCGCAGAATGGACTGACGCGATGCGGGATCCACCGCAGAAGTAGCAGCTCATTCGTCATCACCAGCAAGCAAGGAGCCAATACGCTCCAGAATGCTTTGAAACGCCTTGTGTTGGCACGTATTGTTGGGGCATCTGAAGTTGCAGTCCTTACACAGCCCGACTGCCGTGCTGTATGCGGTCGCCGGCCCCCCGCAAGTGTCGGAGCTGTGCATGGCTTCCTTGATATCGACCATCAGGGCGCCAAACGTATCCGGACAGGTCAGGTGCATCTCGTCCACCCTCACGACCCCCTCATCGCAGCAGGCACGCCAAACGCCAGCGCCTAGCAGATACTCATATCTCCGGACCGTGCACTCCATGCCGCTGTCCGCAAAGAGCGTCGCGGTCGACAGGGAGACCTTGCGTCCCTCCTTGTCAACAGGGCCCAACGGCATCACTTCCCAGTCTGGCGTCATGGAGTTATCGACTATGAAATGTTCCCCCATCACTCGTCCCCACCCTTCTCGGCATTGACCTTCGCCAGCCCGAGCTGCTCGCACACGACGCTCTCCTCGTCCCACATCCACGAGTACATCTCGAAGACCTCTTCCGAGTCGTCGATTACGACCTTCCACGGGTCGACCTCCTGCAGCCGCCCGTCTCTGCGCATGACGACCGCCACCGGCCTGCGGGTCGGCCCCGCGACCTCGTCGCTCGCGGAGATGCGGCGGTCGAGGCACGTGAACGTCCTGTCGAACAGCCCGACCAGCAGGGCCTTCTCGTAGCCCGTCCTCGAGCCCAAGCCGAAGTCCTGCACGAAGCACGGCGTTAGGTCCCTAGTCAGCATCGCCCTCACCCCTCAGCTTGCGGATGCGGGATGCAATGTCCTTGAAAGCGGGTTGTTCGCAGTTGGAGTAACGGTCCGCCTCGCATGAGGAGCAATCGCACATGTCCTTCCGGAAGTAGAAGCAGGGCGAGTACTCGGAATGGTTCGCCCCTTCATTCAGGTCCTCCAGCAGCTTCTTCCAGCTGTCGGGCGCTTTGAGATACAGCGACGAGACGGCAATCAGGTCATTGTTGAACGCGTAGCTAATAAGCCAACTGTCCATGTGTGGGAGGCGCGCGAAGAACCTGACCTTGTAATGCTCCCCGCGAGGACCGTACAGATCTGTGGTATCAAACGGCACGTGATGCCCGTCCTTGTCGACAGGGCCCGGCAGCACCACATCCCCGTCCGGTGTCATCACGCTGTCGGCCACGAGACGTTCCCCCATCACTCGTCCACTCCTTTCTCGTGGACCTCCGCCTGTAGGAGGTCCCGCAGGGTGCCGATGCGCTCGATAGCGTCGTCCGGCGTGTGGCCGTCCCACTCGGGCGCGCGGTCGAGCACCTCGCACGGGAACATGTCCCAGTAAGGCTCGACATCGTAGTGGTAGGTGGCGGGGCCGGCGGGCGTGTCGATGCCCACGATGAACATGCCGTCGTACATCGTCCCGTCATGGTGGTGGAGCGACTTCCACGAGCGCCCGCGGAACATGGCCACGATCACCGAGAACAGCACCGCCCGGTGGTGGTAGAGCTCGTCGAACGTGTGGTACCCGTCCGATGTGGAGCCCGTGACGGGCTCGGGCTCTATGAGCCGGACGAGTTCACGCACCTCATCGATGTCGACGTTCACGATGCCGCAGACATCGAGGGACGGATGAAGCCCGAGCGCATGCAGGACATCCTCCCCGTCGGTGACGCTCGTGACAGTCGGCCACGCGAAGGGGTTTTCTACGGTCTCGACTTTGAGGCCCCGCATGAGCCTCTTAACGTCCTTGAACCACTCGTTTCTGTCTCTCACTTCGTGCTCCAATCCTTCTCGATTTCCTTCTCATCCGCGACCATGATCAGCGCCTTGTTGAGGCATCGCCTCGCCTGGCGCAGCTCATCGCAGATGTCGCACCCCTGTCGCAGCCTGTCGCACTCCCTGAGCGACCTCTTGGCGTCCTCGAGCCTGCCGATGGCGAGGTCGATCCAGTCGGCGGGTCCGCACACGTAGCTCATCGCGACTCACCCCTCACGCCGAAGATGTCGGCCAGGATGTCACCCGGCGTGGCCATGAACGGCTCGGTGCTCACGGGGTCGTACTGCACCTCGAGGTAGTTCGGGTAGCCGATGGTCACGCCCGTGGGCTCGCGCCCGGGCAGGCACTGGTATCCCCAGGTCACGCTAACCCTGTGCTCGTCGAGGATGGTCTCGGTGCGCTCCACGCGCAACCTGTAGCCGCTCACCCTCTCGGTGTCGTACGTGTCGTCGGCCCAGGGAATCCGGTGCCTGTCGAGGGCATCACGGTAGGCCCTCATCACCGCTGAGATCTCGGTCAAAACGTCTCTCGCTTTCTCTCCTCGGACAATATGGCATTAATTGCGGCCTCGGCCTCCTCGGCCGTACCGCCGGTACCGTCTAGCGGCGGAAACCCCAGCGCCTGCTGCCCCAACTCCGCCGCGCCCGCTGGCACACTTTTGGCACACCTGCGCTCCGGGTCCTCACGCTCCGGGTCCTCACCCTCCGGCTCCTCTCCCTCCGGCTTTCTGCCGCCCGCGATGGCGGCGACCCTCCTGTACAGGTCGGCGCGCTGCGCCTCGCGTGCCTCACGGTCGTGGAGCTCCTGCCTCTTGTTCAGCACTGCGGCCTCCCCGTGCGACATGACGTTGGCCATGTAGATCCGCGTCAGGTCGAGTGGGCGGCCGCCGGCGGGGTCGGCCTTCTCGTTCCTGAGCATCTCCAGGAGGGTGATCATGACGCCTCGCCCAGCTCGCGCCTGAGTTCGACTATGCGCTCCGCATCCGTCTTCACGGGCTTCCACACGGAGGCCCGCTCGACCTCCTGGGAGGTCTGCCCGCCCCGCGCCTTGCGGTCCGCGTCGAAGCCGACCTGCTTGCGGCTCCAGTTACGGGCGAGCGCCCACACGTCGGTCACGGGCAGGCCGCTCGGCAGCGTCCAGCCCTGTGCGGCGTAGTGGTCGAAGAACTGGCGGGGGTCGCCGCGCAGGCAGTTGGCGGCGAAGTAGGCCTCGACGTCCTCCATCGAGGGCGGGTCGAAGTCATCGGGGGCCTGGCGGGACGCGCTATAACCCGCAAGGGTTATCTCCTTCTCCTGCTCCTTCTCCTTCTCCTTCTGTTGGCTACCCCCTTGGCTACCCCCTTGGCTACCCCCTTGGCAAGGCACCCGACCGGAAGACTTGGCGGCCCTTGCGCGGCCGCCCATGCTTCCGCTAACCATGGCGTCGATGCGCCCCCTTGCGAAGCTGAAGGCCGCCATGGTCGCCGGCTTCAGCTTGGGCTCGACGCCCTCGTAGCCGTAGCGCAGCATCGCCCAGGCGAGCGCCATGCCCTCCCTGTCGCCGAGCGCGCGGCAGCCCTCGTAGAAGTCGCGGTTGAAGTTGAACTTATCCATCCATGTCACCTCCGTAGATCGAATCGGTGAAGGCCGCGGCGGCCTCCCTGTCGCGGCCCGGCAGCACCGAGCCGTATATCTCGAGCGTCGTCTTGACGTTCGCGTGCCCCAGGCGCTCCTGCACCAGGCGCATGTCCCACCCGTGCGTGAGCAGCCACGTGGCGTGCGTGTGCCGGAGCGTGTGGAAGACCGTCTCCCCGGGCAGCTCGAGCTCGCGCGCGATCGCCTTGAACCGGGCCGTCACGGTCGACGGCCTCGCGAGCCCTCCCGCGGGTCCGAAGGTGATCAGGGGCGCGGCCGGCCCCTTGCGGACGAGCCACGTGTCCTGCCACGCCAGGTGGCGCTCCAGCTGCGCCTCGACCGCCGGCGGGATCGAGACGTTCCGCGAGCGCTTGCCCTTGGTGAAGGGCTGCCTGTGCAGGCTGGGCTTCTCGACGGCCTGCCCGGCCACGTGGATGTCGTGCAGCGAGCGGCGCCAGTCGCGGCGCTGCAGGCCGCAGACCTCCCCGACCCGCATGCCCGTGTGGAGCGCGAGGAAGACCGCCATGGCCTCGGTGCGCCGGGCGATGTTGGCGCCCGTGGCGTCGCGCGAGGACATGGCGGACACCATCGCGCGGGACAGCCCGTCCGCATCGAGCTCGGACAGGGCGAACGGCTCCCCGGGTTTCACCTTGGGGGCCGGGACCTCGAGCATGACGTTGTAGCCGATGACATGGCGCCACTTCCCGTACGCGACCTTGAGCAGCGAGTGCATGAGTCGCACGGTCTTGGGCGACAGCCCCTTGCCCGTCCTGGGCGCGAGCAGCGTACGGTACGCCGCCGACACGTCCCACGGCTGCAGCTGGTCGTAGGGGATGCGCCCGATGGTCGGCTCCACCATCGTCCTGACCGCGCTGCGGTAGGCCGCGACGGAGTTGTCGGACAGGTTGTTGACGGGGTCGGAGATATAGGCCTCGAGCATCGAGGACAGGCGCTTGGAGCTGTCCTGCGCTGAGGAGGGGATATAGGTCGCGACCCATTTGTCGCACTCGGCCTGGGCCTGTTCGCGGGGCAGGTCCCCGTCCCAGGACTTATACGGCCTGATCCGCCTGCCCGTGGCGCGGTCGGTGCCCATGTAGGGGCGGGCGAACCAGCGGCCGTCCGCCCCGCGCTGCACGACCGCCCGGCGCTCGCTAGGAGAGATCACTGGCGGCGAGCTCCTTAGCGATGTGCGCGATCTTGTCGCGGTCGTCGAGGTCGACGTCCAGGAGCAGCTTGCTCGCGTCGGACGGGCTCACCGCAGCGAGCATGATCTGCCCCCTTGCCTCGGTCTCGTCGATCCCGAGGTCAACCATGACCCTGACGGACTCGCTGACGAGGCGCCGCATGATCCCGAGAGCGGTGTGCTGATCCATGTAGCCTCCCGCAAAGACCAAAACGCCATCATCGACATCTCCGGCGCAGACGAGGCCATTCACCTCGAACTCGACGGGCTCGACGTTCTCGCGCTCGATCGTCACCTTCACCTTCGGCTCCTCGCTATTCATCCTTCTCCTCCTTGGCAGATTCGTCCATGTCGATGTCTAGGTCGTAGTAGATCGCGCTCCGCTCTTCCTCCTCCGGGAACCCGCAGCGCACCGCGGCGTAGACGAGCTCGATGCGCATGGCGTCCATGGGGATGCCGGCGCGGACCCCGGCAGAGAGCAGCTCCGAGAGGGCTGCTTCCGCGAGAACCCTAATCGACTTCGAGTCGAAGGTGCCGACGTGGAGCGATGTGCCGGGCTCACCGTCCGCCCCCACCGTTGCCACCGTTGCCTCGCGGCAGGGAACCGACACCTCGCGCCCCCTGGCCTTCACCGTCACCGTGACGTAGTTCTCATCCTCGCTACTCATCCTTCTCCTCCTCCTTGGCGCTCGCCTGCACCCTCTCCATGAGCCACACGTCCTCCTCGCCGGGCTCGAAGCCCGCGGAGCAGAAGGCGTCATAGTGGTCGAGCCACGCCTCCGCGTCGTCGCCGCCCCAGCGGTTGTTGAGCTGGGCCATGTCCTTGGCCGCCGCCATGAGCCAGCAGCCGGCCTCGTACTCGCTGGGCCTGCACGCCTTGAGGTTGCGGGCGAACTCGTCGCGCACGAGACCGAAGCGTTCCTCGTTCTCGGGGTTGCTGTCGCCGCCCATCGCCACGAGCAGCGCGGGCGGGTCCTCGCGACCCACGCGCACGCACATCATGAGGTCCTTGGACATGGCGAAGGCGCCGGACGCCACGAAGCCGATCAGGCTCCTGTACAGCCCCTCGAGCGCCGTCTTCTCGCGCGCGGCCTCCTGCTCGGCCCGAATCTCCTCCTCGGTCTTCTCGGGCTCGGCGTCATCGCCGCCCTTCGGAGCGAAGAGGTCCCAGTAGTTGCCCTTCCACACGGCAACGGTGCCGGCGGCGAACTCCTTCGCCTCGAGCTTCGCGGCGGCGGCACCGCAGTTGGCCCAATCCACGTAGGCGAACCCATCGGGCTGCTCCTTCACCACGGGAATCGCGGCGTCCCCGAACGCGTCGTAGTCCTCGGCCTTGGCCTCCTCGCGCTCGTTGCGGCGGCGGATGCTGTCGGCCTTGCCCGCCCAGCCGTCACCGGCGGCGAGCACGGCCTCGACATCCTTCTCGTCGTCGAAGGCGCTCGCGGCCTCGAGCTGCTCCAGCGTCACTTGCCGGCCCTCGATATTCCCGCGCAGCCTGCGCGCCGCGCGGATCTGCCCGGCGGTGGCTCGGCTGGCGCGCTCGATGCGCTGCTCGTCGACGCCCAGCACGAGCATCTGCTGCACGCCGCGGGCGCGCTCCGCCTCGGTCAGCTGGCGCTTGTCGTCGGTGGCGAGCATGGCCACGAGCTCGTTGGCCTCGTCCATGGTGTCGGCAACCAGCGCGGACACCTCGCGGTCCTCCCCGTAGATGGACGACAGCGCGCGGTAGCGGCGCTCGCCGTCCACGATGCGGTAGACGTTGCCGTCCGCCACGACCACGGGCGGGTTCAGCGGCTCGCCGCCGGTCGCCTCGATGCTGCGGGCCAGGGCGCCGATGTCGCCGAAGTCCTCGCGCGGGTTCTGCTCGCTCGGGCGGATGTCGCCTAGGCGAACCTGCCTCTTCTCAAACTGCATGTCATTCCTCCTAGTAGTACATCCCGCTCGGGGCGGTCCCCTCGATGGCGCCGGCTATGGCGAGCAGCGCGAGCATCACGACGGCGCCCACGACGCTCTGCGTGCGCTCGGGCAGCGACCCCCACCACTCGCCAAGCCTGCAACCGGCATCCCAGATGAAGTCGCCCATCACGCCACCCGCCTCGGTCGGCGCGCCGGCACGCAGTCGGGCGAGGGCAGCGCAGGGACCGCGCCGCGCGCCATGATGGCGGCATCGATGTCCTCGCTGCGCACCACCTCGCGCGAGCTGTTGGGGTTGAGCGACGGGTAGCGCGGTATCACGCCCTGCATGACCATCGCGCGGAACGTGACGTTGTCGCAGCAGGCGTAACGCGCGCCCTTGGCTATAGACATCCACATGGCCTTCTCCTTTCACATGTAATAGAGCCAATCCCTTGCCGGAGGGCCGCACCGATAGATGCAGCCGGAGGGCGCTCCCCCGCCAAAGGGAGCGGTGCCGCCGCCCCGCCAAGTCGGCGGCGGCACCTTATGGGCCGGAAGTAGGGAGTCCGGCCCCGTCACGCCACGGGCCCCGTGGAATGGGGGTGTGGGGGCGAGACCCGTGGCGCGACGGGGGCGGGCCCGCCGTTACCGTCGCATGAGGCCGAGCCCGACCCCGAACAGGAACGCGAAGGAAAGTGCGAGAATGAAGCCCATGGGAACCTCCTTGGAAGGGAATCGAAGAGACGGTGGCGGGCCCGCCGTCAGTCGCAGAGCGACCCGACCACCCACGCCGTGATGAACGGCAGCGCGGCGGCGAAGCAGCCACGCGCCAGGCCGTAGGCCCCCTGCGCGGCGCACATCCATCCGGCGGCGTCCATCACGACGGCCGAGGCGAGCAGCGCCCGGGTCATTCGCGACCGCGGCCGAACGGCCACTCGCCCGGCGCGGGATCGATCTCCATAACGTCGTAGGCCACCGGGTCGAGCGCCTGCCTGCGGTCGAGCGCGACCAGGCGCTCGAGGTAGGCGACGTCGCCGGCCCGGACGTGCTCGCGGAACGCGTAGCGCGCGTCCGTCAGGAACTCGAACACCTCCGTGTGCCACACGCCGTGCTCGTCGGCCCACGACACCATGCCGCCCAGGCCCGTGATGTCCTCGGGCAGTTCGAAGCTCTTGCCTGTCATTCCTCTTCCTCCAGATCCTCCATGGGCACGCCCAGCGCCCTCGCGAGCCGCTTTGCCGCCCCGTACTTCGCGTCGGCTATCCCCCGGCGCTCCCAGTTCCGCACCGTCGTCTCGGTCACGCCCGCCTTCACCGCGAGCTTGAACTGCGAGAGTCCCGCCTTCTTGCGGAGCCGTCTGATCTCATTCATCTCCGTGTCCCCACGAACCCGTAAACTCCTTTGCGTTCATCCCTTTACGCGAAAGGAGGTGATTACATGTCAAAACCGAAGGTCAAACTCAACGAGAGAAACCTGGGCCGCATCTTCACCAGCGGAATCGAGCGCGTCATTGCAACCGAGGGCTACGAAGCCCGCTGCCAAGTCTGCGGCCGGAGCTTCACTCTCCGACCGGAATCGATGCGCTGCCCCCACTGTGGGACGGGCTACCGCACGCGATGAGCTCGTAGGTGAGCTCCACCTCACCGAGATCCTCAAGGATCTCGGCGGCCGCCTGCAGGTGCTCCGAAGCCTCCCTCGCCTTCTCCGCGAGCTCCATGGCCTCGGGGCACCTGCCCTCCAATGCGAACTCGCCCATCTTCTTGCCAGTCATTCCTCTTCCCCCTCCCTACGCGGCCTCGTCCGTGTTCCAGCCCATCAGGTCGTTGGGTGTGCATCCGAGGGCCAACCCCAACGCCGCGAGGCTCTCGAGCGAAGGCGTCGAGGCCTTGGCCAGATAGTTGCGGATGCTGTATACCGACACGCCCGATGCCGCGGAAAGCTCCTCAGCGGTCTTGATGTCGGCGTGAGCCATGAAGATGCGCAAGTTATGAGCAAAAGACTCTTTAACGTCCGTCATGTGTACCTCCTTAATCTGAAAAGTACGGATTTCGTATCTCACTAATTAGACTACTACGTATCTCGTACTTGTCAACAATTAAATACGGATTTCGTACACGTATATCTAACTTATTGGTACACTCCTGTCTAAGGAGGTACGAAATATGAACTTTTCTCTTCGATTGAGGGCCCTTAGAGAAGCCAAGGGTCTAAAGCAAAACCAGATGCCGGAACTTGTTGGCACGACCGCTCGCATATATGGCTCTTGGGAGCGCGGCGAAACACCGATCCTCCTTGAGGATGCTTTCAGATGCGCTCAGGTACTCGGATGCACGCCTAACGACCTATGCGGATGGCCGCCCGGCCTCAACGATGGTGCCGCCGATGACCTCGACCCCGAGGAGGGCGAGCTGCTCTACTGCTACCGGCAGAGCACCGAGAAGAGGCGCTCGAAGATCCTGGAGACGGCACGCGACCAGGCCGAGCTGTCCCAAAATCAGGCTGCAGCGCCTGAAGGCGAAGGGCTGGAAGCGGATCAAGTAAGGTCCGCGTAGCAAAGTAAGGAGGTATTCATGGGGCTGTTCAGCTCATTGGCCAAAGCGATTTTGACGGGCAATGGCGCGCCTCGCTCTGCCGCCATGTCCGCACAAGATAGTAGGCACCCCGCCGCGCGCGTCATAAACATCGACGGCGATTGCGAGAAGACGGTGTTTTCCTACGTCGGTGTGCCCTTCAAGGGCATCCGGAAAGGAGCCGAGTTCTACGTCGATCCACTCGGTCGCGATATGGTTCTCCACAGCAAGTCGACCGGCACGACGGCGGACAGCGCCGAGTTTGGAGATACGCCACTTTCCTACAACGGCACCGCATTCGGTTTTACCTGCTCGGGACTCGGGTTCCTCAAGGAGATGGTGGCGGCCGGCTTCACGTTCCGTCTCAAGGTCAAGAAAACCGGCATGTACTCCCCCGGCGTCCCCGAGCTAGTCAGCCTGACTGCGGAGCCCCGGCTCTTGGAGCAGTGGTGGGAACGCCAGAAGACGCTGACGACTCCCGTTCCGTTCTCCGAGGAAGACGAGCTTATTAGACTCGAGGCTAAACGCGAGGCGCAATATAGGGCCAAGGTCGCCCAGGTGAGGCGTAGGCGGACAGGCATCGAGCTTGCAAAGGATTCGCTTGAGGTATGGATTACCGTTACCGATCGCAACTGGATCGGCGGCAAACTGCCCAGAAAGGACCTCCGCTTCACTCCGTCATTTGAGATAGTCCCGACGCCAAAGGGCTCGTCGGCAAAGCCCCATATCAGAGTGCTCGCCGACGGCAATCCGCTCGTCGAGATTAGCGCCATGAGCACCGAGGCTTACAAGCAAATCTCCGCAAACAGGGAAAGACCGTGCCGTGCCATCTATATGTGGGACTACTACCAAGACGGCACCGACCAGACGAAGCTCTATCTGGTATTTGACTAGCAGATTGTGCGAAACGATCGAATCGCCAGTTACTCTCCCATTTTCGTAACCCCACGAAAATGGGCAGGCGACTGCTTAAGTTGTTGCAGAAAACGCAACGACTGTTACAGACACAAAGAAACCCCGTGCGGCAATCTTGGCGGATCCGCACGGGGCATATGCCCTCCGGCAAAAGGGAAAGGCAGGACCATTATATGGCAACCAACGATACTTCAAGGTCAAAACTCGGCTCCAAGCGCGAGGTCGCGCCCGGCAAATGGGTGATCCGCGTGCAGGCTGGCTTCCGCGCGGACGGGCACGTGCGGCGCGTGTCGCGCACCGTCCACGGCACAGAGACCGAGGCCGATATCGCCATCGCCCAGCTCGCCCGCGAGCTCGGCGTGTCCCAGGCGGCGCACGCGGGCGTGACGCTCGACATGTACTACTGGGGAGTTTTCCGCGATTCCCCCAGCAACCGCGGCAAGCCGCGCTCAAAGGCGAGTCTGCGCGAGTACGACGGGCAGATGGACAACTACATCTCCCCCGTCCTGGGGGGCATCGACATCTCCGAGATCACCCACGACATGATGCGAAGCTGCATCGAGCGCTCGGGCGCGCCTGCCAAGACCAAGACGACACTGCGCGCCGTCATGCGCCGCGCCTTCGATGACGGATGGGTGACGGTGGAGCCCTTCCGCCGGCGCGTCATCGCGCCCAAGGCCAAGCAGGCTCCCGTGGAGCCGTGGAGCATCCCCGAGGCCGCCGAGGCGCTGCGCAGGCTCGCCGCCAGCGACGACCGCGCCGATCTGGTCATGAACGCCTACCTCATCCTCGGCCTGAGCGGCCTACGCAAGGAGGAGGCACTGGCGGTGCGCCCGTGCGACCTCAAGGTCACCACGACCTACGACTTCGCCACGGGCCAGCCGACCGTGTCGGAGTACATCGAGGTCTGCCGCGCGTACACGGACGAGGACGGCGTGAAGGAGACCAAGAACGCCCATTCCGTGCGCACCGTGCCGGTTTTATTGGCGGGCCGCAAGCGCCTGCACCAGATCATGGACGAGCTGCGCCCATCCATAACCGTCGAGGGCGGCACTTCGGTTACGAAGCAGGTTCGCGAGTGGAGCGGCCAGCGCATCGTCAACATGCGCGGCGACAACCTCGTGCGGGCGTGGCGGCGCATGTGCGCACGCCATGACCTGCGGTATATCCCGCCCAAGGCCCTGCGCCACACGTCCGAGACCATCATGGCGGCGACCGAGGTCGACCCCCTGAGCATCATGGACCTGCACGGGCATACGGACCTGGGGACAGATTACCGCCATTACATCAAACCGGGCCTCGCGGAGCGCGAGAAGGCCGCCAGGCAGGTCGGGCGCGCCCTGCAGATCGTCGAGGGAGGCGGCGCGGACGGCGGTTTTAATGGCACCGGTCTGGGCGCCGAAACGCTCTAAATTGCATTTTCTAGGTCCACTACCTGCAAAATGCATAAAACGCCCCCTGCCGCGCATAAACGGCAGGGGGCGTAAAACGCGAACGGTAACGGACGGTTATGATTTGGCTTCTCAGTAAACAAAAAAGGTCAGCGCCGAAGCGCTGACCTGTGCGTTCTTTGGTGGGCCGTCAGGGGGTCGAACCCTGGACCTTGGGATTAAGAGTCCCCTGCTCTACCAACTGAGCTAACGACCCAAAGCTAAAGTCCGTTGTGACGGACTTTAGAGGAGATATCGTGTGGTGGGCCGTCAGGGGGTCGAACCCTGGACCTTGGGATTAAGAGTCCCCTGCTCTACCAACTGAGCTAACGACCCGATATCAACACGAAGCAAGAACTGGGGTGGGTAAAGGGACTCGAACCCTCGACCTACGGGACCACAACCCGTCGCTCTAGCCAACTGAGCTACACCCACCGTGTCCTGTGCGCTTCGCGCTCGACTATTATTGCAAGGAACGCCACGCGATGCAAGCCCCAATTTTCAAGAATTTTGAAAAGAGTTTTTCGAGACCATTTCGAGCAAATCCCACCGGTTTCATAGGAGTAAACTTGCCCCACTGCAAATGCTCGAAAGGACCGGCATGAAAGAACTCTCCAACCGCACGGCAATGTTTACCGATTCCGTCATCCGCCGTATGACGCGCATCTCCAACAAGTATGGCGCCGTCAACCTGTCGCAGGGCTTCCCTGACTTCGATCCCCCGGCGCAGCTGCTCGATAGCCTCAGCGCCATCGCCAGCGACCCCAAGCCGCTCTATCACCAGTACTCCATCACCTGGGGCTCCCAGGCCATGCGCGAGGCGCTCGCCGCCAAACAGGAGCACTTTATGGGCATGCCGGTGAACCCCAACGAGAATATCGTAGTCACCTGCGGCTCTACCGAGGCCATGATGGCCGCCATGATGACGGTCACCAACCCCGGCGACAAGGTCGTCATCTTCTCGCCGTTCTACGAGAACTACGGCGCCGACACGATCCTTTCGGGTGCCGAGCCCATCTACGTGCCGCTCAACCCGCCCACATTCGACTTTGACCGCGAGACACTTGAGGCGGCCTTCCGCGACAACGACCCCAAGGCCATCGTCCTGTGCAACCCTTCCAACCCCTGCGGCAAGGTCTTTACACGCGATGAGCTCACCTTTATCGCCGACCTCTGCAAAAAGTACGACACCTACTGCATCACCGACGAGGTCTACGAGCACATCGTCTACGCGCCCCACGAGCACGTCTATATGGCCACGCTGCCTGGCATGTTTGAGCGCACCATCAGCTGCAGCTCGCTGTCCAAGACCTACTCCATCACCGGCTGGCGTCTGGGCTACACTATCGCCCCTGCCGAAATCACCGAGCGCATCAAAAAGGTCCACGACTTCCTCACCGTGGGCGCCGCCGCTCCCCTGCAGGAAGCCGTCGTCACCGCCCTCAAATTCGACGACAGCTATTACGATGAGGTCCTCGACCTCTACACCGCCAAGCGCGACCTGTTCTGCCAGGGACTCGACAGCATCGGTCTTGAGCATAACGTGCCGCAGGGAGCCTACTACGTCATGATGGACATCTCTGAGTTTGGCTATGACAGCGACCTCGAATTCTGCGAGGACCTCGCGTCTAAGGTGGGTGTGGGCGCCGTGCCCGGCTCGAGCTTCTTCCGCGAGCCCGTCAACCACCTGATTCGTTTCCACTTTGCCAAGCGAGACGAGACGCTTAACGCGGCGCTGGAGAACCTCAAGTCGCTACGTGATAAAATCAAGCCGCGCGGGTAAGGACGGCCCGGCAACTAAAGTAACCAAAGAAGCCCCGCACCGCCCGCCGCGTTGCGAGGCTTCTTTCTATAGCGCTTTCTTAAATGGTTTAGAGCTCTATACTTTAGTCACGGAGCAACTCGTCCCAGAGAAAGGAATACTATGGCAGAGCAGCAGCTTATCGGAGCGCTCGAGGCCGGCGGCACCAAGATGGTCTGCGCCACGGGCTATGCGGACGGTACGGTCCTGGAGCGTGAGCAGATCGCGACCACGACCCCGCAGGAGACCGTCGAGGCCGTCAACGCGTGGTTTGCCGACAAGGGCATCGCCGCGCTGGGCATCGGCGCCTTTGGCCCCACCGCAGTCAACCCTGCCTCGCCCCAATACGGCAAGATCCTGGAGACGCCCAAAACGGCATGGCGCTACTTTGACCTGCTGGACACTATCCAAAACGAGCTCAATATCCCCTGCGGCTACGATACCGACGTCAACGTCGCCTGCCTAGGCGAGGTCACGTTTGGTTGCGCCAAGGGCCTTACCGATGTGGTCTACCTGACCATCGGCACCGGCGTGGGCGCCGGCGTGCTCTCGGGCGGTAAGCTCGTGCACGGCATGATGCATCCCGAGGCCGGCCACACCCTGGTCACGCGCGACCCGCGCGACACCATCGGCGAGCATAGCGCCTGCCCCTTCCACGACAACTGCCTCGAGGGCCTCATCGCCGGCCCCGGCGTTAAAAAGCGCTGGGATGGCAAGAGCGCCGGAGACATGGCCGATGACCCGGAGGCCATGGACCTGCTCGCCGGCTATCTGGCACAAGCACTCATGACCTACACGCTGTGCTACGCGCCGCAAAAGATCATCATCGGCGGCGGCGTGGCCGACCACACCCCCATCGTGCCGCTCGCACGCAAGAAGTGCGCCGAGATGCTCAACGGCTATATCGTCACGCCCGAGGTCAACGACATCGATAACTACATCGTCAACAACAGCCTCGAGGGCAAGCAGGGCATTATGGGCTGCCTGGCCCTGGGCGCACAGGCGCTTCAGTAACAGGCGTACCCACAGGGCGTGGTGTGCTCGGCAAATCCGACCTATGGAACGACGCCACCACGCCTCATATAAGCCCTCAAATAAAAAGGCCGCCTAGGACAAACAATACGTCCTAGGCGGCCTTTTTGGCGCACATCAGCGACCGTAAGAGATATCGGAGCACAACGCCCGTTGCCGCTCCACAGCAGTCGATCATCACATCGGTGATCATGCCGGCGCGTCCCGGCACAAAGAGCTGAATCGTCTCGTCGATCGAGGGAATCAGCAGCAGGAACACCGCCGTGGGCAGCAGCACGTCAAAGGTGCGCCGGCCCTCAAGATCAAAGGCGTGCGTTGCCAGGATGCCGAGCACCATATACTCGGTAAAATGCGCGCACTTGCGAACAACAAAGTTGGTCACCCATGCATATGGAAGTCCCACGCCGTGCAGGAAACCGCGGATAGTTTCCATGACCGTTAGACTCAGCGAGCCCGACCCCGAGCCGGGAACCAGCGAATTGCCCCAGATCAAGAGCGCCATCAGGCAGGTCACGACCGCCCATTTTCGATTGATCTTAACCATGCAGAAGTTATGCCTCCGCGCGGAGCGGCGCAAAGCTGGCGGTACCGCCCTCGATAACGCTCAGATAGGCACGGCCCGTACGCTTGGCGGTAGAGGACCGCAGGCGCTCGATCTCTTCCTCGAGGATCTGATTGACGCGCTCGTGACGACGATTTTCCATAATGCCGGCGGCAATAGCCTCGGCCCGCTCGATGCTCTCGCGCGAGATACGGGCGGTATCCTCGGGGAGCACAGCGCTGTGACGGCCGACATAGGCGGGGGCAGCAGACTGAGGGGCAGCGACGGGAGCGGGCGCTACAACAGGAGCGGGCTCGTCAATCTCATCCAGAATCGCGGTGGCGGCGGCCCACATGTCCTCGTGGCCCGAATAATCGGCCATGGGGACATCGACCTCGAGCGAGGCGTCCGGAAGGTCGCCGGTGTCGATGCGATCTTGGGCATCAATCGATGCGGTGATGGCTGCAGGCTCATCGAGGTCATCGAGATCGATGTCCGCGGCACCGGAGATGATAGGCATGCTGGCGAGGTTTGCATTGTACGGCGCAGCCTCGGCCGCCTGCTGCTGGGCAGGAGCGCCCCACAGTGAGCTTTCGGCGGCACGGCGGGCGGCAACGGCCTCCTCGTCCGCGGCCATGGCTTCATCAACGTACGAATTGTCGGCAGAAGCGTTCGCGTCCGCCGAGGTAGCACTGTAGGCGTTATTGGCTGCCGCGTTGGCGACGAGTGCCACGAAAGTCGCCGTGCTGCCCGCAGGGGCGGCCTGGGAGCCAGATACGGCGCGTGCCGCGGCGGCGATGTCGTCGCGATTGAAGGAGCCGGTCTGCCCGCCGTTGGTGAGCTCGTCGATGGCGACTTGATAGACGTCGCGCGAGTGTGCAGGGTCGCAGCTCACCGGCGAATCGTCGTCGAGCATACTGTCGATCATGGACCAAGCCTCGTCCTCGTCCATAGCATCTGCGGCTCGAGCGATGGTAGGGACACCATCATCGGTATGACGGCGCTGGAACGCACCAGTCAGGCCGGAAAGGAATGCCGAGGTAGACTGCTCCGACTGAGCCTGAGAAGCAGAAGCGGTAGCATAAGGAGTCGCATCCTGCTGCTGAGCTGGAATCGAGGCGGTCTTGAACTCGCTTTGATGCTGATTGAGATTGGCGGCACCGCCCATGGCATCGGGCTGGAACAGACGCTCTTCACGCTGCGCACGGTACTCGGAGATACCCAGCGAGGCGGCATAGATACCCACGCCTGCCACCGCGCCCACGGCGAAGGGAACCGCACCCGCCACGACCGTCTCGTTCACCGACGAAAACGGCAGCGTCGCGGCATACATAACCACGGGAGCGGCAAGGCCGATCCCGCACGAAAGTCCGGCAAGGACTGCTCGTTGTGTTGCATCAGAAGAAGCCATGAGCTCTCCCCATCTTCCAGCACCCAAATCGCATCATTTAGTTGGCTGCGCGAGAGAAGATGAAGCGGGGCTGTGCCCCAAAGCAACGGTATATGGTTCGTTTCATCTGCGTTTTCCGTCGCGAAGCTTAAAAGTTATTATGCGAAACCGCCCCGTCGATTGCAAGCGACGATGTCGGATTGAAACGGGAAACCTGCTGCTCGTCGGTCTTATGGTTAAAAATAAGCGCGGAGCGGCGATATGGAAAAGGGCCGAGGCTCAAAGCCCCGACCCTTTATCGCATTGATGACTATCGCTGCGCGTGGATGACAACCTAGAACGTCTGCTCGTAGTCGCTGTGCTTTTTGGCCGAACGCACCAGGAACTCTTGGTTGGTGTTGGTGCCCTTAAGACCCTTGATAAACGATGCGGCTGCGCGCTCGGTGTTGTTCATGCCGGCAAGAATGCGACGCAGACCAAAGACAAACGGACGCATCTGCTCGTCGACCAACAGGTCCTCATTACGCGTACCGGAGGCAACGGGATCGATAGCCGGGAAGATACGGCGGTCGGCCAGGTCGCGGTCGAGCTTAAGCTCCATGTTGCCGGTGCCCTTGAACTCCTCAAAGATGACCTCGTCCATCTTGGAACCAGTGTCGATGAGGGCAGAGGCCAGGATGGTGAGCGAGCCACCGTTCTCGATATTACGGGCTGCGCCCAGGAAGCGCTTGGGAGGATACAGTGCCGCCGAATCGACGCCGCCCGAAAGGATGCGGCCTGAGGCGGGCGCCGCCAAGTTGTAGGCGCGGGCAAGACGCGTGATGGAGTCGAGCACCACCACAACATCGCCGCCCAGCTCCACGATGCGCTTGGCGCGCTCGATGACGAGCTCTGCCACGCGAGTGTGGTTGTCGGCGGGCATATCGAAGGTCGACGCCACAACCTCGCCCTTGATGGAACGCTGCATATCGGTGACCTCTTCGGGGCGCTCGTCGACGAGCAGGCAGATGAGGTGCACCTCGGGGTTGTTAATCGAGATAGACTGGCAGATCTTCTTGAGGATCGTGGTCTTGCCGGCCTTGGGCGGGGACACGATCAGGCCACGCTGACCCTTGCCGATCGGCGACACGATGTCGATGGCGCGACCGGTAATGGAGTCCTTGCCGTGCTCCATGCGCAGCGGCTCGTTGGGATAGACCGGGGTGAGGTCGCCGAACTTGGGACGGTTGCGAATCTGCTCGGGGTCCAGACCGTTGACGGTCGTGATTTTGGCGAGGCCGGCGCGCTTGTCGCCGCCGCGCGAAGGACGCAGCGAGCCCTCGATGACGTCGCCCGTGCGCAGGCGCGCTGAGCGGATGAGGTAGGCGGGCACGAAGGCGTCGTCGTTGGACTTCATGTAGCCATGGGCGTGGATGATGCCGGAGCTGTCCGGGCGAATCTGCAGAATGCCCTTGATGTCGCGGAAGCCCTCTGCCTTCGCGGCGGTGACATAGATCTCCTCGACGAGCTCGGCTTTCTTCTTGCCGGTCGTCTCGATCTCGAACTCCTTGGCCTTCTCGCGCAGTTCGGCGACCTTCATGGCAGCGAGCTCCTCACGCGAAAGCGTGGGCTCGGTGGGGGCGGCGTTGCGCTCCTTGTTGCGCTGTTTGCGATCGCGCTGACGGTTGCGACGGTCGTTGTTGCGCTCGTCCTTGCGATCGTTGCGCTCCTCGTTGCGCTTGTGCTGGCGACGGTTGGGGCGAGCGTTGTCATCGGCCTCGGCGGGCGCGGCGCTATCGGTTGCGGCGGCGTCGGCATTGGCCGCAGCGGCGTCATTGGCCTCGGCGCCGGAATCAACCTGCGCTTCGACATCAGCATGCTGCTCGGCGGCCTTGGCCTTAACGGACTTCTTGCGACCGCGCTTGGGCTTCTCGGATGCAGGCTGTTCGACGTCCTGGGGCTCGACGGCATCAGTCGATGCATCGGCGGTCGTCTCGGCGGAATCCTCGGACGCACCCTTCTTGGCAGCCTTAGCCTTGGACGTGCGCTTAGCAGCAGTGCGACGGCTGCGACCGGGACGGACGTCGGCGGGCTCGGCATCGGCAGAAACGGCCTCGGAAGTCGTAGCATCCTGGACGGGTTCATCGGCAGCAGTTGAGGACTTGGCGGTCGCCGCAGCATCCCGAGCGGCGGCGGCTGCGGCTGCGGCCTTCTCGGCCTCGACAAAGGCCTTGGGCTTGCGACCGCGACGGTGCGGGCGCAAAGCCGGATCGACAACGGGAACTTCGCTGGCCTCGACAGGCGCAGCGGGCTCAACAGGCGATGTGCCCTCCCCTGCCGCGGAACGGACCGAAGCCTCAGTGAGCTCGGGGGTTACCTGTTCAGCAACCTGCTCGGCCTTAGCAGCCGTGCGACGGCGTGTGCGCAGTACCGGCTTCTCGGTCGGCTGGTCGGCGACAGGAGTCTCGGTGGCGGCAGGCGTCTCGGGCACAGACGGAGCTGCAAGCTCGGTCAGAGCCGCGGCCTCGCGCTCGGCAGCACGACGGCGGGCGCGCACCACCTGAGCCTCGCTAATCTGCGCCAACGCACGTGCCTGCGCGACCTCATCGGAAATCGGCGCCGAGGAGTCAGCTGCAACGGTGAGCTTGGCGCGCGTCGTGCGCGTGGTACGGCGCTTTGGCTTGGTGACCTCCTCGCCGTCAGCGGCAGGCTTGGCCGTGCGGCGCATGCGCTTGGGCTTTGCCGGAGCAGCCTCCTCACCAGTTGCAGGCACGGCCTTCTCAGCCGCTACAGGCATAGGCGTCGAAGCAGCCTTAGGCGTCTCAGGAGCCGAGGCTTGCGCGGGCGCCGCGACCTGGTCCGACGCAACCGGTGCAGCGGGAGCGGCCTGCGTCGTCGTTATTTCGTTTTCTTGCTGTTGATCAGACACAGTGTTTGCTCAACTTTCTTTTCAAGCCCTGTGATCACATGCTCCCTGCATAAACCTTCAGGGCGGCTAAACAGTCTAGTTCCGTTCAAAACGACGGACATCATTGATCTGTATCGAGATGATTGCGTCAACTACGCAGCGTTAGTGTAACACAACCGCCGCCACCTGCAACTTAGTCATTGGGGACGTTCTTAAACGACTAGTCAAAAGGGACACTCTTTGTTTGCCACCCACAAATCTGACTGCCTCCGCCAAAACTATGGCGGTTTACTACGATGAATCGCTCAACCACGACCACTCCGAAACTTGTTGAACTAAAACCGCAGGTAGATGCCTTGCACTTTTTAGCAAAAAGCCGGCGTGGTTAGAATTCCTCAATTCATCGTAGTAAACCGGCATGGTTTCGTATTTCCAGCAGTTCCAAATTCATCAATACGTCGGCGTTTGCGAAAAAAGCCCGACCTCCGTAGGAGATCGGGCTTATAGGGCTCAGTTAAACCAAACCTACACGGTCAAATGACCCGCAGATTACATCTGCTCGGGCGCGGAAACGCCAACGAGGGTAAGCACCAGGGCGAGCGTCACGCGGACAGCGTCGCAAGCTGCCAGACGGGCGCGCGAAAGCTCGGGGTCGACGGGACGGCCCTCGCTCGGCAGAACCTGGCAGGCAGCGTAGAAGCTGTGGAAGTCGCCGGCGAGCTCCTCGGCAAAGTGGGTCAGACGGAACGGAGCGCGATCGCGAGCACAGCTGGCGATCAGGTCGGTGAGCTCGTTGAGCTTGCGCGAAAGGGCGAGCTCGGTCGGGTCGGTCAGCAGCGAGTAATCGACGTTCTCACCGATGGCCTTGGCGGCAACGGCCTTCATGCCCATCTCGTCGGCCTGCTCGGCGGTAACGTCGGCGGCACGGCGCAGGATGGAGCACACGCGGGCGTGAGCATACTGCACGTAATAGACCGGGTTGGAGTTGTCGCGCTTCTTAACGGCCTCGATGTCGAAGT
Source organism: uncultured Collinsella sp. (assembly GCA_959602645.1). GTDB lineage: Bacteria > Actinomycetota > Coriobacteriia > Coriobacteriales > Coriobacteriaceae > Collinsella. Next base: position 3,009 of record CAUGTZ010000023.1, on the reverse strand, counting down.
CGACCATCTGGTTGGAGCTCTTGGAGATGAGCGTGTAGCGAGCGGCATCGGAGCCGACCTCGTCGACGAGCTCCTGCAGGGTCACCATGGTGCCCTTGCGCTTGGACATACGGACGGGCTTGCCGTTACGCAGCAGGTTGACGAGCTGGCCCAGCAGAACCTCAAACTTGCCGGGGTAACCCAGAGCGTCGCAGACGCAGCGGACGCGGTCGATGTAGCCGTGGTGGTCGGCGCCCCAGATGTCGATGACGTGGTCGACGCGCTGGAACTTATCCCAGTGATAGGCAACGTCGGAGGCGAAGTAGGTGTACTCGCCATCGGACTTGATCAGGACGCGGTCCTTGTCGTCGCCCAGGTCGGTGGAGCGGAACCACAGGGCACCGTCCTTGGTGTAGAGATAGCCCATCTTGTCGAGCTTCTCAAAAGCGCGGTCGACGGCGGAGGTGCCGGCGGTTTCGCCCTCGGTGTCCTTCACATACAGCGAGCGCTCGGAGAACCAACGATCGAAGTCGCAGTTGACGGCATGGCAAAGGTCGCGCATGTTGTCGACCATCTTCACGTAGCCGCGCTCACGGAAGCTCTCCATGCGCTCCTGCGGATCGGCGTTGACCCACTTATCGCCGTCGGTGCGCCAGAACTCGGCAGCCTCGTCGATGATGTAGTCGCCGCCGTAGGAGTCCTTGCCCAGAGTCTCGGCAAAGTTGTCCTGATACGGATGGGTCTCGGGATGCTCGTCGCTCTCGTCGGCAACAAAGGCGTCGCGGTCGGCGATCAGAAGCTTGTGAGCCTCGTCGATATCCACGCCCTGCTTGGCGATGATGTCGGCAAGCTGCATATAGCGCGTGCTGATGGAGTTACCGAAGGTATTCATCTGAGAGCCGTGGTCGTTGATGTAGAACTCACGCTGGATGTCGTAACCGGCGTGGTCCATCACACGGCAAAGGGAGTCGCCCAGAGCGGCCCAGCGGCCATGACCGATGTGCATGGGGCCGACGGGGTTGGCGGAGACGAACTCGACCTGAGTCTTCAGGCCGCCACCGACGTTGGACTTAGCGAAGTCCATACCCTTCTCGCGGGCCTCGCCAAAGATGGCGTTCTTGACGGCGACGGAGAGGTAGAAGTTGATGAAGCCAGGGCCGGCGATCTCAACCTTCTCGATCGCGGGATCCTCGGGCATATGGGCAACGACGGCCTCGGCGATCTTGCGCGGGGCGCAGTGAGCCAGCTTGGCGGACTTCAGGGCCATGGTGGAGGTCCACTCGCCATGAGAAGTATCAGCCGGTCGCTCGATAGCGCAATCGTCAAGTTCAAATGCGGAAAGGTCGCCGGCCTCCTGGGCCGCAGCAAGCGCAGCGCGTACCAGCTCTTCAATCTTCTCGGGCATAGATCCTCCTTGTGTTAAAGCCCCCGAGCTCTTGGTCACTCGTAGGGCAAAAGCCAGAGTTTGTAGCACTCTATCACAAGCGGTAACTACTGTCGCAGGGTAAAGCTAATAGATATTGCATATGCACAAAAATGACTACCGCTCTTGCGCGGCGGTACAAAGTTGGCGGTTTGCCTGCTGTTTATACACGTTCTAGAAATGCATAAAGGTGTGAATGAGCTGCGTCTGTTATCGAATACTCTTACCTATCAGAATTGTGTGCTTTTCCTGCATAAAGTAAGGGTTTGCGCACGTCAGCGTGTTATTCTAGACATACGTAAATTCGTATAAGTTGGAGGTAGCATGTTCTCAATCGGTCAACACGTCATTCATCCGGGTCAGGGAGTCTGCACCGTCGTCGGTTTTAGGGACGACACGCCGCAGCCCATGCTGTTGCTCGAGACCAAGCAGGGACATGCGCAGACGATCCTCATGTACCCCGTGGCGCAGGCCGATCGTTTGCATGCCGCCATCTCCCAGCAAGATGCCGAGCACCTGCTGAGCCACTATGACGAGCTGGAGTGCGACACCTTTACCGAGCGTAACAGCTCGCTTGAGGAGACGCACTTTAAGCAGCAGCTCAAGCTGGGCGCGCCCGAGACGGTCCGCGTGGCAAAGACCATGATGCACCGCATTCGCCAGGCCGAGGAAGCTGATAAAAAGCCCAGCTCTTACTACATGCGCGTACTCAAGGAGGCCAAGCGCCGCTCCATTGAGGAGTTCGCCGTGGCCCTGGGCGTCACCGAAGAGGACGCCGAAGCCCGCCTAGCCCAAGCCGCCCTCAACTAACCCATCCGCGCCAAAAACCACCACAAAGGGGACAGGCACCTTTGTGGTGGTTTTTTCGTTCTAGTCGTTCTAGTAGTATTCATTCTTAGCGATACCTACGAGCACAAGGAGCCTCTTATGGCAGAGCCACTTACCGCCGGAATCACCCGCGACCGTGCGTTCGAACTGCTCAACGAGCACAACAAGGACCCGTTCCACATCACCCATGGCGAAACGGTCGAGGGCACCATGCGCTACTTTGCGCGCGAGTTCGACCCCGAGAACGAGGAGTTTTGGGGCATCGTCGGCCTGCTGCACGACCTGGATTGGGAGGAGCATGAGGATGACCCCATGAACCACACCATCTATGCGGCCGAGATCCTCGAGGGCGAGGGCGCCTCTCCCGAGCTCATTCGCGCCATCCAGACGCACACGTCCGATTTCAACACCTCGCTGCCCAAGCCCGAACTGCAGATGGAAAAGATACTGTTCGCCTGCGACGAGCTCACCGGCCTGATCGGAGCCGCCGTCGTCATGCGCCCGAGCAAGAGCGTCATGGACTTTACGACCAAGTCGCTCAAGAAGAAGTTCAAGGACAAGCGCTTTGCCGCCGGCTGCTCGCGTGACGTGATTTCGCAGGGCGCCGAGATGCTGGGCTGGGAGCTTCCCGAGCTCTTCGACCGTACCATCGCGGCCATGCAATCCTTCGCTCCCGATCGCGACACCTTCCAGGCCTAACCGCCCACGCCACCTATAACCACCGCAAAGGGGACAGTGAACTGCCTCCCATTTCTTGGACATCGGGAAATGGGAGGTTT
>CAUGTZ010000022.1 GCA_959602645.1 uncultured Collinsella sp. | reverse complement strand
CTCGACGTGGTTGCGCTCGCAGGCGCCCTTCTGGTCGCTGCGCCGGGGGTCGCAGAAGAACAGCCTCGTCTCGCCCGGCCCCTCGCCGATCAGCGCGGCGATCGCGCCCTCGTCGGAGAACTCGGCGCCGTTGTCGGTGAGGACGGCGCGGAACACGCGGCGCGTCCCGCCGGCGCCCAGCACCGAGCGCACGCCCCCGAGCGCCGCCGCCACGCTCTCGGCGTCCTTCGCCGCGAGCGGCAGCGCGAGCTGCAGCCTGCTGGGGCGGTGCAGCAGCGTGAGCAGGCAGGCGCTGTCCTCCCGCGAGCCCTCGACGGTGTCCATCTCCCAGGCGGCGGCGCACGCGTCCTCGCCCAGGCCGAGGAACGCGGCGTGCGACCTGCGGGGCGAGTGCGGCGTCGCCCTCTTCGGGGCCCGGTGCGACCTGGGCCTGTAGCCGACCTTGCGCCTGAGCTCCATGTTGGTCATGCCGTCGTAGCCCGCCGCGACCCAGCGGTAGATCGTCGAGGGCGACAGGTCCACGGGCCCGCCGTTGCGGGCGGACAGCTGCTCGGGCGACAGCCCACGGCCCAGGCCGTCGCGGATGAGGGCGAGCGCCGCGGCCGCGGCGGGCTCGTCGGCGTCTATCCCGCGCCTCGACGAGACGAGGACCGAGTCCGCGCACAGCTGCGCGGCGCGGGCCTCGTAGAAGACGTGCGGGCGGCGCTTGCAGCCGATCGCGCGGTACCGCCCGCACCCGTTGCAGCATCGCGGCCACGCGGCCAGGCGCGGGCATGCCGCGGACAGGTCGGCGGAGGCGTCCACGCGCTCGCCGCGCCTCTCCCTCGGCGCGGTCACGAACCTGTGCGACGCCACCTCGGCGCTCACCGTCGAGGGCGACCTGCCCAGCTCCCTCGCGATCTGCCTGCACGAGGCCCCTCGCTCCAGCATCCTCTGGACCGTGTTCCGCTCGTGCCTGGTGAGCCTGCCGTAGGCCCTCGGGGCCGCCTTCCCGACGCCCTTCTTCCTCTTTCCGGACATGCCGTCCTCCGATCTCCCGGGGCCGGCCGGTCCGGCCCTCAGGGTATCGGATTCCCACATTCACCCGCACATGTGCGGATGAATGTGGGAAGTGTTCGGATGAAGTTGCCAATCAAGGCTCTTTTTAGATAAAGCGAGATGCCTGCAAGTCGCAGACATCTCGCTTGTTGTATTTGCTATCATCATGCGAGTCAACCTTAGGGTCGGGCGGCTTAGCTTTGTTTGCTACAAGTTCCGCACGCAAAGAAGAGCACTTAATGTGCTCTTCGTCTTGCGCAGGACTGTCCGCAGTAGCGAATAAAGCTAAGCCGTCCGACCCCAGCAAGATTAAAGGAGCTGATATGTGCGATTGCACAGATCATAAGGATGAGATCCCTGCTTACGACGCACAGGCCATTGAGTCCAAGTGGATGAAGGCCTGGGAGGACTCCAACCTCTTTGCCGTCGACACCGACGCCAGCAAGCCCAAGAAGTACGTGCTCGAGATGTTCCCGTATCCGTCGGGCGACCTGCACATGGGCCACGCGCGCAACTATACCATCGGCGATGCCATGGCCCGTCAGGCCCGCATGCGCGGCTACGATGTGCTGCACCCCATCGGCTTTGACGCCTTTGGCCTGCCTGCCGAGAACGCCGCCATCAAGCACAACACGCAGGCTGCCGCCTGGACGTATAAGAACATGGACCAGGCTCTCGCCACGATGAAGCGTATGGGCTTCTCCTACGATCTGGATCGCATGGTCAAGACCTGCAGCCCCGATTATTACCGTTGGGGTCAGTGGATCTTTGAGAAGTTGTGGGAAAAGGGCCTGGTTTACCGCAAGAAGAACCCGGTCAACTGGTGCCCCACCTGCAAGACCGTTCTGGCCAACGAGCAGGTCACCGAGGGCAAGTGCTGGCGCTGCGGCACCGAGCCCGAGAAGCGCGACCTGGAGCAGTGGTACTTCAAGATTACCGAGTACTCTCAGGAGCTGCTCGATGACCTGGAGAAGCTCCCCGGCTGGCCCGAGCGCGTCAAGCAGATGCAGGCCAACTGGATCGGTCGTTCCGAGGGCGCCGAGGTCGACTTTACCCTGTGCGACCAGGATGGCGAGCCCATCGAGGACGACGAGGGTAAGATCACCGTCTTCACCACGCGAGCCGACACGCTCTTCGGTGTCTCCTTCTTTGTCCTGGCTCCCGAGTACGCGCGTCTGCACGAGCTCGTCGAGGGTACGGAGTACGAGGAGGCCGTGACCAAGATCGTCGAGGACTCCAAGCATATCTCCGCCGTCGAACGTGCCCAGGGCACCCTCGAGAAGCACGGTGCCTTTACCGGCCGCTACGTGGTGAACCCGGTCAACGGCGAGAAGGTCCCCGTGTGGGTTGCCGACTACGTTGTTGCCGACTACGGCACCGGCGCCGTCATGGCCGTTCCCTGCGGCGACCAGCGCGACTTTGAGTTCGCACGCAAGTATGATTTGCCGATCGTGCCGATCATCCTGGACGATGACGACCGCGCAGCCGTCGAGGCTAACGGTGAGACCATCGATACCTTCCATGCCGAGACCGTCGACTGGGATTGCGCCCATGCTGCCGAGGGCACGCTGGTCCAGTCCGGCAAGTACACCGGTATGCGCGGCGGCAAGCACTCCGAGGGCGAGGCTGCGATCGTGGCCGACCTCGAGGCCATGGGCTGCGGTCGTCGTAAGGTCGAGTTCCGTCTGCGCGACTGGCTCATTTCCCGCCAGCGCTATTGGGGCAACCCCATCCCGGCCATCCACTGCGAGCACTGCGGCATCGTGCCCGTGCCCGAGGACCAGCTGCCGGTGACGCTGCCCGAGAACCTTGACCTGGGCGCCGGCGAGACCCTCGCCGAGTGCAAGGAGTTCTACGAGACCACCTGCCCGGTCTGCGGCCGCCCGGCTAAGCGCGAGACCGATACCATGGACACCTTTACCTGCTCCAGCTGGTATTACCTGCGCTATACCGACCCGCACAACACCGAGCTGCCTTTCTCCCGCGAGGCCGCCGACCGTTGGATGCCCGTCGATAACTACATCGGCGGCATCGAGCACGCCATTCTGCACCTGCTCTACAGCCGCTTCTTTACCAAGGCACTGCGCGACCTGGGCCTGCTGAGTGTGGACGAGCCCTTCACCAACCTGCTGTGCCAGGGCATGGTCAAGGACGAGAACGGCGACACCATGTCCAAGTCCAAGGGCAATGTCGTGCCCCCGAGCTCGGTCATCGAGCCCTACGGCGCCGACACCATGCGTCTGGCGATCCTGTTTATCGCCCCGCCCGAGAAGGACTTCGACTGGGATCCCAAGGCCGTCGAGGGCGCCAACCGCTTCATCAAGCGCGCCTGGCGTATCGTTTGGCAGCTTGTCCAGTCCGGCGACGCCAACGTGGCCTTCGACAAGTCCGCGCTCGACGAGGTCGCGATGAAGCTCTATCGCGAGCGTCACCGCACCATCGCCAAGTGCACCGAGGACTTCGATCGTGGCCAGTTCAACACCGCCATCTCGGCCGTCATGGAGCTCGTCAACGCGGCGAGCGCCTACCTCAACGCCACCGAGGGTGCCGCCCGCGACAAGGCGCTGTGCTACGGCGTGGCTAAGGATATCGTGAGCGTCCTTGCCCCCATCTGCCCGTTCTGGGCCGACGAACTGTGGCACGAGGCCCTCGGCTGCGAGGGCAACGCCTACACCGCCGCCTGGCCCGAGTTCGACCTGGCCGAGTCCATCGAGGATACGGTGCAGATCGTCGTCCAGGTGCTTGGTAAGGTCCGCGGCCGCGTCGAGGTGGCCCGCAATGCCTCCAATGAGGATATGCAAGCTGCCGCTGAGGCCGCCGTCGCCAAGTGGCTCGAGGGCAAGACGGTCGTCAAGGCCATCTGCGTGCCCGGCAAGCTGGTTAACTTGGTGGTCAAGTAAGCGCTGCGCGCTTAGCTGACACATAAAAGACGAGGGGCGATCCGGTTGGGTCGTCCCTCGTTTTGTGTTGTATGCCCTGCTTAGTCAGTGCGTCGCACCGTCTTCTACGGGATGTGTACCAGGTCCCTAAAGTAAACGTTGCCCGTTGCCTCTTCGAACATCCAAATGTTGAGGTATATGTCGTTGAGGTCGTTATTCACATCAAAGTCCGGGTCGTCGAAGGTGCCTACAAAGGTGAGCATGGCGCGCGTTTCCTCGCCCGCTGCGACCTGCTGGCGCATGCGCACATCGCGGACCACGCCGTTGACGTAGGCATAGGAGTCCACATCGCCAAACATCATGTCGACACCGGTGTTGTTGGTCACCGCAAAGACCAACACGGCGTCGCCGTAGCCATCCGTGTCCTTGCCCACGCAGGTAACATGGACGTTCTCGTCTGCCTCAAGGTCGATGGGGAACTGTTCTTGGGGGTCGGGACCCAGGCCGTGGGGATCGATGATGTCTTCGTTAATTTTGTCGAAGCTTTCCGATGGCGTCGTTTTCTCGATGGCTTTGGTGCTGCCAGGGTTCGGTTCGCATGTTCCGGTTTTGCCATTCGTGTTGCCGCAGCCTAAGAGGGCCAACGAGCACGTTGCGATGGCGAGCGCAGTTATGCAAGGGGTGCCTAGACGTTTCATGTGTGCCTCCTTGGCGTAGAGGATTTGGAAAGGTTCGTCGTTGTGCGACTTGCTGGCCGGCTTGTTGCGGAATGTCCCTTAGCGTAAGTCTGATTGATAAGGGCTCGTGGAGGAATGCCCTTGGGGTCCGAACAGACCTGTGGATTGGGACGCATGGCCCGTTTTGGGACTGTTGAGGGCGCGCCACATGGGGTTCCTCGGTCAATTGTCCTATTCTTGTGGAGAAGCTGTGCGCACGCTGACCTGCAGATTCGTACTGTGCTTGCACGTTTCCGCAGCTATTGGTATAGTTTGCTTGCAAATGAAGCTGTATTGAAAGAAGTGGGGTTTCGGCCCCGCTTCTTTTTTGTATGGATGGAGGTGCCGCAATGGTCAAGACCAAGACCGAGCAGGCGATCATCGACGCGCTCGAGGCCGTCGCTCCCCAGCACGATATCGACATCGTCGACGTCGAGCTCGTGGGTGCCACCAAGGCCCCCTGCGTGCGCGTGCGTATCGAGGGTGCCGAGGGTCAGAGCCTGTCGCTCAACGACGTCACGGCCAACACCAAGTGGGTCGGCGATGTGATTGAGGAGCTCGACCCCATCTCTTCGAGCTATACGCTCGAGGTGTCGAGCCCGGGTATGGCGCGCCCGCTGCGCCGCCCGAGTGATTTTGCCCGCTTTGTGGGCGAAAACTGCGAGCTCACCTCCACCGCCACCGAGGGCCGTCGCAAGTACGCCGGCAAGATTGCCGCCGCCACCGAGTCGAACGTGACCCTCGAGCTCGAGGACGGCGAGTCCGTTACCCTCGATTTCTCTGATGTTAAAAAGTGCAAGTTGAAGCCCACCTACGACTTCAAGCCCGCGAAGGAAGGAAAGTAAGATGGCAGCATCCGACATGATGTCCGCCCTGATGGAGCTTTGCCAGGAGAAGCACATCGACCAGCTCTACCTGATCGACCGCCTGGAGCAGTCGCTCGCCAAGAGCTATGCCGAGATCTTGCATCTTGAGTGGGGCGCCAAGGTGACCATCGACCGCACCACCGGCAAGATCTACGTCTACCGCCTGGAGCCGATCGACGATTCCATGGACGAGGAGGGCAACTTCACCGAGTTCGAGGAGATCGACGTCACCCCCAAGAACACGAGCCGCATCGCCGCCCAGCACGCTAAGGCCGAGATCAACGCCATCGTGCGCAACTCCGCCCGCGAGCAGATCTACGAGGAGTTTTCCGGCCGCATCGGTGACCTCATCAGCGGTACCGTGCTGCAGTCCACGCCCGACTTCACGATCGTCAAGATTCGCGAAGGCGTCGAGGCCGAGCTTCCGCACTTCGATCAGCGCCGTTACGAGAACGAGCGCAACGAGCGTCCGATGGGCGAGCGCTACCTGCACAACCAGCATATCAAGGCCGTGATCATTGACGTTCGCGACCCCAACTCCAACCTGCAGCCGGTTCGTGGCGAGCACAGCCGTCCGCCGATTGTCATCTCCCGTACCCACCCCGAGCTCATGCGTCGTCTGTTTGAGCAGGAGGTGCCCGAGATCTATGAGGGCACCGTCCAGATCAAGTCGATCGCCCGCGAGCCCGGCCAGCGTTCCAAGGTCGCTGTCCACTCGCTCGACGACCGTCTGGATCCCGTGGGTGCCTGCGTCGGCCCCAAGGGCAGCCGTGTTCGCGCTGTCGTGGGCGAGCTCCGTGGCGAGCGCGTCGATGTCATCCTGTGGGATGCCGATCCTGCCGTCTACGTCGCCAACGCCCTGTCGCCCGCCAAGGTCACCCGCGTCCTCATCGACGAGGAGAAGGCCTACGCCGGCGTCATCGTGCCCGACGACCAGCTGTCCCTTGCCATCGGCAAGGAGGGCCAGAACGCCCGCCTCGCCGCGCGCCTGACCGGCTGGCACATCGACATTAAGTCCGAGACGCTTGCCGCCGACATCCTCAAGAACGTTCCCGTTCACGAGGAGCCCGCCGCCGACCTGATCGGTGACGAGGAGGACGAGGACGTCCGCCGCTGCGAGTACGTGTCCGAGGACGGCATCCAGTGCCGCAACCAGGCTCGTCCCGGCTCCCGTTTCTGCGGTGTCCACGACACCGACGCCTTCGATGATGCGGAGGACCTGATCTAGCGCGCGGTCGCGCCGGGCGGGTCCCGGCGCGTCTCCCACGCTCGTTCAGTCTCTAGGCACCCAAGGTGCCAGAAAGGGTAGGTGAAGTCATATGGCAAAAGTCCGTGTGTCCACCCTGGCCAAAGAGTTCGGCATGACCTCCAAGGAACTGATGGGTCATCTCGCCGATATGAAGATTCCCGCTAAGTCCGCTTCCTCCACCTTGGAGGACGCCTATGTCGCCATGGTCCGCAAGCAGCTCGCCTCGGTGATCGAGGCCCGCGCTCAGGAAGTCGAGGCCGCCAAGCAGGCCGAGGAGCAGGCAGCTGCCGCCGAGGAGGCCGCACGCGCCGCCGAGGCCGAGCGCGAGCGCATCGCCGCCGAGAAGGCCCGCGAGGAGGAGCGCCGCCAGTTTGCCGCAGCCCAGGCTGCCGAGGAGGCTGCCCGCGCCGAGGCCGAGGCCAAGAAGAAGGCCGAGCAGGAGCGCCTTGCCCGCGAGAAGGAGGAGGCTGCCCGCGAGGCCCAGCGCCGCGCCGTTCCCGCTTCCGACTCCGGTTCGCGCTTCCGTTCGCTGCTCGACCAGATCGCCGCACAGGAGACCGTGCTCAAGGAGAAGAAGGACGCCGAGGACAAGGCCAAGGCCGAGCGCGCCGCCGAGCGCGGTAACCGTCGTGGCGGCAACAACGACCGCCGCGGTGGCCGTCGTAACGATCGCAACGCTTCCGACAACAACTCCGAGCGCAACGCCTCCGAGAGCCGTCCGCACAGCCATCGCACCAACGCCAGCAACAACGTCGCTGCCGGCATGGACTTCCCCAACCCCGATAAGCAGGGCAAGGGCAAGAAGCGCAAGGGCGGTCACAACAACGAAGAGGACCACTACAGCCGCATGGCTCGCGAGGCCGAGGAGTACAGCCGCGAGAAGGTGCTCGAGGAGGCTCGTGCCGCCGTCGAGGAGGCCTCTCGTGAGTCCACCGGTCGCCGCAAGAAGCGCAAGGAGAAGCGTGAGCGCGAGGCTGCCAAGGCTCAGGAGGAGCGCAAGATAGAGGAGGCGTTGGCCCAGGGCGTGAACCCCGAGGAACTCGATGCCATCAAGGTCTCCCAGGGTGTTACGGTCCAGGAGCTTGCCGAGGCTCTCGACGTTCCGGCCAACGACATCATCAAGCGCCTGTTCCTGCTGGGTACGCCGCTCACCATGACACAGTCCATGTCCGACGACCTCGTCGAGCTCGTTGCCGACGACCTGGGCCGTCAGATCAAGATCATCACCCCCGAGGAGGAGAACACCTTCTCGTTCTACGACGATCCCGCCGACCTTAAGCCGCGCGCACCGGTCGTCACCGTCATGGGCCACGTCGACCACGGCAAGACGAGCCTCCTCGACGCCATCCGTCACACCGGCGTCGCTGCCGGCGAGGCGGGCGGCATCACGCAGGCCATCGGTGCTTCGCAGGTTATGATCAACGACCGCAAGATCACCTTCATCGATACCCCGGGTCACGCTACCTTTACGGCCATGCGTGCCCGTGGTGCCAAGGTGACCGACATCGTTATTCTGATCGTGGCTGCCGACGACGGCGTCATGCCCCAGACGGTCGAGTCGATCAACCACGCCAAGGCCGCCGGCGTACCCATCGTCGTCGCCGTCAACAAGATCGATAAGCCGGGTGCCAACCCCGACCGCGTGCGCCAGGAGCTCACCGAGTACGGCGTCATCCCCGAGGAGTGGGGCGGACAGAACATGTTCGTCAACATCTCGGCCAAGCAGAAGATCGGTATCGACGACCTTCTGGAGACCGTGCTGCTCCAGGCAGACGTGCTCGAGCTCAAGGCCAACCCGGACACCTTTGCCTCCGGCAACGTCCTCGAGGCCAAGCTCGACAAGGGCCGCGGCTCGGTCGCTACCGTGCTCGTGACCCGCGGTACCTTGCACGTGGGCGATACGCTGGTCGCCGGCCTTACCTACGGCCGCGTCCGTGCTATGCTCGACCCCAAGGGTCGCGCCGTCACCGAGGCCGGTCCCTCCGACGCCGTCGAGATCCTGGGCCTGCAGTCCGTGCCCAACGCCGGTGACGAGTTCCGCGTGTTCGAGGACGAGCGCGAGGCTCGTGCCCTCGCCGACGAGCGTTCGCTCAAGGCCCGTATCGAGGAGCAGAGCCGCGTCAAGCACGTCACGCTCGAGAACCTCTTCGAGACCATTGCCGACGCCGAGGTCAAGGAGCTCAACCTGATCATCAAGGCCGACGTCCAGGGTTCCATCGAGGCCCTTCAGGATTCGCTCGACAAGATGGATCAGTCCGAGGTCCGCATCAACACGATCCACTCCGCCGTTGGTGCCATCAACGAGACCGACGTCGTCCTGGCCGACGCCTCCAACGCCATCATCATCGGCTTTGGCGTCCGTCCCGACGGTAAGGCCCGCTCCGCCGCCGAGCGCGAGGGCGTCGAGATCCGTTGCTACGACGTCATCTACAAGTGCCTCGAGGAGCTCGACGCTGCCCGTATCGGCATGCTCAAGCCCACCGAGGTCGAGGTCTCCACGGGTACCGCGACCGTTCTGGACACCTTCAAGGTGCCCAAAGTCGGTATCGCCGCCGGTGTCCGCGTCGAAGAGGGCGAGATCGCCGCGACCGATTCCGTGCGCCTGGTGCGCGACGGCATCGTGGTCTTCAACGGCAAGATCGCCTCGATGCGCCACTACAAGGACGAGGCCAAGAGCCTCAAGAGCGGTTCCGAGGGCGGCATTGGCCTGGAGAACTTCCAGGACATCAAGCCCGGCGACCAGATCGAGGGTTACCGCATCGACCAGGTTGCCCGTACCGAGTAGGGGGTAGCGCTATGAAGCAAACGCAGGCAACCCGCCGTCTGGGCGAGCAGCTTCGCGAGAAGCTTGGTTATATCCTGCTCTTTGAGGTTTCCGATCCGCGTCTCGACCTGGTTACTTTGACCGCGGTTGAGGTCGCGGTGGACCGTTCGTTCGCGCGTGTGTACGTGTCGTGCGATGCGAGCCGCTACGACGAGGTCATGGAGGCGCTCGCAAGCGCCAAGGGCCGTATTCGCAGCCTGTTGGCTCGCTCGCTCGATTGGCGTGTTACGCCCGAGCTCGATTTTCGCATCGATCGCTCGACCGATGAGGCCGAGCGCATCACGCGTGCGCTGGAAAACGTTCCCGCCACGCTTGCGATCGAAAAGGACGAGGACGGCTATCCGATGGCGGATGCCGCCCAGGAGGCAGCTTTAGATGACTAATTCCGCCGACCTCGCCTCGTGCGAGTCTGCAGATATTCAGCGACGCATCCTCGAGCTCATCGAGGATGCGTCCTCCATTGCGATTTCGGGACACACTTCTCCCGATGGCGACGCCCTGGGCTCCGTGTTGGGTCTGGGCCTCTCGCTTATGAAGTTTTTCCCTAACAAGGACATTGCCCTGCTGCTGGCAGACGATGATCCGGTTCCGCGCATCTACCGCTTTATGGAAGGCTCCGATCGCCTGGTGCCGGCATCTGCGTACACCGGCAATCCGGACCTGTTCATCTCGGTGGACGTGCCGGTCGTCGAGCGTCTCAATAATTCCGCCGAGGTGCTTCGTCGCTCCAAGCATGTGGTGTGCTTCGATCACCATCCGGCGCGTGAGGAGTTTGCCGAGCTCAGCCTGAGGCGCGTCGAAGCTGCAGCCTGCGCCATGATCATCGACCGCTTCTTGGACAATTGCGGCATTGTCGCACGTGATGGCGTTGCGACCTGCCTGCTGTGTGGCTTGGTTACCGATACCGGCCGTTTTCAGTACCAAAACGCCGATGCCGCCGCGTTCCATGCAGCCTCGCGTCTGGTTGCCCACGGTGCCGATCCGGCGCGTGTGGCACTCGAGGTCTACCAGAGCATGCGCGTTGAATTTTTGCACCTCAAGTCCATCGTTATGGGCCGCATTAAGACGGTGGCCCACGGGCGCGTCGCGTATAGCTACGCGTACCAGAGTGACCTTGAGGCCTGCGGTGTCACCTCGGATGAGTGCGACGGCCTGGTCGATGTGGTTCGCTCGGTGATGGGCGTCGAAGTCTGCCTGTTCCTGAAGGGCATTGAGGGCGATACCAAGGTGCGCGGCAACCTGCGCTCCAAGGGCGACCTCAACGTGTCCGAGATCGCTGCTGCCTTTGGCGGAGGCGGACATCCCGCTGCCGCCGGTTTCTCCAACAACGGAACGATTCTCGAGACGCTCACCGTGGCACTTCCCATGCTGGCCGAACTGGTAGGGGAGGATCCCGCTTCGGTGACCGTCGAGCTTTAACTTTTTGGATGGTACATGGCTCGTCGTACGCCTTCTCAACTGAATATGCTGCTCGCCGTCGATAAGCCGGTGGGCTGCACGTCCCACGATGTGGTCTCGCAATGTCGGCGCGCCCTCCATGAGCGTCGCGTCGGCCATGCCGGCACGCTCGACCCCATGGCATCGGGTGTCATGGTGGTGGGTGTTGGCCAGGCTACTCGTTTGCTGGGCATGCTAACCCTCGATACCAAAAGCTATGTCGCCGACATCTCGTTTGGCGCCGAGACCAATACCGATGATGCGGAGGGCGAGGCGGTCCGCACGGTGGCTATTGCCAACGAGCTGCGCGATCCTGCCTATGCCCGTGAGCGCTTGGCGGCCATGCTGGGTCCGCAGATGCAGGTGCCGCCGGCGTTTTCGGCTATCTCGGTCAATGGCGTTCGCGCCTACAAGTCTGCTCGCGAGGGCAATGCGGTGGACCTGCCTCCGCGCCCCGTCGAGGTCTATGCCGCCGACCTGATCGCCGTGGGCGGCGAAGGTGATACGTGTGTGTGGACCGTGGCGTTCTCGGTGAGCAAGGGCACCTATATCCGTGCGCTCGCTCGAGACTTGGGCCGCGCCTGTGAGAGCGCCGCGCACATTTCCGCGTTGCGCCGCACGGCCTCCGGTGTTGTTTCCATTGGCGCTTGTCATGCGGTCGAGGAACTTTCCCCCGAGTCCGCGCCTGGCTTTGCCCTGGATCCCATTGCGGCCCTGGGCGCCACGCGTGTTGACTTGCCGGGCAATCTTGCCGATGACCTGCTCTGCGGCCGACGCATTCCCGTTGAGCGTGCGCTTGCGGATTTCGATGCCTCGAAGGCGCCGTTTGCGTTGGTGCTCGATGGGGGACTCAAGGCGCTCGCCCGCATTGAGAGTGGCCGCTTTGTCATGGAGCACGTGTTTCCGCAGGCAATCGGCGGTGTTCGATGATGTTGTCCGCTCGCGAGCTCGCGCGTATCTTTTTCGCGGGCGAGTCGGACGAGGCTCGCATCGTTGCTGCCGATGCATTTGATGAGTGCGAGCACTTGGGTGCTGCCTCCATCGCCATCGGCGTTTTCGATGGTGTGCACCGTGGACACCAGGAACTCATCGAAGCGCTTGTCTGTGATGCCCGTGCCCATGGCTGTAAGGCGGTCGTGGTTACCTTCGATCCCGACCCGGACGTCGTGGTGAGCCCTTCGCCCGCTCAAAAATTGATGACGACGGCCGACCGTCTGCATGCCCTGGCTCAAACCGGGGTCGATGCGGTGGTGGCCGTTCCCTTTACGCCTGAGGTTGCGGCGCTCGACCATGTCGGTTTTCTCGCACTGTTGTCACGCGTTGTCGACATTCGTTCGATTCGCGTTGGCAGCGATTTTAGGCTGGGTCGCGGCGGTGCTTCTGGTGTTGCCGAGATGCGCGCCTGGGGTTCCGAGCGCGGAGTTGACGTGTATGGTCACGACCTGCTTTGCGAGGGCGGCGAGGCCATTTGCGCCACCCGCATTCGTCACGAGCTGGGACAGGGCCATGTGGGGCTTGCTGCTGGGTTACTCGGCCGCCCGTATATGGTGCGTGGCGGTGTTATTCGCGGCCGCCACGAGGGCTCTGGCATGGGCTTTCCCACGGCAAACCTACAGGTTCCCGACGGCATTCAGGTGCCTGCCGATGGCGTGTATGAGGGCCTGGTGCTGGTAAACGACATCGTGTGGCCCGCTGCCGTTAACGTCGGACTGCCGCCGACGTATGCCGATGATGCGGCATCTGCGCATCTTGAGGCTAATTTAATTGGTTATACGGGCGACCTGTACGGTGCTTCCGTTTCGCTGGCGTTTACGCGCTGGCTGCGTCCGTCGCGCGTGTTCGATTCGCTGGATGAGTTGATCGCGACCGTCGAGGGTAATATCGAAGATATTCGTCACAACTTGGGCGAGCAGGGGGTGAGCGTCCGTGATTAGCGATGAGGAAAAAGACCAGGTACGCGCTGCGTCCGACTTAGTCGCCATCGTGCAGGAAACGGTTGAGCTCAAGCCCCGCGGTCATGAGTTTTGGGGTTGCTGCCCTTTTCATGGCGAAAAGACTCCGTCCTTCCACATTATTCCCGCCACGCAGGTGTGGCATTGCTTTGGCTGCGGCGAGGGTGGCGACGTCTTCACCTATATCATGAAGCGCGAGAACCTGAGCTTTCCCGAGTCAATCCGTTATTTGGCCGATCGCGCGGGTATTGAGCTGCACGACACCGGAGACCGCCGCGAGCGCGGTACCAAGCGTGCCCGCATCTACGATCTGTGCGCCGAGACCGCCCAGTTCTATCACACCATGCTTATGCGCGGTAAGGACGGCCGTCCGCGCGAGTACTTTGCCAGCCGCGGCATGGGTGGCGACGTCTGCCGCCGCTACTGCCTGGGCTTTGCGCCTGGCCGCAACGCGCTGGTGTCGCACCTGTCCCAGGTGGGTTTTACCCCGCAGGAGATGATCGATGCCAACGTTGCCGTGAGCCGCGGGCGCGGGCAGCTTGCCGACCGCTTCTACGACCGCGTGATGTTCCCCATTTTTGATGAGCAGGGTCACAACATCGCCTTTGGCGGTCGCATCATGGGAGACGGCCAACCCAAGTACCTCAACACCGCCGAGACGAGCGTGTTTCATAAAAAGCGAAACCTCTACGGCTTTAATTGGGCCAAGGAGTTTATCGTCGCGCAGGATACCGCCATCGTGGTGGAGGGCTATACCGACTGCATCGCCTGTTGGGAGGCGGGGATTAAAAACGTTGTCGCCACGCTGGGCACCGCGCTCACGGAGCATCACGTCAAGACGCTCACCCGCTTTGCCAAGCGTATCGTGTATATGTTCGATGGCGATGCCGCGGGCCAGAAGGCCGCCCGTCGCGCGATTCAATTTATCGAGCAGGATTCTATGGACCTGCGCTGCGTGGTGCTGCCCGACGGCAACGACCCCATGGAGTTCATCACGGCGCACGGCGGAGGGGAGCTGCAGAAACGCATTGACGCCGCCGAGCCGCTCATGGACTTCGTGTACCGTTCGCTGCAGGAGTCGAGCGACATCTCCACGCCGGGCGGTCGCGCCAAGGCGCTGGAGGATGCGCTGACGCTTATCTATCCGCTGCGCGACAGCTATATGATCGACACGTACTTTATTCAAATTGCCGACCTGTTGGGTTTGGATCTGGAGACAGTGCGTGCGAGTTCGGGCCGTGTGTTTCGCGATGTCGCCAAGCGCGAGGATGCGGAACGACGTCGTGAGCAGAACTATGAGCGCCAGCGGGCACAGGCTGAGCGCTCTGGTAGCGCGGGCGGTCGGACGTCTGGTTCGCAGGGGGCATCTCGCGGTGCTTGGGCATCGGGCGCGACGCCGCCGGTGTTCGCGCCGGTCGAAGAAGAGCCGTATGACTACGTCCCGCTCGATGCCTACGGCGCCGCGCCCGTGGAGGTCGTCGACGACCTGCCGCCGATCGACGCGCCTGATGGTATGGGTGCTGTACCTGTGACTGATGGTTCGGGTGCTCCGGCTGCGGCGGCGCCGATGGTTCTTACTGATCTTGAGCGTAAGTCCTTGGCAGGGGAGCGTGAGCTGCTGACCATGCTCACGAGCTACCCCGACCTGTTCCGCACGTATGCCGACCGCATCTGCTCTATCGAGTGGGTTGACCCACGTCACGAGTCCATCGCATGGGCCGTTCTGGCAACGCCGCCGGGAACCGATCCTGCAGCCTGCATGGATGCGGCGCGCTCGGTGTGTCCCGAGGCGGCAACGCTTGTGAGCGCCGGGCGCATCTCGGCGACGAGCAAACACCCTACCGAGACGAACATCGTGTTCATGCTCGATACGCTCGAGCTCTACACCATCAAGCGCCGTATGCGTGCCGCGCAGGCCAAGCTGCGCCAAGACCGTTCGCTCGACGATGAGGCCCGTCGCGCGCTGACCGTGCAGGCCGCGCAGGATTCGCAGCGTCAACGCGAGCTGCAAAAGTCGATCGGCGGCGTGGCGGACCCGTTCCGTTTGATCGGCCTGGAGGCCGCGGGCACCGAGCAAGCCTAGATGTTGTGGTCAACCAGCGTATTCTCGCCTATATCCAGTCCTCTTTTTGGGTATAGACGTCAATGTGTGTGCTAAAGTATTGAGTCCTGTGGACTATGAAGGGAGAATCTGTGCCAAAAAAGACTGAGAGCACGGGTACTGGGCTGGAATCCTACGTTGCAAAGCTCATGGGCAACGGCTCAAACAGGACTTCGGTAACCGAGGACGAGATTCAGGTCGCCCTGAAGGATATCGATGTTTCTGACGAGCAGCTCACCGCGGTGTATTCCGCGCTGCGCAACAGCGGCATCCAGATTATCTCCGCGAGCGGTAACGACGACGCCCCCATGGACGTCGACGATGACGATAACGATACCGATACCGACGATTTTGATGACGACGACGAGCACGATTCCGGCTCGCTCGACGATCACGAGCTCAAGATGGCCCGTCAGGCCGACGCCGAGATGGGTTCTTCCAAGAGCAAGAAGAAGCGCACCGTGCGCACGTCCCGTTCACGCTCCCGCGTGCGTGGCATCGATGCCTCCACGGTGATGCTGACCGGCGATCCGGTTCGTATGTACCTCAAGGAGATCGGCAAGGTCGACCTGCTGACCGCCTCCGAAGAGGTCGATTTGGCCATGAAGATCGAGGCCGGTCTCGAGGCCACCGAGAAGCTCGAGGCTGCCGATGCCGGCGAGCTCGAGCTCACGCGTGCCGAGATGCGTCGTCTTACGCGCATTGAGAACGTGGGCCTCGAAGCCAAGCAGGCACTCATCAGCGCAAACCTGCGTCTGGTCGTCTCCATCGCCAAACGCTATGTCGGCCGCGGCATGCTGTTCCTTGACCTGATCCAGGAGGGCAACCTCGGTCTGATCCGCGCTGTTGAGAAGTTCGACTACCAGAAGGGCTTTAAGTTCTCCACGTACGCCACGTGGTGGATCCGTCAGGCCATTACGCGCGCCATTGCCGATCAGGCCCGTACCATCCGTATTCCCGTGCATATGGTCGAGACCATCAACAAGCTCGTCCGCGTGCAGCGCCAGCTCCTTCAGGACCTGGGTCGCGACCCGACCCCTGAGGAGATCGGTGCCGAGATGGACATGAGCGCCGACCGCGTCCGCGAGATCCAGAAGATTTCGCAGGAGCCCGTGTCGCTCGAGACCCCCATCGGCGAGGAAGAGGATTCCCAGCTGGGCGACTTCATCGAGGACTCCCAGGCTATCGTTCCGCCCGATGCCGCCAGCTTCTCCATGCTGCAGGAGCAGCTCACCCAGGTGCTCGACTCGCTTGCCGATCGTGAGCGCAAGGTTATCGAGCTGCGCTTTGGCCTTGTCGACGGGCATCCCCGCACGCTCGAGGAGGTCGGTCGCGAGTTTGGTGTCACGCGCGAGCGTATCCGCCAGATCGAGTCCAAGACCCTGGCCAAGCTTCGTCACCCGAGCCGCAGCAGCAAGCTCAAAGACTATATCGAGTCTTAGGGTTACGGCGTTTTACCAAACGCCGTAACTGGCCGACGCTGCGCGGACACCAGAGCGACAACTTGTCATTCAAAGAGGACGGCATGACCAGAAGGTCTATGCCGTCCTCTTTTCATGCCAATTTGTTCGCTCTGGTGCCCGCTCGCTGGCATTGTCAAAACATCGGCGTTTCCGTTGCCGGTGCCGGCAGTTAGGCCGTCCCCAAGGGATCAAGGCGAGAAAATTTCTCAAAAAAGTTCTTGCCCTGTGCCGATTCGTCCGTATAATAAACTTCGTTGCTTGAGAGCACGCACCTATTCCTCGGTAGCTCAATGGTAGAGCACGCGGCTGTTAACCGCGCTGTTGTAGGTTCGAGTCCTACCCGGGGAGCCAGAATTTCTCAGCCCATTCCGCTGGGCTTTTAAATTCCTCGGTAGCTCAATGGTAGAGCACGCGGCTGTTAACCGCGCTGTTGTAGGTTCGAGTCCTACCCGGGGAGCCAGGTTGTAAAACCCGTCGCTTATGCGGCGGGTTTTTTCATGCCGCGACCACTTGACTCGAACGTTGCCATATCAACATTTCGTGTCGAGGATGTAATCCCGCGACCCACCACCTCAACATGGCGCGGTCGTTGTAGAATATTGCAATGATTGCTCCCACGACATGGTGCCGCGAGCACCAGATAAGGAGATTCTTGTGTCTGAGACCATCAACGGCAGCCTGAGCGTCTCGAACGACGTTATTGCCGATATTGCCGGTTATGCCGCGATGACGTGCTATGGCGTCGTCGGTATGGCTGAGCAGCTCCAAGGCGCCGAGAGCGTGCGCCTGCTTGCCGGTCAGCGCCTCCGCAAGGGCGTGCTTGTCTCCGCCGACGAGAACGGCCTTACGGTCGATCTTCACGTCGTGCTCGAGAACGGCGTCAACATGAAATCCGTCTGCCACAATCTTTCGAGCTCCGTTGCCTTCACCCTGCAGGAGATCGCCCAGATCGATCCCGCCAGCCTTAAGATCGGCATCCATATCGACGCGCTCAAGAGCCGTCTGAACTAGCATCCGAAAACGGAGATTTAAATACCCATGATTGCAAAGACCATTCGCACCTGTTTTCCGATCGCTGCGGCTGCCGTTTCCGACAAGGCCGAGGAGATCAACAAGCTCAACGTCTTTCCCGTGCCCGACGGTGACACCGGCACCAACATGTCGCTCACGCTCGCCTCGGTGACCAAGGAGCTTTCTGCCCTTCCCGCCGACGCCGACATGGAGGCCATCGCCGGCGCCATCACCCACGGCTCCCTGATGGGCGCCCGCGGCAACTCCGGCGTCATCACCTCGCAGATCTTGCGCGGCGTGGCCGAGGGCCTTGTCTCCGCCGACGAGCCCATTACGTCCGCCAACATCGCCTTCGCCTTCCGTCGTGCCGTCAAGGTTGCCTTCCAGGCCGTCCGTAAGCCCATCGAGGGTACGATCCTCACGGTGTTGCGCGATGTCTCGACCAAGGCCGACGAGTGCGAAAAGAAGAAGTTCTCGGCCGAGGACGCGCTCGACGCCATCGTCGTCGAGGCCTACCAGTCCGTCGCCCGCACGCCCGACCTGCTGCCCGTTCTGAAGGAGAACGGCGTGGTCGACTCCGGCGCCTTTGGCTTTGCTATTTTCCTTGAGAACTTTGTTGCCGCCGCTCTTGGCCGCAGCACCGTTGTCGAGGATTTCTCCGCCACGTTTGATTCCGCCTGCTCTGCCCGCGACGCGGCCCTTGGTCGTGTTGAGATCGAGGCCAACGACGACTGGGAGGGCTCGGAATTCCGCTACTGCAACGAGTTCCTCTTTAAGGCCGACGCTCCCTTTGACGAGGACGAGTGCCTCAAGTTCCTGGGTTCCATGGGCGACTGCGAGCTGCTCGTGGGTGCTTACCCCGATTACAAGATTCACGTGCACTCCAACACCCCCAACTTGGTGCTCGAGCACATGCTGCAGCTTGGTCAGATCTACGAAGTCTTTATCCATAACATGGAGATGGAGGCCCACGACCGTACTGCCAAGATCCACGAGGACCAGGAAAAGGCCGCCGAGCCCGCGAAGGCCCTGGGCTTTGTCGCCGTTGCCGCCGGTTCCGGCGAGGCAGACATCCTCAAGTCTCTCGGCGTTGACGTGATCGTCTCGGGTGGCCAGACCATGAACCCTTCGACTGCAGACCTGCTGGGCGCCGTCGACCAGGTCAACGCGACCTCGGTCATCATCCTGCCCAACAACGGCAACATCCGCATGGCCGCCGAGGCCGCTGCTTCAGCCTGCACCGACAAGAAGGTCGCCGTCGTTCCCACCAAGACCGTTCCGCAGGCCTTCTCCGCGCTGTTCGCGGTCCTACCCGATTCCGAGCTTGAGGATGCCGTCGCCGCTATGGTCGACGCCATCAGTGAGGTTCGCGATGGCGAGGTCACCCGTGCCGTGCGCGACTCCAGCGCCTCCGACGGCTCGCCGATTCACTCCGGTGACGTCATGGGCATCATTGCCGGCTCCATCGATGTGGTCGGCTCTGACGTGAAGCAGGTCACGCTCGATTGCATCAACCGTATGCAGGAGGAAGAGGAGGGCGACGCGCTGACGATTCTGGCCGGCGAGGAACTGTCCGATGAGGCCTTCCAGGAGATCGTCGACGCTATCGAGGAGGCTCAGCCCGATCTGGAGGTCGACGCCCATCGTGGCGAGCAGCCGCTCTATCCCGTGATCTTCTCGATCGAGTAGGCAACTGCCCATGTCCGAGCTGTGCTCCGTGCCGCGCGTCTCGGAGCGCTTTGCCCAGAGCAATGCGCTCGACGAGGATATCGCGCGACTCAAATATGTTTCGGGTAAACGTGAGGAGGCCCTTCGCCGTCTGGGAATTCGGACGGTGGGGGACCTCCTTCTCCATATCCCTCATCGATACCTCGACTTTACCCGTTCTTGGTCTATCGAGATGGCGCCCATCGGTACTGTGTGCACCATCATCGCCACGGTCGACCGTATCGTCCAAAAGCAGCCGCGTCCGCGCATGCAGGTGACCGAGGTCTCACTCGTTGACGAGACGGGCGTGCTGCAGGTCGCCTTTTTCCGCCAGCCCTGGATTGCCCAGCAGCTTAAGCAGGGCGACCGCCTGGCCGTGATGGGCAAGGTCGAGTTTGCCTACGGTTTTAAGCAGTTGGCCTCGCCGCACTTTGAAAAGCTCGAGGATGGGCGTGCCGCAGGCACCATCCTGCCGGTCCATTATGTGAGTGACGGCGTGAGCCAGGCGTGGATGCGCCGCATCGTAAGCGACGCGCTCGAGGTCGTCGGCAATCCCTTCGACCCGATTCCCGCACGCTTGCGCGTCAAGCGCCGCCTGATGAGCAATGCCCGCGCGCTTCGATCGATCCACTTTCCCTCGAGTATGGCTGAGCGGGATATCGCGCGACGTCGCCTTGCTTATGAGGAGTGCCTTTACCTTCAGCTGGCGTTGCGCCTGCGCAACGATGGCGGCCTAGTCGATGTGGTGCCCTATGCCCACGCCGCGGGCGAGCACCTGGCCGCACTCAAGCAAGCCCTGCCGTTTTCGCTGAGCGACGAGCAAGAGGCCGCGTTCCAAGATATCCTGCATGATATGTGCGATGGCGGGCGAGTGATGAACCGGCTGCTGCTGGGCGATGTCGGTACCGGCAAGACCGCCGTTGCTGCCTGCGCGCTGGCTGTGGCTGCCGATAGCGGTACCCAGGCCTGCGTTATGGCGCCCACGGGCGTGCTGGCGCGCCAATATGCCGATAAGACCGGCCCTCTACTCTCGCAGGCCAGCATGTCCTGGGCGCTTCTGACGGGCGCCACGCCGGCCGCAGAGCGCGAGCGCATCCATGCCCAGCTGGAATCGGGCGAGCTTGACGTGCTCTTTGGCACCCATGCGGTGCTTTCGGATGACGTTGCGTTCAAGCATCTGTCGCTCGTGGTCATCGACGAGCAGCACCGCTTTGGCGTAGGCCAGCGTAACGCCCTGCGTGCCAAGGGTCCCGGTGCGGACCTGCTCGTTATGACGGCAACGCCCATCCCGCGTACGCTGGCGCTTTCGGTCTACGGCGATCTGGACACGAGTATCATCCGCCATCGGCCTGTTCCGGGTGCTGGTGTGACGACGCGTGTTCTCACCGAGTCGAGCCGCGACCTCGCCTATGGCGCCATCCGCGAGGCGCATGAAAAGGGTCAGCAGGCCTACGTGATTTGCCCGCTCGTGGAGCCGAGTGACTCGGCCGATGAGCTGGAAGACGTGCCCGGTATCGCCCGCGACGACGAGGGCCGCGTGACGGTTCACGTGCCGCTGCACGATACGGCGACCGAGCTCGATCGCCTGCGTCTGGCGTTGCCGGGTCTTGCCATCGAGCGCCTTCACGGCCGCATGCCGGCGGGGGAGAAGGATCGCGTGATCGACGCCTTTAAGCGTGGCGAGATCGATGTGCTCGTCTCGACTACGGTGGTCGAGGTGGGCGTCGACGTGCCTAACGCCACCGTTATGGTCATCGAGAACGGCGAGCGCTTTGGTTTGGCTGCCCTTCACCAGCTGCGCGGTCGCGTGGGCCGCGGCAGTGTGTCGGGCACGTGCCTGGTCATGACGCACTCCAAGGGCAACGGCGGCGCGTCGGCGGCGCAAGACCGTCTCCAGTCGCTCGAAAAAACTTCGGATGGTTTTACGCTTGCCCAGATGGACCTGCGTCTGCGTCACGAGGGCGAAATCCTAGGGTACCGCCAGCATGGCGGTGTGACCCTGCGCTTCGTCGACCTCGATGCCGACGAGGAGCTGATCGAGTGGGCCCATTTGGACGCGGTCGAGCTCTTGCGGTATGCTTGCAACCTTGACTCTGTGGCGACGCGTCCCTTGCGCGACGCGGTCGCCATGCGTTATCGACATATCTTTAAGGAGGTCAGCGGAGGATGAGAATCATCGGCGGCGAATGGCGCGGTCGTAAGATCGAGGAGCCCCGTGGTCGCGATGTCACCCGCCCCACGACTGATCGCGTGCGCGAGGCGTGCGCATCTATGGTCATGTCGGCATTCGACTTCGATTTGGACGAGGTTCGTGTGCTGGACGCCTTTGGCGGCTCCGGTGCCTTAGGGTTAGAGATGCTCTCTCGTGGGGCCCGCTCGCTCACGACGTTTGAGATCGATCGCAACGCCGCGCGGCTCATTACCAAGAATATCGAGTCGCTCTGCCGTGACCGTGCGCGTTGGCGCGTGGTCACGGGTGACATGCTGGCGAGTGCCTCGCGCGGTCGTGTACCGGGCGGCCCCTTTGATCTGGTCCTGCTCGACCCGCCCTATGCTTTTGGTGCCGAGCCGGTCGAGGAACTGCTGCAGAACCTGGCTCAGCAGGGTCTGCTTGCGTCTGGCGCTTACGCCCTGTTTGAGCATGCCGCCGCCGATGCGGGCGCGCATCCGGCAGGCTTTGAGACTGTACGTGAGAAGCGCTACGGCATTACCTCGGTCGACCTGCTTCGTTGGGTCGACGATAACGATGGTGAAGGCGACAGCGCCGGCGCAGATGCTGACAACAACGATGCCACG
The DNA here is from genome assembly GCA_959602645.1 of uncultured Collinsella sp. GTDB lineage: Bacteria > Actinomycetota > Coriobacteriia > Coriobacteriales > Coriobacteriaceae > Collinsella. The sequence continues at coordinate 18,030 of CAUGTZ010000022.1, read as the reverse complement.
ACGTTTCAGGAGGATGCCCATGAATGACACCATCAACCGCGTGATTGTCCCGGGCACCTTCGATCCCATCACGTTTGGCCATATCGACGTCATCCGCCGCGCCCGCCGCATTTTTCCCAGCGTGATCGTGGCCGTTGCCGAGTCGCAGGGCAAAAACGGCGTCGGCACCACGTTTATGCTCGACGAGCGCGTAGCGCTGGCCCGTGAAGCGCTCGGTGATATTGACGGCGTCGAGGTGCTGCCCTTCACCGGGCTCTTGGTCGATTTTGCCCGCGAACAGGGAGCAGGAGCCGTGGTCAAGGGCCTGCGTGCCATGACCGACTTTGAGTACGAGCTGCAGCAGGCCGACCTCAACTACCGCCTGGATAGCGAGCTGGAGTCCATCTTTGTCATGAGTGCGCCGCAGTACGGCTATATCTCGAGCTCGGTGGTTCGCCAGATTGCCTCGCTCGGTAGCGACGTCTCTAATTTTGTTCCGCCCAATGTGGTCAAGGCGCTCAAACATCGCTTTTCGTGACGTTTTTTAATGCCTGGTGGCATGTGGTAAACTAACACGATGATATGTTACCTATGAAAGGAGACCGGATGCCGGGCGAGAATTTTCCTGGCGACAGGATCGTGAGTCTTGTCGACGAGCTCGAGGGGCTCATCGAAGAGGCTAAGACGCCGTTCGGCAAGAACGCCCAGATGAAGGTTATCGACGCCGACGTCTTCTTTAACATCCTCGACGAGATCCGCATGAGCTATCCCGAGGAATGGCAGAAGTCCCGCCGTATCCTCAAGGAGCGCGAGGAGCTTATGGCTTCCGCCGCCGCTCAGGCCGATTCCATCATCGCCGATGCTCAACAGCAGGCCCTCACCATTGCCGGTGAGCAGGAGATTGTCCGCTTAGCGCAGCAGCAGGCCGACGATATCCGCGACCGTGCCCAGCAGTATGAGCGCGAGACGCGCTATGCCGCCGAGGACTACGCCGAGCAGGTCTTTACGCACCTCGAGGAGAACCTCAAGAGCCTGACCGGCACCGTCACCCGTTGCCGTCAGCAACTCAACGAGGGTGCCGCCCAGCAGAACGGTCAGTGGTAATGGCTGAGTTCCCGAGCGTTACCGTCGATCTTTCCGAGCAGCTCGAGTTTCCCGGAGACTCGTATCCGCTGACCGGCAAGGTCGATGTCGCCACCTATACGGTGGGCGAGAAGGAGTACCAGCTGCAGAACGGCATTGATTACGATGTGGTCTTTACCAATGCCGGCACCGGTGTTCTGCTTACGGGTATGGTCCGCGCTCACGCAACCGGTGAGTGCGACCGCTGCCTGGAGCCCGCTTCGTTTGATATTGCCGGTGAGATTGAGGAATTCTATCTCTTTAACGAGCCCGAGGATCCCGAGGCCTACGAAGATGGCTACGAGTTACTGGGCGAGGATCGCATCGTCGATCTGGGTGAGCCCATCAACGACGCGGTCGTCATGGACACGCCGTTCGTTGTCCTGTGCAAGCCCGATTGTCGCGGCCTATGCCCCACTTGCGGCATCAATCTCAACGTCGAGCAATGCGATTGCGCCGCTCAAGCAGAGGCCGAATGGGCCGCTGCCACGGAAAATCCATTTGCAGCATTGAAGAATCTCAAGCTTGACGAGTAAAACTGTGGTAGTATCGCTACTTGCGCGTAATCGCCACACTGGATAGTTCATAAGGAAGGTCACTATGCCCGTACCTAAACAAAAGCAGGGTCGTATCCGCACTCACACCCGCCGTTCCGCCAACATGAAGATCTCGGCTGCGGCTCAGTCCACGTGCCCCCGTTGCGGTGCTGTCAAGCTCCCGCACCACGTGTGCCCCAGCTGCGGTTTCTACAAGGACCGCGAGGTTATCGTTACCGAGTAACTGTATACTCTGGATGCGATGCCGTTCCAACTGGAACCACAATGGCCGGCTCAATGAGTCGGCCATTTTTGTATAAGGAGCATGTATATGAGTAACGTTCGCGTTTGTGTAGACGTTGTGGGCGGAGACGAGAAGCCTCAGGTTGTCCTCGACGGTATCGAGGCGGCGCTTGCGGCGGATCCCGATATCGAGGTCTTGGCCGTCGGTCCCGCAGAGATCGTGAACCCCTTTGCCGCGGCTCACGCTCGCGTTGAGGCCTTGGAGGCGCCCGATGTCATCGCCATGGATGACGATCCCATTCGAGCCGTGATGACCAAGCGCAAGTCCTCGATCGTGCTTGCCTGCCGCGCTATCAAGAAGGGCAACGCGGACGCTTTCTTCTCTGCCGGCTCCACCGGCGCCATGACCGCTGCCGCTACCGCCTACGTGACGCCATTTAGGTATCAGGCCGAGGGCAAGAAGCAGCCGGTGCGTCCGTGCCTCACTAATGCATTGCCCAACCGCGCCGGCGGCCTGACGGTACTGTGCGACATGGGCGCCAACCCTGATGTCGAGGTCGACGACATGGTGCGTTTTGCCCAGATGGGTAGCGCCTATGCGCGCGTCGTCCTGGGCATTGAGCATCCCCGCGTCGGTCTGCTCGGCAATGGCACCGAGGACGAGAAGGGCTCCAACTTTACCAAGGCGTGCTTCCCCGCCATGAAGGCCGCCGTTCCCGGCTTTGTGGGCAACTGCGAGGGCACCGACCTGACCTCGGGTAACTTTGACGTCGTCGTTGCCGATGGCATGTCGGGCAACATCGCGCTCAAGGCAACCGAGGGCGCCGCTAAGTTTTTGCTGCAAGAGCTCAAGGGCGCCTTTATGGCTTCGCTCGGCACCAAGATCGCCGCGTTGCTCATCAAAAAGCAGATGCGCGAGATCAAGGCAAAGCTCTCGGGCGATGCTAAGGGCGGCGCCATTCTGCTGGGCCTGCGTGGCGTGGTCCTGATCGGCCACGGTGCCACCTCGGTCGAGGCCGTCAAAAACGGTACGCTCGCCGCGGCGGAGGCCGTGCGCGCCGGGCTTGTCGAGAACGTCGCCAACTCTATGGACGGCATCGTTTTGTAGGAGCGAGTTAGAGCGTCGTTATGTGCCTCGCGGCCTTCGTCGTGGGGTAGAATCAAAACCGTGTCTTGGTGCTGCACTTGCGGCACCAGCGCGTTGATGTTCACGCAATACGAGAGGAAGCGCTATGGACCGCTCCGAAATCTTCGATAAGATCGCCGAAGTCGCCGCTGACGTGCTGGGCGTCGATGTCGCCGACATTAGCGACGAGACCACTTTTGACGATCTCGATGCCGATTCGCTCGAGCGCCTGCAGCTGGTGACGGCCATCGAGGACGAGTTCGACCTCGAGATCGATGACGAGACCCTGCTGTCGCTCAACTCTGTCGCCGACGCTGTCGACGCTATTGAAAACGCCAAGGAGGCCTAAGTCTTGGCTCTATCTCAACGACTCGCGCGCGCCCAGGAAATCCTGGGCCACGAGTTCAATAACAAGGTGCTGCTGCGCGCGGCGCTCACGCACCCCTCTGCCGTGGAGGGTCAGCCCGTCTCGGCGAGCTATGAGCGTCTTGAGTTTTTGGGCGATTCCATTTTGGGCGCCGTGGTTGCCCGTTCGCTCTTTGAGTCCTATCCGGAGTTTGACGAGGGCAAGCTTACGCGCCTGAAGGTGTCGCTCGTCTCGGGCACCACGCTGTCCGAGGTGTCCCATGAGCTGGGCATCGACGACATCATCATCTTCGGTGCCTCCGAGACCGGTACCGGCGCCCGTGGCCTGCACTCGGCGCTCGAGAACGTCTATGAGTCGCTCGTGGGCGCCCTGTATCTGGATGCCGGTTGGGATGCAGCGGCGCAGTTCATCCACCGTACGCTTAAGCCGCACCTGGCCACCGAGCGTGCCGAGCACCCCGGGAACCCCAAGTCGTTCTTGCAGGAGTGCGTGCAGGCAGACGGCCACGAGCCTCCTGCGTATAAGCTGGTCGGCTCCGAGGGCCCGGCGCACGCACCGACCTTTACCGCTGTGGTGCTCATCGACGGTATTCGCCAGGGCCGCGGCACCGGTTCCTCCAAGAAGGAGGCCGAGGGAGCTGCCGCACTCGAGGCGCTCGACCGCATGGGCTACACCACCAACGGCGTGATTCTCAACAAGAAGCCTGTTTAAGCGAGGAACCGTGTATCTCAAGTCCCTCACGCTCAAAGGGTTCAAGTCGTTTGCCGACCGCGCCCATATGACGTTTGAGCCGGGCCTAACCGTCATCGTCGGTCCCAACGGCTCGGGAAAATCGAACATCTCCGACTCGATTCTGTGGGTCCTGGGCGAGCAGAGCGCCAAGCAGCTGCGCGGCCAGGCCATGGAAGACGTCATTTTCTCGGGCTCGTCGGCGCGCAAGCCGGTGGGCGTGGCCGAGGTCACGCTGGTGCTCGATAACTCGGACCATATGCTGCCCGTCGACTTTGACGAGGTCGCCATCACCCGTCGTATGTACCGCTCGGGCGAAAGCGAGTACCTCATCAACTCGAGCCCGTGCCGCCTGATGGACATTCAGGACATCCTGCACGACTCGGGCCTGGGCAAGGATACGCATTCCATCATTAGCCAGGGCAAGCTCGATGCCATTTTGCAGAGCCGCCCCGAGGAGCGCCGTGCCCTCATTGAGGAGGCCGCCGGCATCTCCAAACACAAGCGTCGCAAGGAACGTGCGCTCAAAAAGATTAAATCGATGGACGAGCACCTGACCCGTGCCCGCGACATCAATAAGGAGATTGCCCGTCAGCTGCGGCCGCTGGAGCGTCAGGTCGATCGCGCGCGCAAGTACAAAGAACTGTCCTCGCGCGCGAACGAGCTTACGCAGATGCTGGCCGTCGACGAGCTGCGTTCGCTGCAATCGCAGTGGAACGACCTGGAGAGCCGCTCTAAGGAGGGCGCCGCCGAGCTTGAGCTTGCGCAATACCGCTTGGGTGAAAAGGAGCGTGAGCTCGAGAAGCTCCAAGTTATGCTCGAAGAAAAGGGCCTGTTTGTGGGCGACTTGGGCGAGCAGCGCCGCCATATGCAAGATGTGGTCGGTCGCATTAACTCAGACATGCGTCTGCTCGAGGAAAAGGGCCATAACATGGTGTCGCGCCTGTCCGACATGCGCGGCCAGATCTCAAGCTCCGAGCATCAGCGCCGTCGCGTGGTCGAGGAGCTCGAGGACGCGCGCGCCCAGCTCGAGGAAGTGACCGGCGCGCATATGCAAGCCCAGGAGGACGTTGACGCCGCTGGTCCTGCCGCCGCCGAGCTCCACGAGCGGCGCGTTGCGCTCGACAATCAGATTTCGCAGCTCACGCGCGAACAGCGCGATGTGCAGCGTGTTGCCGATAATGCTGCGCTCGAGCTCGCCAAGGTGAAGGACTCGCTGAGCAACGCCGAGGTCGAGGACAACATGTATGCCTCGCGCCTGGAGCAGATCGATGAGCAGCTCGAGGAGGTCACGGCATCGCTTGAGAGCCGCCGCAACCGTGCTGAGGAGCTTGAGAGCGCCCTTGAGGCGGCTCGTCAGGCCCAGAGCGATGCGCGCGAGGCCACCGAGACGGCGCGCGCTGCCCTTAAGGACCTGCGTGCCCGCGAGGGCGAGGCGCGCAACAAGCTGTCCGAGGTGCGCTCGGAGCTCGCCAGCCAAAAGAAGCTCGATGCCCGCATGGCCGACAGCTCGCCGCTTGTAAGCCGTCTGGTGGGCGCGCTGGGCGACGATGTTTCGGGTCGTCTGGGCGATGTGCTCGAGGCCCCTCGTGAGCTTGAGGGCCTGGTTGAGCAGCTGCTCGCCGGCGATATCGATGCCCTGTTGTTCGATAATGCTGCCGCACTTGAGCGCGCCGGTCGCGCCGCCCTGGACCAGAAGAAGGCCTCGGGCGAGGCGCTGCTGGTGGCGCGCAGCGTGAGTGGCTCTGCGGCTGCCGAGGGTGCCGCCGGTACCCGTCTTGTTGATCGTCTGTCCGTGCGTGCGGGCTACGGTCCGGTCGTCGAGGCATTGCTCGGCGGCTATTACGTGGTCGACGACTTGGCCGCCGCGCTGGCCGCGCCCGTCGTTGACGGTGTGACCTACGTGACGCCCGATGGTGCCCGCGTGAGCTGTGGCGGCCTGGTTCGCGTGGGGCTTGATGCCGGCGAGGCTTCGGGTGCCTTGGAGCGTAAACGTCGTATCCGCGAGCTGGAAGGCCTGGAGCCCGATCTCGCTGCCGTGTTTGAGCATGTTTCGGATCAGGTCGTCGAGGCCAATACTGCCGTTGAGGAGGCCCATGCTGCCGAGGGCGATGCTGCCGGCGAGATTGCCCGCCTTGAGGGCGAGCGTCGCTCCCTGCTGTCCGAGATCGGCCGCCTGGAGCAGAGTGCCAACAATGCCGAGGTCGAGCGGGTACGGATTTCCAAGCGCCGCGAGCAGGCTGCCGAGGCCGTACGTGCCGCACGTCCGCGCGTGGATGAACTTACCCGTTCACGTGACGAGGCCCGTGCGCAGGCGAGTGACTTGGGCTTGCAGATTGCCGAGGCCAACGACGATCTCGATCGCGTTCGGCGCGATGACTCCGAGGCCGCCGGTAAGCTCGCCGACGCTAAGGTGCGCCTGGCTCAGACGAGCGAGCGCCTGCGTTCGCTGAAGGGCCGCGTGCCCGATCTTGAGCATCGCCTTGAGGGTATCGACCGTCGTATCCGCGGGACGCGTCAGGCCTCACGCTCGCTCGAGCTGCTGCGCCTTCGCGTCGATCCCATGCATGAGCGCTATTCTGCCCTGTTGGAGCGCGCCTCGGACTGGGCTGCGCGCCTGCGCGATCAGGCATCGCTTGAGGAGGCGGACTCGGCTTCGCTTAAGAAGACCATCGAGGACGCCAAGACCGAGGTCGCCCGCGCCAAAGAGAGGGTCGATGTTGCCGCCACGACGCAAAATGAGTTCAAGGTGGCGCGCGGCAAGCTCGAGGTGCAGGTCGAGGCTGCCATCAAGGCCATCACCGCCGACGGTACCACGGTGCTCGAGGAAGCGCTCATGCTGCCGGCGCCCACCGATCGCGATGCCGCCGAGCGCGAGCTTAACCAACTCGTGCGCCAGATCAACAACCTGGGTCCTGTGAACCAGGTCGCCATGGAGGAGTACGAGCAGCTCAAGCGCCGTGCCGATTACATCGAGGAGCAGCTGGCCGATCTTGAGAGCGCGCGCAAGGCGCTTACCAAGATCACCGTGGCGATCGATCGCAAGATGCGCAAGGCGTTCCTAGTGACGTTTGAGAAGGTTGATGCGAATTTCCGCGAGATCTTCGCCATGCTTTTCCCAGGCGGTCAGGCTCACCTTGAGATGACCGATCCCGAGCATCCGGCCGAGACGGGCATTGAGGTCGTGGCGCAGCCGCGCGGCAAGCGCATCACCAAGATGATGCTCATGTCGGGTGGCGAGAAGAGCCTGACGGCGCTCGCACTGCTCTTTGCCGTGTACCGTACGCGCACGGTGCCGTTCTATGTGCTGGACGAGGTCGAGGCGGCGCTCGACGACGCCAACCTGTCTAAGCTCATCGGCGCCCTCGATGTGCTGCGTTCCGATACGCAGCTCTTGGTAATCTCGCATCAGCGCCGTACTATGGAGGATGCTGACGTTCTCTACGGCGTTTCGATGCAAGCCGACGGCGTCAGTCGCGTCGTCTCGCAAAAACTCGATCGCGAAACCGGAAAGGTCGTGAATGCATAATGGGATTCTTTGACGCACTCTCACGCGGACTTGAGCGCAGCCGCGAGGCCCTTAACGAGGTCTTTTATTTTGGCGGCGAGGTCGACGAGGATTTTTGGGAGGACCTTGAGGACACCCTCGTCATGGGTGACATGGGTGCCGAGGTCGCCATTCAGGTCTCCGATGACTTGCGTGACGCCGCGGCCAAGAAGAACCTTAAGACCGCCCCGCAGCTTCGTCGCGCCCTGGCCGAGCAGCTCGAGGGCCATTTTGTGCCTGTTGAACGCGATCCGTTTTCCGACACGCCGAGCTGCGTGCTGTTTGTCGGCATCAACGGTGCCGGCAAGACCACGACGGTCGGCAAGATTGCGAGCGCCATGGCCGCCCGCGGCAAGAACGTGGTGATCGGTTCGGCCGACACCTTCCGCGCCGCCGCCATCGAGCAGCTCGATGTGTGGGGCCAGCGTGCCGGCGTGCCCGTCATCAAGCGTGACCGCGGCTCCGATCCGGCGAGCGTGTGCTATGACGTGCTCGACGAGGCCGATAAGCGCGGCAGCGACCTGGTGCTCATCGATACCGCCGGCCGTCTGCACACGAGCCCCGAGCTCATGCGCGAGCTCGCCAAGGTGGTCAACGTGACGCGTAAGCGCGCCGCCAATATGGCCGCCGGTCCCATGCCGGTTTCGGTCGTGCTTGTGATCGATGCCGCCACTGGTCAGAACGGTCTGAACCAGGCGCTCGAGTTTAACGAGGCGCTGGGCCTGGACGGTATTATCATGACTAAGCTCGACGGTACGGCTAAGGGCGGTATCGCCATGGCCGTGGCCGAGAAGCTCAAGCTCCCGATTCTGCGCATCGGCGTGGGCGAGCAGGTCGATGACCTGCAGGAGTTTAATGCAAAAGATTTCTGCCGCGCCCTGGTGGGCGAGTCCAACTAAGGAGTAACCAGTGTTTGATTCCCTGAGCGATCGCCTCAACGACACATTTGACCGCCTGCGCGGCAAGGGTAAGCTGACCGAGGCCGATATTACTTCGGCCATGCGCGACATTCGCATGGCGCTGCTCGAGGCCGACGTCAATTTTAAGGTCGTCAAGGAGTTCGTCGCCAAGACCAAAGAGCGCTGTATGACCGCCGAGGTCATGGAGTCGCTGTCGCCGGCGCAAAACGTCGTCAAGATCGTGCTCGACGAGCTCACCGAGATGCTCGGCTCCACTGAGAGCAAGCTCGTCTTTAGTAACCGCATTCCCAATGTCATTATGCTCGTGGGCCTGCAGGGCTCCGGTAAGACCACGGCAGCCGTAAAGCTTGCCTACCTGCTCAAGAAGCAGGGCCGCTCGCCGTTGCTCGCAGCGTGCGACGTCTACCGTCCCGCCGCTGCCGACCAGCTGGCCACGCTCGGTGGCGAGATTGGCGTACCGGTCTTCCGCGGCGACGGTGCGCACCCGGTCGACATCGCCAAGGGCGCCATCCAGGAGGCCGTCGACCACCTGCGCGACGTGGTGATCGTCGATACCGCCGGTCGTCTTCAGATCGACGAGCAGATGATGCAGGAGGCAGTCGACATCAAGAAGGCCGTCAAGCCCGACCAGGTGCTGATGGTCGTCGATGCCATGACTGGCCAGGATATCGTCAACGTCGTCTCGACCTTCGCCGATCGCACCGACTTTGATGGTGTGATTATCTCCAAGCTCGACGGTGACGCCCGTGGCGGTGGCGCACTTTCGGTGCGTCAGGTGACCGGCAAGCCCATCAAGTTCGTGAGTATGGGCGAGAAGCCCGATTCGCTTGAGCCGTTCTACCCCGACCGCATGGCCAAGCGAATCTTGGGCATGGGCGATGTCGTTGGTATTATCGAGAAGGCCCAGGAGGCTGCCGATGCCGAGCAGCTCGAGGCCGCCGAGCGTATGCTGCGCGAGGGCTTCACCATGAACGATATGCTTGACCAGATGAAAGCCGTCAAGAAGATGGGTGGCATGAAGGGCATCCTGGGCATGCTTCCCGGTGGTCAGCGTGCACTCAACCAGATGGGCGGCAATCTGGACGAGGGCATCTTCGATAAGAACGAGGCCATCATCATGTCGATGACCAAGGAGGAGCGCCTGCGTCCCTCCATCATCAACGGCCAGCGTCGCGCGCGTATCGCCAAGGGCGCCGGTGTGACCCCCACCGAGGTCAATGGCCTTATGAAGCAGTGGGGCGAGATGAACAAGATGATGGGCCGCATGCGCACGATGGCCAATCAGGCACAGGCCGGCGGCAAGAAGGGCAAAAAGGGAAAGAAGGGCAAGAAGATGCGCATGCCCAATATCCCTGGCCTGGACGCTATGGGTCTGGGCGGCATGGGCGGCCTGGGTACGGGCGGTCCCAAGTCCGATATGGAGCTGCTGCGCCAGATGGAAGCGCAGATGCGCAATAAAAAGTAACGGCTGGTTAGCTGAGTGCAGCGAAGGCCGCCTGGATGGTATTCCAGGCGGCCTTCGCCGTTAGTTCGTCGTTTGTTTGCGCGCGTGGAAGTGCGTTCGCGCCAGGGTCTTTGCCGCTAGTGGCAACCGCAGCCCTCATGGTCCTCGTGCTCGTGATGGCCGTGGCAGCCACAGGACTCGCCATGCTCATGGGAATGCTCGTGGTCATGGCCGTGGCAGCCGCACGTGGCCTCGCCGTTCTGTGCGAGCGTGCCGGCAATGAGGGCCTCGACGCACGCATCGCAGCTGCCCTGGGCTCCCGCATAGACGGTGATGCCGGCTTGAGCAAGCGCGTTGATAGCGCCACCGCCGATGCCTCCGCAGATGAGCGTGTCGACGCCGCCGTTGGCGAGCAGGCCCGCTAGGGCGCCGTGACCGGTGCCGCCGGTGCCTACGACCTGCTCGTTGAGCACCTTGCCGTCCTGGATGTCATAGATCTTGAACTGCTCGCTGCGGCCAAAGTGCATAAAGATGTTGCCGTTGTCGTACGTCGTTGCCACCCTCATGGTGTCGACCTCCTTTGCTGGCCATGCGGCCGTTGTCGTGGTGATAGGGGAGTACGCGATATTTCCGCCCTCGATTACGAGCGCCCGTCCATTGACAAGCGCGTTTGCCACCTTCCGATGCGCGCGACTGCAGATTGCCGCCACCGTGGCGCGGGCAATGCCCATGTGCTGGGCGACAGCCTCCTGATTGAGGCTTCCGAGGTCGCATAGGCGCAGCACCTCGAGCTCGTCGACTGTCATGTCGATGGCGTCTCCGCTCGCCAGGCCATCGGGGGTAAAACCGCGATATTCGGGGATGATCCCGACGCGGCGCAGTTTCTCGCGTCTTCCTGCCATGCGCACTCCTTTTCTGACATATGTCAACAATAGAATAGCGAACGTGCAGATTTGCGCAATGAATTTTTGGCATATGTCAGAAAATGAGGGCTTATGTTTGGGCTGTGGGGCCGCGTGCGCCTGTGCTACAATGAATCTCGCTTGTAGGCGACTGACAGGAGGGTCAATGAGCAAAGCTGATCAACAGTTTGTAGCCATGTGCCGCGATATCTTGGACCATGGCACCACCACCGAGGGCCAAAAGGTCCGTCCGGTGTGGGAGGACGGCACCCCTGCCTATACCATTAAAAACTTTGGCGTTACGGCACGCTACGACCTGCGCGAGGAGTTCCCCGCGCTTACCTTGCGCCGCACGGCGCTTAAGTCTGCGATGGACGAGATTTTGTGGATCTATCAAAAGAAGTCCAATAACGTGCATGACCTCAACAGCCATATTTGGGACGAGTGGGCCGACGAGACCGGCTCCATCGGCAAGGCCTACGGGTATCAGATTGGCCAGAAGAGCCGTTATGCCGAGGGCGATTTCGACCAGATGGACCGCGTGCTGTACGACCTTAAGCATACGCCGTACAGCCGCCGCATCATGACCAACACGTACGTGTTTAGCGACCTTTCCGAGATGCACCTGTATCCGTGCGCCTACAGCGTGACTTATAACGTCACGCAGCGCCCGCAGGACGATAAGCCCACGCTCAACATGATTCTCAACCAGCGCAGTCAGGACATTTTGGCCGCGAATAACTGGAATGTGTGCCAGTACGCCATCTTGCTGATGATGGTCGCACAGTCGGTCGATATGATTCCCGGTGAGCTGCTGCATGTGATTGCCGATGCCCACATTTACGACCGTCATGTCAATATCGTCCGTGAGCTTATCGAGCGTCCGCAGTTTGCGGCTCCTAAGGTAACGCTTAACCCCGACGTGCACGATTTCTATGCGTTTACGACCGATGACCTCATCGTCGAGGGCTACGAGCACGGCCCGCAGGTCAAGAACATTCCCATTGCGGTGTAGGTGGTGCTCATGACGTGTAAGCTATCTGCGATCGTTGCCGTGTGTGACGATTGGGGCATTGGGTGCGAGGGCGACATGGTGGTGTCCAATCGCGCCGACATGCGCCATTTTGTGGCCTGCACCAAGGGCTGCCCGGTCATCATGGGGCGCAAGACGCTGCTGAGTTTCCCCGGCGGGCGTCCTCTCAAGAACCGCCGCAATATTGTGCTTACGCGCGATATGGGCTTTACCCGCGAGGGCGTCGACGTGGTGCATAGCGTTGACGAGGCGCTCGCCGCGGTAGCCGATGAGCCTGTTGCCTGGGTGATCGGTGGCGGTGAGGTGTATCGGCAGTTTTTGCCGTATTGCGCCGAGGCCGAGGTCACGCACAACCATTGCGCCCATGCCGTGGACACGTACTTTCCCAATCTGGATGCCGATCCTGCGTGGGAGATTGCGCAGCGTAGCGGGGTCGCGACGATTGTCGCCGGTGAGGGTGACGAGGGCGTCGATTATGAGTTCGTGACGTATCGTCGCATCGAGGCGTAAAACCGATTCTCCCTTCGGTATTATCGGGTTGAAATGAATGACGGGGCGGCGCATGGCGTTGCCCCGATATTTGTATAGGTGCTGCAAAGAAGGGTGCGGGCTGTCTGCTATGACTGATGCTGTTGAGGTTCTGCGAATCGATTCGCTCGAGGACGAGCGGCTCGATGCTTACGTGCGACTGACCGAGCGTGAGCTTCGCTGCGTGCTGGAGCCGCAGAAGGGCATTTTTATCGCAGAGAGCGCTAAGGTCATCGAGCGTGCGGTGCGCGCCGGATACGAGCCGGTGAGTTTTCTTTTGGGCGAACGCTGGCTCGACCAGATGATGCCGCTGTTTGAGCGCCTAGTTGTGCGCGAGGGCGCGGGTCCGGTTCCCGTGTTCGTGGCCTCCATGGAGCTCATGGAGCAGTTGACGGGCTTTAACGTGACGCGCGGCGCGCTGGCGGCGTTCCGTCGCCCGCGTCAGATTCCGGTTGATGAGTTCTTGGGCGGCGTCGTCGAGGCGGCGGGGGATCGTCCGGTGCGCGTGTGCGTGCTTGAGGGTATTGTCGATCACACCAATGTTGGCGCGATTTTCCGCTCGGCTGCCGCATTGAACGTTGACGGTATTTTGGTCAACCCGACGTGCTGCGACCCGCTGTACCGTCGCTCGGCCCGCGTGAGCATGGGCACCGTGTTTCAGGTGCCGTGGACGCGTATTGGCAGTGAGGCGCGTGTGTGGCCGCATGATGGCCTGAGCGCGTTGCACGATACCGGTTTTTCGTGTGCCGCTATGGCGTTGACGGACGACTCTGTTTCGCTTGATGATCCTGTGCTGCAGAAGATTGATCGCTTGGCGATTTTTATGGGCACCGAGGGTGCCGGCTTGGGCGCCAAGACCATTGCCGGCTGTGACCACGCGGTGCGCATTCCGATGGCGCACGGGGTCGATTCGCTCAACGTGGCCGCGGCGAGCGCCGTCGCCTTTTGGCAGCTGTGTCCGCACGTGAGCAATGAGTATCACTACCAGCCGGGTTTGTATCACTAGGCAGTTATTCCGCACCGTGCTCTAATTCGGGGTGTTTCGGTCGCCGCCAGTCGGTGCTAAGCTGGTTTTGGCTTTGGTTTTAAATTGCTGTTTTGCTGTTTGACGTATGCGTGTGGGGAGGGCGTGTGGCTAAGAAATCTACGGCTATCGATGTAACGCAAGGTGTCATTTGGCAGCAATTACTGTCGCTGTGCGTTCCCATCTTTTTTAGTTCGTTTTTTCAGCAGGCCTACACGCTTATCGGTACGTATATCGTCGGTCAGTTTGGCGGCAAGCTCGCGCTGGGCGGCATTCAGGCAACGATGGTGCTCACCGAGCTCTGCATTGGCTTTTGCGTTGGCGTCGGTGCCGGCTGCGCGGTCATTACCGGTCAGTATTTTGGCCAGCATGATGACGAGCGCTTGAGCCGCTCGGTCCATACAGCCATGACGCTCGCGCTGGTGGGCGGTATCGTTTTCTCGATTCTTGGCATAGTGTTCGTTGAGCCCATGCTGGTGCTTATGAACACGCCGCATGAACTATTGGCCGAGGGCGTGGCCTATGCTCGCTGTTATTTTGCCGCGATGGTTGCGGCACTGCTGCTTAATATGGGAACCGCACTGCTGCGTGCCGTGGGCGACACACGCGGGCCCGCCGTGATCATTGCCTCTGGCTGCCTGGTTAACGTGGTGCTGGATATCATCTTTGTCGCTGTGTTGCATATGGAGGCGCTGGGCTGCGGCATCGCAGTGGCGCTGACCATTTGCTCCAATGCAACGATGATCGTGTTTCGCATGATGCGCGCTCCGGGTGCATGGCGTCTTTCGCTGTCTAAGCTCGGCATCGATCGCGGTATTTGCAAGAGTATGATCTCGTGTGGTCTGCCACTCGGTTTTCAATCGGCTGCCTATTCGATCTCGAACGTGCTGATCCAGGTGTCGGTTAATTCGTTTGGCGCCGATGTCACGACTGCTTGGGGTCTATCTGGGCGCCTGGATGGCATTATCTGGATGGTGACCGAGGCGCTCGGCGTATCGATCACTACGTTCTCGGCGCAGAACTTTGGCGCGCGCAATTACGAGCGCATGCGCAAGGGCTACCATACGTCGCTCGTGCTTTCGTTTATGCTCATTGGTGGCCTGTCTGCCGTGCTGCTGGTGTTCTCGGGTCCGCTGTCGCGTCTGTTTGTCGATGATGCTTCGATTTCGGCGTACACCACGACGATTCTTCATTTTATCGCGCCGTTCTACGCGATCTTCTCGATTATCGAAAACGCGTCGGGCTCCATTCGCGGCGCCGGCGTGAGTCTGCAGCCTATGATGCTCACCATCTTTGGCACCGTTGTCTTGAGGGTGATCTGGGTGTTTGCGATTATGCCGTTCGATCCGTCTCTTGAGCACCTGCTGTTGGTTTACCCCGTAACCTGGCTCATCACGGCCACGATGTTCACCATCTACCACCACAGTGGCAACTGGCTAGGCCGCGCCACCGCCTAGCCATTCGGGACGTCCCCAATGGCTAGTATTCGATGCCTTGGCGGGCTAAGAGGCCTTCGTCGAAGTAGTGTTTGACGGGGCGCATTTCGGTGACCAGGTCCGCGAGGTCCGCGAGTGGCAGCAGTCCGCGGCCGGTGAGCACGAGCTCCGTGGTGGCGGGCTTTATCGCGATCAGCGCTTCGACATCCTCGCGCGTCACGAAGCCGCGGCGCATGGCCTCGCCGAGTTCGTCCAAAATCAGAACGTCGACCTGTGAGATCTGCTCGTGTGCGAGCTCCATGATCTGTGCGGCGCAAGCCTCGGGCGTGTCGCGGTCGGCCTGTACAATTCGTAGCCCTAGGCGTGGTGCCGCATCATGTTCGGCGCAGTGCAGCTTCTTGGCAAACTGAAGCATGAGCACGTTAAGTCCATAGCCCGTGGCGCGCAGCGCGAGCCCCAGCGCAGCCGTCGTCTTGCCCTTGCCGTCGCCCGTATAGATTTGAACTTTGCCGACTTCCAGTGATGCCATCTCTGTCCTTTCGTGCCCGGCGTCGGTTTATCGCCGTCCGGGTTGGGTATTCTAGTTAGCATTATCAACCCCAGTAGATGGAGTTCAAGCAGATGGAGATGGATGACAACAAACGTAGACGGAATATGATCCTCTACGTGCTCATCGCCTTCGTCGTCTACCTCGTGCTCTCGACCGTTCTGTTCCCCAACATCGGTCACACGCAGCAGATTACGAAGACCGATTATTCGACGTTTGTCAAAGCGCTCGATAAGAAGAGTGTCGACAAGGTCGAGTACAACACGGACGATTACTCGATTTATTACACCAAGAAGGGCGAGGACGAGAACATCGCCTATAAGACGACCGGTGTGCCGAACGATGCGGGCTTTACCGATCGCGTGCTTGAGTCTGGCGCTTCGCTGGAGTCGGTCGTTCCCGATAAAAACTCGGGTTTGATGACCTACTACCTGCTTACGCTCATTCTTCCCATGGCGATTTTCTTCCTCATCGGTTGGTGGCTCAACCGCCGCATGAAGAAGGCTATGGGCGATGACGGTCCGTCGATGAACTTTGGCGGCGGCGGTTTTGGCGGCGGCGGACTAGGTAAGTCCGGCGCGCGCGTGATCGCCTCCAAGGACGTGGGCGTGACCTTTAAGGACGTCGCCGGCCAGGAAGAGGCCAAGGAGTCTCTCAAGGAGGTCGTCGACTTTCTGGAGAAGCCGCAGCGCTACGAGGAGATCGGCGCCAAGCTGCCGCGCGGTGCTCTCCTTGTTGGCCCTCCGGGTACCGGTAAGACCCTGCTTGCTAAGGCTGTTGCCGGCGAGGCGGGCGTGCCGTTCTTTAGCATTTCGGGCTCTGAGTTCGTTGAGATGTTTGTTGGTCGCGGCGCTGCTAAGGTGCGTGACCTGTTTAAGCAGGCCAAGGAAAAGGCCCCTTGTATCGTCTTTATCGATGAGATCGATACCATCGGTAAGAAGCGCGATGGCGGCGGCTTTAGCGGCAACGACGAGCGCGAGCAGACGCTCAATCAGTTGCTGACCGAGATGGACGGCTTCGATAACCACAAGGGTATCGTCGTTCTCGCTGCCACCAACCGCCCCGACAGCCTTGACCCGGCCCTGCTGCGCCCCGGCCGTTTTGACCGCCGCATTCCCGTCGAGCTGCCCGACCTGACCGGCCGTAAGAACATCCTCGAGCTCCACGCCAAGAGTGTGAAGACCGAGCAGCCGATCGATTTGACCGCGATTGCCCGCGCCACGCCCGGTGCCTCGGGCGCCGACCTGGCCAACATCATCAACGAAGGCGCCCTGCGTGCCGTCCGCGAGGGTCGCAAGCGCGCCACGCAGGACGATTTTGAGGAGTCGGTGGAGGTTGTCATCGCTGGCCAGCAGCGTAAGTCGACGGTGCTTTCCGATCACGAGAAGCAGGTCGTTTCTTACCACGAGATTGGCCATGCTATTGTTGCCGCTCGCCAGAAGGGCTCTGCACCGGTCACCAAGATCACCATCGTGCCGCGCACGAGCGGTGCTCTGGGCTATACCATGCAGGTCGAGGAGGACGAGCGCTTCCTGACGACACGCCAGGAGGTCTTGGACAAGCTTGCCGTCTACTGCGGCGGCCGTGCGGCCGAGGAACTCATCTTTGGCGAGATGACGACCGGTGCCGCCAACGATATCGAGCAGGCCACCAAGCTCGCCCGTAACATGGTGACGCGCTTTGGTATGTCCGATGAGTTTGGCATGATGGCGCTCGGTACCGTTCAGAATGCGTATCTCAACCAGGACACGTCGCTTACCTGCGCTCCCGGTACGGCCGAGCGCGTGGACGCGATTGTCGCCAAGCTGATTGAGGATGCGCACGATCGTGCCCTGCAGATCCTGAAGGAGAACAAGTTTAAGCTCCACGAGCTGGCTCGTTATTTGTACAAGAAGGAGACGATCACGGGCGAGGAGTTTATGAATCTTCTCACGCGCGAGAATCCGCTGATGCCAAAGCAGCAGTAAGGCTGCCTGCGCAGTTTCGAACGCCCCATTTGAGTGTCCATCTCAAATGGGGCGTTCTGCTTGAGGGAGATGCAAATGAAGATCGTGGTGAGTGCCTGCTTGATGGGCGAGAGCTGCAAGTATAACGGGCTTGACAATTACCATCGCAAGCTGGTCGAGGCCTGCGAGCGAACGGGGACCGAGGTTCTCTTGGTGTGCCCCGAGGTTTTTGGTGGCTTGCCCACACCGCGCAAGCCGTCCGAGATTGTGAACGGCGAAGTCCGTACCTGCGAGGACACCTCAGTCGATCGCGAGTTTCGCCAGGGTGCTCAGCGCGCGCTCGATATGTGCGAGCAGGCGGGCGGCCCGTCCGAGATCGTTGCGTGCATTTTGCAGGACCGCAGCCCCTCGTGCGGTACGGGTCACATCTACGATGGCACCTTTAGCGGTACGCTCACCGCGGGCAACGGCGTTTTTGTCGATCTGCTGCTGCGTCACGGGTACCGTGTGATCCCCGCAAGCGAATTTGACCCCAGCATGCTGGAACATTGTCCACAGCACTCGAACCCAACACTTCCTCACGGGTGACCGTTTTGGCATC
>CAUGTZ010000021.1 GCA_959602645.1 uncultured Collinsella sp. | reverse complement strand
GCCCGTGGGTTATACCCTAAGAGCAAACCACCCTTTTTAAGGGTGGTTCTGATTGAGTGCTGCCACGGCAGCGCGGTCGCGCTCGACGTTGCGACGGAACTTTGCCTCCCAAAACTCAACGTTGCGCTTGGGCTGGCTAGGGTGGCACTTGGGGCAGCGGTGCCAAAAGCAGCCGTTGACGAAGATGGCGATCTTGCGCCCGGGAAAGGCGATGTCGGGCTTGCCGGGAACCTTCCATTCCAAGCGATAACCCGTAAGGCCCGCTGCCCGCAGGCGCTGGCGAACGAGCAGCTCGGGTTTGGTGTTCGCACGCTTGTTGCCCTTCATGGACTTTTTGATGGCGGCGCGACGGCGGACCAGTTCGCGCTCGTCGGCGGAAAGGTCCGAGGTATCGATGCCGTCGAGCAGGCCGGGCTTGGGGCGCTTTTTGCTGCGGCGCTTAGGTTTGCGCCTGGGTTTGGCGGCTGTGTTGGGCGCGGCGTCATCGGCGGCGCTTGCCTCAAGCCGGTCTTCCTTCAGCTCAATCAGGGCATCAATGAGCTCCTTGTCGGCGGGCATCCACTCAACGGTGGCAAGCGAGGTGCGTGGAATCCAGCGGATATCGAGCTGGCGGTCGTGCTTCTGAGGCTCATCGGATTCATCGGCGAGCGAGCAGTAGTAGCACTCCATTGAGAGGTGGAAATCTGGGTAGTCATACTCAACGGTGTAGAAGTCACGCAGGTTGGTGACTTTGACCTGCAGCTCCTCCATGAGCTCGCGGCGCACGGCGTCTTCAGGTGTCTCGCCGCGCATGAGCTTACCACCCGGGAACTCCCAAAGTCCCTGCATGTCGCCGTAGCCGCGCTGCACGGCCAGCAGCTCGTCGGATCCTTCCTTGCGAATGATCCCAGCGGCAACATGAACAGTCTTCAACAGGAGTCCTCTCTCAATATCAACACGTGACAGGCTAGCTACCCCTACCTTACACAACGGTAAGGCAAGCGTAAGCCATATCGATGGTAGCCGACTCGGCTCCTTGCGACTATAGATGCCGTAGACTAATCGCAAGAAAGGACTCGGTATGCAAACCACGCACATGGCGACCCCGGTACTGGAGGTCGCGCATCTCGAAAAGGTATATGGAGCGCTGGGCAACGTGACCCGCGCGCTCAACGACGTCAGCTTTACCGTCAACCGCGGCGAATTTGTTGGCATCATGGGCGCCTCGGGCTCGGGCAAGTCGACGTTGCTCAACTGCGTCTCGACCATCGATAGCGCCACGAGCGGCACCATCCGCATCAACGGCCAGGACGTGACGCGCATGAAGCAGGCCGAGCTCTCGCAGTTCCGCCGCGAGGAGCTCGGCTTTATCTTCCAGGACTCCAACCTGCTCGATACGCTCACGGCACGCGAGAACATCGCCCTGCCGCTCACCATTGCCCGCACAAACTCGGCAGAGATCTCAACCCGCGTGCAGGATGTGGCAGCGCGCCTGTCCATCAGTCAGGTGCTCGACAAGTATCCCTACCAGATGTCCGGCGGTCAGCAGCAGCGCGTTGCCGCGGCTCGCGCGCTCGTCACCGACCCCACCATGATCATGGCCGACGAGCCCACCGGTGCCCTCGATTCCAAGAGCGCCCGCCTGCTGCTCGAGAGCCTGGAGGCCCTCAATCGCCGCCTGCGCGCCACCGTGCTCATGGTCACGCATGACAGCTTTGCCGCCAGCTACACGAGCCGCGTGTTGTTTATCCGCGACGGCAAGATCTTCACAGAGCTGCGTCGCGGCGACACCGACCGCCGAGAGTTCTTCGACCGCATTATGGAGGTCGTTGCCACGATGGGCGGTGAGGGCTCCGATGCTCTGTAAGCTCGCTTGGGGCAACGTCCGCCGCGCCGGCCGCGACTACCTCGTCTACCTTTTGACGCTCACCCTGGGCGTTACGGTCTTCTATGCCTTTAACACCATCTCGATGCAGGTCGACATCGCCGGAATTGATGAAGAGGGCTTGGCGCAGGTTATGGGCAGTATGCTCGGCGACCTGACGTACTTTTTGGCCGGTGTCATGGCCTTTTTGATGGTGTACGCCAATAACTTCATCATGAAACGCCGCAAAAAGGAGTTTGGCCTGTACCAGGTGCTCGGCATGGGGCGCGGGCGCGTCGCCACGATCATGGCGCTCGAGACGGTGATTGTCTCGGTGGTGGCCTTTGTCGCCGGCATTGTGCTGGGTGTGGGACTCTCCCAGCTCATGACGTTCTTTACGGCCTCGCTCTTTAAGACGCAGATCGCCAATTTCCACTTCTTTTTCTCGATGCATGCGTTCAATCTGACCCTTGCCTGCATGATCGTAATGTTTGTGCTCACGCTACTGCTGAACCTCCGCGCCGTGCGTCGTACCAAACTCATCGAGCTTATGGGTGCCGAGCGTCGCAACGAGAGCATCAAGGCACGCAACCCCTGGATCGCGATTGCCATCTTTGCCGTGGGTGCGGTGCTTGTGGGCGTGGCCTATTACCGTCTGCTACGTGATGGGTTCCCGCTAACCGCGACGGACAGCAAGCTGCAAGAGGCCATGAACCAGTTTGGTATTACGACCGCTATGGTTACCGTGGGCACCTTTGCCCTGTTCTGGGGACTCTCGGGCATGCTCATCAAGCTGCTGCAGAGCCTGCGCAGCGTGTATTGGCGCGGCCTCAACATGTTTACCGTGCGCCAGCTTGCGGCCAAGGTCAACACGGTGTGCTTTTCGATGGGCGTCATCGCGATGCTCCTGTTTTTGGCCATTACCTCGGTGACCTGCGGTATGTCGATCGCCAACGTGATGAACGAGAATCTGGAGCGCTATAACCCTGTTGACGTGTCTCAGACGTATGTCTATTACACGCCCGAAACGCTCGACTACTACAAAGAGTATGTCAATCCGTCTGAGGCCGATCGCATGGTGCTGGCCGATACAACGGTCGATTTGTACTCCGCATGGCACGGCGATCGTATCAATTCCGATAACGTTGCAGACGGTATTAAGGGCAAGTCGGCGGACAACAACGACGAGACCGGCAAGAAGGTCAATATCGCCGATGTTGCCGGTGAGCATGTGCAGATCGATTCGTATCTGAGTTACCCGCTTGGCGGCTCGGGCCCCTCGGTGGTGGCGGGTGAGATGTGCAAGGCCATGGGCGAAAAACTTCCCAAGGCGCTTGAGGGAAGCAACGCCGATGCGATGGGCCTGTTTGTGACGCCGGCGAGCCAGTACAACAAGCTGCGCCAGATGATGGGCGAGGAGCCGGTGAGCATTGGTCGCGACCAATATCTGCTCACGTGTGATATGGGCGGTGAGCTGGGCGACCTGTACACCAAATACATGGCCGGCGGCCATACCCTCACCTTGGGCGGGCATGAGCTCAAGCCCGCAACCGATAAGTCGGACGAGGACACGGCGGCCATCGCCAACTCGGCGATGGGCAGCAATCCCGGTACCGTGGTCGTAGCTGATGAACTGCTGTCCCAGCTTAATCTGCAGCCGTATTCCAGTAATCTGCTCGTTAACTACAAGCAGGGGATGGATGTGACCAAGGCAGACGAGAGCATTAAATACACCATGCTCGACATTCTGCTCGTTGACGGCAAGGAGCCGGGGGGATGGGGAGTCTTCATCATGCGTTCCGAGATGTATACGCAGGCGGCGCAGATGAACGGCATGATTAGCTATCTAGCCATCTACATTGGCTTTGTGCTGGTCGTTGCATGTGCGGCGATTCTGTCGATCCAGCAGCTCTCCAATGTGGCCGACGGCAGCCGCAGCTATCGTGTGCTGGCACAGATCGGCTGTGACGACCGTCAGATCCGGCATTCGGTGATGGCGCAGCAAGCGGTGTTCTTCCTGTTCCCGCTGGCAGTGGGCTTGGCGCACTCCTTTGTGGCGCTCAAGGTGATCATCGAGCTGGTGAGCGTATTCGGCGATATGAGCATCGCCGGCACCGTGGGCCTCACCTGCGCGATTTTCCTGGCGGCCTATGGTGGCTACTTCTTGGTAACGTACCTCATGAGCGCCGGCATGGTACAAGCCGCCATCGCCACCCGCTACAGCGAGTAACAAGCGGGCAAAACCGTCGCAAAATCAGAGCGAATAACCGCCGCGAAGGGAGTCCAGCTCCCTTCGCGGCGGTATTTTGCGTATCTAGAGCATCTCAGATGCAAGTGAGTAGGCTTTTTTGGATCTGCCGAGCACATCGCGGCAAGTGCTCAATAAAATCGCAGGTCAGGGCTGTGGCGTTTTGAGGTGTGCTCGGCATCCCGCCAAAAGCCTACTCACTTGGTTTTATTGCTAGAAAACCGCCGCGAGGGAAAGTAGCTCCCTCGCGGCGGTTTTTGGCGTTTGCCCAGATAAAACCTGCCAAAATAAACCTGTCCCTTTTTGGCAGGTTATCGCTTCCAAAAGTGGAGGATGAGCGTCGTGCGGTTTTGCTGTTCGGTTTTGACCAGGATGTTGTGGATGTGGGTCTTGACGGTGCCCACGGCAAGGAATAGCTCGTCAGCGATCTCTTGGTTCGATTTGCCCAGTACGACCAGACGCATAACTTCGGTCTCACGGTTGGAGAGCTTGTAGGCGTTGCGATAGAAGGGCATCTGCTCTTCGATGTGTCGGTCAAGATCGCTGACGTTCTTTTCCTCGGGCGCCTCCTGCATGCGGATTGAAAGCACGTGGTAGGAGTAGATGATCAGCAGAATCGCAAAGTAGCAGGCAAAGATGTTTTCGCTAAAGTTGCGCTCGGACAGATATAGTTGCAGCCAAGAGGGCGCCAGACTCATGGGGACAATCAGAATGTTGTAGAAATCCTCGGCAACGATGCAACCGACCAGAATAGCGCCGATAATCAGGTGCTTTCGTTGGTTGTTAACGCGTGCCTTCAGCTCGACTTGTGTGCTCTTGCGTGCCGTCCAAAAGATATATAGCCCCACGAAAACAAGGAATACCTGACGCATCGTGTAGTAGAGCCATTGATGAATGGGGCCGTAGGGGACAGCGACGATAATCAGCAGCTCGCTCAGATAGAACGTTGCGACGGGAATGACAAACTGCTTTTTTGAATGCTTGTCGAGCAAATCCATGGCAATGAGCCAAATAAAAGCCTGCGAAGCGGTCGCCACAAAGGTCCGCAACACAGGCATGGTAATTGAGTAATAGTCGCTGGCTGGAAAACTCTGGTTTTGCAGCGTGTATTCAAAAAAGAAAATCTCGGTCATCTCGATGGCATAGCAGATAAATACGCCGCTGCCATAGATAAAGAAGCGTCGACGGGACGAGGCATAGGCGGCAAGCGAGAGCACCGCCGTCACAATACAGATCACGAGTATCGCTAGGGTATAGAAGAACATCAGGGTGTTCATCTGTCACCGTCCCATCTCATTTATTCTATGGCCGAGTTCTGTATACCTTGTGGGATATAGACGTCTCAACCCTTCGTTTCATTGCGGATTAGGCGCCGAGATACAGCATAGCCGTATACCGTTCGCGGTTCTAGATGGTAAACCCCCTGTAAACTCTTGACCTGCGGGTTTATATTGGTTTAGAGGGGGTGTAACTCCGTGAACGGTCTTTAATCCCGAATAAACTAGGTAAAAATTGCATACGGGTGAATGATGGTCTTGTCAACACGAGGCGTGATGTTCGAGCGCCTCATAGTAATAGTCGGCAAGACCGGCGGAAAGGAAATCGACATGGCACTGCCTAAGGATTTCATCGACACCAACGACTTTACCAAAGAGCAGATCCTGGCTATCGAGGATCTTGGCCTAGCAATGAAGAAGGCCATCAAGGTTGACGGTTATTATCCGCACCTGCTCCGCAACAAGAGCCTTGGCATGATCTTCCAGCAGGTCTCCACCCGCACTCGTCTTTCCTTCGAGACCGCTATGACCGACCTCGGAGGCCATGCTCAGTTCTATGGCCCTGGCACCATCCAGCTCGGCGGTCACGAGTCCCTGGGCGACACCGCTCGCGTTATGGGCTCGCTGCTCGACATCATGATGGCTCGCGTTGACCGTCACAAGGACGTCGTCGGCCTCGCCGAGGGCTCCGCTGTGCCCGTCATCAACGGCATGTCCGAGTTCAACCATCCCACGCAGGAGATGGGCGACCTCATGACCATGCTCGAGAACCTCCCCGAGGGCAAGAAGATCGAGGACTGCACCCTGGCCTTCATCGGCGACGCCACCCAGGTCTGCGTCTCCCTCATGTTCATCGCCTCCAAGGTCGGCATGAAGTTTGTCCAGTTTGGACCTAAGGGCCACCAGATCCCCGACGGCGGCCTGCACGTTGGCACCGTCGAGGAGCGCGCCGAGTTCGGCAAGCAGATGATGGCCATCGCCGAGGAGAACTGCAAGGTCTCCGGCGGCTCTGTCGTCATCTCCGACGACATCGAGTGCATCAAGGGCGCCGACTTCATCTACACCGACGTGTGGTATGGCCTGTACGACGAGGAGGTCTCGGGCGAGAACTACATGGACGTGTTCTATCCCAAGTATCAGGTCACCATGGACATGATGAACTTCGCCGGCCCCAACTCCAAGTTCATGCACTGCCTGCCGGCCACCCGCAACGAGGAGGTCGTCGACGAAGTCATGGACGATCCCGAGCGCTCCCTGTGCTGGGTCGAGGCCGAGAACCGCAAGCACTCCATCCGTGCTCTCCTTGCCGCCCTGGGCAAGCGCACCCCGCTCAACGACGAGGGTGTCGAGTACTCCGCCAAGGCTGAGCTCCACGCCGCTCTCGAGGCTCTCGAGCAGCTCTAAGCCTCAAGGCTTCTAAAAGCACGTTTGCGGGCGGCGGATGCTCGTCTCCTGTCGCCCGCTCACCGAGGCCCAAGCAATTGCCTTAATACCTTAGGGCCTCGGATCTGTCCAAGACTGAGCGAAGGAGCTCATCATGAGCGACGGAAAGAAAAAGCTTTCCTTCTTGACGGTCATTTCGACCATCATCTGCGTCGTCTTCGTTTGCGAGGCCGCCGCTCCTGCTGCTGCCATTGGCAACCAGCAGTTCTTCTGGTGGATCTTCCTGATCCTGACCTTCCTGCTTCCCTACGGCATGGTTGTCGCCGAGCTCGGTACCACCTATGACGGCGAGGGCGGCATTTACGACTGGGTACGCGATGGCCTGGGCGACAAATGGGGCGCCCGCATCTCGTACTACTACTGGGTCAACTACCCGCTGTGGATCGCCTCGCTGGCTACCATGTTCCCCGACATTTTGGGCATGGTCTTTGGCGTCGAGTTCAACTTGATCGCCAAGATGGGTATCGAT
Organism: uncultured Collinsella sp.; assembly: GCA_959602645.1. Taxonomy (GTDB): domain Bacteria; phylum Actinomycetota; class Coriobacteriia; order Coriobacteriales; family Coriobacteriaceae; genus Collinsella. The sequence continues at coordinate 36,720 of CAUGTZ010000021.1, read as the reverse complement.
CTTGCCTTTGTGTGGATCGTCTACCTCATGGGCCGCTCCAAGGCGGCCGACTCCGAGTGGGTCCTTAACGGTGGCGCCATCATCAAGGTCGCCGTCGCCGTTATCGTTGGCGCTTTGGGCATTTGGTATGCCATGGAGAACGGTTTTGCGAACGACATGTCCGCTGCCACCTTCCTGCCCGAGCTCACCAACACCAACGCTCTCGGCTACCTGTCGATCATCATCTTTAACTTCATGGGCTTCGAGGTCATCTGCACCATGACCGACGACATGGCCGATCCCGCTCGCGATATCCCCAAGGCTATCATCGTCGGTGGCCTGTCCATCGCCGTGATCTACCTGTTCGCTGGCTTTGGCATCGGCGCCGCCGTGCCGGCCGACTCCATCGATCCCGACTACGGCATGATCGTCGCAGTCCAGACCATGGTGGGCGACTCCATGATCTTTAAGGTCATCTGCATCGCCTTCCTGATCACCCTGTTCGCCAACATGGCCGCTTGGTCCTTCGGCGTTAACTCCGTTGCTCGCTACGCTGCCGAGCACGGCAACATGCCCAAGGTCTTCGCCTCGATGATCTCGGATGACGACATGCCCAACGGCGCCAACCTGGTCAACGCTGTCGTTGCCTCCCTGGTGCTGTGCCTGCAGCTCGTTCCCATCGACGCCATCTCCAACGGTGTCTTCTGGATGCTCTTTGGCACCTCTGTCGTCTTCCTGCTGTTGACCTACATCCCGATGTTCCCGGCGTTCCTCAACCTTCGTAAGAACGACCCCAACCGTGAGCGCATCTTCACGTTCCCGTTTAAGGGCGCCATGATGAAGGTCATGCTGGCCATCCCCTGCATCGAGCTGGTTCTTGCCATCGTTGCCACGCTGATCCCGTTCTCCGCTGCTGAAATTGGCGACAAGGTCCCGATGATCGTTATCTTCATCGTGCTCGTGCTCATCGGCGAGGTCGTCCGCGTCGTCAGCGCTAAGGGCCGCGAGACCGAGTACAAGGGTCTGACCCCTGAGCTCGCAGCCCAGCGTCTCGCTGAGGAGGCCGCCGAGGCCGAGGAGAACTAGAGCACCCGGTTCTGGGGCTCCAACCCTCATCATCTTCTAACCATTCCCCCGGGGTGGGTGTGAGCGATAGCTCCGGTAACCACCGCCCACCCCAATCTCTCTTCCGTATCCTTCGTGCGTTTTGTCTCCGCGCACTTGGTTACGTCGTCGCTTGCCGGTGCGATTCCGTGAAAACCGGCACCGGGCGCCCCGACCTTTGCCGGGGAACGGGCGCCTACCATCTCTTGGTTTTAGGCTGCGGGTAACCCGCCCGCAGCAAGCGATCGTTCGATTTGGAGGAAATCTTATGCGTACGATCACCGAGTCCGAGTCCACCCCCAAGGCCGACGGCTTCTTTATGCCCGCCGAGTTCGCCCCGCAGGATCGCGTGTGGATGGGCTGGCCCCACCGCACCGACACCTGGGCCCACGGCGCCAAGCCGGCCCAGAAGCAGTATGCCGCCATCGCCCGCGCCATCGCCGAGTTCACCCCGGTTACCATGTGCGCCAACCAGGTCGACTATGCCAACTGCAAGGCCGTCTTCGAGGAGGACGAGAACGTCACCGTCATCGAGATGACCACCGACGATGCCTGGTTCCGTGACACCGCCGCCACCTACGTCATCAACGGCAAGGGTGAGAAGCGCGCCAACCACTGGCACTTCAACGCCTACGGCGGTCTCGTCGACGGCCTCTATTTCCCGTGGGACAAGGACGAGCAGATTGCCCTTAAGATGGCTGAGCTTTCCGGCTGCCGTCGCTATCGTCCCGATGACATGATCCTCGAGGGCGGCTCCATCACCGTTGACGGCGAGGGCACCCTTGTCGTGACCGACCAGTGCCTGCTCTCCCCGGGCCGCACCTGCTCTGCGGTGCTCGAGGAGGAAGATGATCCCGAGTCCATCTGGCCCAAGTTCAAGAAGAAGTTCGAGCCCTGGAGCGAGGAGCTCCGCGCCTACATGGACGAGCACCTCAAGGATTACCTGGGCGTCGAGAAGGTCATCTGGGTCAAGGAGGGCATCGACCCCGAGGAGACCAACGGCCACATCGACGACGTCGCCACGTTCATCGCCCCGGGCGTCATGGCCTGCATCTGGACCGACGATCCCGAGTATCCGTTCTACGAGCAGTGCCACGCTGCCTACGAGACCCTCTCCAACGCCGTTGACGCCAAGGGCCGCAAGATGAAGGTCTACAAGCTCTGCATGCCCGTGAACCCGCTGTTCATGGACCAGGCTTCCTGCGACACCATCGACGCCGACGAGAACGCCGAGCCGCGCGTCCCCGACGAGCCGCTGATCGCCTCTTACATGAACTACCTGGTCACCAACCACGGCGTTATCGTCCCGCAGTACGGCGACGAGAACGACCAGCTGGCCGTTGACACGCTCCAGAAGATCTACGACGAGGTCTGGGGCGAGGGCGTCTACAAGTGCGTCGGCGTCCAGTCCGAGCAGGTCGTCTTCGGCGGCGGCAACATCCACTGCATTACCCAGCAGGAGCCCTCGGCGTAACTCAGGCACGCCACCTTGGCGTTCACTCGTCGCTTACGTAGCGTCAGTACGCTACGCTCCTCGTTCGCGCCAATCTGGCGCACCTGAGCACGCCGAGTAAACGTCTGACTTTCCGAGCCGTGATGCTTCGGGAACCCAGCCGATCAATCGGACGGTCGGTGAATCGGACCATCTCGGGGCATTGATGGTCGGTTTATTCGATGTCTTGGTCGGCTGGGTTTTTCTTTGGGCACTCCGTTGCCTCCACTTCGGAGTGCCCGCCTCTTTGATTGAGTACGCGTCTGATCTGGGATTTATTGCGGGTTAGGCCAATTGTTCGCTTGAATTTCCCAGGTCAGACGCGTGTTCAATTGCTGATAGTTTCCGGTTGCGAGCGCGACCGTTTTGATCGGAGTATCTATGTACCAGCGTATCGTTATCTACATGCGCCTGTTCCGCGAGCGTTGGTCCAACAATTGCATCCTCTCTTCTCTTTGGGATGGCACCTGCACCGGTGACGCGGCCTGCAACCCTACCTTGGGCTGCGCCTTCGGTACAGATGCCATCCTTTTTGCTGTAGGGGGAGCGTGTCGTGGCAGGTAAAAAGTTCTCCCTGTTCGAGGTCATCCTCTCGGTTATCTGCGTTGTCTTTACCATCGAGGCGGTCGCTCCGGCATCTGCCATGGGTAACGTGCAGTTCTTCTGGTGGATCTTCCTCATCATTACGTTTTTGCTTCCCTATGGCCTGGTGGTGGCCGAGCTCGGTACGGCGTTCGATTCCGAGGGCGGTCTGTACGATTGGGTTCGCCTGGGCTTGGGCGACCGTTGGGGCGCCCGCTGCTCCTGGTGCTATTGGGTCAACTTTCCACTGTGGGTGGCAAGTATCGCCTGCATGTTCCCCAGTGTCATCAATGCGGTATGGGGCATCGAATTTTCGCTTGGGGTCCGAATTGCCATCGAGCTTGCCTTTGTGTGGGGCGTCACGGTCATGGCAATGCAGCCGGTGGCCGAGGCCGATTGGGTCATGGATGGCGGCGCCGTCATCAAGGTGCTCATTACCGCCGTGGTGGGAATCGTCGGTATCTGGTTTGCCTGCAATAACGGCTTTGCCAACGATATGTCGTTTAAGACCTTTGTCCCCGATCTGGGAGACACTAACTCACTGACGTATCTTTCAATCATCCTATTCAACTTTATGGGCTTTGAGGTGGTCGCGACCTTTGCCAGCACGATGAAGAACCCATCGCGCGATATCCCCAAGGCGGTTATCGCCGGTGGCGTTGCCATCGCGGCGATCTACATTATCTGTGGCATCGGTATTGGAGCCGCGGTTCCCACCGAGCAGCTTTCACTCGATTCGGGCATTGTGGACGCGGTTGCCGCCATGGTGGGGCGCGCTCACCCGCTGACGATGGTCGTGGGCGTGGCCTTTTTGGTGACGCTGTTCGCCAACATGATCTGCTGGAGTTTTGGCGTCAACAACGTGGCGAGCTATGCCGCGCGCCACGGCAACATGCTGCGCCCCTTTGCGCTGGTGTCCAAGAAGACCGGCATGCCCAACGGCTCAGCACTCATTAACGGTTGTTTTGCCAGCTTGGTGCTGCTTCTTCAGATTCCGCTGGGCGAAGGTTCCGACGTCTTTTGGGTTTTCTTCTCGATGAACGTCGTCTTTCTGCTCATGAGCTATATCCCGATGTTCCCGGCGTTTTGGCGTCTGCGTAAATACGACGGTCGCCCGCGTGTGTTCCGCGCGCCCTTCGAGGGCAAGGTGCTTGCGGTAGCGCTTGCGGTGCCGGTGGTAGAGCTCGTGCTTTCGATTGTTGCGACAATCGTGCCGCTTAACAGCTCGCCCGCCGAGATGTCAAAGTTGCCGATCCTCATGGGTGTGGTGATCGGCGTGTTGCTGGGCGAGGTTTCGCGCCTCATATCGCGCCGCGGCCGCAGCATCGACAATCCCGGCGTTGGCGCAAGGGGGACAGGTCGCTTTGCACCAAAACAGTAGCGCCGCGAGTTGTGCGGTGCTAGATGCATCTTGGATTACTGCTCACGCTGCTCGGGATCAGATGCGAGCTTGGGTGCAAAGTAGGGGACGTGGCCCAGGTAGGGGCAGCTGTCCGAACGCTCTTCGACGACACAGGGGACGTCATTGTAGGTAAGTGAGTCGCTCAGGTGGACGATGGCCTTGGCGGCAGGAGCAACGAGTATTTTGAGCGGTGCGATAGGCGCCATGGCATCTCCTTTCATCGGTGAGACACAGCTTGTTTATCTAAACGATACAGTACGTTTAATCGGTGAGTCTAATCTTGCGGCAAAGAATCTGTCAACATCCTCACGGCATCTAGACAGGGGAGGCGGGCATGAGTTTCGCGTTCTATATCTACACCACGATTATCATGGGTGTGGCTCTGGTGACCAGTGCCGTGGCATTGGTGGTTTGGCTCATGACGCGCCGTCGCGACAGCCTGGTGGCCGCGGCGGGCTTTTTGCTCTACATGCTCGATATGTCGGTCATTTTTTTTGACGAGTACAATCGGCTCAAATACGACTACGCTGTTACCTTTAGCGAGCCGTTGCAGCACCCCTTGCTGCGCTGCGTGCTCGGTATTGCCATCTATGCCTGCGTGGTACTGTGGATGTTTGCGCGCTTGCGCAAAAGGCCGACGTCGCGCATGCTCGGACTTGCTATCGTGCCGTTTTCAATCTTGCAATTGGTGCTGGTGCCTCGCAGCGGTGCTGCCGGAGAGATGCAGCAGTATCTCTTTTGGCTCACGCGTGACCTGGGCAATGTAGGATGTCTTGCCTATGCCGCCTGGCATTACCGGCACAGGGCCACGCGTGTTGAGAAACTCGACCTCGACCGCTCAAAGCTCTTTTGGAAGGTGGCACTCGTTCTTGCGTTTTGCGTAATCGCCGAGGACACCTACATGATTTTGCTCTGTCGCCCCGACTCTCAAAACCCCGTCATCAGCCTCTTTTTGTGGTATCTGTCCGAGCGCAATATCTCCGAAAACGTGCTGCTCATGGCATGCGCGGTCCAACTCTTTTGCCAGTTTAGCCATATCCTGCGCGTGTATGCCCGTCATCCGCGTGCCGATGAGGACGTGGCGGCCGAGAGCGCACGCTCTGGGGACGATCTAGCATCACGCGTTGTGATCTATGCCGATGCCCATAAGCTGTCGCGGCGCGAGCAGGAGGTGCTCACGCTGGTGCTGAAGGGCAACGACGCCCAAAACATCGCCAGCGAGTTGGTCATCAGCCCTGGCACTGTCAAGGCGCACTTGCATCGCATCTACGTTAAAAGCGGTGTCTCCAACCGAGATGACCTCATAGATGCCTTTTGGCGTTCCTAGTCCTATTCTTCCTTGCATGCGGGTCTTGCCGTGTGGGCGGGCACGCCGTTGGGCGTAATGACGCGGTAATAATCTCAGACAATAAACCTGCAGGTAAAGCGTGTAAACCTGCTTAAACTGACCGTTTGCGATCCCTGGCCTTGGCACGGATTTGCCCCTGTGTATCAATGGGTGTAGCGCGAAGCCGCGGACGTGGGACAGACGTCCGAGCACGGCTTGTAGGCACGCGCCGATGCGGGAGCGCTACGCTCCCAACCGAGTGCCCACGCGGGCGGTGCGTCCGCGTTGCAACCAAAGATGCCTGAGGAGGCTCACATGGACAAGGCTGATGTAGTTATCAAGAGCAACGCCGTCTTTACCGGCGATGGGCTCGAGCCGTTTAAGGGCGGCGTTGCCGTGCGCGGTGATAAGATTGTTGCCTGCGGTGACGATGCTCACCTGGCACCGTTTATCGGTCCCGATACCGAGGTGCGCGACTTTGGCGACCAGCTCGTCATGCCCGGCCTGATCGACTCGCACACGCATTTTGCCCAGGGCGCGTTTATGACCGACCCCGATTTTGCCGTCAACCTCATCGACTGCACCAGTTTTGAGATGGCGATGGAACGTGTCGTGGCGTTTGCGGCCGACCATCCCGATAACGAGTGGATTCTGGGCTGCCAGATTATCCAGTTCCAGTGGGATGTCCCCGAGATGCCCACAGCCGCGATGATCGATGAGTACATCTCGGACCGCCCGGTCTTTCTGCAGCAGGTTGACCTGCATACCTTTAGTGCCAATACCTGCGCCATCAACAAGGTGGGAGTAACTTCGCAGACGCCCGATCCCGCAGGCGGCAAGATCCTTAAGGATGCCGACGGCAACCTGACGGGTGTGTTTTCCAACAATGCCGGCTCCTTCTTTATGGATGAGGTCTACGACCCCGCGATGGACGTTGCGGAAGCTTCGTTTACCAAGACGGCAAAGCGCGCTAACAGCTTTGGCATCACCACTGTCGGCATGGTCAATCCTACGTTTGTGAGCATGGAAAACCCGTATGCAGTGCTTGCGGATCTTAATGCCAAGGACGAATTGCCGCTGCGCGTCTTTTTGTACACCGATCTGTTTGAGAACGAGAGCATGACGCTCGATCAAATCAAGGCCAAGTACAACTTCCCTGGCACGCAGGTCGAGTGGCACGGCTTTAAGCAGTTTCTTGATGGCGTGTGCTCCGACCACACCGCTTGGATGCTTGAACCCTATTCCAACGCGCCCGATACCTGCGGTGAGCCCGCGGAGGATCCAGAGCGCATCCGTGCCGCCATTGTCAGGGCGCAGGAATGGGGCGTTGACACGCGCGTCCATACGATCGGCGATCGCTCGGTGCGTTTTGTGCTTGATTGCTTTGAGGAGGGCGAGCGCTTGCATGGTAAGCGGGGTTGCCGCCACTCCATGGAGCACAACGAGACGGTTCAGCCTGAGGATCTGCCGCGCTACGCGGAGCTTGGTATATGCCCCGGCATGCAACCGTGGCACATGCTGCTCGATATGGCTGACCTTGCCAAGGACGATGCCGTGGGCCCCGAGCGTGCAGCGCTTTCGTGGCCCCTGCACAGCCTGCTTGCAAGCGGTGCCGTGGTGCACTTGGGCAGCGACTTCCCCGTTGTGGGCTTGGAGCCCATGGAGGAGGTGTACGGCGCAGTTTTCCGCATGCTCGAGGACGGTTCCAACCCAGAAGGGTGGTTCCCGCAGGAGCGCATCACCATGGCCGAGGCCCTGCGCGCCTACACCTACGGCAGCGCCTATGCCATGCATGCCGAGGATCGCATCGGCACGCTTGCATGCGGCAAGCAGGCTGATATCTGTGTGCTCGACCGCAACCTCTTTGACTGCGACCCGGCTGAGGTCCTTGAGGCCACGGCGTCTCTCACGATGATTGCCGGTAAGGTGGTCTACGAGGCCTAGCGGGGCTGCTGCATCGCCGGGCGGTGCCACAACCCGTGCGTGCCGCCCATCCATTCATTCATCCATTCATCAATCTCTCATGGAAAGGGGAGAACAATGGCAGAAGAAGCAACCGCCGCTGTTGAGGAGGAGCGTGAGCTTGCCTCGCAGCCGATTCCCGGCCTGGTGCGCAAGTACACCATCATCACCGGCCAGGGTATGCTCGCCCAGATTATCATGGTGGTCCTTGAGGGCCTCGTGATGGGTTGGGGCCTGGGTGCACACGGCCTGGCCTGTGTCTCGATCATCATGTCGGTCGAGTACATTAACCTGGCCTTTGGCAACCTGTTTGGCACCGGCGTGCCCGCCGTGGTGGGCAACCTTTTGGGTGCCGGCGACATTAAGGGCGCCAGCAAGGCGTTTAGCCAGGGCTTTTGGCTTACCACGATTGTGAGTGTGCTGCTTGCTGTGGTGATGGCTGTGTTTACCGAGCCCATCTGCGCATTCTTCGGCGCCACGCCCGACATCATGGCCGATACCGTTGCCGGCGTGCGCACCTTCTCCGTGCTGCTGCCGCTCACGGTCATTGGTCAGATGGTCACCGCCGTCATGCGTGTGGACGAGAAGGTTCAGATCCAGGCCAACCTCATGACCGTGTCTGCCATCGTCGCTATCTGCTGGCTTGCGCTTTCCACGTTTGTGCTCAAGCTTGGCGTTATGGGAGCTGGCGTGTACTACGGTCTTTCCATCGGTATCTGGGCCATCGGTATCTTCTGGTTCATCGGCGGTAAGAAGTCGCAGCTCCAGATCAGTGTCGCCGACCTCAAACTCGACATGGCCATCTGCGGCCAGATCATCAAGATTGGTTTCCCGTTCTTTTTGGTGCAAGCTGCCACGTTCATCTTCAACACCGTTGCCAACTCGTTGCTTGGCCAGCTCGGCGGCGACATGGGTTCGCTCTACATCGCGGCCTTTGGTGTGATCAACGGCTACATCCTCTATATTACCATGATGGTCGCCCAGTGCTTCTCGTACGGCCTGCAGCCCATTGCCGCCTTCAACGCCGGCGCCAAGGCGTGGATGCGCCTCAAGGAAACGCTCTCCTGCACGCTTAAGTACCAGGTCGTGACGCTTGCGCTCGTGACTATTGCGCTGTGGCTCGCTGCCACGCCGGTCTGCGCGTTCTTTGCTGGCAGTGACCCCGAGCTTGTTGAGGTTGCCGCGTCCGCAACGCGCATCGTGGTGCTCGCCGTGGCCCTTGGTTACCTGGCCATGACCATGTCGATGTACTTCCAGGCGGTTGAGAAGGTGGGTATCGCCACGTTCACCGGTCTGCTCCGCTACGTGATCTGCTCCGTGCCGCTTATGTACCTGCTTGGCAACATGATGGGCGTTCAGGGTGTCTGGTTTGCCTTGGTGGCGGCTGACGCCATCACTGGTCTTATCTCCATCGCCCTCGCCGTCCGCGAATCCAAGCGACTTGCCACGCTCTAGACTCGGGCACGGCCGGCGCGCGATAGTCGAATAAGTCAATTCGCCTGCAAGCCACCACAATGGGGACAGTTCCCATTGTGGTGGCTATTGTTATTGAGGGTCTAAGATTTCGGTTCTATAAATAACGCTTCTGAACTGGGCTACTATAAGATTGTGGAAAACACTACTACAAGATTATGGTAATTACCGAGGACCTTTTATTAGATTTCATCCCTTTAGGGTCTCAGGTTTTTCTGCAAACAAAGGCTGCATGTTGATATCCGCTTGGCCGATAACAGTTGGTCAACATCATCTGTTATCGGCCAAGTCATTTACAACTGGCTCGTCCGCCGTTTGTAAACCAAAGTGGATCCATGCTGTCCCGAGGGGGGAGTGCACTACGGCTGCAGCAGCGCCATGAGACCCATGCGGTTTTTGACGCCGAGTTTGCGGTAGATGGCATTGACGTGCTTTTTGACGGTCGACTCGGAGATATAGAGCTCAGCAGCTATCTCGTGGTTGGTCTTGCCGGTGAGCATGAACTTGAGGACCTCGGCTTCGCGGGGGAGCAGAGCAGCCTTGATGGCAAGCAGGCTGGCGGGGCTTTCATCTGCGCCCTCGGCATACCCGTGTGGGAGCAGCTGATGCAGGCGCAAGCTCAGGTGCCGGGCAATCTGGCGGAGGATCTCGAGCTCCGAATCGGTAAAGTCGCCGTCTTGCTCGGCGCGGAACAGCGTAATCGAGCCGAGCGGCGTGGCCTTGTGCGCCAGTGTGGCCGTGCAGCCATAATAAATTCCCAGGGGCTGCATCCATTCCAGGTAGATGGGCGTGCCATTGCGGCGCTCGACATCCACCAGGTCCAGATCGCGATATACATCGACCACCCGCGTGTCAAAGCTCCAAATGGTGTAGTCATACGCGGCGTAGCGTTCGTAATAATCATCAAGCGCCTGTGCGGACATTCCGTATGCGACGGGGCGAACAAATTGCGTTTTTCCGTGAGCCCCCGTCTGGGCGATATCGAACATCGAGACGCGGTGTGCAATCACGTCTGCGATGCGCTTGAGTAGGCCTTCCTGCAGTGCGCTGAGCGACCCCTGCTCATGTGTCCACAGTGCGCATTCGTTGAGAGTGGCCCAATCTTGAGCAAAGAGCTCAACGTGCTGGTTATCTGCGTTGTTCACATGTGTCATGGGGAGTCCTTTCGTGCCATCTAGCCAGTATGGCATGCGTGCCGGTCCGCTAGAACTTTAGGTCAGTGAACGGTCGACTTTTGGCTGCCGAATGGGTACCCAAGGCCCATTGAGACGCCGTTGTCGCCGCAGCACAATGGGGGTGTCATCAAACAGGTTCGACCCAAAGTGAGGAGCCAACATGAAGACCATTTACGAGAGCGAATCAACGCCCAAAAAAGACGGTTTCTATATGCCCGGCGAGTACGAGGAGCAGGAGCGCACCTGGATTCTCTGGCCGCATCGCTCCGACGTGTGGCGCTGCGGCGCCAAGCCCGCTCAGAAGGTCTTTACCGAGATCATTAAAACGGTCGCACGCTTCCAGCCCATTACGGTGGGCGTCAACGCTGAGGACTTCCCCGCGGTGTGCGAGATCTTTGACGGCGTGGAGAACGTGCGCGTAATCCACATGGAGTACAACGACTCTTGGATTCGCGACCCCGGTCCGGCGTTCCTCGTTAATGACAAGGGTGATGTGGCGCTATCGCATTTCCACTTCAACGCGTATGGCGGCTTCATTGACGGTCTGTACTTCCCCTGGGACAAGGATGCGAGCATCGGCCTACAGGTGGCACAGCTCGAGCAGGTCAACCGCTATCGCCCGGAGGACTACATCCTCGAGGGGGGCTCGTTTAACTGCGACGGCCAGGGCACCGTGGTGACCACTGAGATGTGCCTGCTCAACAAGGACCGCAATCCGCAGTATACCAAGGAGCAGATCGAGGCAAAACTCAGCGAGTACCTGGGCATCGAGAAGGTTATTTGGATCAAGGACGGCATCGACCCGTTTGAGACGAACGGTCATGTGGACGACGTTGCGTGCTTTAGCGCGCCTGGCGAGGTTTGCTGCATGTGGACCGACGATCCCAACCACAAGTTCTACAAGGAGTGCCAGGAGGCCTACAAGACTCTTTCCGAGGCAACCGACGCCAAGGGCCGCAAGCTCAATGTGCACAAGGTAATTATGCCGGCGACCTCGGTATATATGACCGAGGAGGAGGCTTCTACAATCGATCCCGTCGAGGGCGTGCTGCCGCGTACGCCCGAGGACGCCTTTGAGCCTAGTTACCTCAACTTCCTGCCCATTAACGGCGCGGTGCTCGTGCCGCAGTTCGGCGACCCCAACGATGCACAAGCGCTTAAGGACATCCAGGCGGCCTACCCAGACCGCGAGGTCATCGGCATTATGACCCGCGAGGTCATCTACGGCGGCGGCAACATCCACTGTATCACCCAGCAGCAGCCCAAGGCGCGCTGCAAGTAGAGGCGGTTGCAGGCACACGGGGTAGTGTCGATATGACTTGGGGCCCGCTGGCGCACACGCTGGCGGGCCCTTTTGCGTGCGGCGGGCAGCGTTGCACGCGGGCACTCGGGTCTAAGCGAGGGTACCAGGGGCCTTGCTTATCGTCGATAGTTGGTCTAGAATCGTCGATAGTCGATGATAGGGGGTTGCATGCAGCTTGTTGAAAGTGAGACCGTGGAGTTCAAGTGCACATTTACCCCTAAGCTGCTTAAAGCTGTGGTGGCGTTTGCCAATTCGAATGGTGGTACCTTGTATATCGGAATCGACGATTTTGGCAGTATCATCGGCGTGGACGATATCGATGCCACCATGCTTCAATGCTCTAATGCAATAACCGATGGCGTGTATCCCGACGTTTCTGAAATCACGACGGTCTCTGCATTGGACATCGATGGCGCAGCGTTGGTGAAAATCGAGGTGGAAGCGGGTCCTCACAAGCCGTACTGCCTGTGCTCGAAGGGATTTGTTCCCGCCGGGGTATATCGGCGCCTAGGTCCTGCCAACGTGCCCATCGAGATGGCCCAGATCCGCTCGATGATCAAGCGCACCGACGGCGATTATTTTGAGACCGCACGCTCTCATGAACAGAGCTTGACGTTTTTTGAAGCCGAGCGGGTCTTTAGGCGCGCGGAGATTACGTTTGACCAAACCTCTCAAAAGAATCTCGGCCTTATCGATGAACTGGGCTTTTACACCAATTTGGCACTGCTGGTCTCTGACCAAAACCCCTTTGCAGTCCGCGCTGGCCTCTTCAACGACGATGCGTATACCGAGTTTATCGACCGTCAGGATGGCGAGGGCTCGATCTTCAGGCAGATAGAGGATATCGAACGGTTCCTCAATATATCGAACGCAACGCGTATGTACTTTGTGCCGGGAAGACTCGATCGCATAGATAAGGACGACTATCCCCGCGAGGCTGTTCGAGAGGGAATTCTGAACCTGTTTATCCATCGCGACTACGAATCTTCGGTGGCGTCTCTTATCAAGATGAGCCGTACGGCGCTTGAATTTACCAATGCGGGAGGGCCGCAGCACATCAGCGTCGAGGAGGCGCTTGCGGGCGGCTCGGACGCTCGGAATCCAAAGCTGCAACTGCTCTTTTTGCGTCTGGGGATGGTTGAGGCGTTTGGAACGGGCCTCAAGGGGATCCGTGCGCTCTATGAGGCGGAAGGGTTGGAACCCGAGGTCTGCGCCTACCCTGCAATGTTTAGGTTGTCGCTGCCCAACGTCAACGCCGTGCGCAATTCCTATCTGACGCCTCGTGGCAATAGCGGTCCCAACTTGCGTGGGGATTACAGCGATTATGAGCAGCTCGAGCGGGAAGGGGCACTGCCGCCCGATGTTTCGCAGGCGTTTGCATCCGTGCAAGCGCAGCGAGAGGGGCACGTGTCGATGAATGGCGACTGCGGCCACGAGGTGCGTGCCAAGCTCGTGGAGGAGCTTGGCTTTGATGTTGCGTGCAAGGCGTCCGCGATGCTACAGGATGTCTCGGACGAGCGACGTGGTGGATACGCTCGCACCTTGATTCGCTTTGCCCTTGAGCGGCCCCGCGGTTTTACACGCCAGGATGCTTCGGACGCGCTGGGAACTGGGCGCGACGTGACGCTGCGGGTTATCAACGGTTTGCTTGAGGAAGGCGCACTCGTTAAAGAGGGGCGCGCTCGGGCGACGAGATATCGCGCTGTCGGGCAGGTTTAGGGACGGGCGGTCCGGCCCCCTGGGTTATTCCTGGGCAGAGGCCAAGGGCCGGGTGCCCGGCGCACCTTGATTGAAGGGGTACTTAGAGCGTGTCTCCGTACATATAGACGATAAATCCGTCACCGGTGTCTTGGCTGTGGTCCTCTAGGATGCGCTTCATGTTGAGGTGCTCGTAAAACTGCCAGTCGGAGTTGCAGTCGCTCATCAGGAAGAATTTGGTGCAGCCTGCCTTGGCGAGCTCGGCGCGTGCAAGGTCAATAAGCGCGCGGCCGAGGCCCTTGCCCTGCCACTCGGGCACGATGATGATCAGGTTGAGCTGGCCCTGGGCATACTCATTGCCCGTGGCGGCAAAGCGGTCGGCCGTGGCCTTTTCGCGGCTGTCGCCGAAGAGCGAGCCCTCGAGCTTGGCGTCGGCGGTCTTCGCCATCTCGGTTGCCTGGGCGAGCATCTCGTCGTAGCAGGGTACCCACGTGGGGTTGGTACGCGGCTTGCCGTTCTCGAAGATGCCGATGCAGCAGGCGGCGATAATGCGGCCCTCGGCCTCGGCGACGAGCGCGATGGGGGAGCGCTGCAGCTGCATGGCGATGTTGAAGCGCGCGCAGAAATCGGCAGCTTCGACGTCGCCGCGGTTGCGTAGCGTGTTGCACCACAGCTGGTTGTAGATGGCGGCGATGCCGGCCAGGTCATCGAGCGTGGCGGCACGCAGAGTTACGTTGTCAAGGCTCATGGAGGCTCCTTCCAAGTAGGGTCAGGCCACCTCTGAGTGTGACATGGACGCAGGGCGGCCGCATCAACCATTCGGCAGACGACCCCCGATCCCTCGGGGACGGAGAGGTAGTCGTTGGGGACGTTCTTAAACGACTAGTCAAACAAGAGCGTCCCCAACGACTACCCCAAGGAATGTCCCAGACTGCCGGCAGAAAAGGAACGTCCCCAACTGCCGCATCCCCAAGTGCCACCTCGCCAAGTTTCGCAACGCCGATGTTTTGGCGAAGTCAGCGAAAACCCGCCAGAGCGAGCAAGGTGCCTTGAAACAAGGCGGCATTGACCTTCTGGTCATGCCGCCGAAGTTGAAAGGCAGATTGCCGCTCTGGCGGGTTTGCAGCGTCGAGCCGTTACGCGGGTTGGTAAACCCGCGTAACTAAACCCGCTCTGCGATCTCGTGGATGAGGTAGTCGGTCTTTTCCCAGCCTAGGCACGGGTCGGTGATCGACTTGCCAAAGACGCCGCCGTCGACCGGCTGGTTGCCATCCTCCAGGTAGGACTCGATCATAAAGCCCTTGACCAGCTTGGAGATGGACTCGTTGCGGCGGCAGCTGTCGAGCACCTCTTTGTAAATGCGATACTGCTCCAGCGGACGCTTGCCCGAGTTGTCGTGGTTGCAGTCGATGACCGCTGCGGGATTGGCATAGCCGGCGTGCTCGGTATAGCGCTCGGCCAGGCGCTCCAGGTGCTCGTAGTGGTAATTGGGGTAGGTGCGCCCATCGAGACCGATGTAGCCACGCATAACGGCGTGCGCGAGCGGATTGCCGTCGCACTCGACCTCCCAGTTGCGGAAGATAAAGCTCTGGTGCGCCTGCGCGGCGTAAATGGAGTTGAGCATAACGGTGGTAGAGCCAGCAGTGGGGTTCTTCATGCCGACGGGTACCGAAATACCGCTCGACACCAGGCGATGCTCCTGGTTCTCGACCGAGCGTGCGCCCACGGCAACATAGCTCAGCAGGTCAACGAGGTACTGGTAGTTGGAGGGGTAGAGCATCTCGTCGGCGGTGAAGAAGCCCGTTTCCTCAATAACGCGCAGGTGCATATGGCGGATGGCCTTGACGCCCTCGAGCAGGTCGTCGGGAGCCTCGGGGTTGGGGTTGTGCAACAGGCCCTTGTAGCCGGTGCCCTTGGTGCGCGGCTTGTTGGTATAGACGCGCGGAATGATGATGAGCTTGTCCTTGACCTCCTCGGCGGTCTTGGCCAGTCGGTTCATGTACTCAAGTACCGAGTCCTCGCGGTCGGCAGAGCACGGGCCGATGATGAGCACCTTGCGCGCGTCCTCGCCGGTAAAGACCTTGGCGACCTCGGCGTCGAATGCCTGCTTTTTGGCGGTAAGCTCGGCGGAAAGTGGCATTTCCTCGCGGATCTCCATGGGGATCGGCAGCCTGCGTTTGAATTCCATGGCCATACGGGGCCTCCTCAATCAATTGATGGCATCGAGAACATTGTCGAATGCTCGGCATTATCCGCTGTCGCACGCTAAAGTGCAACCCCTCGCCGCCCCGAAACCTACCAAATAGGGACAGGTTTATTTTGGTAGGTTTTATCTGGGGAAACGCCGGCGGATGCCGGGAGGGAGTGGCGCTACGCGGAGCCCTATGGCTGTTGTCGGTTCCCCGGGAAACACCCTGTGGGCAAAAAATGGCAAATATGAGTACTGTTGCTATTGTAGTGCCATATTGCCGGCAAAAGATAATAGACATAACAGAAAATATGTTCATTAACCTAACACATATAAGCCCGCTATAGAGCTATTTGAGTAATTTAGGAGCGCGCGCAAGCCGTGTGAGCAGCATTTGGTGCTGTTTTTGCTGTTACTAAAAAGGTGACAGTACTCATATTTGCCATTTTTTGCCCACGGGGCTTGGAGTGGGCTGTCAATCAGGTCCCAGGGGAGGCAGTTCGAGGCCCAAAGGACACAAAACGGGGGCGCAGCTCATTCTGCGCCCCCGTTTTTGGGTATTGCGGTTGTTTGCCGCCGGTTTTACGCCGCTTCGTCGAACTGCGAGTTGTACAGGTCGGCGTAGAAGCCGCCCTGGGCGAGCAACTCGTCGTGTGTGCCCTTCTCGACGATGTCGCCGTCGCGAATCACCAAGATTACGTCGGCGTTGCGGATCGTGGACAGGCGATGCGCGATGACAAAGCTCGTGCGGCCCTGCATCAGCGCATCCATGGCGCGTTGGATGAGCTCCTCGGTTCGGGTGTCCACGTTAGAGGTCGCCTCGTCCAAAATCAGCGCCGGACGGTCGGCCAAAATGGCGCGGGCGATGGTCACGAGTTGGCGCTGGCCCTGTGAGAGGTTGGTGCCCTCCTCATTGATCATAAAGTCGTAGCCGCCGGCGAGCGTATGGATAAAGTGGTCGCAGCGTGCGGCGCGTGCAGCGGCCTCGACCTCGGCGTCAGTCGCATCGGGACGTCCGTAGCGGATGTTCTCGCGGATGGTGCCGTTAAACAGCCAGGTATCCTGCAGCACCATGGCAAACTCGCCGCGCAGCGCCGCGCGATCCCAGTCGCGCACGTCGACGCCCTCGACACGCAGCGAGCCGCCGTCCACGTCGTAGAAGCGCTGCAGCAGCTTAATGAGCGTGGTCTTGCCAGCGCCGGTGGGGCCGACGATGGCGATGGTCTGACCGGGCTGCGCCTCGCAGCTAAAGTCGTGGATGATGGTCTTGTCGGGCGTGTAGCCAAACTTGACGTGGTCGAACTCAACGTGGCCGGGGCGCTTCTCGGGAATCTGGGCGTCGGCCTTCTGCTCCTCCTCGGGCGCGGCGAGGAACTCAAAGACGCGCTCGGTGGCAGCGGCCATCGACTGCATCGTGTTGCTCACGTTGCCCAGCTGCTGCACGGGTTGCGTAAAGTTGCGCACGTACTGGATAAAGCTCTGGATGTCGCCGGGCGTGGCATTGCCGGTCAGCGCGAGCTGTGCGCCCACCACGACAACGCCCACGTAGCCCATGTTGCCCACCAAGCTCATAAGCGGCATCATCAGGCCCGATAGGAACTGCGAGCGCCAGCCACTAATAAAGAGACGGTCGTTTTGACGGTCGAACTCCTCGATTGAGGCCTCGGCGCGGTCGAACACCTGAATAACGTTCTGGCCGGCAAAGTCCTCCTCGATAATGCCGTTGACGGTGCCCAAGACCTGCTGTTGCTCGCGGAAGTACGGCTGCGAGAAGTGAATCATTACGGTCAGGATAATCGCGGCTGCCGGTAGCGTGAGCACGGTGACGCCGGTAAGCGGCAGACTGATCGAAAGCATCATGACGAGCACGCCGATAATCTGCGTGACGGACGTAATGAGCTGCGTCACGCTCTGGTTGAGCGACTGACCCAGCGTATCGACGTCGTTGGTGATGCGACTGAGCACGTCGCCCTTGCTGTGGCCGTTAAAGTAGCTCATCGGCACGACGGCAATCTTGGCGGCGATCTCCTTGCGCATGCGGTAGCAAATCTTTTGCGTGACGCCGGTCATGAGCCAGCCCTGGATCAGGCTGCAGGCAGAGCTCGCCAGGTACAGGCAGAGCAAAAAGCCGAGCGTCTTGGCGATCCAGGCAAAGTCGACATCGCCGGTGCCGTTGACCTTGGCAACCAGGCCTTCGAACAGTTTGGTGGTAACCTGGCCGAGCACCTTGGGCCCCACAATGTTAAAGATGACCGAGCACACGGCAAAGGCGACGGCGGTAAACACGGCAATCTTATGCTGACCGATATAGCCGAGCAGCTGCCTCATGGTGCCCTTAAAGTCCTTGGCCTTTTCGCCGCGACGCATGCCGCCCATGCGGCCCATGGGACCGCGCTGGCGGGTGGGCTTGGGAATCTGAGTCTTGGTCTCGTCTGCCATTAGCGCTCGCCTCCTTCCATAACGGCTGCAATTTCTTCTTGGGTGAGCCCCAGCTCCTCGGCGGAAAGCTGCGACTGTGCGATCTCCAGGTATGCCGGGCAGTTGTGCAGCAGCTCCTCGTGCGTACCGGTGCCCACCACATGGCCGTCGTCGAGCACGATGATCTGGTCGGCGTGCATGATGGTCGCGATGCGCTGGGCCACGACCACGAGTGCGGCGTCGGTAACGTTTTTGGCCAGCTCTTCGCGCAGGCGAGCGTCGGTCTTGTAGTCGAGGGCGCTAAACGAGTCGTCGAACACCACGACCTCGGGCTTTTTGGCCAACGCGCGGGCGATGGCCAGGCGCTGGCGCTGACCACCCGAAACATTGGAGCCACCCTGGCTGATAGGGGAGTCGTACCCGTCCTCGCGCTCGGCGATAAAGTCCTCGGCCTGGGCGATGCGTGCCGCCCGGTGCATGTCCTCGTCGCTCACCATGTCGCCGGCAAACTTGAGGTTACTCTCGACGGTGCCCGAGAACAGGCGCCCCTGCTGCGGGATGTAACCAATACGGCGGCGCAGCTCGGAAAGGGTCATGTCGCGCACGTCGATGCCGTCGAGCGAAATGCTGCCGCCCGTGACGTCGTACAGGCGCGGAATCAGCTGCACAAGTGTGGACTTGCCCGAGCCCGTGGAACCAATGATGCCGAGCATCTGACCGGCGTGCGTGGTGAAGTTTACGCCGCTGATGACGTCGGCGCGGGCATCGGGATACTGGAAGCTCACGTCGCGGAAGGTGAGCTCACCGCGCGGCGCGCTGGCCGCGGGCAGTTTGGGCGAGACAGGGTCGTTGATGCTGGTGGGGCAAGTGATGACCTCTTCCACGCGCTCGGCTGCGACCTCGGCGCGGGGCAGGATAACCGAAACCATGGTGAGGATCATAAACGCCATGACGATCTGCATGGTGTAGGAGATAAACGCCATCATGTTGCCGACCTGCATCACGCCGTCGGACACGCCCTGCGCGCCAAACCAGACGATAAGTACGGTGATGCAGTTCATGACGAGCATCATGAGCGGCATCATAAAGCTCATGGCGCGGTTGGTGTAGAGCTGCGTGGTCATCAGGTCGAGCGAAGCCTTGTCAAAACGCTCGAGCTCATGCTCCTCGCGGTTGAATGAGCGGATGGGCATAAGGCCGTCGAGCAGCTCACGGGCGGTAAGGTTCACGCGGTCAACAAAGCTCTGCATCTTTTTGAACTTGGGCATGGTGAGGCCCATGAGCACGCCGACGACGGCCGAAACCGCGATGATGGCCACAGCGATGGTCCACTCAAGGCCGGTGTGGTTGGCCAGGACGCGCATGACGGCGACGATGCCCATGACGGGGGCCATCAGGCACATGCGGATAAACAGAGTTGCGGCCATCTGAATCTGCTGAATGTCGTTGGTGCAGCGGGTAATGAGCGAGGCCTGGCTAAATTTGCCCACCTCGGCCGGCGAGAAGTGCATAACCTTATTGAAGGTCTCGCGGCGCAGGTCGCGGGCGATGGAGCAGGCGGTACGCGAAGCCACGGCACCGGTCAGGATGGTGGCGACGAGCGACACCAGGCACAGCCCAAACATCGTGGTCGCCATGCGGCCCAGGTAGGCGTTTTGCACGTCGGCGGGGTCGATGCCCTGTGCCTTGTACTCGTCCTGTACATAGCTCACGGCGCGCTGGGTGACGATGGAGCCCGACATGGAGCCCATTTTGTCTGCCATATCGTTGGCGCCCTCGACGAGCTTGCTTTGGTCTACCAGACCGCCCTCGATGCCCAGACGCAGGCTCTTCATGGTGACCTTGCCGCCGTCGGCATCAATCTGCTTTTGCATGTTCTGCGCCGCTGCGGCCTTCTGCTGCATCTCGGCGAGCTGCTCGGGCGTCATTGCCGCCATCTGCTCGGGGGTGGGCATGGCCTGGGCAGCGTTGCTGTCTTTCTCGCTGGACGTGCCGGTCATGGCGCCCATGGAGTCGGCGTCGATGCCCTGGTCGAGCGAAAGAACGACGGTCTCGGGCAGGCTCATAATGTCGGCAATCTTGCCTCCATCGGCACGCTCTGCCTCGGTGCCCTTGTACGTGCGAATGCCGTTTTTGTCTGCCTTGCCAAACGCAGCTTCTGCCGTCTTGGCGTCCTTGGCGCTCATGAAGAGTTCGAGGTCGTCGAGCGATTCGGCGCGAATGGTGTCGGGCACGGGTGAGGCGATGCCGCCTTGCTGCACACCCACGTCGACGATGTCGCTCATATACGTAGGTAGTGCCAGGTCGGCGTTGCAGCTGATTACGATAAGTACGATAGCTGTGAGCAGCGCCAGGATATGCTTTTTAAAGAGCTTAAGAATCCTCACTCGGCATCTCTCCTTTCGTGATTGCGATCGATAATTTCGTTGGCTCGCCTTAGAAGGCGCACCATCTCTTGGGTATCTGTTTCGCCGAGCTGTTCGAGGAAGGCCGCGGTGCGGTCCTCGAATTCGCGACGCTTGATTTCGATATCTTGTCGGCCTTTGTCGGTCACCGTGACGTGTACGCGACGACGGTCGGTCTTTGAGTGCTCGCGCTCGACCCAGCCCTTGGTTTCGAGGGCGCGCAGGATGTTGGCGATGCGGGCGCTCGAGACCCAGGCGCGATCGGCGAGTTCGCTCGGCGTGAGCGAGCCGCCGGCGAGCATGAGGGCGCGCATGACGGCCATCTCGCCACTCAGGGCTTGGTCGGCAAAGCGCGTAATGCGCTGGTGAATGCTGCCAAACTCGGTAAAGAGCTGACGCCCAAGCTCATGGAAATCGGTATCTTCCACCGAAAACCCCTAACACTAGAAACTATTTTCGGTGAAAGATGATACCCGCATATTCGGGCCTCATGCAGTGGGCAATATAAAGAGCGCATAAAGAGTTAAAAAATTCAATTGCTGAAGCGTTTCAAAGAACTATTATGCCCGCGGTTAGGCGAGGGGTTGTCACCACCATGACGACTGGGACTCATATAATCGCCACGTGCGATGCTCCAACTTCCCGCGAGGAGACACCTTATATAAAGGGGGATGGAGTCATGGCATTTGACTTCACGGGCAAGACCGCGATTGTCACGGGCGGCACTCAGGGCATTGGTCTCGAGATTGCCAAGGGCATCGTTGCGGGCGGCGGACACGTCGCGCTCATCGCAAGGAACGCTGCTAAGGGCGAGGCTGCGGTGGCCGAGCTTGGCGAGGGCAACAAGTTCTATCAGCTCGATGTCGCCGATGCACCCAAGGCGCGCGAGACCGTCGAGCAGATTTTTACGGACCTGCCGCAAACCAACATCCTGATCAACTGCGCTGGCGTCATCAGCACCAAGAAGTTTGACGAGATCGACGACACCGAGTGGCGCCGCACCATCGACATCAACCTCAACGGCACCTTTACCATGATGAATGCCGTGTACCCGCACTTTAAGGCGGCCCACGCCGGCACCATCGTCAACGTGAGCTCCGTGGCCGGCAAGATCGGCGGCGGCCTGCTCGGCACTGCTGCCTACGCAAGCTCCAAGGCCGGCGTCAACGGCCTAACCAAGGCAGTCGCCAAGGAAGGCGGCAAGTTCGGCATCCGCTGCAACGCCGTGTGCCCGTCGCTTACCCTTACCGACATGACCTCGATTCTCTCTGACGAGAACTCTCAGCGCATCATCAACGGTATTCCTCTGGGCCGCGCCGCCCAGGCCAGCGAGCCTGCGCAGATGGTGCTGTTCTTCGCTTCCGACCTCGCCAGCTTCGTGAACGGCGAGATCGGCGACTGCGACGGCGGCATCGTCCTGGACGGGTAATACCCCACGACGATTATTCGGCGACGGCTCCTGCGACTCGGGACCGTCGCCTTCTTTCTGATATAGGCGCGTGCGGCTACGATTCGCATGCATCCAAAGGAGATATATATGAGTGAATCGACTGCGGTGGAGGCGCCGGCGGCAAAGGAGCCGTTCTTTAAGATGTCCTCCATCCCGGGTGCCAATATTTTGGTGCCGCTTTTGTTGGGCTGCCTGCTCAACACGCTGTTCCCCGACCTGTTCAAAACGCTCGGCAGCTTTACGCTCGGCATGACCCAGCAGGGCGCAGGCCCGCTTGTTGGCGCTTTTTTGCTCATCGTCGGTACGACGATTTCGTTTAAGAGCGCTCCTGCCGCCGCTGCCCGCGGCGCCATCATCATCGCCGTCAAGCAGATCGTGGTCGTTGCCGTGTCGCTGCTCATCCTTTATGTATTCAACGACAACCTGTTTGGCATCTCTGCCATGGTGATGCTGGCCGCTTGCACCGGCGCCAACAACGCTATGTACGCTGGTCTGATGGGCACCATGGGCAATGAGGCCGAGCGTGGTGCCGTCGCAATCACCACGCTGGTTGTCGGCCCTCCGGTCACGATGATCGTGCTCGGCGCTGCCGGTCAGGCTCCGATCGGTTGGTCGCTCGTGGGCGCCATCCTGCCGATCGTCGTCGGCATTATTCTGGGTAACCTCTTCCCGAGCTTTAAGAAGATGATGGCACCGGCACTTTCCGCCATCATCGTGCTCGTCTTCTTTGCCATGGGCTCGACCATGACCTTTGGCCAGCTTATCAACGGTGGTCTTCCCGGCATCCTGCTCGGCGTGATCTGCTCGGTAGTCTTTGCAATTCCCGTCATCGCGGTCGATAAGCTCACGGGCGGTACGGGTGTCGCAGGTGCGGCCATTTCGAGCTGCGCCGGAGCCAATGTGGCCACGCCTGCTGCCATGGCAAGCGTCAACGAGGCCATGTACGGCGGCGCGGTGCTCGCGACGGCTACGGCGCAGGTTGCAGCATGTGCTATCGTGACGGCCATTTTGACCCCGCTGGTCACCAGCTGGTGCTACAAGCATTTTGAGGGTCAGGGCCACAGCAAGGCAACGACCGACAAGGCCGCCGCAGCCGCCTAATGCCAAGCGGCAATCAAAGCTAAATAACTAACCATGCCACAGGGCGGTCCCGGGGGAAATCCCGTGGCCGCCCTGCAGTTTCTGCGGGGTCTCTGGGGCACTTTACCCTGCTAAAGCTGGCATAACAGCTAGAGCGCAGGACGTATAAAGGCAAGGGGAAATATCAAGCGATTCGGTGAACGGTAGCTGATGGCAGGAGCGTTTCCTGCGGATTTGTTAAAAACGCCCTAATGGTATAAAAAAAGAAACATATAACAGCCCTGATGAAGGGGGTGGCTATGTTATCCTTCTCAAACGGGTGAAATCTTGGGTTTTGGGTTGCAGTTCCAAGGTGGACAAACGTTTTTCCCTGTACCAATGTGTGGTGAAGAACGGAAGAAGCCGGTAGTGCAAGCCGATAATTCAAGAATTCAATAAGCAGCGGTGTGAGAGAGCGCCGCATTACACGTAACTAGGAGCGTGGTTACACAATGCAGGAGGCATGGGAAGGCTTCAAGGAAGGCATCTGGACGGGAGAGGTTGACGTCCGAGACTTCATCCAGAAGAACTACACCCCCTACGAGGGCGACGAGTCGTTCCTCGCCGGCCCGACCGAGCGTACCAAGGAGCTGTGGGGCGAGGTTCTCGACCTGCTGCTCAAGGAGCGCGAGCAGGGCGGCGTCCTCGATATGGACACCAAGACCGTCACGGGTATCGTGAGCCACCCCGCTGGCTACATCGATAACGCCCACCGCGAGAAGGAGACCATCGTCGGCCTCCAGACCGACAAGCCGCTCAAGCGCGCGCTGCACGTCAACGGTGGTATCCGCATCGCTTGCCAGGCTGCCAGCCAGCACGGCTACAAGGTCGACGAGAACGTTGTCGAGCGCTACACCTTCGAGCGCAAGACCCACAACGCCGGCGTCTTCGATGTCTACACCCCGGAGATGCGCGCCTGCCGTTCGGCCCACATCATCACCGGTCTGCCCGATGGCTATGGCCGCGGCCGCATCATCGGCGACTACCGTCGTGTCGCCCTGTACGGTGTCGACTACCTGATCAAGGACAAGGAGGCCCAGAAGGCTTCCACCCCGACGGTCATGACCGCCGACAACATCCGCGATCGTGAGGAGCTGCAGGAGCAGATCCGCGCCCTCGGCGAGCTCAAGATGATGGCCGAGACCTATGGTTTCGACATTTCCAACCCTGCTACCAACACGCAGGAGGCCATCCAGTGGATGTACTTCGCCTACCTCGCTTCCGTCAAGGAGCAGAACGGCGCCGCTATGTCCATCGGCCGTACCTCCACGTTCATCGACATCTACGCTGAGCGCGACCTTGCCAACGGTACCTTCACCGAGGAGCAGATCCAGGAGTTCGTGGATCACTTCATCATGAAGCTCCGTATGGTCAAGTTTGCCCGTACCCCCGAGTACCAGGCCCTGTTTACCGGCGATCCGCAGTGGGTCACCGAGTCCATCGGCGGCATGGGTGTTGACGGCCGTACGCTCGTTACCAAGATGAGCTACCGCTACCTGCACACGCTCGAGAACATGGGCACCAGCCCCGAGCCCAACATGACCGTTCTGTGGTCGACCCGTCTGCCCGAGAACTTCAAGAAGTTCTGCGCCAAGACTTCTGTCGCCAGCTCCTCGATTCAGTACGAGAACGACGACCTCATGCGCGTTTACCACGGCGACGACTACGGCATCGCCTGCTGCGTGTCCTCCATGCGCATTGGTAAGGAGATGCAGTTCTTCGGCGCCCGTGCCAACCTGGCCAAGTGCCTGCTCTACGCGCTCAACGGCGGTGTTGACGAGGTCTCCAAGAAGCAGGTCGGCCCCAAGTACCGCGCCGTCGAGGGCGATACGCTCGATTACGACGACGTTGTGGCCAAGTACAACGACATGATGAAGTGGCTCGCTGGCGTGTACGTCAACTCGCTGAACATCATTCACTACATGCACGACAAGTATTGCTACGAGCGCATCCAGATGGCTCTGCACGACAAGCACGTGCATCGTTGGTTCGCTACGGGCATCGCTGGCCTTTCCGTCGTGGCTGACTCCCTGTCCGCCATCAAGTACGCCAAGGTCCACCCCGTCCGTGACGAGAACGGCATCATCGTCGACTTCGAGACCGAGGGCGAGTTCCCCAAGTACGGTAACGACGACGACCGCGTCGACCAGATCGCTCACGACGTTGTGCACCAGTTCATGGAGTACATCCGCATGAACGACACCTACCGCAACTCCGTGCCCACGACCTCGGTTCTGACCATTACCTCCAACGTCGTGTACGGTAAGAAGACCGGCTCCACGCCCGACGGCCGCAAGGCTGGCCAGCCGTTCGCCCCGGGTGCTAACCCCATGCACAAGCGCGATAGCCACGGCGCCATCGCTTCGCTGTCTTCGGTTTCCAAGCTCCCGTTCCGCGATGCTCAGGACGGCATCTCCAACACCTTCTCCATCATCCCGGGTGCGCTCGGCAAGGAGGACCAGGTGTTCTTTGGCGATATCGACCTTGATCAGCTGGGCGAGTAACTATTGTTAGTGCTATACTAACAATAACGATTACTGATTAGCGCGCCGGTTTCGGCCGGCGCCTATCGATCGAAGGAGACACATTATGAAGGTTTCTGAAGTTTCCGAGACTCAGGCCGATAACCTGGTCCACATGCTCGACGCTTACGCCGAGAAGGGTGGCCACCACCTGAACATCAACGTCTTCAACCGTGAGACGCTGCTTGACGCTCAGGCTCACCCCGAGAAGTACCCGCAGCTGACCATCCGCGTTTCCGGCTATGCCGTGAACTTCCACACGCTCACCAAGGAGCAGCAGGACGAAGTCATTTCGCGTACCTTCCACAACAAGTTCTAAAGGGGTTTAACTCCCGCAGGATCGCCGGGCCGCTTTGGGTTACTCTCCAAAACGTCCTCGGACATGCAAAGAGGCTCCGCTGCGCGCTTCGCGCTGCGGAGCCTCTTTGCGTCCTGCGGAATGTTTTGGAGAGTAACCCAAAGCGGCCCGGCGGGGGTCCTGTGTAGTCACCTTTTAGGCGGAACTCTCCTGATGGGTTGAGCGTTCTGGATTCTTGCTTGCTACCGTTTATCGCGTATAGCTACCGTTTGCGGAGTAAGTAACACTTAGCAATAAACCGTGTAGAATCTCAGTTAAGCACGGAGTTTTCCAGGGAGACGCTGTCCTTTGTTGTGTGCAAGGGGCGGCGTCTCTTTGGCGCTTGGACGCCGTTGTGCAACAGTGCGGCGGCGCGTGCCATGTATTGAAAAGCCAACGTTAAGATAGGTCGTGATGATAATGGGCAAGTACGTAATCGTGGTTGAATCTGGTTCGGATGTGACGCCAGAGCTCTGCGAACGCTATGGCATCGTGCGTGTACCCATGCATGTCACGATTGGTGACGAGACCGTTGAGGACGGCTCCATCGATCCGCTCGAGATTTACTCGCGCTGCAACGAGTTTGGCGTAATGCCCAAGACCAGTGGCTGTGCGCCGGCAGATTTTGCGCACGTATATGACCGTATCCATGCCGAGCAGCCCGATGCGACCATTCTGCATCTTGCGTATTCCGAGGCCACGACCTGCTCGCATCAGTCCTCGAAGATTGCGGCCCAGGGGCGCGACTACGTGTTCTCCATGGACACGCGCTTTGTCTCGGTGGGCCAGTCACTCGTTGTCGTCGAGACTGCCAAATACATCGAGGCTCATCCCGATGCCACCGTTGACGAAATTTTCGCCTTCACCAATTCGGTGATGGACCGCGTGCTGTTGGGCTTTGTCCCAACCGATCTCGCCTTCCTTAAGGCCGGCGGTCGCTTGTCCAACGTCGCGTTCCTAGGCGCCCATCTGCTCAAGATTAAGCCCTGCATCGAGGTGACGGGCGGCAAGTTCGTGGCGACCAAGAAGTTCCGCGGTTCTATGCTCAAGTGCGCCCGTGCCTTTCTTGACCACATGGTAGCGAAGGGCGAGATCGACTACTCGCATATTGGCCTGGCGTATTCGGTGGGTCTTTCCGAGGAGTTGCGCGACGACATGGAAGTCTATGCGCGCGACCTGGGCTTTAAGGACATTGCCTGGACTCAGGTTGGTGGCGTCATCTCGAGCCACTGCGGCCCGACCGCCTTCGGTGCGGTGCTCACGCTTAAGGCGTAAAGGCCTGGCGTCTATTGATATCTATCGCCACAGCGGCGGGCGGGTTGCGACAACCCTCCCGCCGCTCTTGCGTGGGGCCAAATAGGACAACCCAATTGGCCGCCAAACCGTTTCGCCATCATGCGTATGGGCTAGAATGACTCTGGCATTTATGTAGCTAAAACCAATGAAAGGCAAGGTAGCGGGAATGGCTGAGATGACGCTTGAGGGTGTGGATGCTCGTCCCGAGGACTCTGCGTTTACCCTGGGCCGCGTACATTCGATTGAAACGATGGGAACGGTCGACGGACCCGGCATCCGCTTTGTGGTGTTTGTTCAGGGCTGCCCCATGCGCTGTGCGTATTGCCACAACCCCGATACCTGGTCGGTTAACGGCGGCACCATGGTGACCGTCGAGCACCTGATGGACGAGTTCCAGAGTAACCATGAGTTTTACCGCAGCGGCGGAATTACGGTTTCGGGCGGCGAGCCGCTTCTGCAGCCCGAGTTTTTGGCCGACCTGTTCCGTGCCATGCACAACAACCCCGATGGCCGCGTGCATACCTGCCTTGACAGCTGCGGATATGCGTTTGACCCCAACCACCCCGAGAAGTTCGATGCTGTGCTCAACGAGACTGATATGGTGCTGCTCGACATTAAACACGCCGATCCGGCTGAGCATAAAAAGCTAACCGGTTGCGATCCTGCGCGCATCCTGGCGTTTGGCGATGAGCTTGCGCGTCGCAAGATTAAGGTTGTTATTCGCCACGTGGTAGTGCCGGGTATCACCGATACGGTGGAGGAATGCGAGAAGCTCGGTCGCCTGATCGCTCCATGGCACAACGTGGTGGGTTTGGAGATGCTGCCGTATCACACGATGGGTGTCGTCAAGTACGAGCAACTGGGCATTCCCTATAAGCTTGAGGGCGTGCCTCAGATGGATACCGCGCGCATGCCCGAGCTGCGCAACGCAGTCATGACGGGCATGAAAAAGCGCCGTGCGGAACTCAAAAACGCCATCGGCTAGCAGTGCTCATTGGGGACAGACTTAAATGAGTACCCCCGGGCACATAGTTGATCGCTAAAGAGCCCCGTCAAGTTGCGGTGGAATAGTTCTTGTGTATCGGCCTATGCCGTCCAAACAGGAACTATTTCACCGCAACTGCGTTTTGGGCAGAGATGCGCAACAGAATTGTGCCATTTGGATAAATACGCTTGTGGTTTCTTTAAAGACGCCTTAAACGCCGCTGAATATCTTAGGAAAGAAATGCCTGCTCGGTATTATGCTGCTCGTATATAAACGGTAGCAGTCAGGAGACCACGTGCGAAAGGGCGCATCGCGGGACGAGTATGTGCCGCAGCATGGCAGCAGATATGAGACGAAGGGCACGCCTTCGCGTGGCCTTGCAGACGCTCGCATCCGCGTGACGAAGATTGCCGCCATTGGGATGCTAACGTTGGCGGTTATTATCCTCGGAATTACCGCCAAAACCTACGCGTCGGAGCGAATGGCACGCTCGGATGCGTCAACGGTACAGACGCAAAACAAAAAGGTCACTGAATCTAAAGCCACCGCAAGTCAAACCCTGTCGACAGCGAGCCTCAAGACAAGGCTTTCGAAGGCGGACTTTAACGATATTCGCTCAGGCGATACCGTGCAGACCTTCTCACTGGTTGATGACCAGATCCCCGCCCTGGAGGATGAGAGCCTCGCGGCGCTTCAAGATGCCCTTGATCAGGCCCAGGAATTGGGCGATGCGGGCGCGGTGTTTTACGATCTGTCGAGCGGCAAGGGCGTGACGTATAACGCGGACGCCGAGGTGTACGGTGCGAGCAGTTATAAGGCGCTCTATGTACTCTACATCTGCGAGTCACTGGTCGAGACGGGCCAGGTCTCACTCGATGATTCTCTTGGCACCTATGGTGGCTACAACATGGGCTGGCAGACGGTGCGCGACCTGATCGAGGCCGCGGTCGTTAATTCGGACAACGATTCGTTTATTGCGTTACGCGCGGCGTTTGACCGTGTCGGTTACGAGGATTGGATTGTCGGTCTTGGCATCGATTACGATACCGCACTCGATCCGATGAGTGATTTTCCCACCTATTGCCCGCGCACCTCGGCCAAGTTGTGGCGCGAGATGAGCGAGTATTTGAGCCGTGATACCGAGACGTCGCAATGGCTGTCGGGTCTTCTGGCCTCTACGACCCAATCGTTTATTCGTGACGGCATTGCGGACGACCAAGTTTTGGTGCGCAACAAGGCCGGCTGGATCAGCGAGGCAGGTTGCAATGCGACGTGCGATGCTGGCCTCATTGATGTTGACGGCGACACCTACATTATGAGCATCATGACATCGATGCCATGGAGTGACCGTTCGAGCGAGGTCGTGGCCGCCATCGCCAAGGCGCTCTATGATACCCGCGCTGCGCTGGCTTAGCGTGTTCGTTTGGCGAGGTCAAACAAAATGCTGGTACCATACCTTGGTTGAGAATTTCGTAAAGGTTTGGGGAATGGTATGGCTACCATCGCGATTATCGGTGCGCTCGAAAAAGAGATCATGCAGATTAAGGAAGAGCTGAGCGACGTTTGCGAGGCACGTGAGGCAGGCTTGACCGTTGTGAGCGGTGGGCTCGACGGCCTGACAGTTGTCGCCACAACGGCGGGCATGGGCACGGTGAATGCCGCCGCCGCGACGCAGCACCTCATTAGTAAATATGCCCCGCAGGCCGTTGTGCTCTCGGGTATCGCGGGCGGTTTGAACCCCAAACTCCATATCGACGATGTGGTCATCGGCAAACGCCTGCGCTATATGGATACCGATACCGCGCTTATCGCCGAGTCTGCACCGGGGCTCGAGGAGTTTGGCTCGACGCCTGCGCTGGTCGATATTGCTGCCGATGTGCTTGCTGAGCGTGGCTTTGTCAATGCTTCGACAAATGCAGCCGCTTCGAACGAGGGCACCAAGCAGTTCCTGGTCGGCACGATTGCCACGGGCAACCGTTTTGTGACGGGTGCCGCCATGCGCAACGACGCTATCGAGGCGACGCATGCCGATTGTGTTGGCATGGAGGGCGCGGCGATTGCCCATGTCGCAACTAAAAATGGTGTCGATTGCCTGGTGTTGCGCGCTATCAGCGATAATTGTGACGAGGCGTACGATGCGATTTGCGACCGTGAGTTCGACCTGTTCGAGTATGCCCGTACCGCGAGTGGCATTACGCTCGATATCGTCCGCCGTATCGCTGCTATCTATTAGCGCGCTCTTTTGTAAGAACCTACGACCAAGGAGTGTCCATGGCCGATTCCATTAACTACCAGCTTGCCAAGTTCGTTGCCAGCTATGGCAAGGTTTCGCAGATTCCCGAGTCCACCTGCCCCGAGGTGAGCTTTGTCGGCCGCTCCAACGTGGGCAAGTCGTCGATTATGAACAAGCTTTTTGGCCGCAAGAACCTGGTCAAGGTTTCCAGCACGCCGGGCAAGACGAGCAACATCAACTTCTTTGAGGCCGACGACGTGCATTTCGTGGACCTGCCGGGTTACGGTTTCGCCCGTCGTTCCAAGGCCGAGCGCGACCGCTGGGCAGAGCTTATCGGCGACTTCTTCGACTCGGAGCGCAGCTTTAACTTGGTCGTCTCGCTGGTGGACATTCGTCACGACCCCAGCAAGCTCGATCACGACATGATCGACTATCTGCAGGGCAACGAGTTCAACTTTATCGTCTGCCTCACCAAAGCCGACAAGCTCAGCCGCACCCAGCAGGCCCGCCAGGCAGCAGCCATCAAAAAGCAGCTCAATGTCCCGGCCGAGAACGTAATCATCACAAGCTCCCAGACCGGCACCGGCATCGACGAACTCAAACGTCGCATCGCCGAGGCCTGCCTCTAGTAGGGGCTCCAGCCTAGCAAGAGCCCCTACCAATAAAAGGCCATAATTTCAGCCCGGCGCCCCTTCAAAGCGTGGGTCCCTGTAGACATCGCTAGTCACGGTACCATAGGGCCACCCAGGGGCATCCCCTTAAAAACATTCCGCAGCACGAGGCCCGCCTATCCGATGCTCCGAAGGAGCAGGATAAGCGGGCCTCAAGTGCGAGGACGTTTTTAAGGGGATGCCCCTGGGTGGCCCGGACAGACCGATCGGCGATGTCTACAGGTACTCGATTTGAGCGCCCTCGGTGTCGCACGTCAGAATATGCGTCTCACACTTAGGGAACTGCTCGCGCAGCTTGACCTGCAGGAACTTTGCCACGATGGTGTCGTCGGTTACAGCCATGAGGGTTGAGCCCGAACCGCTGATCCAGATGGTCTTGGCGCCGCCGTTAAGGCAGGTGTCGCGCACAGCGTTGTAGTCGGGAATCAGGCGGCGACGATAGGGCTCCTGAATGCGGTCATCGTTGGCGGCGGCAATCAGGTCCAGGTCACCAGTCTCCAAACCGCGCGTCATGCCGGCGATGCGGCCCATCTGCCATACGGCGGTAGAGAGCGGAATCTCCTGCGGCACGACCTTGCGCGCCTCACTCGTGTGTACTTCGTAGGGCGGAATCACGGTAATAAAACGCAAGCGATCGCTCACCTCGTAGCGAAGGCACTGGGGGAGCGAATCGGTCGGTGTAAAGGAGCAGACGGCGCCGCCTAGGATAGCGGGGGCGACGTTATCGGGGTGGCCCTCGACCTCGGTGGCAATGCGGACGAGCTCGGCGCGGTCGACGGTGTGGCCCGTTAAAGCGGCGGCGGCCATGATACCAGCGACAACGCAGGTGGAGCTGGAACCCAGGCCACGAGCGACGGGAACGTCAGTCTGAATGTCGATGGCGACGGGGAAGGCCGGCTCGCCCCATGCGGCCAGCGCATCCACAAAGCTCACGTAGACTAGGTTGTTCTCGTTTTGGAACTCTTCGGGGCATCCGGTGATGGTGAGTTTGTCGGCGCGCTCGAAGGTGAAGTGCGAGTAGAGGCTGACGGCCATGCCGAGGGTGTCGTAGCCGATGCCTAGGTTGGCGCTGGTTGCTGGGACGGTGATTTTGATCATGTGGGTCCTCCTGGGCGGGTCCGGCCGTTTAGTTCGCTGCTCGGGCAGTCCTGGCTCGCTCGGAAAGCACATTAAGTGCTTTCCGGCTCGTGCGGAACTCGCGACGAACTAAACGGCCAGACCCGCTCGCATGTTCGTCATCATCCCGAAAGCTTAATAAAAAGAAGGTGCGCCGGCTTTCGCCGGCGCTTAATAAGGGGTTTAGTTGGTGCTCATTCGTTTTGCTGCAGACTCGACGTAGCTTGCCATCTCATCGACGTCGCAGACGTCTTCGAAGCGGACGGGCTTGGACTCGAGTTCGGCGAGCTGGGTCGGGGCGACCGTGTTGGTGGCCTGCTCGAGCACACGCATAGCCTCAAAATCATCCTCGGGAACGTCGAGGCCCAAGGCGTCGCAGCAGGCTCGCGGGAACTTGTAGGGGCTGGCGGTCGAAAGCAACACGCGGGCCTTGGCGCCCTCGGCGGGAGCGACCTTTTCGAAGACGTGATAGCCGCAAGCGGTGTGCGGGTCGATCACGTAGCCGTTCGCGTCCCAGCAGCTCTTGATGGCAGTGAGGACCTCGTCCTCGCTGGCCCAACCGCAACCAAAGACGCTCTGAATCTTTGCCAGCAGGTCGGCGGGAACTTCGTAGCGACCAGTCTGTGCCAGCTGCTCCATAAGGCCGGCAACGAGCTCGCAGTCGCCGTCGGACAAGAAGTAGAGCATGCGCTCCAGGTTGGAGCTAATAAGGATGTCCATCGACGGCGAGATGGTCGTGAAGAACGGGCGGTTACGGTCGTAAACGCCGGTGGTCAGGAAGTCGGCAAGCACGTTGTTCTTGTCGCTCGCCACGACGAGCTTGGCGACGGGCAGACCCATGCACTTGGCGTAGTAGCCGGCCAAGATATCGCCAAAGTTGCCGGTGGGCACACAGAACTCTACGGCGTCGCCAGCCTCGATAGCGCCGGCGCGCAGCAGTTGCGCATAGGCGGCAAAGTAGTAGACAACCTGCGGCACCAGGCGGCCGACGTTGATGGAGTTGGCACTCGAAAGCACAGTGCCGGCGGCTTCCAGGCGCTCGGCAAGCTCCTTATCGGCAAAGATGCGCTTGACGGCACTCTGGGCATCGTCGAAGTTGCCGCGGATGCCGCAGACGGCGACGTTATCGCCCTCCTGCGTGGACATCTGCAGATTCTGCACGCGGCTGACTTTGCCTTCGGGATAAAAGACGGTGATGCCCGTGCCCGGGGCGTCGGCAAAGCCGGCGAGTGCTGCCTTGCCCGTGTCGCCCGACGTGGCGGTGACGATCATGATGCGCTCGGCGCCGCCGTCCTTGGCGGAAGTGCGGGCCATCAGACGGGGGAGCATCTGCAGGGCGACGTCCTTGAAGGCGCTTGTGGGGCCGCCAAAGAGCTCCATCACATAGGTTTGAGGGACGTCAGCGCCCGGTGCGGCGTCGAGTTTGACGAGCGGCGTGACCTCTTCGCTTGCAAATGTGTCGCGGTATGCCTCATTCACACAGGCCGAAATTTCTTCGTCCGTGTAATCATTCAGTAACATTCCCAACACATCTTGAGCGATTTCAAAGTACGATTTATCTGCAAGCGAGCTGATATCGACCTGCTGGGTGCCGAGCTCGTCCGAGACAAACAAACCCCCGTCGGGAGCGATGCCGGTACGGATTGCCACCTTACTTGAGCACGATAAAGTGCGTCCTCGTGTACTATGATAAGTTCCCATATAACACTGCTCCTCGGATGCCTTGGTCCCAATCGGTGAAACCATGGTATCAGAGCGCGCAAAATAGGTTCGCAGAGGCTTTTTAGAAAGGTAACCTCCAGCCCATGATTAAGATTGCCAAGTTTGGCGGCTCGTCGGTCGCCGACGCCGAACACTTTAAGAAGATCAAGGCCATTGTCGATGCCGACCCGGCCCGCCGTTTTGTGGTGGTTTCTGCCTGCGGTCGCCGCTTTAAGGGCGATACCAAGGTGACCGACCTGCTCTACTTGGTTAACGCACACGTTAAGTACCACGTGTCGTGCGAGGAGCTGCTCGAGGACATTGGCCAGCGCTATTTTGATATCGCTGACGAGCTGGAGCTCACCTATCCCATCCGCGAGGAGTTCGCGGCCTTTGCCGAGCGCGCCCGCTCGGGCGGCTACTCCACCGAGGAGCTCGTGAGCCGTGGCGAGTACTTCACCGCTCGCCTGATGGCCGAGTACCTGGGTCTGCCGTTCCTGGACGCCGCGACGGTCGTTGCGTTCCATCACGACGGTACGCTCAGCATGAACCGCACCTCTGAGCTGGTGCAGGAGTACGGTCAGCAGGGCGGCTTTGTTATGCCCGGTTTCTACGGCGCGACGCGTGAGGGCCAGATCAAGCTGCTCGACCGTGGTGGCGGCGATATTTCCGGTTCGATCCTGGCCAAGTGCCTGGGCGCCGACCTGTACGAGAACTGGACCGAC
This sequence comes from uncultured Collinsella sp., assembly GCA_959602645.1. Lineage (GTDB taxonomy): Bacteria > Actinomycetota > Coriobacteriia > Coriobacteriales > Coriobacteriaceae > Collinsella. The sequence continues at coordinate 2,057 of CAUGTZ010000021.1, read as the reverse complement.
GTTTCGGGCTTCTATTCTGCCGATCCTCGCATTGTGCCCGAGGCTCAGCCCATCGCCCGCGTTACCTACGAGGAGCTGCGCGAGCTTTCGTACATGGGCGCGAGCGTCCTGCACGAGGAGGCCGTGTTCCCTGTGCGCGAGGCGGGTATTCCGCTGGTCATCAAGAACACCAATGCGCCGCAGGATCCCGGCACCATCATTAGCGAGACGGCCGATGAGGGCGAGGCAGAGCCCATCATTACCGGCGTGACCGGCAAGCGCGGCTTTGTCGCCATCAACGTGGCCCGCGACCGTACCAAGCCCCGCGTCGGCTTTATGCGCCGCGCGCTTTCGGTTTTCGAGCGCTATGACGTTTCCGTCGAGCATATGCCCACCGGCGTCGATCGCTTTGGCGCCGTGGTGCAGGAGCAGGATGTGCGCGATTCGCTGTACTCGCTCGTGGGCGACATTCAGCAGGAGGTCGAGCCGCTCGAGATCGAGGTTGTTGAGGGCCTGGCGCTCATCGCGACCGTCGGCCGCAACCTGCGCGGCCGCGCCGGTATTTCCGGCCACCTGTTTGGCATGCTCGGCCAGGCCGGCGTGAGCGTGCGCATGATTTCGCAGAGCTGCGACGAGATCAACATCATCATCGGCGTGGAGGAGAAGGACTTCGATCTGGCGATCCAGACCATTTACCGTGCCTTCTCCGATGAAAACGGCATTGTGAAGGTCTCTGACCTGGAGGCTTCCGCGCCGGTTGATCCCGCTCTGGCCGCGCTCAAAAAGTAGTGACTGCTCGGTAGGTTTTTGGGTCATGTCTCAAAAATCTACCGTGGGGCGTTTCGTTTCGGTTTCGTTTCGACGGGGCGGGTTTCGTGCCCGCCCTGTTCTTGTATACACTGGCAACAATAATCGGCCTGCTCGGCGTGCGGGCAAAAGCCACAGCCTTTAAAGGGGGAAGCATGAAACAGTACACGGTTGCTATTTTGGGCGCGACGGGAGCCGTGGGCACCCAGATGCTTGAGTGCCTCAACGAGCAGGAGTTTCCGGTCGGCAAGCTCAAGCTGCTAGCGAGCGCGCGCTCTGCGGGCAAGACCGTCGAGTTCCGCGGCGAGCAGGTTGTGATTGAGGAGGCTTGCCCCGAGGCCTTTGAGGGCTGCGACATCGTGCTCGGCGCCGCCGGCGACGATATTGCGAAGGAGCTACTGCCCGAGGCCGTCAAGCGCGGCGCCGTCGTGGTCGACAACAGCCACGCCTTCCGCATGGATCCCGAGGTGCCGCTGGTCGTGCCCGAGATCAATGCCGACGACATCAAGTGGCATCACGGCCTTATCGCCAATCCCAACTGCGCGACCATCATCGGCCTGGTTCCCACGTGGCCGCTGCACCAGCTTGCTGGCGTGAAGCGTATGATCGTGTCCACGTATCAGGCAGCTTCGGGCGCTGGCGCTCCCGGTATGGCCGAGCTCGAGGCTCAGCTTGCCGCCCTGGGCCGTGGCGAGGAGATTCCCGAGCCGCGCGCGTTTGCCGCCCAGCTGGCGAGCAACCTGATTCCGCAGATCGGCGGTGTCAAGGAGGAGGGCTTTACCTCCGAGGAGATGAAGTTGCAGAACGAGGGCCGCAAGATCATGCACCTGCCCGAGCTGCGCGTGAACTGCACCTGCGTGCGCGTGCCCGTGCTGCGCTCGCACTCCGAGAGCGTTACGCTCGAGTTTGAGCGCGACATCACGGTGGAAGAGGCCCGTGCTGCGCTGGCTGCCGCTCCGGGAGTGAAACTGGTTGACGACATGAGCGCCGAGGATGCACACGACCGCTTCCCCATGCCGATGGACACCTCCGACCAGGATTTGATTTGGGTCGGCCGTGTGCGTCGCGACATCTCGAACCCCGAGGCCGCGCGCGGCATCACCTTCTGGTGCTGCGGCGACCAAATCCGTAAGGGCGCGGCAACCAACGCCGTCCAGATCGCTAAGCTGCTCTGCGAGTAGTGCGACCTGTCCGGCGGGGTCCGGGCTTAGTTTTCAGAACGTCCTCGACCATGTGTGGCGGCATGTCATGCGCCGTAGGCGCGGCGGCAC
>CAUGTZ010000020.1 GCA_959602645.1 uncultured Collinsella sp. | reverse complement strand
GCGCATTCGGCGAGATGCGTTTGCGAAAGTGGTCAATTTTAGATTAGCGCTAACACTCGATGGACGAGGGCGCCGCCTCGACGGTCCGCGCCGCGAGCCAGATCCAGGCCGCGCTCGAGGACATGGGCGGCAAGCTCAAGAAGGCGTTCTCGAAGGAGAACATCGACTTCGGCGCGTTCTCGGACGCCTGCGCCGCGGCCGGCGTGTCGACCGAGACGCTCAACAGCGTCGGCTCCGCCAACCTCGCCGCGCTCGCCAGCAACTTCAACGGCAACATCGACCAGATGGTCTGGGCCGTCCAGAACTACAACGCGCAGCCCATCGTCGACAAGAACGGCAACGTGACCGTCGACCAGACCCAGCTCATGGACGCCCAGGGCAACGTGTACACCTGGAACGGCGAGCAGCTGATGGACAAGAGCGGCGTCGTCGACGTGAGCGTCGGCGACCTGCGCGACGCCCAGGGCAACCTCGTGACCTGGAACGGCACGGCGCTCCAGTCCAAGAGCGCCAAGACAAAGGTCGACAAGAAGGAAGTCGACAGGGCGCAGACCTCGGTGGAAAAGCTCAACGGCACCAAGCTCAAGAGCAAGGAGATGACCGCCAAGGCGAGCTACGGGTCGCTGCCGAAGTGCCAGTCCGCCATGCAGGCGGTGATGAACGAGCCGTTCCACTCAAGGTCGGCGACGATCACCACGACCTACGTGACCGTCAACAGGACACGCAACGAGAAGGCCGCGGGCGGCATACGGCATGCCGAGGGCGGCATCCGCATGCACGCGCACGGCGCCATCGTCGACGCGCCGGTGACCGGCTACCCGCTCGACTGGGTGGGCGAGGACGGCGCCGAGGCCATCGTGCCGCTCACGAACCGCAGGTATTCCGAGCCGTTCGCGGCGACCATCGCCGAGCAGATGGCGCGGCTCGGCGGCCAGCGCGGCGACGTCTACAACATCTACCTCGACGGGTCGGCACTCGAGGTCGACGAGCGCGTCGCGGAGGCCCTCAGGGCGCTGGTGTCCGAACTCAAGAGGACCGTCAGGACCGGAAGGGGGTAGCAGGTGGCATCAGCGCAGACTACCAGGGGAGGCGTGACGTACTACACCGTCAACCTCTCCACGTCCGTGTCGAACGTGGACGACTCCACCGCCCGCATCCACTGGACCGCCACCGTCGACTTCGGAGACTGGTACTACTACGGCGTGCGACTGCACGTCAAGGTCGGCGGCGTCTGGCGCGCATCGGGCGATGGCTACACCACCAGCAGCTACGCCCGCGCCGTCACCGTCAGCGGGTACACAGACGCGGCGCGCAAGGACGAAGACTACGACGTCTGGGTCGAGGCGTACACCGAGTCCGTGTCGGTAGGCGGCTACGGCGCCGTCGGCGCGACGACCTCCTGCGGCGAGGGCGCCAGGATCAAAAAGGTCCCGGCATACGAGCCCGCGGCCCCGACCGACCTCAGGGTCACGCGCTCGACCGACGACGTCACCGACATCGAGTGGGCCAACCACCCGGACGACGACGCCAGGAAGTACTACGACGGCATCAACGTGTACCGCCACACCAACGGCGGACCGACCGAGAACCCGTACAACTCAGGCACGATCTCCAACTGGCGCGACGCAACGACGACGGCGAACAACTACTACGACTACGACGTCCGAGCGCGCTGGCGCGGAGGAACGTCGGACATGTCGAACCCGGTGCGCGTCTACAAGACGCCGGCGCCGCCGGCATCGGTCTCGCTATCGCGCTCCGGCGACGGCGAGGTCTCGCTGGTCGTCAGGGGTCCCGATATCCCGTCCTGGATCAGCGGCTTCGATGTCCGCGCGACCTCCGACGGCGGCAGGACCTACAAGCCCCGCGCCCTTACCGCCGACAGGCAGGAGCCGGGCGTCTGGACCATGACCGACCCGTCTGCCGTGGCGGGAGAGAGGGTCGTCTACGAGGTCCGCACCTACCGCGAGAAGCCCGTGGCGGGCGCGGGGGACACCGTCTTCTCCGCGTGGACGGCATCCAACGCCGTGGCGACGATCTGCCCGCCGTACGCGCCGTCCGTCTCCGGGATCGACCCCGCCTACCCGACCGGGTCGACGGCGACCATCGGCTGGACGCGGAACCACCCCGACGGGACGGCCCAGACGGCGGCGCAGGTCGAGCTGACCCAGCCGGACGGCAAGACCGTCCCGCACCACATCAGCGGGCCCACATCGACGACGTCCCTGAGCCTGTCCGCGAAGGGCACCTACCGGCTGCGCGTCCGCACCAAGGGCACCGACCCTTCATGGGGGGCGTGGTCGGAGTACGCGGCGTTCAGGGTCGCCGACCCGCCGCAGGCGTTCTTCACGACTCCCGCGGAGGACGGCGAGGCCGTCGTCGAGCTCCCGCTGCGCGCCGCCTGGACCGCCGTCGACGAGACCGGCATCACCTACCAGCGCCTGAGGCTGCTGCGCGGAGGCTCCGCGGTCATCGACACGTCGGTCGCCGCGGGCGCGCGGTCGCACGAGATCGCCTCCGGCCTGGAGAACAGGTCCGCGTACGTCCTCGAGCTCACCGTCCGCGGCGGCTCGAGCCTGTCCACGACCGTCACCCGCTCGTTCTCGACCGACTGGCTCGTGCCCGCCACGCCCATCGTCAACGTCTCCTACAGCGATGCGCTCGCGGCCGTCGTCACGGTGCGCGACGGCATCTCAGAGTTCGCCGTCAGGGACCACAAGCTGCACGGCCCCATGGCCATGACGCCCGAGGGTAACATCCGAATCAGGGGCGGCATGTCCATAAAGGGGACGCGCGCCACCGTCCACAGCCTGCCGGCGTGCGCCTCGTTCGATATCGAGCGCGTGCTCGCGGACGGCTCGAGGCTCCTGCTCGCGAGCGGCCTCAAGTCCGGGCAGAGCGTCATCGACCGCCTGCCGCCGCTCAACGTCGGGTTCTCCTACGTCGCGCGCGGCTACGCGGCCTCCGGAACCACCTCGACGACCGAGGTGGGGACCGTGTGCCCGTGCGACGGGTTCGCCCTCAACTTCGGGCCGGACGCCTCCGAGGTCGTTGTCGGCGACAGGAACATGGGGGGCCCGCCGCAGTACTCGGCGAGCCCCGAGCGCGAGCGCGACCAGTTCCACTTCGTCGGCGGCGGCCTGCCCATGGGGTTCGAGAGCGGCAACCTCTCGATGAAGGAGTCGATGGAGTTCACGATCGAGGAGGACGACTACCTGCGCGTCCGTGGCCTGTTCGGCCGCTACGGAAGCGCCTGGGTGCGACCCCATCTGGGCGACCGCGGCTTCGCCGCCGTCACGGGAACGCTCACCAGGTGCGCGCCCGAGGACTACAGGGTGTCCGTATCGACGAAGAGGGAACGATGGAGGGAGCCCAACGGTGTCGGATGATATCTGGCTTGCGTCGTTCAGGGCCTCCTACCGGTACGCCCGCGTGTCGCGGTCGACCGGCCTGGAGACCGGCGCCATCGAGTGCTTCACCGGCGGGAGCATCAGCCGAAACCAGGACACGGACACCTACGAGTCCGCATCGCTGGACTACGTCGGCAGGCTCGACATGGGCAACGACTTCGTGCGCATCTACCTCGACGCGGAGGACCCGATCTCGGGCGCGTCGCGCACCGTGTGCCTGGGGACCTTCGAGTGCTCCACGCCGTCGCGCACGGTGAGCGGCGAGGTGGCGACCGGCATCGCGACTCTCTACGGCAGACTCCACGACCTCGCGAAGGACGACTTCGACGAGCCGTACACCGTGCCGGCGGGCGCCAACGCGGTCTCCGCGGCCAAGGCGATCGCGGAGGGGTGCGGGCTCGAGGTCGTCGCGGAGCCCAGCGACTACACGCTGTCGACGTCATGGGTCTTCGGCATAGCCGCCACGGCGGACACGCCGGACAACAAGCTGGGCGCGGTCAACAGGCTGCTCTCGGCCGCCGGCTTCAGGAGCGCTTCGACCGATGCCTACGGGCGCGTGCTGTTCAGGCGCTACCTGGAGCCGGCGGCTAGGCCGATCGACCACACCTTCTCCGAGGGCGAGGACTGCCGGGTGCTTCCCGACCTCACCGACGAGCAGGACGACTTCGACGCCGTGAACGTGGTGCACGTCGACTTCACGACCCAGGGCGAGAGCGTCAGGGGCACGGCCTCCGACGACAGCCCGCAGAGCGAGTGGTCTACCGTCTCCACGGGCCGCCGCATCGTGAAGCGGTACCAGTACAGCGACCTGCCGGCAGGCGAGAGCGTCATCGCCGGCGGCTCCTACCCGCTCGCCGGCGCCGGCACCCACGACAGCGCGACCTTCAGGTCCAGCGGCAGCGCGGGAACCATCGGGACCGTCGGCGTTTCCGGGTGCCCCATCGGCGGCGTCAACCAGGCGATCCGCATCACGAAGGGGTCCGGCTCCGGCGAGATCGGCATCGCCCAGGACAAGATATCCCTCAAGAAGGGCCAGCCGTACACCGAGTCCGTCTACCTCTACGCGTCGCAGCGCACTCAGGTGAGGATCCAGCCCATCTGGCGCGAGGACGACGGGGGAGAGACCAGGACGCTCGTTGTGGAGCGTGGCTGGACGAGGCTGTCGCTCACGGCAACCCCGGGCAAGTCCGAGGAATACAGCGCGGGATACGTCTACCTGTCGGATGCCGCGCCGGCAGGGTCGTATATCGACGTGGCGCAGGTCAAGGTCGAAGAGGGCGCCTCGGCGACACAGTTCGCCGTCGAGGCGGCGAACGACAAGGCGGCGAGCCTGCTCGCAACCGAGTGCTCGGTCATCCGGCGCCCGACGATCACGACGATCTTCAACCCGTCGGCGGACGTCTACTCGGCGTGCGCCATCAGGCTGCCGTCCGTCGGGATCGAGCTCGCCCGCGCCTGCATCCGGAAGATGGACCTCGAGCTCTCGATGGGATGCCCCATGAGGATCGAGCTCCGCATGTACCTGAGGGGTGATGCCTCGTGAGCGCCATGCCGTCACTGGCTGCGGACCTTGCGGATATCGTCGCCGCGCCGACGGCGCCCGGCGTCTCGATCGCCTACGGCACCGTCGTCGCGGCGGACTCCAGGACCGTCGATGTGCGCATCGGGGGCTCGGTCGTGGCCGGCATCTGCATGACGACGTGCTGCCGGGGCGCAGCGCCCGGACAGCGCGCCATCCTCATCGGGTCGCCGCCGCTCTGGACGGCGATCGGGATCATCGCTTGATTATCGTGCGGGCGCAGGCCCGCGGAAGGGAAGCCGCATGGCCAACAACAGCGACGGGTCCGCCGTCTACGAGGTGAAGGTCGGGGAGGACGACTATATCGACGGCCTCGACGTGACGGAGAGCGACGGTAGCATCACCACCTACCTGTTCCGCCCGGCAAACTACGACGAAGTCGAGGCGGCGCGAAAGAGGGCCGAGAGCGCCGCGTTGCTGGCGAGCAGCGCCGCAGGCACCGCAAAGACTCAGGCATATGACGCCAACGTCGCCGCCGGAGCTGCCAGAACGGCCGCCGCGAAGTGCTCGACTGCCACCGAGAACGCCAACGCCGCCGTTCAGAAGGCGAATGCCGCGAACGATACCGCAAGCGCCTCGACTGCGCTGGCGAGCAATGCGGCCGCCGCGGCCAACGGCGCGGCGTCTCATGCCGAGGCCGCCGCGAACCAGGCGCTGCAGATCGCGAACTCGGTGGCGCAGGGCGCCGGCGGCGAATCCGATACCGCGGAGCTGCGCCGTCAGAACGGCCAGCTCGCGACGATGCTCGCCGACGCGACGGGGAAGTTCATCTACATGGACGGGACCGTCTACTGCCCGGCATCCAAGGCGTCGGTGTCCGGCGACACGGTGTCGTTCGGCGGCACGTGCTCGGTCTCGGGCAGCACGGTAACCCTTGCCTAAGGAGGATAAATGGCAAATGCAAAGACACTGGTCGTCGGCGGCCAGTCGCTCAACGTCATCGACGATACCGCGCGCAGCAACGCGCAGACGGCGCTCAACAACGCCGAGTACAACCGCCAGGGCCAAATCGGCAAGTACGGCGGGCAGAACATCGCCACCATCCTGGCGGGAGAGATCGGCAGCGGCAGCGTGTACGACGCGCTGCACAAGCGAGCGGCGGTCGGCAACTTCGCGGGCCTTCGCGTCGGGGACTACATCGACGTGCCCCTCGTGAGCGCATCCGCCGTCGCGGCCCAGCAGTCCGTGCGCTTCCTGCTGGCCCACATCGACCCGTATCTTTATTGCGGCGACAACAGCAAGGGCCACCACATCGCGTTCGTGGCGTCCGCCCCAGTGGCCGTGGCAAAAACAGTGACAGGCGTGGCAAACGACAGCTTCCTGATGTGGAACGCCACCAACACGAACCAGGGCACCGCCGACCAGAAATGCCCCTACCTCAACAGCAACCTCAAGGCGTGGGAGACGGCCTTCGAGGCCTGCCTGCCCGAGGGGCTGACCAAGTACCTGCTTACCCAGCGCGTCCTGCTGGAGGAGCGTTACAGCGCAAGCGGCGCGCTCAACGACTCCAACTCGTGGAGCTGGCAGGATATCGGCAAGGTGTTCTCGCTGTCCGAGATGGAGGTGTACGGATGCCCGGTGTGGGGAACCAAGGGCTACAGCGTGGGCTTCGACTGCCAGTTCGACCTGTTCCGCGACACGGCGCACCGTCTCAACGGATATCGGTACACTTGGTGGCTGCGTTCCGTCATGGGTGGCTCGTCGTCCAGCGTGTGCGACGTCAACAGCGGCGGCGGTGCCTACTACAACTCCGCGACGCACGTCTGGGTTCGCCCCCGCCCCGGCTTCCTCGTCGGCTAGCCAGCCGAGTGCTCTATACTCTGCTTTTAGGCGACCGCCTTGCGCGGTCGCCTCCTGCCCGCGAAGCGGGCCGGTTTTTTCGCCAGTTTCCCCAGGAGGTGCACGTGAGCGGCGTCTACCAGCGCAACCGCGAGGTGTCCGAATACAAGTTCTTCACGCAGGCCATCGCCATCCGCGTGGAGGTCAACAAGCTGATGGCCTCGTCGTCCGTGGTGCCGAAGGCCTACCGGCTGCTCAACGCCGTGCCAACGGTGGAGACGGCGCGCAGCATCGTGTACAACGTCAACCGCGCCGACAGCTTCTACCCCAACAGCTCGTTCAACGCATTGGAGCGCAAGCGGTACCTGACGCTGGCGATAGCCGACTGCGAGCAGCTGATGCTGGATATGCAGTGTCTCATGGACATAGGCCTGCCCGTGAACGCCAACCGCTTCGAGGCACTGGCCAACATGGTCGATGAGGAGATCAAGCTGCTCAAGGGCGCGCGCAAGAACGTGCGCGTCACCGGCAAGAAATCGACCGAGGAGCGCATAGCGGAGGCCGAGGCCGAGCTAGAGCGCCTTCGTTCGCTATAATGGGTGGCGGTCCCGCCTTGTATATCGGTACAATTGGTGGCTGCGTTCCGTCATGGGTGGCTCGTCGTCCAACGTGTGCTACGTCAACAACAACGGCAATGCCAACTACAACTCCGCGACGAACGTCTGGGTTCGCCCCCGCCCCGGATTCCCTTATTGCCAGACCGAGTAGGCCCCAGAGCCGAAAGCAGAGCGCGAAGAGGAAGGAAGGCGCGACCGTCGGGCATGCGCCCGTAAATACGCACCCCGCGAGGGTGGCCGGACGCTGCTTGCATGGCGCGGCGCTCCGTGGCTTCGCCGCGTTTCATGGCCATACCTCAAGCGGCTGCCAGAGCCACACTGAGAGCCGTGCGGGGTGCCTTCGATGAACTCCGAGGAAAGAAGGGCCGCGCGCCGCAAGCGCCGCGAGGAGAGGCGCGCCAAGGCCAAGGCCGAGCGCGTGAAGCCGTGCACCCTTGAGGCCGTGGCCGACCTCAACAGCCTTTGCAAGGCCTCCAAGCAGGCGGCGGGCGGCGTGATGTGGAAGTCCTCCACGCAGCGTTATATGAAGGACTATCTGCGAAACGCGGTCAAATCGAGGAACGACCTTCTGGAGGGCCGCGACATATGCCGGGGCTTCATCTGCTTCGACCTGTGGGAGCGCGGCAAGCTGCGCCACATCAGCGCCGTGCACTTCCCAGAGCGAGTGATTCAGAAGTCGCTTTCTCAGAACGCCTTCGTACCCGCGATAGTCCCGACACTCATAACGGCCAACTCCGCCAACATCAAGGGGCGCGGCACCGACTACGCCCTGAAGCTGCTCAAGCGCCACCTGGCCGACCACTGGCGGCGGCACAGGCGCGAGGGATACATCCTTTTGGGCGACTTCTCAGATTACTTCGCCCGCATAGCCCACGAACCCGTCAAGCGGCAGTTGGCCGGCGCACTGCTCGATCCGCGCGTGGTCGCCCTCGAGCACCGCCTGATAGACGCACAGGGCGAGGTGGGCCTGGGTCTGGGCAGCGAGCCGAACCAGATATGCGCGGTGGCCCACCCCAACCGCATCGACCACTACGTGACCGAGATGCTGCGCCCCGAGGCCTACGGGCGCTATATGGACGACTTCTACCTGATCCACGAGAGCAAGGAGTACCTGCAGGTGTGCCTGCTGCTGATAGGGCGCAAGTGCGCCGAGCTGGGCATAGAGCTGAACCCGCGCAAGACCCGCGTGGTGAAGCTGTCGCGCGGCTTCACGTGGCTGAAGAAGCGCATCTTCTACACGGAGACGGGCCGCATAGTCGTGAAGCCGTGCCGCGACTCCATCACGCGCGAGCGCCGCAAGCTGAAGAAGATGGCCCGCATGGTCGCCGATGGCGTCATGACCCCCGAGCAGGTTGAGCGGAGCTACCAGAGCTGGCGCGGCGGCATGAAGCGGCTGGACGCGCACCGCAGCGTTTTGGCCATGGACGCGCTGTACCGCAGCCTGTTCGAAAATCTCGCGCGGGAGGGGGGGGTGCTCAATGCAGGCCAACCCGAGGGACGATTCAAGCGGAGGCAAGCCCTCGCAATAGCGGAGAACCGGCAACTCAAAGCAGCGGCCTAAGCGAAGCGGCCGCGAAATAACAGAAGCATCGAAGGCGTGCCGCGGCGCGCCTTCTTTCTTTGCGCCCATCGAAGCGGCCCGGCAATCTCACGGCGCCAATACGATGGCGACACATTCCCCGACAAGAGAGGAGTCCGCATGGACACTGAGGAAGACATGCCGCGCCCCAACGAGCTTCAAGACGGCACCATGGCCAAGGTCAACGCCCTGCGCGATCTGCTGTCGCAGATCGGCGACCCCGACGCGGCGCACGACGCGGGCGTTATCGACGATGACGAGTACGTTGAGCGGAAGGCGCGAAAGCTCGCCTACACCGCGGCCGTCGCCGCCTACGGAAAGGGTGAGGCCCCGGACGTGGACAAGCTGCTTGAGCAGATGCGCGAGAAGGTCGCCGAGCCCAGCCAAACCGAGACCAACACGGCAAACATCGACTACCTGATGATGACGGTCGGGGGTGAACAGTAATGGCGGTACGCGTCAAGGCTGCAACCACGGTGGCGCACTCGAAGAACTATGACAAGGTGAGGCGCTACTACGAGCGCGGCCTCTGGACCAAGGCCATGGTGCATCGAGCCGTGGACTGCAAGTGGATCACATGCGACGAATATGAGGAGATCGTCGGAGAAGAGTACGCGGAGGAGGTTTAGGGTGCCGGCGCTGAGCATCGGGGAGGCAACGTCGGTCCTCTCGGCCGCCGTTGTGATTGTCACGTTCTTCATCGGGCGCGTCTCCGTATCCAAAACATCGTCTGCCAAGGAGCAGCGGACCGAAGACAAGCTCGACAGCCTTTGCGGCGACACGAGCGAGATCAAGGACGGCGTCAAGGAGATCAACCGCAAGCTCGACGACCACGGCGAGCGCCTCACGAAAGTCGAGCAACAGGTCATCACCTTGTTCAACCGGCTCGACCGCGTCGAGAAGAATTACGACCTGCATCACGGTATCGGCGGGTCAGATTAGGAGCTGAAAAATGAAAATCAACTGGCCACTTCGCTTCAAGAATAAGCAGACGCTCGCGGCATTGGCCGCCACCGTAATCAGCGCAGCCTATCAGGTGCTCGGAATCCTCGGAGTCGTGGCGCCTATCTCCCAGGGGTCGCTCATCCAGCTCGTCGGAATCATCCTGACCGTTCTCGCCGGCTTCGGCGTGATCGTCGATCCGACCACCAAGGGCGCGTCGGACTCGAAGCGTGCCATGTCGTACAGCGAGCCCCATGCCGCATATGACGCCAAGGCGGTTGAGTAGGCCATGGCCATCACACAGCGCGAGGCCTTCGCGCAGGTCATGGAACACCTCGTCTCCCATGATGGGGGCGGCGGTCACGGATACTCGCAGGCCAACCGCATGGGGGACGGAACGACCGAGACGATTTGTCTGTCCGACGGCACCACCGTCACTATTGCCGGTGGCGATCGCGACTGTTCCTCGGCCGTAGTGACCGCCCTCCGCGCGGTCGGCGTCAATACCTTCGGAGCCTCGTATACCGGAAACATGCGGGAGCAGCTGCTCAAGACGGGCCTTTTCGGCTGGCGTAAGATGGGCGTCAAGTCCGCCCAGCGTGGAGACATCTACCTCAACGAGAAGTGCCACACCGCCGTGTGCGTCTCTCCCTATGGATCAGCTCGCGGCGACCTCTTGGCCCAATTCTCCATTTCTGAAAAGGGGACCGTCACCGGCACCAAGGGCGACCAGACCGGGCGCGAGTCCAACATCAAGGCGTACTACAGCTACCCATGGGACGGCACGCTCTACTGGCTTGGCGACGGCAAGACACTGAATGGGTCAAATACGGAAGTCGCGGACAATACGGTCCCGAGCCTCGGAGACACGCGATATTTCGGCCCGAAGATGGCCAAGGAGCTGCAACGCCAGCTCGGCACGACTGCCGATGGCGTGATCTCCGGTCAATGGCCGGCGAATGAGCGATACCTTTGGGCATGCGACCGCGGCGTAATCGAGTACGTCAAGGGCGGGGTTGGCTCGAATGCCGTCCGCGCCCTGCAGGACAAGGTCGGATGCAAAGTCTATCCCGTGGTCGGCGGTGTTCAGGCGCGACAGATGGGTTCGGGAACGGTCTTCAAACACCAGCAGTGGCTTATCGCTCAAGGTATCTCGTGCGGATCATCGGGTGCGGACGGATACCAGGGCCGCGACACCAACGTCGCCATCGGCCAAGCGCTCGTCAAGCAACTCTATCGATAGGTGTGCATATGAATCCGTTTGATATCTGTTTTATTGTCGGCGCTGCTGCAGGACTGCTGACCGGTCTTCTCGGATGGGCAATCGTGCGCGTCGGCAGCCAAAAAGACTTTAGAAATTGATAGATGCAGCCCCTCCCCGGCATGAACTGACGGGGAGGGGCTTTATGCATTGCCGGGTATCCGTCAATATCCGTTCTGCAATGCAGTTTCAGTGCGGTGAGAGAGTGTGGAAACATAACTACCTGCGATTTTGCTGCTACAAGGCACTCCATAACATCACGTTCAAGACTCTTAATCCCAAGGTCCAGGGTTCGACCCCCTGACGGCCCACCAAAGCATTGTAAAGCGACTGGCTTCGGCTGGTCGCTTTTTTGTTGACCTTGCATGGGGTCGAACCCGAAAGGGCGCGGAGCTGAGAAAACGCGTAAGCGTTTACCAGCGCAGCGCGCAAGGCGCGAAGCGCCGCAGCGACCGCCTGCGAAGCAGGCTGACCCCCTGACGGCCCACCAAAGATTATTAAAGCGACTGGCTTCGGCTGGTCGCTTTTTTGTTGACCTCGCATGGGGTCGAACCCGAAAGGGCACAGAGCTGAGTAATCTGCACCGTGATTCCCTTAGGGAAACACGGCTAAAGCCCCATAAACGTGCTCTCCTTATGAGAATTATGCTCATGGGGCTCGATGCATGTTGAGAAGTTGTGATCAAACTCAAAGTGAGAATCGATTTAGTCCGCTCGATAATGGGAACCGAGACTTTCGGTTCGGTTGCGCATGGCTTTGACCATTTCCTGTGCTAGTTGAATCTGCGATTGCAGGCGGGCGAGGGCTGCGACTTCGCTGTCCTGGGCTTTCTGTGCGCTCAAGGTCGTTGCCTCCGTCTTCAAGCCCTCAAGCTCGTGTAGTGCCTTGGATAGACCTGCTTCGGTCCTGTTGATCATGCAATAGGTACTCATCGTGTGCTTAAGGCTGCGTGTCAGGCGTTCGGCATCTGTTGTGGCAATGCCATGCTGGGGCAGCGCGGTATCCATCGGTGCGGCCGCCTCGGAAGCGTCCAGTGCTGCTCGAGCCGCTGATGCGCCTGCGATACGCCCGAATACGATGCCATTGGCGCTCGACAGGCCTCCGATGCGGTCGGCGCCGTGCATGCCGCCTGTTGCCTCGCCACAGGCGTAGAGGCCCTCAACGCCCGCGTACGCGGTCTTGTCGATCTTGATGCCGCCGTTGGCGGCGTGGGCATACATCGCAACGCGCATCTCGTCAGTCGGGGCGATGCCGTGCTCGTCTTGCAGCCAGGTGGCAAAGGTCTGCACAAACTCTGGGACATCCTCGCGGGGGAGGTTGTAGTGGAGTGCCAGGCCTTCGGCACCTGCCTGATCGATGGCGAGATCGATAGCGCGGGAGGCCAAGCGTGACGTGAAGGGACCATATCCAGAGCGCTGCTCGAGCAGGTCGTCCAGCTTGTCGTCGGCAATATCTACCGGCTGGTCTACATGTACGTAGCGCCAGGTTTTCTCGTTGAAGACCAGGTTGCGCTTGGGCTCGATGAAGCCGGGCATCATCTGCATGAACTCTATATTAGTAAGCGATGCGCCGTGCGCCAGTGCGATGGCCTGTGATGAGCTGAGCACGTCGGCGGAAGTGAGGCTTCGCTCGAACAGGCCACCCGTGCCACCGGCTGCGATGATCGTGGCTTTGGCAGCAAAGGGCACGATTCGATCTTCGGTGAGGTCGTAGAGCACGGTTCCGGTTATTCTGCCGTTCGTGTCCTCAACAAGGTCGATAAGCTCATGGCGGGGGAGCAGGCGAATGCCGAGCGACTCGATCCGGGTCGTCAGAGCGTCCTCAAGGGGCTTGCGGGTTAGGCCGCGCCACATGCGCGTCTTGTGGTCAAAGCAGGGGATAAACTGCTTTTGCTGAGCGCTCTCAGCGCTTTGCGGACGCTGGAGTTCAACACCCAGATCCTGCTCGAGCCATTCAATTGCCTGGGGAATGCCGTGGACAAACGTCTGGACAAGCTCGGGGTCGGCGACACCGCCGCCGACGGTCTGGATGGTGTCGATGAGGTCATGTTCGTCGTCTTCGTTAACGGGTCCGATAAGCCCTAGGCCCCAGGTTCCGGGGAAGAAGCTCGATCCACTCATAGTCTTGCCGGCGCTTGCCACAGCGACGGTTGCGCCCGTGCGTGCCGCTTCGATGGCGGCACAAAGGCCCGCAATGCCAGATCCAATTACCAGTACATCAGTCGATTCCATCGGATTCCTTTCTCGTCCGGCGCATTGTCGCACGGGTGATCGGCAATAGGGCCGCAAAGACTCGGCAAATCGGTAAAGGGCAAATATGGCAGGTGGGCGTCATGGGCGCGTGACGGTTCCGTCTCGCTGCAACTCATATTCCCCTGCAGCTGATATATCGGTAGTAGATGGTCTTACGACGGGGTAGCTAAAATAGCCCCGTCCCAAATTAGCTACCCCTCTGGAAGAAAAAAGAGCCGCTACCCGGGTGGGTAGCGGCTCCAAAGCTCAACTATATGAGCATCGCGCGGGCGCGATTAGGCCTTGAGGGCCTCCTCGACGGCAACAGCGCAGGCGACGGTGGCACCGACCATGGGGTTGTTGCCCATGCCGATGAGACCCATCATGTCAACGTGCGCAGGCACGGAGGAAGAACCGGCGAACTGGGCGTCGGAGTGCATACGGCCCATGGTGTCGGTCATGCCGTAAGAGGCAGGGCCGGCGCCCATGTTGTCCGGGTGCAGGGTACGGCCAGTGCCGCCACCAGAAGCGACGGAGAAGTACTTCTTGCCAGCCTCGAGGCGCTCCTTCTTGTAGGTGCCAGCGACGGGGTGCTGGAAGCGCGTGGGGTTGGTGGAGTTACCGGTGATCGAGATGTCGACGTTCTCGTGCCACATGATGGCAACGCCCTCGCGGACATCGTCGGAGCCATAGCAGTTAACGGCAGCGCGGGGACCATCGGAGTAGGGGATGGTCTCGACGACCTTGAGCTCGCCCGTGTAGTAGTCGAACTGGGTCTTCACATAGGTGAAGCCGTTGATGCGGGCGATGATCTGGGCGGCGTCCTTGCCCAGACCGTTGAGGATAACGCGCAGCGGCTTCTTACGAGCCTTGTTGGCGTTCAGAGCCAGGCCGATAGCACCCTCAGCAGCAGCGAAGGACTCGTGACCAGCCAGGAAGGCGAAGCACTCGGTGTCGTCGGAGAGCAGCATAGCGCCCAGGTTGCCATGGCCCAGACCGACCTTGCGGTCCTCAGCGACGGAGCCGGGGACGGTGAAGGCCTGGATGCCCTCGCCGATGATGGCGGCAGCCTCAGAAGCGGACTTGGCGCCACGCTTGACAGCGAGAGCGCAACCGAGGGTGTAGGCCCACTCGGCGTTCTGGAAGGCGATGGACTGGGTGTTGTTGACGATCTCACGCGGGTTGAAGCCCTTGTCGGTGCAGATCTGCAGAGCTTCCTCGAGGGAGGCGATGCCGTTGTCGGCGAGGCACTTGTTGATCTTGTCAGCGCGGCGCTCGTAACCTTCGAACGTAACAGTCATAGTTATTTCCCTCCCTTTCTACTCGTGAACCGGGAACACGCTGGCGACGGAGTGAGTCTCCTCGTCGGTGCGCGGGTCGATGTACTTGGCAGCGTTGTCCCACTGACCGTAGTGGCCCATGGCGCCAGCGATGGCCTCCTCGGGGGTCTTGCCGGCCTTGACGGCGTCGGTGAACTTGCCGAGGTTCAGGAACTCGAACGCGATGATCTCGTTCTTGTCGTTGAGAGCCATGCGGGTGACGTAGCCCTGGGCGAGCTCGAGGTAACGAGCGCCCTTGGCCTTGGTGCCGAACATGGTGCCGACCTGAGAGCGAAGGCCCTTGCCGAGGTCGTCGAGGGAGGCGCCCACGGGCAGGCCGCCCTCGGAGAACGCGGTCTGGCTGCGGCCGTAAACGATCTGCAGGAAGATCTCGCGCATAGCAACGTTGATGGCGTCGCAGACGAGGTCGGTGTTGAGGGCCTCGAGGATGGTCTTACCGGGAAGGATCTCGGAAGCCATGGCGGCAGAGTGGGTCATGCCCGAGCAGCCGATGGTCTCAACGAGGGCCTCCTCGATGATGCCGTCCTTGACGTTCAGCGTGAGCTTGCAGGCGCCCTGCTGAGGTGCGCACCAACCCACACCGTGCGTAAGACCGGAGATGTCGGAAATCTCCTTAGCCTGGACCCACTTGCCCTCCTCGGGGATGGGTGCGGGGCCGTGGTATGCACCCTTGGCAACGGGGCACATGTTCTCCACTTCCTGTGAGTACTGCATGCCTCTCCTCTCTATCGTGTTGGCGTCCCGTCTGGGGGTCGTGGCTGGCGATTGCCGGGCGACCCTTCGAAAGGGACATGACATGCAGCCCCTATAATACCGCGAAATGCACGGAATATTCGGCGAACGGCTCAGTTTTCGTAGCGAGAAGTCCGGAAGTTTTAATTGAAACGGTTTAACTCTATGTTCTATGGTCGCGAACTTCCGTAGAGGGGGTCCGTCTTGGGCAAGCTTTTGGTCAGCTCTTGTAAGCGTTGCAGGGGCTGACCAGTTGCAACGGTGCCGTTCGCCGCCTATTTACTGCCTTTGGCCGCGCGAGTCTATTGTTTTGCGTGGATGTTTTGATGGCACGCTTCAATCGTGCTGTATTGGATGGCAAGCAGATCCCGGCGAAGGGAGCGCCATGCAGCGCGTTTGGAGAACGGTTACCGGCTTTTACCATGTCTGTGCCCGCGGTACGGGCAAGCAGCCCATCTTTGAGAGCGACGACGATCGGTGGGAGTTTTTGGAACTGATGCGCGACTGCTGCCGCGAGGCGGGCGTGACGGTTATCGCCTGGTGCCTTATGGGCAATCACGTGCATCTGGTGCTGGCAGATTACGAGGACGCGATGAGCGCGGCGATGCACCGGCTGCTTTTGACGTACGCGCGGCGGTTCAATAAGCGCACGGGGCGCACGGGTCATCTGTTCCAGAACCGTTTTGACCGGCGCTCGCTCGATACCGACCGTTATCTAATGGCTGCCATTCGCTATGTTCACGCTAATCCGCAGGAGGCGGGTATCGCCCTGATCGAGCGTTATCCCTGGAGCAGCTTTGCCGAGTATCTGAGAGCGTATGACAACGATACGACGAGGGGATTTTCGGACCCTTCTTGTGTGCTTGAGCTCTTTGAGTCTGCCAAGGGGTTTCTGGATTATTCTCTGTCGATGCCCGATGGTTCCGATCCGGTGATTCACGATATGGATGAGACAGAGTGGGAGCGGCGTGCGTTTGCCGACAAGATGGCGAAGCGCCTGGGCGTGCCGCTCAACGAACTCAAGACCGTAGCGCCCTCGCGGCGAGATGGAATCATTTTCGCCCTGCACGATGTCGGCTACACGGTGCGCGAGATCGAACGATATACGGGAATCAGCAAGAGTACCGTCTCTCGTATCGTGCGCGCTTATGTTCGGGTGAATGCTCAGGCTGAGGGCTCGGAATAGAAAATGGCCGAACCACTCTTGTCAAGCGATTCGGCCAACAAAATTCTTAAGATTTGGGACAAATACTACTGATTATTTTGTCCCGTGAGCATGCCGTCGAGGGTGCGCCAGGCGAGCTCGGCGCATTTGACGCGGGCGGGCATGTGCGAGATGTCCTGGAGCTGGGCGGCCTCGTCCAGGTCTTCCAAGTCCTCCTCGGAGAGCTGCTCGCCGCGGATCATGGCGAGGAAGAGCTCTGCCAAGCGGCGAGCTTCCTCGACGGTCTCGCCGGTGATGAGGTCGGCCATGATGTCGGCGCTGGCCTGGCTAATGGCGCAGCCGTGGCCGGTAAAGGACGCCTCCTCGATCACGTCGTTCTCAACGCGCAGCTGCAAGGTGAGCTCGTCGCCGCAGCTGGGGTTGATGCCGTCGTGCTCGTGCGTGGGGGCATCCATCTCGTACTTGTAGTCGGGGTGCGAGTTGTGCTCCATAAACGTGGTGGAGGTGTAGAGGTTACCCATTGAACGTGCTCCAAACGTGATGCAGGCCGGCGATGAACTTGTCGATATCGGCCTTGTCGTTGTAGAAGGCCACGCTGGCGCGGCAGCAGGCAAGGTTCTCGACGCCCAGCCAGGTGAGCAACGGCTGCGCGCAGTGGTGACCGGCGCGGATGCACACTCCGTCCATGTCCATGATGCTCGCGACATCGTGCGGGTGGATGCCCTTGACGTTAAAGCTCACGACGCCGCGGTGGTTGTCCCAGTAGATGGAGCCGATGATCTGGACAAAGTCGAGCTGCATAAGCTCGCCCATCAGGTAGTGGACGAGTGCCTGCTCGCGTGACTGGATGTTCTCGTAACCCACCGTGTTGACCAGGTAGTCGAGTGCCGCACCCGCGGCGAAGATGCCGGCGGCGTCCTGCGTACCCGCCTCGAACTTCTCGGGGACGGGAGCCCAGACAGCGTCCTGCTCGGTGACCGAATCGATCATCTCGCCGCCGGTGAGCATGGGCGGCATGGCGTTGAGCAGGTCCATCTTGCCCCACAGCACGCCGATGCCCATGGGGCCCATGGCCTTGTGCGCGCTAAAGGCAAAGAAGTCGGCGCCCAGGTCGGTCACATCGACCGGCATGTGCGGCAGCGACTGCGCGCCGTCGACGACCAGGTAGCCGCCGTACTTGTGCACGAGCTTGCCAAGGTTCTTGACCGGGTTCTCGACGCCCAGCACGTTGGAGACCTGTCCCACGGCCAGGATCTTGGTCTTGGGACCCACCTTGGCAAGAACCTCCTCGGTGGTGAGCTGGCCGGTCTTGGTGGGGTAGAGGTAGACGAGCTTGGCGCCGGTCTCGCGGCAGACCTGCTGCCACGGAATCAGATTGGAGTGGTGCTCCATGATGGTGATGACGACCTCGTCACCCGGTTCGAGCACTGTGGGCGCAAAGCTCTTGGCGACCAGGTTGAGCGATTCGCTCGTGTTGCGGGTGAAGACGACCTCGTTGGCGTTGGGGGCGCCGATGAGGTCGGCGATCTGCTGGCGCACCTTCGCGATAGCCTCGGTGGCCTCGACGGACAGCGAGTACAGGCCGCGCAGGGGGTTGGCGTTCATGCGCTGATAGAAGTTGCGCTCGGCGTCGAGCACACAGGCAGGGCGTTGCGCGGTGGCGGCGCTATCGAGAAAGGCGATCTCGGGGTGCTGCTGGAACAGCGGGAACTGGCCCTTGTAGGGGTTGGTCTCGATGTCCACGGTGGGCCAGCCGCGCGAAGCCTCGTCGCTGGCGTCGAGCTCCATGGGCTCGGGGGCAGTGCAGGTATCGCATTTAACGTGCTCGGTGTCGATCATGCGAGCTCCTCTTCAAAGTTGTCGATCAGGTTGTTGCCCAGGCGGACGACGGCGGCGCGGGTGCGCTCGTCGGTGGCGGAAAGCGCGGCGTCCTCCAGCTTGGCGCGGATGAACAGGTCCTCGGCGGCGTTTTGGTCAAGACCGCGGCAGGCGAGATAGAACAGCTGCTCGTCGCGGACGTGGCCGATGGTGGCACCGTGGTTGCCGGCGACGTCGTCCTCGTCGCACAGGATGACGGGGACGGTCTTGTTGTCGACGCCCTTGTTGGCCAAAAGCACCGTCTCGCGCTCGGTGCCGGTTGCACCCTTGCAGCCGTGCACGAGGTCGATGGTGCCGCGATAGACCTTCTTTGACGTGCCGGTCAGTACGCCGTTGGCGTCGATCTCGCACTCGGTTTTGCGACCGCGGTGGCGCAGCTCGTAGTTAAAGTCGCGCACCTGCTCGCGGGCGCCCAGGTAATCGGTATCGATGGTGACCTTGGCGGTATCGCCCAGCAGGTCGCCGGCAAGGCCGGTGGCGCTGGCGCCGGCACCCAGGACGGTGTGCTGCACGTTGACGCGCGCACCCTCGTCCAGGAACAGGCCGGTGTCGTCGAGCGCGATCCAGCTATCGTCGAGCGTCTGCGTGCAGGTCACGTTGACGATGGCGTACTCGTGGGAGCACACGCGTAGCACGGAGCCCACGACACCCTCGCCGGCAACGGGGGAGTCCAGGGCAATATGCAGGTCGAGCGTTGCCTGCGGGCGGGCGACGACGTCGATGGCGGCGATGGCCGCGGCGGCATCGACACCGCTCACGCGCACAGCAACCGTGGCGTGCTTGTATGCGGGCACATCGATGACGATGCGCTTGGTAGCGTGCTCGGCCAAGTAGGCGTAGGCAGCCTCGCCCATGCCGGTTTCGAAGGCTTCAGCAGGGGAGAGCTCCTCCTCGAGCTTGATGGCGCCGGCCTGGTAGACGGAGGTGGCGGGCACGTCGAGCTCGGTCTCGGGCGTGATGCGGGCGCGGTTGGCGGCATCACCGGGGGCGGAGGAGCGGCGCTCGGGGAAGCGCTCGGCCATGGCGTCCATGGCGGCGTCGAACGCGTCTGTCACGCCAATAAACTGCTCGCCCAAGCCTTCGACCTCAACGGCCTCCGCGGGAGCGGCGGCAAGCTCGTCAGAGAGCTCGAGCTTGGTCTGATTCATCTTCAGCCAGCCCCAAGTGGCAGCCGGCATCGCGTTGACCTGCTCGAGTGTGGTAGCAGCGGTGTTGGTTTCCTGTTTCATTATCCGATCGCTCCTTCCATCTCGAGCTTGATCAGGTTGTTCATCTCGACGGCGTACTCCAGCGGTAGCTCCTTGGAGACCGGGTTGGCAAAGCCGTTGACGATCATGGTGCGGGCCTCTTCCTCCGAGATGCCGCGGCTCATCAGGTAGAACACCTTGTCGTCGCCGATGCGGCCGATGGTGGCCTCGTGGCCGATGTCGACGTTCTTGGCGCGGATGTCCATGGCCGGAATGGTGTCGGAGCGGCTCTGGTCGTCGAGCATCAGCGACTGGCAGCTCACGGTTGCCTTGGAGCCCTCGGCCTTGGGTGTGGCCACGATGGAACTGCGGAAGGTCTGGATGCCGCCGCTCTTGGAGATGCCTTTGGTCTCGACGGTTGCCGAGGTATCGGGCGCGTTGAGCACGACCTTGCAGCCGGTGTCGAGGTTCTGACCGGCGCCGGCAAAGGTGATGCCGGTAAAGCTCGAGCGGGCGCGTCGGCCGTTAAGCACGCTCATGGGGTAGAGGTAGCCCACGTGGCTACCGAAGGAGCCGCTGATCCACTCGATGTCGCCGTCCTCGTCCACGCGCGCACGCTTGGTGTTGAGGTTGTACATGTTCTTGGACCAGTTCTCGATGGTCGAGTAGCGCAGGTGCGCACGCTTGCCCACAAAGAGCTCGACGGCGCCGGCGTGGAGGTTGGCCACGTTGTACTTGGGCGCGGAGCAACCCTCGATAAAGTGCAGGTCGGCATCGTCCTCGACGATGATGAGCGTGTGCTCAAACTGGCCGGCACCCTTGGCGTTGAGGCGGAAGTAGCTCTGCAGCGGGAAGTCGAGCTTGGTGCCCTTGGGCACGTAGACAAACGAGCCGCCCGACCATACGGCGCCGTGCAGGGCCGCAAACTTGTGGTCGGTGGGCGGGATGAGCGTCATAAACTTCTCGTGGATGAGCGGTTCCCACTGTGGATCGTGCAGGGCTTCTTCAATACCGGAGTAGACGATGCCCATCTTGGACGCCGTGTCCTGCATGTTGTGGTAGACGAGCTCGGAGTCGTACTGCGCGCCGACGCCTGCCAGGTAGCTGCGCTCGGCCTCTGGGATGCCCAAGCGCTCAAAGGTGTTCTTGATGTCGTCGGGCACCGACTCCCAGTCGTGCTTTTGGTCGGTGTTGGGCTTGACGTAGGTGACGATGTTGTCCATGTCCAGGCCCTCGATGGAGGGGCCCCACGTCGGGTCGGGAAAACGGTTGAAGATCTCGAGGGACTTTAAGCGCAGGTCGAGCATCCACTGCGGCTCGTCCTTTTTGGCGCTGATCTCGCGCACGATGTCGGGCGTGATGCCGGCGTCGAGGCGCTCGAATCCCTCCTCGCCATAGGTGAAGTCGTAGAGGCTGCGGTCGATGTCCGCGACCTCGGTGCGGTTCTTGGTCATTACGTCGCCCCTTTACGCCTGCTGCTCGGCAGCGGCGGCCTCGGCCTGGGCGCGCTGCTCGGCGGCCTCGCGCTCGAAGGTCTCAAAGCCGTTCTTGTCGATCCAGGGGATGAGCGAGGCGTCGTCCTCGCGCACGATGTGACCCTTGACCATAACGTGGACGCGGTCGACATCCAAGTGCTCCAGGATGCGCGTGTTGTGCGTGATGATGAGCATGGAGCCGTCGCAGCTCTTGCGGTAGGCGTCCATGCCGTGGCTGACGGTGGAAAGCGCGTCGACGTCCAGGCCGGAGTCGGTCTCGTCTAGGATGGCGAGCTTGGGCTGCAGCAGCAGAAGCTGGAGCATCTCGACCTTCTTTTTCTCGCCGCCCGAGAAGCCCACGCCCAGCTCACGGTTGAGGTAGGAGGTATCCATGTTAAGCTCGGCCGCGAGCTCCTTGACGCGACGTCGGAACTCCTTGCCCTTCATCTCCAGGCCGGGGCGGCCGGCGATGCTGGCGCGCAAAAAGCTCGACAGCGGCACGCCCGGGATCTCGACCGGGGCCTGGAAGCTCAGAAACAGGCCGGCGCGCGAACGCTTGTCGGTGGTGAGCTCGGTGATGTCCTGGCCGTCAAAGACGATACGTCCGTCGTTGACCGTGTAGACGGGGTCGCCCATGACCAGGTGGCCGAGGGTGGACTTGCCGGCGCCGTTGGGGCCCATCAGCACGTGGGTCTCGCCGGCGGCGACGTTGAGGTTGACGTTGTGGAGGATGGTCTTCTCGTCCACGGAGGCGGTCAGACCTTCGATGGAAAGCAGCGGATTTGCGCTCATGCTGTCCCTCTCTGTATATGGTGTACTCATAGGTGTGCTAAACCCTAGGAATCTTCTCGGAATAAAGTTACTATGGGTTCGGCGTTAGTCAAGGGAAAACCCGACTAATCCACTCGACTTTTTAGATGAGGGACATAATAATCAGGTTTGTTTGTTCCGCTTGCATAGGATTTGGGACAAACAAGCCTGGTTTTGTCCCAGTAACGATGGGAGGGTAGGTATGCTCATTTCTTCCAAGGGCCGCTATGCCCTCCGACTGATGATCTATATCGCGGCGCTCGGTGACGCCGAGGGCAAGATTGCTCTGCGCGAGGTTGCCGACCGTGAGCGCATTTCGCAGAAGTATCTGGAACAGCTGGTTCGTCCGCTTATGAAGGCTGGCCTGCTTAAGAGCGTGCGCGGCAAGGGCGGCGGCTACATGATGGCCAAGGACCCGGCCGAGGTGCGTGCTGGCGACATCCTGCGCGCTGTCGAGGGCAGTACGGCTCCGGTGGCGTGCGACGGCATCGACAACAGCTGCGCCCGTAGCGATCTGTGCTCAACCGTCAAGTTCTGGCGCGGCCTGGACGACGTGATCGAAAACTACGTCGACGGCGTGACGTTGGCCGACCTTGCTGCCGTCCCCGAGATCAACTTCGACATTAAGCTGTAGGTTGAGCGCAATTCCTTAAGATTTCGCGGAGGGTTGTTGCCGTTTACCGAGGGGTTGTTGTGCAACAACGGGCGAGCTGCAATACTTACTCTTATCTTTGCAAACTGCACTTTAACTACACCAATGCAGGGAGGATCTTATGCAGCGCAAGCATTCTGCTATTGTCGCGGGCCTGACGCTGGCGCTTTCGTTTGGCGCCGTTTCCGCGCCGGCACCCGCCGCTGCCGAGGAGCCCACGCCGGGCGTTGCCTCGGGTGCCACCGATATCGATAAGGGTCTCTATACCCAGCAGTCCTTCTCGGGCGTGCTGAGGTCGGTCCAGGGCGTTTCGTTTGTTAACGTTACCCCCGAGATGAAGTACTTTACCAAGTACGAGAGCCATGGCAACTATAACCAGGGCTTTTCGTATGGCGACGGCTATAACGCGCTGGGTTATTACCAGTTCGACCGTCGATGGTCGCTCATTCCGTTTATGAAGCAGGCCTACAACTACAACCCCGAAAAATACAGCATGCTCAAGGATGCGATTGATCGCGGCAGCGAGATTTCCAACACGAGCAATGCCATGTACGAGAACGGCCAGCTCACCGAGTTGGGCCGTATTGCGCAGGAGGCTTTCCAAGGTGCTTATAACACCGACCCTGTTGAGTTCTCGGCTCTGCAGGATGCGTATGCGTACAACTCGTACTATGCGGTGACCGAGGCGTGGCTCAAGAGCGGCCTGGGCATTGATATTTCGGGCCGTGCCGATTGCGTTAAGGGCATGGTGTGGAGCATCACCAACATGTGCGGCACCGGTGGCTGCAGGGACTTCTTCCGTTGGGCAAACCTTTCTAACAGTATGACTGATCGCGAGTTTGTGACGGCGCTTTCCAACAGTGTGGTCAATAACGTGGCGACCAAGTATTCGAGCCAGCCCCAGTATCATGAGGGCTGGAAGAACCGCTACCGCAACGAGCTGAAGGACTGCTTGGTTTATATCGCCGAGGACGAGGCCGCTGCCGCTGCGACGCCCGTGCAGCCCGAGCCCACGCCGGCGCCCTCGCCGACGCCTGATTCGAATGACGACTCGAGCGACGATGCCAACGATGACAGGATGGATTCGCCCTCGACCGATGCTGACGGTGATGGCTCTGCTGGTGGCACTACCAACAACGGCTCTACCTCGAACGGCTCCGTTTCGAACGGCTCTGCTGCGGGCGATTCGTCTTCAAGCTCTGCAGGCAATACGGACAGCGACGCTTCTGGTTCGACCGGCGCTGGCACCTCTAACTCATCCACCGGCTCGAGCGATTCGTCCGTTGGCACCGGCTCTAACAACGGCTCCGGCTCTGACGCAACCCCTGGTTCCGATGCTTCCAAGGATGACTCGAATAAGGCGCCGGACGTTCCCGTTGCTTCGCCGGACAAGAAGCCTTCTTTCTCCGAGCAACTTGGTTCTACGCTGGGCTCTTCGCTGATGGCTGGCGTCAATAACGGCTCGACCCAGAACAAGGGCAACTCTGATCAGGTTTCCACGGAAAAGATCGAAGCCGCAAAGGGCGACTCCAAGGACAAGGCTTCCGAGAAGACCGAATCCGATAAGGGTTCTAGCTCTGAGGAGAAGAGCGACAAGTCCGAACAGAAGAAGGACGAGGATAAGAAGTCTGAATCTGAGGAGAAGGACAAGAGCAAGGCCGAGGGCGAAAAGAAACAGTCCGAAGACGACGACAAGAGCGGTGCTGACAACCAGGTCCAGGAGCAAAATGACTCCAAAACGGTGACCACTACAACCACGACGACTACAACGACCAAGTCATCTGACGGTAACATGCCCAAGACGGGCGACCTTATCGTTATGGCGAGCCTTGCCAGTGCAAGCTTGGCCACACTGGGCGCTACGTCTATCGTAAGTGGTAAGCATAAGCTCGATCAGCAGAAGAAAGCTTCTGGGGAGGACGGCTCGGAGGAGTAGCCTCTTGGTTGCTAGATAACTAAAGAGTTGGGACGGGGTCCGGTGCGAATGCATCGGGCCCCGTTTTGTTGTGCAACGATTAGTTATGCCCCCTCACACCTCTTGTTGCTACCGTTGCCCGATATGTTCGCGCGGCGTCGTCGGTACGCGCGAGGCGGTCATTACAATTGGCATCGTGTTGCGATTTAGGGGGAACGTTTTGGTGCCTGAACAGGCGAATAATGGTTGTGATGCCGGCTTTGGCGTGCGCTTGATCGGCTGTGCCGACGATGCGGTTTTGCCCATTGGCATGCACGACTATGCGGAGGCCCTTGGTTGCTGCATGTTGGTTGACAAGACCATGTTTATTGCCGATGTGTTGGACTGCGACGCGTCCGTTGTGGTGTGCTGTCGACCCGAGGGTTTTGGCAAGAGCATGAACTTGTCGATGCTCAGGTCTTTTCTGGAGCGTCCCGCGGTCGGTCGCGCCGGTCGGAGCTCGTTTGCCGATGCTCAGATTTGGGATGCGGACGGCGGGCGCTATCGGGATGAGTACGCTTGCTATCCGGTGATATCGCTGGATTTTTCTGGCGCTGTGAGGCGTGGCGCCGCTATTGCCGACGTCGTGCGCGATGCTCTTTCGGACGAGTGCGCTCGCTTGTTGGCTCTCTTGGAGGCTCCGGATTTAGCTCGAGATAAGGTGCGTCACATCGAACGTGTCGCGCGTGGCGTGGCGAGCGAGGACGAGGTCGCCTCGGTGCTCGGTGTGCTCATAGAACTGCTGGAGATTGCCTGCGATGAGCAGGTTGTATTACTCGTTGATGGGTACGATGCGGCGTGGTCTCGCCGTGCGAGCGCGAGGGACGCTTCCGACGCCGATCCGGCAGAACTACTTGACCGTGTGCTGTTTGACGCCATTGCCGCTGCGCGCGATTCGTTGCGGCTGACGTGTCTGATGGGGGAGTGTCCCGGTCCTGCCGAAGCGGCGCTTTCTTCGCGCGGCTGCTCGTATTGTCTGACGACGCCGCTGTCGGCGTGGTGTGACCGATGTTTCGGTTTTTCGGATGCTGAGGTCGAGGCTCTTTTGAATCATGCAGGCCGCGGGGAATACCTGGATGATGCGCGTGAATGGCTCGAGGGATATCGGTTTGGTAGGGCCTATTGCTCGAGTCCAGCGCGTGTGATCGGTTTTCTGGACCGAGGCTGCACGGCGCCTGTGCGCGCCGATCTGTATGGGTATGCGGATTGTCTGAGTAGGGTAGTTGCCGGGTGGAATCTCGACCGCCTTTCGGTCTTGTTCGATTTGCTCGAGGCCCATGGGTGCGTTGAGGTCCCGCTTTGTTTGGGCGCTGCAGAGCCAGATGTCTCGCCTGACGATGGCATGTGGACAGCGCTATATCTGTCCGGTTTTCTTACGACGGATATGACTGAGGAGCCAGAGCATGGCGATTGCCTCCGTGCTTTGCGATTGCCCAATAACGAGCTTCGACAGGCCTTGCGTCTAGTGATTGTTGAGTGGTTTGAGTGCGCTGCCGAAGACATTCGAGACGTCGATGCGTTCCGCGACGGGCTGTGCCATGGGAACGAGGACACCGTGAGGCGGGCGCTAAGCCGCATCTTGGGAGATGCGGGAATCGGTGCGACCGACCCAGATACACCGCTGCCATATCACCTACTCTTGCAAGGACTCTGCTTTGGCTTGCCGGGCTATGCCAATCCTGCTTCGAGGCGAAAGTGTGGCGCGGATCGCTGGGACATCCAGGTTTTTCCTACGGGCGCCGTGTTTGACATAGCCGATACGATCGGTATGCTCGATGAACGTCCGCTGGTAACGATCAACATGATGTATGACCCCGGTGTGGATGCGCTGGGCCTGGAATTGCTGGCCGTGCAGGCGCTACTCGACATAGAGCGTGACGGCATCGACGAAATCCGTGTGCCGCGCCCCGGCGTGGGTCGCATGCGCTGGGGGTTTGGGTTTGATGGGCAGCATGTGGCTACGGTGTGCCAGCGGCTTTAAGCGCCGAGGTGTTTCCGGCTTCCGTTACTCGGTGTCCTTCATGGGCGGCATGGGCTTCCAGTTGGGATCCTTGACGATCTTGCGGGCATCCTTCATGCCACGGCGCAGTGCCGGAATACCGGTCTTAAAGCACTTGTCAACGGCGGCCAGGCGAATGAACTCCTTGCAGAAAGTCGCGGCGTTGCCCAGACGGAACAGCATGGGGTGGTAGTCGCCATAGATCTGCATGTAGCGGGCCAGATAACCGCGGTTGCGCATGATGTAGTAGCGGTTGGTGTCGCTCGTGGAGTTGAGTTGGCGCTTACCGGCGATGTCCCAGTTAGAGACAGCGCGGGCACGCTTGAGCACCACGTCGGCAACAACGGCGGCGGGGAAGTGCTGGCTGGCTACGTAGCCGTAGCAGGCATCGTCGCCGTAGATAAAGAAGCGCGCATCGGGCAGGCCAATCTTGTCGACCACGCGGCGCGAGAACATGCCGCCCTCAAAGCACAGTTGGTTCATGGTGCGGTAGCCCTCGGGACCCAGATCCCACTTGGCGATGGGGTTGGGGATACCGAGCGAAAGGATGAGCTGGTACTGCCAAAAGAAGGCACCGCCGTCAAAGTCCAGGCGCGAACCCTGGATGACGTCGTAGCGGCCCGTCCACTTTGCTAGGCGCTCAATACCCTCGGGGATAACGAGCACGTCGTCGTCCATCACCCAGAACCACTGGGCGCCCAGGTCGTAGGCGCATTTGGTGCCGGCGGAGAAGCCGCCCGCACCGCCGCCGTTTTCGAGCTGCGGGGCGTAGATGACACGGTCGGTGCCGCCCTGCGCGTCGGGCTGCTCGGTGTCGATGCCCCACAGGTTGGCCAGGCGCTCGTTGAATGCGGTGCACATGGCCTCGGTCTCGCGCGAATTCTCGTTATCGACAATCACGATGCGCCAGGGCGCGGACGTGAGCTCGGTCATGGAGTCGAACAAGTTGGCCAGGAGTTCCTGGCGCTTGTACGTAACGACGACGATGGCGAGCTTATCGATGGGAGCGGGAAGGGTTGAAGGCATGGGGCAATATATCCTTTCACGCGCGGCGGGCGAGCGCTGCGCGGAAGCTATCGAATACGTCCTTGGGACTGTCCTATTGTAAAGGCTCAGCGCACCTTGGCGGCAAGCTTTGAATAAAACGCAGGAACCTGCCACGGGTGTAGCTGCTTTAGGGTCTGACGGCAGCGTGTCTATTGCCGCTTGGGCTTGCGAGCGATAAGGCTTCTAGCTGCGTCGATGGTGAGAAGTGCCAGGGCAAAGACGATGCTAATGACGGTACCCGTGACGATACATATAGCTGCCGAGTTGTTTTGGCTGACCAGTATGTTTGCGAGCAACGTATTGAAGGCGGGACGCCACAAGCTACTGGTGAGCGACTGCATCACATAGAAACCGAGCGTGGCGGTCGATAAGGTGACGATGACACCTGCGGTCCGTGGATTGCCTGAGACACTGCGCCGGGTCGCCGCAAAGAGCAGAGAGGCGGCAGCGAGGGCAAACGAGATCAACGAGGTTGATTTGTAGGAGAGGGCTGCCATCGCCGTGAGGTTGCCGGTGAAGGAGAGCGCTCCTTCCAGGATGGTGGCGAGCACCAAAACCGCTGAGAGCGACCGCGTGCCTAAGGCGCCCGCCCTGTCCGAATCTATGATATCGGTAACGTCGCGGAGCAGTCCGCCGATCAAAAACGCGATAACGTACGTGACGGCGCTCATGAGTTTCTGGAGCCAAGAAAACTCACCGCCGCTTGTCGCACTCATGGCGGCTAAATACCCGTTAACAACAAATGTGAGGATGCCAACGGCGATGACCGTCGTCGTGTAGCTTTTCTGGGAGAGTCGACTCTTAGCCAGTCCAAACCATGGCGTCATGAAGACCGTGGCGGCATAGACCCAGATAAACTCAAGGCCCAGCGTGTACCAGTAGTGCGTGTTGAGGGTAACATCGGGAATGGGGGAGACGACCGTGGACCACGCGAGTGCCACGAGGCAATAAAACGCAGTGGGCAAAATGACCTTGCCAAGGCGCTGCGTCGTCCGCTGTATTTGCGATGTCCACGTTGCCCCATCGCTCCAGGCGCGAGCCGCCGAGGCAATCAGGAAGTAGCCCGAGATCATAAAGAAGACCTCGTTGGCCCAGCAGCCCAACAAGTTGATAAAACCGAGCACGCCGGAATAGGGGAACATCGCAAGTGGGGCATATTCCACGGTGCCGAAACAGGTTGCCTGGAAGGTCCACTGAAAGGTATGGAACACCGCGATACCGGCGACCGCGACCAAGCGCAGCGCTTCGATGGATATGTTGCGTGCGGCTTTGGGCTGCATGGCGTCCTTTCGTAGGTTGAGCTCCATAGATTATATAAACGCCCGCTGGCGCGCTGACCCTTTGATACCATGAAACGACAGGTATTTCCTAAGGAGCACATTTGTCTACTAACGCCTCTGGCAGCCCTGTTCTGTCGCTGCTTATTCCCATTTACAATGTTCAGCGCTACCTGCGCGAGTGTCTCGATTCCGCCCTGGCGCAGACGCTCAAGGATATTGAGATCATCTGCATTAACGACGGGTCGACCGACAACTCGCCGGCGATTATCCGCGAGTATATGGAGCGCGATGGGCGCGTCAAGATGATCGACAAGGCCAACAGCGGCTACGGCGACTCGATGAACCATGGTCTGGAGATGGCGCGGGGCAAGTACGTTGGCATCTTGGAGTCCGATGACTTTATGGCGCCCGACGCACTCGAAAAGCTTGTCTCGGCCGCCGATAGCAATAATGCCGACTTTGCTAAGGCGAACTTTGATTTCTACTGGTCTAAGCCCGAGGAACGCCGTTCGCTGCACGAGATGTTTAAGGCCAAGGACTGCGGCAATCCGGTGCACCCGAGCGATACGACACAGTTCTTTAAGCAAAAGCCGTCGATTTGGTCGGCCGTGTACCGTCGCGATTTTCTTGAGCGCAACGGCATTACGTTTCTGCCGACTCCGGGGGCATCCTTTCAGGACACGTCATTCGCCTTTAAGGTGATCGCGTGTGCCGATAAAGCTGTTTACCTGCACGATGCCGTGTTGTCGTATCGTCAGGACAACGAGAATTCCTCGGTCAATTCTTCGGCTAAGGTCTTTTGCGTCAATACCGAGTATGCCGAGATTGAGCGTTGGATTCGAGAGGATTATGCCCGCGACCACGCAAGCGGCGATGTCGCGCGCATGCTCAAGTTCAATCAGCTCATTAAGTACGATTCGTATATGTGGAACTACGTGCGCCTGGCGCCTAAGTTCTATAAGGAGTTCCTGGTTCAGATGGCCAAGGAGTTCCAAGCGGCCTTGGACGCGGGGGAGTTTTCGCTTGACGACCTCAAGCCGTGGAAGCGCGCGAACCTCGCTGCCATCCTCAAAGATCCTGAGGGCTGGGTTGACGAACATCCGAGTTTTGCGACGGATGGTGCCTTGGGGCGTGCTAAGTATTACGCCTCGGTTGGAGGCCCGGGCGTGGTCGCCGCCTTCCTCATCGAATCGCTGAGGGGGTAGGTCGGCATGGGAGAGGCCTCGTGTCCTAAAGCTACCATTGTCATCCCCGTTTACAACTCTGAGCGCTCCATTCAGCGATGCCTCGATTCGCTGTTGGCTCAGTCCGAGCGCTCGATTCAGGTTGTCTGCGTCAACGACGGTTCGACCGATGATTCGTTGAACGTGTTGCGTCAGATCGCGCAGGCAGACGATCGCGTACTGGTGATTGACCAGGAGAACGCGGGCGTCTCGTGCGCTCGAAATGCCGGTATCGATGCCGCCGAGGGCGAGACCGTCTTTTTTGTGGACGCCGACGATTACATCGATGCCCAGACGGTCGAGCGCGTGCTGCATGCCATGGAGTCTGCAGATGCCGAGGCCGCCGTTTTTGGCGGCGTCTGTGAACCTGCCGATGCTGCCCCCAAACGCGTCCAGCAACTCATGAGCCCCAAAGCTGGTACCTTCGGCGCCCGTGATCCCCAACTGCTGTTCCATTCGAATGCTCAGCCCTATGCCTGCCGTGCTGCTTTTTCGCGCGAGCTGCTCAATCGCGAAGGCATTCGCTTCGCCCCCGGTTTGGCTTTGGGAGAGGATGTCGTCTTCCAATTTGCGGCTTATGCGCTTGCCCGCAAGACCGTCGTCATGCCGGACAAGTTCTACCACTACGTGATGGAGAGCGAATCGGCGACGCACGAGTTCAACAGTGCCGAGGCTCGCGCCAAAAAGCTTGACGCCCACATGAGGATGCTCGAGGAAGTCTTGGAGGACTGGGTGGCCTACGGTCTTTTGGACCTGTGCCCCGGCGAGCTGATAACTTGGTTTTTGGACCTCATTGTGTTCGACCTGGCGCGCTTGGATTCCGATGACTTCCACCGCGTGGCGGCTCGCGTCAACATGGACCTCACGACGTTTTTGGGAACGGAGTGGGCGGATATGCCTGCTAAGGGCGCCGTTCGCCGTGTTGCCCACAAGCTCGTTGCGGCGACCGCGGGCGTTTCGATGGCAGACGCAACGCTGTTCTATCTTTCGACTCGCGGTCTCAAAGCCTGCCTGGAGCGCTTTATCTAATTCCAAGCGCTGCCGCCCGCCGCAACTCGGCTGCTAAAATAACCCTGTTATACGCTATTCAACAGGAGGTTCTCTTGCAGAACTCTGATACCCCTAAAGTTTCGCTGCTTGTCCCCATTTGCAATGTCGAGCACTATCTGCGCGAGTGCCTCGATTCCGCCGTGGCGCAGACGCTCAAGGACATCGAGATCATCTGTATCAACGACGGCTCCACCGATAGCTCGCCAGATATCATCCGCGAGTACATGGAGCGCGACCCCCGTGTAAAGATGATCGACAAAGCCAACAGCGGCTACGGCGACTCGATGAACCGCGGCCTGGAGATGGCGCGCGGCGAGTACGTGGGTATCCTTGAGTCCGATGACTTTATGTTTGAGGATTCGCTCCAAAAGCTGGTCGCCAAGGCCGATGCTGAGCATGCCGATGTCGTTAAGGGCGACTTTTACCTGTATTGGTCCACGCCCAGCGAGCGCCGTGAGCTGTTTGGGATCATCGACGAGCATATGACGGGCGCCGCGTATCGCCCCGTCGATCGCCCGGGCATCTTCTACCGCAAACCTTCCATTTGGTCGGCTATCTATCGGCGCGCGTTCCTCAACGACAATCAGATTCGGTTCCTTCCCACGCCGGGTGCCTCGTATCAGGACGCAGGCTTTAACTTTAAGGTTTGGGCTTGCGCCGAGCGTGCCGCGTTTATTGCGGACCCCATTTTGTGCTATCGCCAGGATAACGAGAAGAGCTCCGTTAATTCGCCCAACAAGGTGTTTTGCGTGTGCGACGAATATGCCGAGATGCAACGTTTTTTGGATGAACGCCCCGAGCTCAAGGCTCAGCTCCAGGGCATTTTAATGCGCATGAAGGTCGATACGTACCGTTGGAATGATGAGCGCCTGGTCGATGAACTGCGCGAGCAGTTTTGGGAGAAGGCCTCTCCCGAGCTCAAGGCCGACTGGGACGCCGGTCGCTTTGACCTGTCGCTGTTCGATCCGCGTGGCGAGACCGACTTGCGCTTGATGGTCAAGTCGCCCCGCGCCTATATCGATTCGCGCTTTGACTTTAAGAAGCCGGGCAAGCTCAATACGTTTAAGCATTACTTTAAGATTGGCGGCCTGCCGCTGGTTTGGCGCGTGCTGACGTATCAGCGCACCTACGGCGACAACCCGCACCCTGATGACGTTCCGGCCGCACAGTAGGAGCGAGTGACTATGGCTACCCCCAAGATTTCCGTTGTCGTTCCCATCTATAACGTGGAGGAGTGCCTGGCCTGGTGCCTGGACTCTCTGCTTGCGCAGGACATGCCCGATTGGGAAGGCGTGCTGGTCAACGATGGCTCGCCGGACGGCTCGCGCGATATTGCGGTTGCCTATTGCGAAAAGGACGCGCGCTTTACGCTGGTCGATAAGGAGAACGGCGGCCTGTCGAGTGCGCGTAATGCAGGCATCGCCGCGTCCACGGCGCCTATCGTTGCGTTTTTGGATTCCGACGACCGATTTACGCCCGATGCATGCCGCGTGATCGTCGATGCCTTTGAGCGCGAGGACTGCGACGTTTTGACCTTTGGCGCGAATCCGTATCCGCTGGAGGCGGGGTATCCGTGGCTTAACTATGTGCTGAGCCCGCGCGATGTGTCGTTTGAAGGCTATAGCTCCGACCTACTGTTTAAGGAAGCTTCTCGCCCCTTTGCATGGCGCACCGCCTGCAAGCGTGAGTTTTTGCTGGGCAACGGGATCGTGTTCGACGAAACCGTTAAGTATGGCGAGGACCAGGTCTTCGATTTTGCCGTGTACGGCCGTTCGCGCAAGACCGCGCTTATCTCGAACAAGCTGTATGACTACCGCGTGGCGCGCAAGGGTTCGCTCATGGACACCATGCGCTACGACGACGAAACACGTCTGCTGGAGCACGTGAAGATTTACTCCGCGGTGCTGGCTGACTGGCAGCGCGATGGTCTCGATGTCCAGCATGCCGATGACCTGGCGTACTTTCTCTGCGATCTGGTGCTGTACGATGCGCTTAGGTTACTGGGTTCGGACTGCGGCAAGGTGTTTGCTGCCGTTGCCACGGCACTTGCCGGTTCTGCCGTGGGCAGCGATGCTGCGCTCGCACAATGCGCTTCTTCTGTTGCTGCTATGGTGCGTGCGGCGCTTACCAGCAAGGCCCCCAATGCCCGTGCGTGCAAAAAGCTCATGTTCGATTACGACGTCTTGAGGTTTGGGCGCCTGGGTGCCTGCAAACGCATGGCAGCGAACGCCCTGGGAAAGCGAGAAGTGTAGATGAGTATCAAGCGTTTGGCGCTTTGCCGCAGCCAGGGCCGTCTGTTTATTCTGCTTCGTTTTGCTGGCGAAGATGTCTCCGCACTTATTGAGCAGGAAGGTCCCCAAGCCTTTGCCCACGCAATGACGAATGGCGCTTGCGTGCCGTGCCTGGCGCTGCCCGTCGACCACGGTCGCGTGTTGGCGCTTTGCCCTTCTGTCGCCGACTATGAGCGTGAACTCGCCGTTTTGGTGCTTCCGTTCTTGGATGGCTCGATGATTGACGTTGAGTTTGCCGCTGGGTCGCGTAAGCTTGGCTCCATTCGCCTTGACAGCCGTGTGGCCAAGCTGGAATCCAAGATTAACTACAAGACGAAACCTGCGTTGTGCGCGCTTATTCGCGATGTGCAACGTGGCGAGCGTTGCGGTTGCTACGAGATTGACGCCGTGCGCTATTTACCGGCGGACGAGGGCGCCGTGTGGCGCTACGAAATTGCGTGGGCAGGGGACTCCGACTGCGCCCCCGAGCTCCAGATCTTCGATACGCATATGAACGTCATCGATGCCACGGTGCATGTGTTTGAGTCGCAGCTCGATGTGCCGCAGCAGAACGGGACGCGCCTCAATAAAACCTTCCTGAGTGTGGAGATGTTTCAGGATATACGCGATTTTGTCGCGATTGCGAGCGATCCCGTGGGGCAGATCAAGACTGGCTTTTGCTCCATGGATGGTCGTCTGTACAACGGCATGGTCGATGACAGTTGGAACCGTATGAAGGACGCGCGCGCGGATGACGCCGCTTATCGTCGCTGGTTTGAGCAGCATCGCGCAAAGCCGGGTGACCTGGCGTGCCAGCGGGTCACTTCGGCAGCATTTGCCTACCGACCGCTCGTGAGCATTGTCGTGCCGTGCTATAAGACCGATCGGGTCTACCTGAGCGAGCTGCTGGATTCGGTGCTTGCCCAGAGCTACGACAACTGGGAATTGCTGCTTATGGATGCCTCGCCCGAATGGGATGCGGTGGCCAACCTTGCAGTAGCCACTCACGACGAGCGCGTTCGCCGTATCGAACTGCCCGGTAATGGCGGCATTGTGGTCAACACCAACGCCGGCATCCAACAGGCGGTGGGCGATTACATCGCATTCTTGGACCACGATGACATCTTGGAACCGGATGCGCTGTTCCACTACGTTTCCGCGTTGAACAAGGCGAGCGAGGGAGAGCGCCCGCAGGTCCTGTTCTGCGACGAGGACATGTTCCAGAAAGCGGGGGAGTGGGGCCAGCCGGTCTTTAAGACCAAACTCAATGTCGACCTGCTCTATAGCCATAACTGCGTGACGCATTTTCTGATGGTGGAGAAGGCCCTGATCGACTCCATCGGTATGTCGCCGGAAGACGTTGCGGGCGCCCAGGATTACGATCTGACGCTCCGCTGCCTGGCGGCGGGTGCACGGTTTGAGCATGTTGCGCACGTGCTGTATCACTGGCGGGTGCACCCCGGCTCGACCGCCGACGGTTCTGCTGATAGCAAGCCCTATGCCATCGAGGCCGGTCGTCTTGCGCTGCAGCGCCACTTTGACTCGCTGGGCGTTTGCGGAACGGTCGAGGAGACTGAGACCCCATTCGTCTATCGCATGCGCTATGCTCTGCCTGAACCTGCGCCGCTGGTGAGCATTGTGATTCCGACCAAGGACCACGTCGAGACGCTCGATGCCTGCGTGATATCGATTGCCGAGAATGCAACGTATGCCAATTACGAGATCGTCTTGGTGGAGAACAACAGCGAAGATCCGAAGACGTTTGCGTATTACGAGGCCCTTCCGGAGCGCATAGCGGCTGCATCTGGTGGCAAGGGCACGGCGCGCGTTGAGTGGTGGCCGGGCGAGTTCAATTACTCCCAGATCATCAACTTTGGCGTTGAGCATGCCAAGGGCGACTATCTGCTGCTGTTGAACAACGATACCGAGGTCATAAGCCCCGGCTTTATTGAAGAGATGATGGGCTATCTGATGCGTCCCGATGCGGGCGTGGTGGGCGCCAAACTCTATTTTGCCGATCATCTGGTGCAGCATGCCGGCATTTTGGTTGGCGTGCGCGGCGCACTTGCCCATGCCAACCAGGACTTCTCGGCAAAGCGCGAGGGATACCTTGCCCGTGCTGTACGTCCCGGCAACTTTAGCGCCGTAACGGGCGCCTGCCAGATGGTTCGTCGCGACGTGTTTGAGCAGGTCGGAGGCTACAACGAGGAGTTCGCCGTCGGCTTTAACGACGCGGACTTTTGCCTCCGTGTGCGGGAGGCGGGCTACCGTACCATCTTTACGCCCTATGCCGAGCTGTACCACTACGAGTTTACCTCGCGCGGCAGGGAAGAGGCCAACGAGGAAAAGCTGCGCCGCTGGAAGCGAGAGCAGGCACTGTTCATGCAGCGCTGGCCGGAGTTCTTCCTCGATGGCGATCCGTGGTTGGGGCCAAACCTATCTGCCGAGAGTGAGTATTTCTCGGTCTAAGGCAATGGGTTTAGGAAGTCCTGAACTTTCTTTCGCTATGAGCTTGGAAGAAAGCAATGGTGGACTACTAACTAAGTCATATTACGAAAGCTCGATACTTCCGCGATAAGTTTATACAAGCTTATACAGCTCGATATTATTCGATATAAGTAGATACCGCACTTGTCTTTGCCGGCTTACCCGCCGGCGTTATGGATCTTATTAACGGCAAGGCGCTTACGTTCTTGCGTCGTGCCCTCTCCGAAGATCTGGCGCCTATCAACCAGGTGGAGGTAGCGCTCTCTATGGGCGATAGCTTTGTCGCGACTGGTTTGACCATAGAGGACGATCTTCTGTCGAGAGCCGCTAAGGCCACTAAGGGCTATGCCTATCTGGTGCAACTGGTCGGTTACTCCATTTGGCAACGCGCCAACTTGCATCGTGCCAAAAGTGCCATTGTGAGCGAGGACGACGTCACCGAAGGCATTGCGCTGGCAGAGGCTCGTTTTCACGATGTTGTTCACGAGCCCGCGATTTCTGGACTTGGACTCAACGATATCAAATACCTTTTGGCCATGTGCGAGGATAAGCAGCAGTCCAAATCATCTGAGATTGCTAAACGCATGGGTAAAAAGACCAATGAGGTCAGCTCTATTAGGGCTAAGCTGCTTCAAAGAGAGGTTATTCAAGCTCCGCAGAGGGGCTACGTGCAGTTTGCCGTGCCGGACCTAGATATCTATCTGCGAGAGAACGCCGCGGAGATTCTCGAGCGGTTCTAAATCGAGGCATGAATAGCCGCCGGTTAACTGCCCTTGTCGACTTGGCTCGCGTCCCCCCAATCTAGTAGACTCTGAACCGTTGCTAGATTGGGGGGATTTTCCATGAAACGCTCCATGAAACGAGTTTCCGGGGCCGTTCGGATGCCGTGGCGCAGCAGGGACTTGAGCTTCTCGGCGAACACCTGCTCTTTCGAGTTCGCAAGCAGGCAGACGCCCTCCTGCCGGTGTGCCACGTCGAACCACAGCTCGTCCTGCTCCATCGCAGCGCTCGCGTGGACCCCCAGGTCGAGCTTCGTGTCGAACGTGCTGCGCCCGTCGCTGACCTTGAGGTTGACGCGCCTGCCCTTGTAGTCCTGCTGCGACAGCTCCTCTATCTCGCCGGCGATGCGGACGGTTACGCCGTCGCCGAGGTTCGAGAGGGCGGACACAAAGGAGCGAATGGAGGCGTCGGTCATCGGGTACCGCACGAAGTCGAGGTCTATGTCCTGGGTTGCGCGGCGCCCGCTCCCCGACAGCGCGCACATCAGGACCCCTCCCTTGACCGTCACTCGGTCGCGCATGCCGGATGCCGCCAGCTTTGAGAGGATCACGTCCTGGCAGACGCGCGCGGTCGCGTTGAGGCAGGAGTAGCCCTCCTCGCGCTCGTAGCGCGCCCTCATCTCGTTCAGGTCCATCAGAATACCTCCTCCATGGCGCGCTCGAGGTGTGCCTCGCCGTGCGGGATTGCCTCCGCGTAGTCCTGCAGCCTGTATATGTCCAGCCGCTCCGACCGCCTGCGGAACGAGGCGACGGCCTCCCGGTAGAGGTCGTAGGGCAGCTTGTTGCGCGAGCGCATGAGCTCGAGGAGCATGCGCTCGGGGTCGTAAGCGGCAAGCTCGGTCCCGTCCACCGAGACGGTCGACCTCCCGACGCCCAGCCATCCCTCCGGGATGAAGTGCTGGCGCACGGCGGCGTCGCGTATCTTGGTCCCACCGCGCTTCGTGGCCAGGTCGATCCGGTCGGGGGGCGCGGTCACGAGCCCGTGGGCGTAGAGCGCGGTCTGCCCGGTCAGGATGCCCCCGGGGTAGCGCTTCGCGATCACGGCGAGGGCGTCCTCGTCCCGGTTGGTCGAGTACATCCCTCGGCCGACGGGGTGGAGCGTCCCTTCCGACACCGCCTTGCGAACGCGGTACCTGCTCCCGAGTTCAGCCAGCGCCTCCCGGTAGGTGATCACCATGCCGACCTCCCTTCGAAAGCCATATAAGCCTACATCTGATGACAATTGTAGGCTTATATGGCTTTTCATGGAACGACTCATTGCGGCACCTCCCTCGCCATGACGGTGCCTTACTTTGATGGCCCTTTCCTCGTTTGCATCTGCTATATGAAGGAACGTCGATTCTGGTGCTCGGGCGAAGGCGCTACGCGATGAAATTCTCCACCAGCGTAACCATGGAGTCCTTCTCGCTTGGGTCAGAGAGGGCAATCATGAGCGTCATGGCCGCGAGCGCGTTGCCCTCCACGCGGAGTCTTTCGCCGTTGCGCAGTATCCCGTTCTT
Organism: uncultured Collinsella sp.; assembly: GCA_959602645.1. Lineage (GTDB taxonomy): Bacteria > Actinomycetota > Coriobacteriia > Coriobacteriales > Coriobacteriaceae > Collinsella. The sequence goes on along the minus strand of CAUGTZ010000020.1, from coordinate 10,673 downwards.
GTCGAGGAAGTGAATGAAGAGCGCCGCTGCAGAGCGCTTGTTGCCATCCAAGAATGGATGGTCCTTCACTACGAGGTAGAGAAGGTTGGCGGCCTTTGCTTGAACGGAGGGATATAGGTCTTGGTCGCCAAAGCCCTGATAGAGGGCGCTGATGATTCCGGCGAACTGGTTGTCCCGCTCTCGTCCGAACAGGGCGGACGACGAGTAGAACGGTAGGCTGCGGACGACTTCGAGGGCTTCGGTGTAACCGAGCTCCCAGTTGGGCTCGTTGCCCTGGGGCGCCTTCATCCTTCCCGTGTCGTATTCATCGAGCAGAGTCAGGCTCGGAAGGTACTTCTGTAGAATTTCTGCCGCACCGGAGAGTTCCGGAGTACTCGACCTCTCGAGGACCTTGAAGACCGTTCCGAGCGCCTCGAGTCTCTTTTGGTTGATGGAGTATCCCTGGAGTAGATGCTGCTTGAGCACGCCATTTGCCCACCGGCGGAAGTACACGCCCTGCTGAGACTTCACGCGGTAGCCAACCGAGATGATCATGTCGAGGTTGTAGTGCTCGACCTGACGTTTGACCGTTCTTGTTCCCTCTAAGCGAACTATTTCAAAAAATGAAATAGTTCGAATTCCGGCAAGCTCTTCCTTTGCTGCGGAATGAATGTGCTTGGAGATAGTCGGCACTCCGCGCCCGAACAACGTCGCCATCTGCTGCTGGGTTAGCCAGACCGTATCGCCGTCGACGCGCACGTCAAGGTGGACTGCGTGGTCGGGGTCCTCGTACAAAGCGATCTGCTGGCTTGCGTTGGAATTGTCCATGATGTATGCCCCTTCGGTTTAGTCGACATGCTATGATCCGCACGCCGGAGGACGAGTGGTTTCAACATGCCGGTATTGCGTAGCTTCAACCGGCATCCCGCCGGTCAGTCGGCGTCGCGTGCGCCGGCTAAGCCAGGGTCGGGGCAGCGGGGATCCGCGGCGCCGGCGCTTCGTACCATTGGGGGCCTCCGAAGCGACTTTCACTCTGTCTTATTCTGGTAGATACAGTGTACCACGAAACGCGAACATGCGTACGTATTTCTGTTTAAATTTTAGCTGGACGCGGCGGTGTGTCGTCCTCTGCCTTGTTCTCCGAAGCCAGCTGTATTCCGGGCCGCGGTTCTACAAGGCAGGGGGTAGTCAGATGGATAGGATTATCCTTCTCCTACTTCTCTTGACCTTCCTGGTCATCCTGAGCAAGTAATGGGCTTTAGTGGGTGCCAAGCTCTACTTTGCTGGCCATCTGGTTCAGCTAGCTGGCATTGTGGTCGGCGTGCGCGGCGCCCTTGCCCATGCCAACTGGGACTTTTCGGCAAAGCGCGAGGGATATCTTGCCCGTGCCGTGCACCCGGGCAACTTCAGCGCCGTTACGGGCGCCTGCCAGATGGTCCGTCGCGACGTTTATGAACGGGTTGAAGGCTGCGACGAGAAGTTTGCCGTCGGTTTTAGCGATGCGGATTTTTGCCTGCGCGTATGGGGGCTACCGCACCATCTTTACACCTTATGCTGAGCTGCACCACTACGAGTTCACTTCGCGCAGCAGGGAAGAGGCCAGCGAGGAAAAGCTGCGCCGTTGGAAGCGCGAGCAGGCACTGTTTATGCAGCACTGGCTGGAGTTCTTCTTGACGGGTGATCCGTGGCTGGGGCCGAACCTTAGCAGCGAGTGCGTGTATGGTGCGCTGAAAATTACTGTGCTTGTTCTGGCTTGTTGCTAGGCGTAGCGCGCGTCCCGCCGGTTGAGAAGCTCGCAGTAGTTCGACACCGCCTCTACCTGCGGCGCCTGCTCCTGCGGCTCCTCCGGCTGCCCTTGCTGCCCTGCGGCTTACCATCCTACTCACCCACGTATGACTCCCGTGCCCCGAGCGGGCAAAAGGAAATGCCCACAACGTCTCCGTTGCGGGCATTCTCCGGGCCGGCCACAAATAGCTTTATCGAATCCGATTGCTCTTCATCATCCGGATCGTTGGCGTCTCGTCGGCAAAGTCATCGTCTATCTGTAGTTCAAGGGGCACCGTAATGGAGCTTCCCAGCGCGGTCGCGGTTCCCGGGGCGAATGCGGGAAGGCGCATGACCTGGCCATTTGATATGGAAGGGACATTGCGGCGAACGTAATCGAGGTCGTAAGAGTTCTGGATGCGGTGGATTATGAAGGCTCCCGTCTGAGAGAGTACGACGCGGGAAAGCTCGCTGGGGATTTGGCTGATGACGGTAAGGTAAATACCAAACTTGCGGCCCTCCCGTGCAATTCGATTGAACACTGAGTCGTCTGTCAGGTCTGCATCCCTGATATAGCGATGCGCCTCGTCAAAAATGAGATAGACGGGTGTTGAGGAACCTCTTCCCGCATCTAGACTAGCCTGAAAGAGTGTACGCGCAACGTAGTGGGAGAACAACTTCAGTCCCGACTCGTCGATTATCTGAGAGACGTCTAGCACAAGAATGCCACGCCACTTGTTTAAGAGGGCTGCAATTGACTCGCCCCGCTCAAGTGAGAAGAGGTCATGCGAATACCTTTCCCTAAGGTTTCTAAGCTGAGTAACCAGCCCCTCTGAATACGACCTTATCTGACGGTTGCCCCGCACTTCTTCTTCATCGAACACGAAGTCAAGCGCATCGACGACGTCAGAGATTGAGACCTCCCTTTCGGGTTTCTCGTAGCTGCACAAGATGCGCTCGACATTGGGAAGGCCGTTGGACATGTATTCATCCTCGATGAACTCCTTCAAAAGGGACTCAAGCCCTTCGACGACATCTTTCGATATGTTTCCGTAATCCAAATTGAAGGACGCTAGCAAATTGTGAGCAGTCCGAGCACGAGAGTGGGGCTCAGATCGTTGTTCGCGAATCGCGTCAAGGTCTTTCTCGATCGGCTGGTAATACTTTGAGACCTGAAACTTCCTCGCTGCGTGGCTATCGATGCTCGTGTCCCGAATTGCGGTATATGCGAAGGCTGCAAATAGCTTCTTCTTGCCCTCCTCGTTGAGGTGGGAGTATCTCACGGCCCTCTCAAGCAGAGGTTTCTGGATGCGTCGCGAGGGGTCGAGAATAGCTGACCAGTCATCCATCGACAACTCTCCAGGCGCGAGGTGGTACTCATCGGCATCGATTCGTCTCGTGCAGCCGTAACCGCCGCGCGTGAGAAAGTCATAATCACCGTGCAGGTCGAAGACGATGAATCGGGGCTCTGCATCGAACGCGTTCTCGGCATCTAAGAGCGACGCTACTCTATCAAGCAGGAGCCGCGCGGTTGAGGACTTTCCCGAGCCGGTATTACCGAGAATAGCGAGATGACCAGAGAACAGAGAATCGATATCAAAAGTGGGTCTTACCGAATCGTATCCAGCGAGAGACCCAATCTCGACTCCTTCCCGTACGCAAAAGACCTTCTTGAGGATTGATTCATCGCAAGCGTAGACATTGGAACCGACCATAGGGAGGTCTACTACGCCGGGAACGTAGGTAGACTTCTCAATCTCCCCAATGGGGGTGGCTGTGAAGATGTAGCTCGTACTAAACCTCGACGACGGCTGGTCGGAATACGGTCTCTCGGCCTCTTCTGCGGAAACCACGCGGAAGATAACCTTGGTAGATATGGAGAGGTAGGCGAAGAGGTACTGGTTGAGCCCGTTCAAATGCCTGGGCTCGCCATTGAGCATACGATCGGAAAAGTCGGAACGCGACGCGCGGAGCCTTATCTTCTCTTGGTCCATGTAGCAAATAGTGCCTATCAGCCAACCCGGCTTGGGGACTCCGTTATTCATTCCCGTCACCAAGCCCCAGAGATCCAGATGCAGCATCGTCTCCGAAGGTGATTTCAGGCCCGATAAAGTCAGCGAATTCCGAGAAATACAGCGGACGCTTGGGCTTCGGATCCCTTTCGCTTGGATATACGAAATAGGCGTTCGCGCCACCTGCTCTGTCGTAGAAATCCCGTGTGGGGGAACCAATATCGGTCTCTGCTGGGTTGCCGACGAAGGCGAGAAGAGTGAAGTCAGGCCTCGCAAGAGCCTGCCTGATTAGGTTCGATATATGCGAGTCTGCAAAGCTGAATCCGCACGTCAGAAGAACGGTGTTGGGAACGGCGAGGATGTTTACGAACTCGCGAAACATATCGCTATAAGGAGTGCCTTGCGTTAGGGCATATTTGGAAGTCATCGGGGCAATAAGCTGTTTGTCGCCTTGGTATTCGTCGGCGATGTCGGGAAACTTTGGGGCCCTTACGACGTTACCGTCATAGACCCTCCAGTTGATGGAGCCGTGCATCTTGTAAAGGCGGAAGAAGGGGTTCACCGGTTCGTAGTGGTCTCTGAACCTCTCATCGAGGTCAATCGGCCTGCGATGGTATTCCCGCGGGCTGAATGTGGGCATCAGCGCGTTCGAGAACCCGTCGACATAGGCGTAGTCGCTCGATTCAAGGGCCATCTCATGGAATAGGTCGTAGTTCGTGGTGAAGAGGTTGACAACATCGAAGGCAGCCTGCCCTCCGCGCGCAAGAATCTGGCGGGATATACCAAGTCCCTGAACGAATCTGCGGTAGCTATCGAGGACGTCTGAGTGTTCTGTGTTGTATTTTATATCGACGGACTCGAGAAAGGCCTTGCGAACTGCATCGGAAACCCTCTTGTCTTCATCGGCGCTATCTAGAGAGCCCTCGATGCGCTGACTCAGCCACGAAAGGAGGTTCTCGATGTTCGAGTACTTCGCAGGGTCTTCGTTATCTCGACGTGCAATTTTGGTTATTCGACTTTCCAGAAGGGTAGATAGCTCGGGATCTTTGAGCTTGAGGTCCGCTCGCATGTTCCTGAAGGTTTCACCCATCAGGGGAATAGCCGGAGTAGATGCGCCTGAGCCGATAAGCGTGGCCAGGTTGATCGACCTGGAAAGAATGCCTTGGACAAAATGTCGGGCTTCCGAGGCGTTTACCTCACGCCTTGTTGCACCCCTCTGCAAGATAAAAAGGGATGTGGGGGATTCCTCCTGCACATCGGAGGGTGCGTCATCCGGTATATTCATCGCGTTGTCAGACATGGTGTGCTCCCTATAAACTCAAAAACCTCTGCTCGAACGCGCCCGGGAACTGGAACATTCGCTCCTTGCCCCAGATACTCACCCACGTCATCACCACGCCGTCGTTGCAGACGTACTTGGTGTCCGCTGACGGCTCGATCCACTTACTCATGTCGTCTTCCGTCGCGTCGGGGTCATCGTCGTTGCGACCCTTGTACCCGCGCTCTGCAACTGCGTAACGTTCGAGGGACGGGAATCTTCTGCGATCGCCTAACTATTCCGTCGCCGTGTATCATGTCCCTGTAAGCGGACTCGATAGGATTCATCCGTGCACGCCAGCGATGCCCTCATACAGACGGTCGCGACCGTCTGGGTTCCCATAACCCACATCGGGCCGGCCCTGGGCAAGGTCCCCAACTACATCAACAACTTGATCTCGCGCGGGCCGACTCCGCGCTGCGACACCATGGCCGCCATGCTCGGCGTCCGTGGCTACGCTCTCTGCGTGATCCTGCGCGAAGATGTCCCCGAGACGGTACTGTTTATTGATTATGGATTATCGTCATCGGGTACAATCGAAGAGCCTTTATACAAACAGGAAGGGTATCTATGCAGCTTTCTGAGCAGCTTCTTCATACGACGATACGAATTGAAGCATCGCTTCCCTCAGGAGAGTGCTCGGTTGGAACTGGTTTCTTTTTCAAATTCTGCGATGACGGCAAGACATTTGTTCCTGCCGTCGTGACCAACAAACATGTGGTCAAGGGCGGATATGAATACCGGGTCATCTTCTCGCGAGCCGACGAGAACGGCAACTTGCTCAATATAAACGAGCGGCTGACCATGCGTGGCTCGGACAGCGATTGGATTTCGCATCCAGACGAGAACGTGGACTTGTGTGTACTGCCTATTGGCCCTGCTCTCAACGGTTTTATCCAGGCGGGTAAGCATCTGCTCACTATACCGCTCAGTCTGGAGCTGCTTCCGACGAAGACGCTGATTAAAGACATGGGCTGCATGGAAGAAGTGACCATGATCGGGTACCCCAACGGCATCTGGGACGAGGCCAACAACTTGCCAATCGTGCGCAGGGGAACCACGGCGACTCCCTACAGATACGATTATCGGGGCGAGAAGGAATTCTTAGTGGACATGGCTTGCTACCCGGGTTCAAGCGGTTCCCCTGTCTTCCTGTACAACGAGGGAACCTATCTCGAGAATGGCGCGGTCGTCGTGGGAAGCAGACTCTATCTGTTGGGCATTCTACGCGCTGTTCCCATTAGAAACGTTCTCGGTGATATCACCGTATCTACGATTGCTCACGTAAACGTTCAAGACATGTTGAACTTGGGCATCGTCATCAAGTCCGAACGCCTGAAAGACTTCGACCCAATCTTGAGAGAGCGCTTGAGTGTTCCAGAATAATATTTAGGTCGCCCGCCGCACGTGGCGTTGGCGCACCCGAGCGCTGCGGGCCTCGGTAGTCCGCGCCGAGTGCCGTCACCCGGCCTGTAGTGACCCTCACGTCATCGGTATGCCCGCGCCCCGGCCCTTCGCACACGGGTATGTCAGCGCCGCGGCCGGCGGGCGGCCAGCTGCCGGCCCGTTCGAAGCCCTACCTGAGTAGCTCGTTTGACCTGTATCGTTTTTTTTCTGACACGCAGGCTGGAAGGACCGCGACACCGCGGTGCCTTAGACTGCATGTGGGCTGATAAACGAAAGGATTGCCGAATGGTCGCCAATCAGAAGAAGTACACCGACGGGATCAGGCGGGAGACCGCCGACTACGTCATCTCGACAGGGTGCCCATAGCCCAGGCCTGCGACGAGCTCGGGCTCAACGCCAAGACGGTTAACGACTGGGCGCTCAAGCGCCGGCGCGAGCTCTCCGGCGAGCCCGACCCGAGAGCCGAGGACCGCGAGCTGCGCGAGGCCAAGAAGCGAATATGCGAGCTCAAGATGGAGAATGCGTTCCTAAAAAAGCCGCTGCCTTCTTCGCCAAAGAGAAGCACTCTAGCCAAGTGCGGGCTCGTGTTGCCGGAGAAAGGTAGCTTCGCGCTGACCATGATGGCCGGGGTGCTGGGGGGGGGGTGAGAAGGTCGGGCTACTGGAGCTGGGCATCGAACGGCTGCCCTGAGGACGACTGGTCCGAGGTCCACGACGCCGTGCGGCGCGTGTGGCTCGATCCGACAGGCGCTTCGAGGCCCGCTTCATGAGGTGCTTCCTGTCCGACGTGCCTCGGGGCACGACCCTCTACTGCGCCAGCAAGGGCCGGTACGGCTCGCGCTAGATGAACGCGTCGCTCGATGGGTTGGCGTCGCCGCCACCCGCCGCCGTCAGCCGTCGCCGGGCCTTCCACATCATGAGGGGGAACGGCCTGGTCAGCGCATACGGCAGGAAGAGGTTCAAGGTGCACCCCGGGGCGGTCAACGAGGCCGACGTGCCCAACGTCGTCGCGCGCGGCTTCGGCGGCAGGGCGCCGCGCACCCATATATGCAGCGACCTGACCTACGTGCGCGTCGGGGCCTCGTGGAACTACGCCTGCCTGCTCGTCGACCCCTGCAACAGGGAGATCGCCGGTCAATCCTCCGGGCCCGGGAAGGACGCCCGGCTGGTCAAGTCGGCGTTCGCGACGCCCTCCATCCCGATCCCGGACATCGAGGTTTTCCACACGGACCGCGGCAGCGAGTTCGACAACGCCGAGATCGACCCGATGCTCGAGGCCTTCGGCATTGAGAGGTCGCTGTCGGCCAAGGGCTGCCCCTACGACAACGCCGTCGACGAGTCGACCAACAGGATACCGAGGGCCGGGCTCGTCCACCGCGAGACGTTCGGCACGACGCGCGAGCTCCGGGCCAAGCTCTCGGACTACGTGCACCGGTGCAACAACTTCAGGATCCACTCGACGCTGGGCTACATGTCGCCGGTCGAGTTCCGGAAGGCGGGGCTGTCCCTCCCGGAATCGTCCAAATAGGTGTTGCCAATCCAACCGCCTCTTTGATTATCAGCCGGGGCTATCTCGGCTTTTTTGATTGGGGCGGTTGTTATGTTGCTGAATCTTTAAGGGACGAAGATTGTTTTTCAAAGGCCCACGATGTGCATCTGGTCACTCATATCTTTTCGAGACAGAACGATAAGAAGCTATATGATTCTCTTGTTTAAAGATGGTGAGTTCGATGATTCCCAGATTCCAAGAACTATTAGGTCTCTCCTAGATCCCTCTCTTCTTGCCCATTAGAAGATTCAAAGACGCGCGCGAGCGTTGCTTACTGGCGTTTGATTCATGAAGACCACGCTCTACTTTTCTTGAATGCGTTAGCCAGGCCACTCTTTCGATGAAGCCCCAGACGCCTCTGATACAAGCGAAACATTGGGGCATTTTGCTGTATTTCGCGGCTGCGTACACGCTTTCGTCGTCCGCCACGTGCTTAAACGAATTGCGTGCTTCAGTGGATTTTCGTGTCACTGGCGCTTGTGCTGTTTGGGGCGCCGCTAATTGCTTCAAAAACTAGAGCTAACACTGTGTCTATAGAAGGACTGAAAAACAAAAGTTTGCTGAGAACGTAACCTGCTTTTTATAAGAGCAGATTTCCGTCTGCCTTTATAACAATTCCCGCGCTTCGAATAACTGGACTTCCGATGCAGAAGGGATTGTAAGATAATCTTCTCTTAGTAACATCATTTGTGACGGGGGATTCGATATGAAAAAGGCATTGCGTGCCTCAACAGCTTTTTCTCTTGCTGGTCTTTTGACCATTTCATCCTTTATGGGCCCTGTGACTGCCGCCTACGCTGTGAGCAACGTCCCGTCTGAGGACGCTGCCGTGGACGCTGCGACTGCAGACAATGATGGCGTGGCCTCGCGTGATGCGGGCTCTGTCGATGTTGGCGCTGCAGATGACTCATCGTCGGCAACGAACGTTGACGAATCGGCTGATGAGGATTTTGGCGTTGATGTATCTGAGAACTATCAGCAGGCTGAACCGGTCGATTCTTCTTTCCAATATGTATATCTTGCCTCCCCGAGCCTTCCCAGCGGGACTGATCAGGTCGTTGCCTTTGCTACTCCCGATGACGACGATAGCCTTTCCTCCGCAACTCTCAACTATGTAAGTGCCAATGGGATTCAGGGGACTATTGAAGCATCTGGAACGGCTGACAATTCTGCTGCCTTTGTATTTGGCTCGACGTTGAAATCCAATACTTACTTTCTGACTTCGATAACCTATGTTTTGCGAGCCGATGACTCTGAGCATGAGTTGGATCTTTCCGACAGGGATTATTCGTTTACGGTCGTTGATAGCTCCGTGAGCTCCGAGGGCACTTCTGTTTACTATGCAGACGGTGATGGCAATGCCGTTGAGGCTCAATCAATCCAGCAGGCGTTGGAATGCGCTGATTCGCCTGATGGAGTATCTACCTACGCTGAGCGCTCCGCGCGTAATGTGGGGGTTATTGCACTTGACGCCGGACATGGCGGGGTGGATTCTGGCGCTCAGGGTAATGGCAAGAGTGAAGCCGACCTTACCTGGAAGATCATGACAGCCTGCAAAAATAAACTTGAAGCTTACGGCTTTAAGATCGTTCTTGCGCGCGAGCAGTCTGGCTACTATCCCAGCAATGATTATCTTTATCGCGTACAGCGCTGCATTGATCAGGGCGCGCAGGCCTTTGTTAGCTTTCACATCAACTCTGGGTCTTCTGGAGCTCACGGCGCAGAAGTTTATGCTCCTACCGCAAATGGCACCGACTACACGCAGGTCTCTGTTGAGCTTGCCAACAAGGTCATGAACAACCTTGCTGCTATGGGACTAACGTACCGCGGCGTATTTCAAATGGAGGTAGGCGACGAGTTCGCCGTTATCCGCTGCGCTCGCGAGCAGGGAATTCCAGGTATTCTTATCGAACATGGCTTTATCTCGAATTACGGTGATGTGGTCAACTATTTCTCGGACGATGGTTGCCGCCGTCTTGGCGAGGCTGACGCTGCCGCAATCATCGCGCAGTTCCCGCATCCCTACTCCGTCAATGGAATTTCCTTCTCGGAAGAACTGGGACATGCGGGGTCAACGGTAAAAATCGGTGTAAATGTTAGCGGCAAGACTGATGGCCTTAGATATAAGTTTGTTTGGCATAGGGCTGGGTCTGATTGGAGTGATTCCAATTGGGGTGTAATCGGTCAAGACTTAACTTCGCCGTCGATTTCTTGGACCCTGCCCCAGGCTGGTGAATATGAGATCTATGTTGATGTCATTGACTCCAATGGGTATGTGACTAGCACTTCTAAATACAAAGTTGTTAATTGGTCTCTTGAGTCGCTCGAAGTCTCGGGAGACGCCCTCTGCGGCAAGCCGGTCAAGCTGCAGGCCAAGGTGTCCGGCGACGCCTCCGGCCTCAAGTACAAGTTCGTCTGGGAGAAGGGCGGCTGGGCCAAGTGGGGCGTCGCCCAGCAGCCCTCCGCTTCCTCCTCCTGCGAGTGGACCCCGACCGAGCCGGGCGTGTACACCGTCTACCTCGACGTGATCGACGGCTCCGCCGAGAGGCACCTGACCCGCAAGGTCACGGTCGGCGAGCGCTACTCCGTCGAGTCGCTCGAAGTCTCGGGAGACGCCCTCTGCGGCAAGCCGGTCAAGCTGCAGG